>JAFAGA010000025.1 GCA_023423045.1 Bacillota bacterium | reverse complement strand
GAATGCAAAAGATGCATGGGCGTAAAAAAGTCCGCAGCCCATGCATCAGGTCCTGATTGTGTCATAATTTATTAATCATTTTTATATTTCCTTCTTAACCGGCTGGCACCGTCCGCTCTGCCCGTCTGCTCCAGACGCACAAGATAATCTTCCAATGCCCCCTGGGTATGATAGGGGCCGCCCTCCTTCATCACCGTCCATAAAGGATCGATCTGGCTGGCAGACTTTTTCATCTGCTCATCATGCCAATCCAGAATAATTCTTGCCCCCTTATCGCAAATCTCAGGGTGCTCTTCCTTCTGATCATATTGCTCATACGGGTCCTTCTCCAGATTAAACAACATCTCAGAATCAAAGAGATGGTAGCCATCATGATAGGTTCTGATATACAGCCATGGGCCAAATCTGGCTGAACGCTGGCAAACATGGGCCATCTGCGAGATAACCAGGCTGCTCCGCCCTTCCTCTGCTCCACTGATAACGGTATTCTTATAGCTTTGTCCGTCCCAGTCATTGCTTTTTTCCACCCCTAACAGTTCCGCCATTGTCGGAAGCAGATCCAGGCTGTAATGCAGAGCATAGTCATGATGTCCTCGTATGCCGCCGGGCCACTTCATAATGAAGGGAATACGGCAGGTTGCATTATCCGCGGTTCCGTGCTCGGAATAAATTCCAAGCTCGCCCATATTCTCTCCATGATCCGAGGTGATAATCACTGCTACCTCATCATAGATACCCCTGGTTTTTAGATAATCAAAGATCTGCCCAATGAGATAATCGGAATAATATATTCCGCCGTCGTATTGATCCATATGATACTTCAGCTCCGCCATATTACGGGCTTTTCCCAAATGCTTCGGATATTTCTCAGAGACTGCATCATCATACATATTTATTTCATTGATGGAGTGGGGCCCGGTATGCTCCAAATGCTGCTTAAACACCTTCTCATCTATCCAGGTAGGCAGCTCTTCCTCCTCAAACGGATTGATAAAATCCTTGGGCGTGCGATAAGGAGTATGAGGATCCCACAGATGTACATGCAAGAACCAGTCCTCCCTGTCTGCATTTCGTTTCAGCCAATCAAGCGCTACCGGGAGCACTTCCTCTCCTGATTCAATTCCGCCGCCGCCCACATTATAAGTCTCATTAAATCCTGCGTTGAACCACCAGGAGGAATGTCTTTCTGCAAAGGTGCTGACCGAGGCTGTGTGCATATTTGCCTTACGGAAGATATTGTGGAAGCAATTCATATCCGTCGAATCACGGAAGCCCCTTTTTTCACCCTCCAGCCTGCGGTCTGCCGCCGTTCCACCATGTCCTACTGCTCCATTACGAATTCCAAAGATTCCGCTGATTAAGCTGGCCCGGGAGGGAAGGCAGGGTGCGTCCGAACAATAATAATTATGCATTGTCAGCCCTTCCCTTGAAACCTGGTCCAAATTGGGGGTGGTGTTTCTCTGATAGCCATAGCAGCTCATATGATCCGGCCGCAATGTGTCTATATCTACAAATAGTATTTTCATTATCGTAACCTCCTATTTATTCATTGTATCACCGGATACAATGAATAAATAGGTAAGATCTTTTTATATATTAGCACATTTTTGTCTTATCAATTACTTTTCTCTCAACCGCTGCTTGAGTTCTTTCCCTCTTCATTAAAATCCAAAAAAGACAGCACCAAATGCCCCCCGTCAATAAGGATGTTTTCAGCTTTCGAGATTTGCCGTAGGATTTTTAAGTCCTACGGCTTTTCTTTTGCCTTAAACCCTGCCCACAAAATTGAAGTAGACATCAACCTGCTGGGTGTAGTTTTTCTTTTTCCAACGCTCGGAACGCTCATGCACAACAATCTTCTCAATAAACTCCCGCACGATTTCAGGTGTCAGTTTCTGAATATCGGTGTACCTATCCACAACGGCCATGAAGCGATCAGCATTCAGCATGGTGTCCCTTCCAAAACTGATTTCCTGCTCCAGCTTGCCAGAACGCCGGGTAAGTTCCTGTCGTTCCGTCTCATAGTTTTCTGTCAATGCCCTAAACTGTATTTCGGACAGGTTTTCCAGTGCCAGTTGTTCAAATACTTTTTGTAACAGCTTATCCAAATCCGCAAGACGTTTCTGAGCCTTTTCCAATTCCCTTGTCTTAGCGGAAAGCTCTTGTTTTAGCTGGTCTTGGTGCTTGTCCATTGCACGTTGCAAGAATCTTTCGGTATGCTCCTTGGCTTCAGTTGTTACCCTCTGGATCTCCAATAACACAATCTGGTGCAGTGCCATGACCTTGATGGTATGCGGGGTACATTCGTCCTTGTGGGCATGGTACTTTCCGCAGGTGTAGGTATACTGTTCCTCATTCCAGCTTCCGCAACGGCAAAGGTAGTGCTTCGTTCCGCAATTCTCGCATTCCACCAAACCTGAGAGTATATCCTGTTCGCCCATCTTGTTGGGCCTGCGCTTGCCTTGCCGTACCCTTTGGACAATATCCCATGTTTCCCGGTCAATCAATGGTTCGTGCGTATTCTCAAATCGAAGCCAGTTTTCAGGCGGATTTTTTCGTTGTTTTTTACTCTTAAAAGATGGTATGTACCCTCTGCAATTTACCGTAGTGCCGATATATTCCTCATGCTCCAAGATGTGTGAAACGGAAGTGGAACTCCATGCATACGGCTGATCCAGCTTAAGAGCAGCGCTATTTGTACCATAAGTGCGATAATCATAGACTGTGGGTGAAACAACCTGTTCCTCTCGCAAAATCCGTGCAATCTTGCTAGGACCTAATCCGCTGGCACACAGGGTAAATATACGCCGGACAATCGGGGCAGTATCCTCATTGGGAACAATCCGCTTCGGGCAATTGGGGTCTTTTTTGTAGCCGTAGGGCGGTTTGGAACCGATACGCTCCCCGCGCTTTGCAGCGGCCATCTTTACTGCCTTGATTTTCTTGCTGGTGTCACGGGTGTGCCATTCGTTGAATAAGTCACGGATTGCAAGGCTCTCGTCTACTCCCTTATCGGTGTCAACACCGTCATTGATTGCAATGTAGCGGATGCCGTAATCGGGAAATTTTTCTTCCATCAAATAGCCCATCACAAGGCGGTTTCTGCCAAGCCGTGAATGGTCTTTGACAATGATGGTGGATACATTCCCGGCTTCCACCTCTGCCATCATTTCGTTATAGGCAGGGCGGTCAAAGGTAACACCGGAAAACCCATCATCTGCCCATGTTTTGGGGTTGGAAAAGCCGTTTTTCTCGGCATATTCAGCCAATATCTGCTTTTGATGCTGGATACTGCCGGATTCTCCTGCAAGCTCGTCCTCCTGGCTCAAACGGCAGTAGAGCGCCGTGATTTTCTCGTTTTGCTGTAGCAATGTTTTTACTCCTTTCTTCCTTACAGCCAAAACGATTCCGAATAAATTGTATGAATCCATTTTATCCGGAATCGCTCTGCGCGTCCAGACAAAATCGACTCTCTATGCCGTTTCTATCTCTTTTTCAATTAAACGGGCTACCTTATCCGCAGCAGTCATGTTGCTCTGCTCTTTGTAGTGTGCGGTCACAAGGTATTTGACACCGCCGATGATATAGCAAAGAGCCGGACGCTTGCCCGGCTCTTCACGTTCCCATGTACCTTTTTTACTCTCAAACAAATTGCGCAGTTTTTGAAAGAATAGCCTGATTTGCTTACAATTCATATTCATTTTCCTCCTCATATTCGGTGTAATAATTAGGATACGGTGCATTTTGCCGTTGCTCCTCCTGCCAGCGCAGCACCTCGGCAAGGGTATCCGCTATCGTGGCTAAAAGCAGTCCAGCCTGCCTACTCTCTGTCTTTGCCTTTTCGTGTGCCTGCCGTGCTTCCTCCAGCATGGAATCCAATGCCTTGCGGGAGAGGGCAATCTCGATTTCCTGTTTCGTCATGCCATCAAAGGGAATATCCTGAAAGTACATATCCTGATAGCAGTCTGGGGTATCTGGGCAATTGAGCTGACCCAGTTCCAATAGAACCTCCTGCAACAAGTGCATGTCACTGCCCCCGATTTTTGCAAGTGCAGAGTTACAGCTCCAAGTATCTTTGAAGTTCTCTATGCTAAAATCGCCGTAGAACATCAGCTTGTGGTTGGAACATTTACGTTCTTCCTTCAAGCCGTATATACCAGCAGGAATGGTAAACAGAATGCTTTTTTTACCCACATCAGCGTCTAATCCGAGATTTGCCATATGGTGGATGAAGTTCGCACGGCTATGACTAAGGGCAAGGTTATTTGCAATATCCTGTGCAAGCTGCCATTTCCAGCTTGCTATTTGAGAATACTCACCATAGGAACGGTGTCTCTTTCTGCCGTGCTCAATCACCGATAGTCCATATTCCAGACAGAGTTCATCGGAAAGAGAACGCATACGTTTCAAATCCTCTGGACTGGACTGCCATTTACAGCCGTTTTCATGGCTGACGGAATTAACGATGTAATGTATGTGCATATGGGGTTCGTTGGTATGCACTGCCATCATAACCTGAAAGCCTTGAAAATGCTCGTACCGCTTGATAAACTCCTGACCGATTTTGTATGCCAGTTCGGGGGTTACGTTATCTCTTGGGTCAAAGCTCTGGACAAAGTGAGCATACTGCCGTCCTGTGTCCTTGTGAAAGGCACGTTTGATAATGACCATCTGCTGATATTCCTTGCCCATTAGCAAGTCCTTACAATAGACCAATACCCCGTTTTGGGTCTTGCGGTCATCTTTGATATAATCCAGTACCGCCCGCAGACCTGAAAGGTTGCCGATACGCACCTTAATCGGCTTGAAAATCGCCATCGTCATCACCTCCCAAGGCTGTATAAATGCGTTCCAGCACAGCGGAAAGCTGCGCCTGCATTTCTTCAAGGTTCGGATTCTGCACCGCCCTCTGGTGGCAAAGTACAGTGAGTTGGTTGAGGTTGTTGCCGATTTTATTCAGCTCATAACTGCATTTGTCCAGTCCTGTGATGTTGCGGACTTCCTTTCCCAGCACTGCATGGCGGCAGAAATCTGACATTCGGATACCCGATTTTTTGATCTTGGACTGTATCCGCCCCAGTTCATAGTCCGACACCCGAAACGAAATTTTGTGGGTTCTGTTCATGGGAGCACTCCTTTCTGAATGGAGTTCCAAGGGTGCAAAAGCATTTGCGCTTTCTCACCTCTGCGGAGCAGGAAAACTATCTGCACACCGCAAGGGGTGAGGACGGATGTCCGACAGATAGGACGCTTGCCACACCCTTCGGGTGTGAATCCGTCTCCGTTGTCTGACGCTCTCCGAAAAAAGAAAAGAGGGGTAAGAGTGCAAAGTACCCTATATAGGCAGTTTTGCACTCTTACCCCCAAATGGGCGCAAAAATAGCCCTGTGCGAAAAATCACACAGAGCTATCCGGTCACAATTCTATTCTTCAAATGAACATAATATCCCCTTGGAACTGGCTATTTTTTATAAAACAGACATTCATAAAATAATAAAGGCGTAATTAAAAGGTTTCCAGTCCACAATGCCGATTTGCCGGTTACGCAAATCCCATAACAGCCGCCCCCAGTTCTTTCTCAAATCAGGGTGATGCATGTTGCCGTTTTTCAGGCCTGCCGCCATGGCAGAAGTATCATAATTACGCATTAGGGTCGTTGCAATCCTGCTGTGCCGTACAGCAGTAACAGCCGCAAGGTTTATCGCCGGAAATGAACTTCCGTCAGCGCCCTTCGGCTCGTCGCTCGCCCAATGCTCAAGTTGCATTGCGGGATACGATGTTCATTTGTCAAGGTTCATGGTTATGAGTTTATTTTACTGCAAAAATTGAAGTTTGTAAACAGCAGTTATTGCGATATAAAACCGTATGTAGTCCCCTTGAATCTAAACTGCTTATATGAGCTTGTGTAAATAGTGCAAAATAAGTAATATGACGATGTATAAATAAAAACCCATATCTTTAGATGTTATAATCTAGAAGCTATACACTCAAGAGCCAATATCTAGATTTACTCAACATTACACAACAAGACAAATATATTGTAATTTCGTCTCTTTTTGCTATAATAGATAGCGTATACTGCATAAAGGAGAGTTTTCGATGCAGAATGAGGATAGGTGGTTGACCACAAAAGAGGTGTGTGCTTATTTAAGTATCAGCCGTCAGACATTGATGTTTTGGATAGAAACAAAAAACTTTCCCGCTGTTAAGGTTGGGAAGTTCTGGCGATACAGACAGGATGAGATTGACCGATGGATGCGCAGCAGTGACGAAAATCGTTCCGACAAGGAGGTGTAGCCTATGTTGAAGATCGCCATCTGCGACGACCAGCCAAGAGAGTTGGAAGTCATCAACAAATACATAACAGAATATCTTGACACACATGCATTGGAAGCAGAGATGAAAGAGTTCTCTCATCCTGATAAATTACTGACCTCCATTGAAACCGAAACTTTTCATCTCTACATACTGGATATTGTCATGCCCATGGTCAATGGAATTGAGCTTGGTAAAGAAATTCGCCATTTTAACCGTGAGGCGCAGATTGTCTATGCTACCACGGAACCGCAGTTTGCTCTGCAGGCATATGCGGCAAGCCCTATCAATTACCTCATTAAACCGATTGAAAAACAGCAGCTGTTTGATACACTAACCCTCGCCATTTCTAAAGCAGACCTTGCGGAAGATCAGACCTTTGCCGTCAAAACAGCAGAGAGCCTGCGGGTAATGAAGCTGTCAGATATTATCTGCTGTGAATACCGCAGCCACGCTGTCATCTTTAGCTTGGCAAACGGCGAAGAAGTATCCAGCCGCACCTTTCGTGAGAATTTTTCAGAATACTGTGCATCTATTTTGAAGGACAGGCACTTTCTGCAATGCCACACCTCGTTTATTATCAATATGCGCCGGGTGGAGCGGTTCGCCAAGGATAACTTCACGTTATACGGCGGCAAGATAGTGCCTATAGCGGCAAAGCAATATACGTCGGTACGGGATCAATACATGAACTTTCTGATGGCAAGGCAGGTGCGAACATGACTTCACTTTTCCCTGATTTTTTTCGAGCCATTGTCACCGATATCATGCTCATACTTTTGCTTTCCGTCATGGCTACACCCAAATACAAAAGCAAATCCGTGTATGTTTTTGCAACAGCGATCGTACTAGCTGCCAATATCGGTGTCAACTATTACTTTTACCGTACTGAAAACTATACTGCAGTATTTTATGTTGACCTTGTTATGCTATTGGTGATTGGGGTCGCCTTAAAGCCGCTTTTCACCGACAAGGTCATGCAGTGGTGCTTTAACTACATTACGATACTCAATATTTATATCGCAGTGGTGTTTTTAAGCTATATATGGGCTGATGTTTTTCCAAGACCGATGTATGGAAATTCGTATGTGCGCCTGATTTTATTTTCAATGATCATTGTTGTGTTTCGTAAGCAGGTATCAAAGCTGTATCGCACTGTGCTGGACTATTGGCACATCTACATATTGCCCGCCGTTTCCTTGTTTGCTTGCTTTTTGAGCTATCTTTTTGGCGGTGATATCAGGGATAGGCTGAGCGAAAACTACATACCGCTGATGCTTCTCATCCTTTTAGGCTTATCGGTCTATATTTCTATTATCCATTCGCTCAAAACCATAACAAAGCAATATGCCATGCGTGAGGAAAACCAAAAGATGCAGGCGGAGCGGGAGTATCTGCAACTGGCCGCAGGGAACATGTCCCGGCGACTGGAGCTCATGGAGGAAGTGTCGGCACAGAACAGCCGAGCTGCCCATGACCGCCGCCACTTTAACAATGTGCTTTTAGAGCTTTTAGAGCAGGAGAAAATCGGTGAGGCCACCGCTTTGCTGCAAAGTCAAAATCAAATGACGCAAAAAATTAGCAGGGTCTACTGCGAAAATCCCGCTGTCAACGCCGCTGTTTGCCACTATGCGGCACTCGCAGAGCAAGCGGGTATTTCCACAGAGACCCAACTGGATATTCCAAGGGAGCTAACCGTGGATTCCTTGGAGTTTTCCATGGTGGTGTCAAACCTTTTGGAAAATGCAATTCAGGCTTGTGGAAGGATTACCGACGGCACAAGGCTCTATCTCCGTTTTACCTGTAAAGGCGTGGGACGGCTCTTGTTGGAGATGGAAAACCCCTGTGGGTCGGATACTGCCCTTGATGGAAACGGTTATCCTCTTGCCGGTCAGGAGGATCACGGAATTGGTAGTAAGAGCGTTATTGCTTTTGCAAAAAAGTATGACGGAGAGCTGATTTACAACATCGAAAACGGTGTTTTTCGGGTGCGCCTGTTGGTGTGAGATAACGGAGATTTCCGTTTGTCAAGAGCAAATTTCAAATAAATATGAGTTTTTTAAGTGTAAAAATGAGCCTTTTAAGTGTAAAGGCTCGTTTTTTCTTTTTCTCGTGGTAACCTCTTGACTGTAACTTGTAGAAAAATCCGCATACTTTTCAGCGAAAGGAGTGTGATATGATGGAAAATCGTCGGCGCAGGCAGGAAGATACGCCCCTTTCTGTCCCCAATGCAGAGGGCAATGTGTGGCCCAAGCAGGTTTGTCCGGCTTTTGAGCCGAGAGCCGATACACCGGAGGGCTTACAGCAGTGCTGGTATTGCCGGTGTGCCGATTTTCATTTGGACAAGCCCCGTTCGCTCGATGTGGGCATATGCTACTGGCCGAAAAAAATATCAAAATAGGAGGATAAAGATAACGTGAGAAAGAGAATTTTAAGTATTTGGCTCTCGGTGTGCATGGTGCTGACCCTGCTGCCGATTTCGGCTATGGCGGAAGAAGCGGGCACGCCAATCGGCGTAAGCGAAGAAATTATTGCATTTGCCCCGCTTGACGAAACAGAAATGTCAGTTCCGATTGGCACATCCGTTGAGGATTTGGAACTTCCTGAAAGCCTGACGGCAACGGTGAGGGCAGCCGTGGTTGCCAATAGCGGCACAATAGAGGAAGCCGTACAGGATTCAGGAAACCCGGACAATTTGACAGAGGCCACCCCCGGCTCTGCCACTCCAACAGATTCCGGTGAACAGGTGAAGGCAAACGAGGTGACCGAACCCGAATGGAGCGTAACGACCTCGGATATTCCGATTACATGGACAGCCGAGCCAGAATATAACAGAAATGAAAACGGCAATTATGTATTTACGCCGGTGATAGAGGGCTACACGGTGAGCGCAGGGCTGCCGGAAATCACCGTGACTGTAGGTGCGCAGCCCCTTATGACGGCTCTGCGGACAGGTACTCCTGCCACCTACGGCGACTTTTCGGTCAGCATAGGAGATGGTGCTGCGCCGACATTCGACGAAAGCAACAATACGCTTACCTTTAGCACGGCGGGTGAATACACCGTTGGTATGGCTGCGGGAAAAACCTCCACCACCGACCGCATTGGGGTCACCTCGGCGGCGAATATCACCCTTGCCGGCGTGAATATCGACGTGAGCAGTACTGAAAACGCGGCGGCGCTTAAAATCACAAGTACTGCCGGAGCAGTGAATATCACCCTTGCCGACGGCAGCGTAAACACTCTTAAGAGCGGCAATTACTGCGCCGGACTGCAAAAGGATACTACGGCGGCGGGCACTATGCTCACCATAACTGGTACCGGCACATTAAACGCAACCGGCGGATGGTATGGTGCGGGTATCGGTGGCACAACCACAGCCGCAGATGCCGGCGGCGGCACCGATGGCAGCTACATCACCATCAGCGGCGGCACAGTCACGGCAACTGGTGGAACACATGGTGCGGGTATTGGCGGCGGCGGAAACAGCTCCAGTCTCACTGGCACATACAGCGGCGGCAGCGGCAGCTACATCACCATCAGTGGCGGAACAGTCACCGCGAATGGCGGTTACTGGAGTGCGGGCATCGGCGGCGGCAGCGGCGGCACCTGGCGGCCCGGCGGCAACGGCAACCACATCACCATTAGTGGCGGCACGGTCACGGCAACCGGCGGCAGCGCGGCCGCAGGCATCGGCGCAGGCACCGGCAAATGGGGCGGCGTGACTGATAACATCATTATCAGCGGCGGCAGCATACAGACAAACTCCATTTGGTGCACGCCAACGAATGGGCAAGCGTCCCCTGCCAACGTCTATAAGACCACCTTACCCGTGCCAAGCGATACCACGGGCGGCACTGATGTGAGCACCATGACCTTTACCAGCAGCGGCACGGCTTACACATATAATATGACCGACGCTAAGAGCATTTTGGACAGCGGCGCGGGCAAGGTCTTTGTTTACCTTCCCGGCGATGACACAGGCATCGCGGCAACGGCAAGCTATGCCGGCAAAAACTATGCCGCCACGGTGAAGAACGATAACAATGCGGTGTTTGCGCTACCCCAAGCCCAATGGGGCATAGCGGGAAGCGACGGCACCGAACCAACAGAGTGGACACAAGGTACACTGGCCGATGCCATAAGCTATGCAAACGGGTTTTACGGAGGCACGGTATATATTCAGCTTCTAACGAATATCGACAAGGACAGCCACAGCACATGGCCCCTGACCTTTAAAAATTGGGTAACTCCCACCATCCTTGACCTGAATGGCAAGGATATCGACCGGGGTCTATCGGCGGCCACACCCGACGGCAATGTGATCACTGCGGACTGCACTATGACCATCAAGGACAGCAGTACGGACGAGGTCTCAAAGCAGGGTCATATCACTGGGGGATATAACTCCGGTGATACCGGTGGCGGTGTGTATGCTTTCGGTGTCGTCACCATGCAGGGCGGCAATATCACCGGCAACAAGAGCACCAGCTCGACCCAAGGCGGAGGCGGTGTGATGGTTGGATCAATGAAGACTTTTATCATGCAAGGCGGCAGTATTACCAATAATGAAGCAGCCAATCAGGGCGGTGCTGTCTATGCACCACAAGGTAGTTTCACCATGACAGGTGGCAGCATTACTGGCAATAAAAGCCCAAATGGAGGTATCAATGCCCCGGCTTTTAAAGTAGGCGGCACAGCGCTTATCAAAGATAACACGGTGACAGGTTCCTCCGCTGCATGCAACGTGGTGCTGACCTGGCAAGCAATTAATTTTGTGGATGGGGCGCCGCTCACCTCAGGCGCATCCATCGGAGTGACTGCAAACTCCGCTCCTACAAGTGGCAACCCGGTTAATGTCACATTTGCAAGTTCCTCCGACTGCAGTGCCTATTTCTTCAGCGATAGCAGCGATTATGCGATACAAAACAGCGGCTCCGGCACTATGCAGAGGGTGCAACTTGCACTGACCCCTCCCGTAGTCATAGGCACTCTGTCCATCTTGGACTCTTTTACGGCGGGGCATAACCTTGCACTGAGCGAGCTTACGGCCCCCACAGTAACAACAAAGACCGGTATTTTGATTACAGCGAAGGGCTGGCAGAGCTGCGTTAATTCAGGCAGTTGGACAAATTGGTCGGATGGAGTACTGCCCCTTGACACCTCGGCTGAATATAAGCTGCGCTATTATGCAACTTATTCTGATGGCACAGTTTACTCCAACGAGGTGCCCCTAACTGTAGTCGGCAATACAACCACCCTTGCGCTGGCGGCATCTCCTGAAAGCCCACAAATCATGGGCAGTTCCGTCACCCTAACTGCGACCCTCACAGGTTACTTTACCGGTCCCGGTGTAAATGGGCAGGCGATTACCTTTAAGAACGGTGGCACAGATCTGGGCACGGCAAACCTGAATACCGGTGGTGTAGCCGTCTTTACATGGACGCCCGGCGGCACAGGAACCTTCGCCTTGACCGCCGAGTACGCCGCCACCTCATACAATACCGCTACCACCTCAAGCGCGGTCAACTACACGGTGATTGTTGACCCGGACACTGCAATCGTCGCTGCGGCGAAAACCGCTACACAGGATGCAAGCTATGCTGACATGACTCAGACAGCGGCAACCGATGAGGACGCTATTAAAGCGGCGCTGAAAAATACTGCGGAAACGGCGGTCAATAACAGCGAGATTACAATTACTATAGACAAAGACAGCTACACCCCACCGATTACAGGAACCTCTGCAAATCCCAGCGGTACAAATGGCAGTTACACCTTTACCGTTACGGTATCCAAAGGCAGTCAAAGTGATACCACTGTGCAGAAAACCATTGTTATTACGGCAACGCCTTATACCGGTGTTACCGATGCACAGGCAGTCTCCGCGGCAAAAACGGCTTTGGTTGACGGAACGGTCAATGTCGCTTTCGGTGCATCGCAGACAGATAAAACAGCCGCCGTGCAGGCTTATGTGAATGGTCTGCTTTCCGGGAATGCCGCAGGGGTAACTGCAACCGTTACCTACAACAGCGGAACCGGGAAGTATGACGTTGCACTCTCCAAAGGCAGCGTGAATGATAGCAAAAGCCTTTCCATGACCGTAAATATTGCTCCCGACCCGGACATTGCAATCGTCGCTGCGGCGAAAACCGCTGCACAGAATGCAAGCTACGCTGACATGAGTCAGGCAGCCGCAGCCGATGAGGCTGCTATTAAAGCGGCGCTGAAAAACACTGCGGAAACGGCCGTCAATAACAGCAATATTACGGTCACCATAAACAAAGTTGGCTACATCGCACCGATTGCAGGAACATCCGCAAATCCCAGCGGCACAAATGGCAGCTACACCTTTACCAGCACGGTGTCCAAGGGTAGTCAAAGCGAACCCACCGTGCAGAAAACCATCACCATTACGGCAACTCCCTATACGGGAGGAACTGGCGGTGGTGGTGGTAATGGCGGCGGCTCCGGCAGTGGTTCCAATACACCTGCTCCGTCCACGAAGCCAACAGAGCCTGTTACAGGCAGCACGCAAAACAAAGCCACAGTGGACGGTAAGGGCAACGCCAACGTCAGCTTGACCGACAAGAATATCACTGATGCCATTGCAGACGCAAAGGCCGAGGCGGCAAAAAAAGGCGTGAACGCAGGCGACATCACGGCGGTTATTCATGTTACCACCGGCGGGAAGGACGCAAACGCAGTCACCGTCAATCTGCCTAAGACCACACAGGAGCAGGTCATCGACAACAAGATTTCCAGCGTTCAGCTTGTCATTGACCGTCCAGATCTTACCATTGGCATCAACCTTGCGGCGGTAACCGAGATTAACCGACAGGCGAAGGCCGACGTACAGCTTTCCGCCACCCGCATGGACAACGCCAAGCTATCCGGCGATGTAAAGGCCGCCATTGGCAGTCGGCCCGCTTTTGACCTCAAGGCAACCTATGGCAGCGGAAAATCCGTGACTGATTTTGGCAAAGGCAGCGTCAGTGTAGAGATTCCTTATACCCTGCAAAAAGGCGAAATTGCGGGCAATGTCTATGCCGTGTATGTGGACGCAAAAGGCAAAGTGACCTATCTCACCGATTCAAGTTATGATGCAAGGCGCGGAACGGTGGTGTTTTCCACCAGCCATTTCTCTACATACGGTATAGCCTACAAAGCCAGCTTCAAATTTACAGACATCAATGGTCATTGGGCAAAGGATGATATTCTCTTTGTCGTAAACCGTGGCCTCATGACCGGCACCAGCGCCACCACGTTCAGCCCTAACGGTTCTATGACACGGGGTATGTTTGTAACAGCGCTCGGACGTTTGGCAGACGCCGACGTGAGCGGCTATACAAAGAGCAGCTTTACCGATGTGAAAGCCAATGCCTATTACATGGGCTATATCGAATGGGGCGTAAAAAACAACATACTGGTTGGCATCGGCGGCAAATTCGACCCTGACGGCCTTGTGACCCGTGAGCAGATGGCGGTTATTATGGACAGGTATGCCACGGCTATCGGGTTTAAGCTGCCGGAAGTTCATGCACAGAATACCTTTGCCGATAACGCCAAAATTGGTGCATGGGCGGCTCCTTCCGTAAAGCGCATCCAGATGGCAGGCATCATCCAAGGTAAGAGCAATAATCTCTACGACCCACAGGGAACGGCCACTCGCGCCGAGGTTTCGGCGGTATTGAGGCACTTCGTGGAGTTGGAGATATTTAACGACACGGCCCAAGGCTGGTCAATGAACGACAGCGGCCAGTGGATGTATTATGAAAATGGCAAGCCCATTATTGGGAAAAAGGACATCGGCGGCACGACCTATACCTTCGACCAGTACGGTGTGACGGCGGATGTGCCGAAAGACCGGGCTTATTCCACCTACACGGTACAGCGAGGCGACAGTTTCTGGACGATTGCCCGTAAGTTTAACTGTACGATGGCTGAATTGGAACGGCTGAACAATAAAGGCCGATTCTCCCTCATCTATCCCGGCGATGTACTCCGGGTACCGGAACAGAAATAAAAAACTACAGGCTAAAGCGAAAATACCGCCAGACACCGTCGTAAAGGTGTTTGGCGGTATTCTTGCTTAAATACAGATAATTTGGGCTGTCACAATCTCGTCTGCAATTTCCTGCGCTTGTTCGGATAAGCGAATGCGTTCCATAGTATCATCTTCAGGCATGGGGTGTTTCCTCAGATAATCAGCACGGATTCGTTCCGCCAGTTCAAAGGCGGTTTTGTCAATGCTGGCACAATGTTCTGCCAACTTGCCGGTGAGAAGCAGTTCACGGTACATTCCCGGCTTTCGTTCATGCAGATACTCCAGACGAAGTAAACCATATTTCCCTAAGATATCAAGCTCGTCTTTGCCGTCAATTTCAACGTTGGGATACAATAATCCATCAATCTCTGTGTATTCAAATTCAAATCTTGCCATAATAGCAACCCCTCCAATAAGTTTATTTACAATTTATCGGCTATCGTTTGGCTGTCATGCTAAACAATTATGATTTTTCGTAAACATCCTTATTGGAGGGGCGCTAACTGTGCTGCCGCTTTTTTATTATGACATTCCTGCCAAATAAAACAGCAGGCAGCTCATACCGATGCCGCCTGCTGTCTCTATTTATAAAATTTATTCCGTGCGCTCTGCTTCGAATGCTTACCATAGGCGTTACCCTTACAGTTAACTCGGTCCAGGCAGCCTTACGGCACACAGAAGGTTTTGCTTAGTGCTGCTTCATTCCTGACCTGACACGGTTCACAAATTCCTGTTGCGTAAGACCCAAACGTCAACATCACTTATAAGGGGCAGCCCTACAATAAGTCACCCTAGGCAGAACATCACCCCTGCTGTAGCGGATTGCAGGTACAGGGCACCGCTATCTCCCCGGCTGCACGGAAATCTTATGACGAAATTAGTTGTTCTCCAGCTTCAGGCTCCTGCCAGAAAAAAGCTGTATGCCAAGTATAAAACATCCGCTAAAGAATGTCAACCCTTAAGCATTTCCATTTTTTATCCGTTTTCTGGTGATTCTTCATCGCTTTCCATCCCGCCATTTTCCTGGGATTTCCCACCTTCCTGTTTTTCCAGCTTATTACGGATTCGGAGTTTCTGGAAGAATTCCTGCAGCACCTTGGAACATTCCTCCTCCAGCACACCGGTCTCCAGCTCTACCTGATGGTTAAATTCCTCCCTTTGAAGCAAGTTAAGGATGGAACCGGCACAACCTGCCTTCGGATTCATGGTTCCGACCACCACCTTCTTCATTCTCGCCTGGACAATTGCTCCGGAGCACATCTGGCAGGGCTCCAAAGTCACATACATAACGCAGTCCTCCAGACGCCAGTCACCCATTGCCTTACTTGCTTTCTCAATTGCAATCAGCTCTGCATGGGCCAGGGTCGTTTTTTTCGTATTACGTTTATTATATCCTCTTCCGATAATCTTATCCTGATATACGATCACGCAGCCGATGGGGACCTCACCAATACGGCTTGCCTTTCTTGCTTCCTTTAAAGCTTCCCTCATATATTTTTCATTCATTGCGCGTTACAGTTCCTTTTCATCTGGACTAGTTCTCTCTCATTTGATATAGTAGTTATAGAGACAACTTTCAGTTACAGTTCAGAATATGCAGGCCAAACTGTAACAGCTTTCATTGTATCATAACACCCGGGAGGTGACAACATGCAGATCTACGGTTTTAACAAAACCACATTGCTGGATTATCCAAGGCATCTGGCGGCAACAATTTTTCTGGGCGGCTGTAATATGCGCTGTCCATTCTGTCATAACGCTTCTCTGGTAACCGGGGCCGCTTTCCCGCCCGCTCTGCCGGAGCAGGCGGTTCTGTCCTATCTGGAGAAACGAAAGAATATTCTTGAGGGAGTATGTATTACCGGCGGCGAACCCACGCTGTACCGGGAGCTGCCCGAGTTCATTGCCAAGCTGAAGGATCTGGGTTATAAAGTAAAACTGGATACCAACGGAACAAATCCCGCAATGCTGAAATCTCTGGTCAGTCAAAAGCTGATTGACTATGCTGCCATGGACATTAAGAATTCCCGGGAGAACTATGCCCTTACCGCCGGTGTCGGCACGCTTGCCCTGGAGCCCATTATGGAAAGTGCGGATTATCTGATGTCCTCTCCTCTGGAATATGAATTTCGCACCACCGTTGTGAAGGAACTACATACGGCACAGGATATGCTCTCTATCGGCCGCTGGCTATCCGGCGCAAAGGCTTATTATCTCCAGGCATACAAAGACTCCGGAGATATCCTGTCTCCGGGTTTAAGCAGCCCTTCTGCAGAAGTCCTGAAGGAATATGCCCAGCTTCTGACCCCCTTCATCCCCACGGTACACTTACGTGGAGTGGACTAAAGAAAGAGAGACTGCAGTATGATAAAAATTCACGAGACCGAGCGTCTTCTTCTGAAAACTCTGGGTAAGGATGCCGCGCCCATGGTTCTCTCCTTCTACTGGGAAAACCGGGAGCAGTTCGAGCCCTGGGAACCAAAGAGAAGCCATAACTTTTATACTCTGCCTTATCAAAAGGCCTTCCTTACGGCAGAATACAATCAGATCGCCGAAGGAAAGCTGCTCCGTTACTGGGCGTTTTTAAAGCACCGGCCTGACGAAATCATAGGGACCGTCTGCTTTCAGAATATTCTGCGGGAGCCTTATTACAGCTGCAGCATCGGCTATAAAATCAGCCAGAAGCACCAGCATCAGGGCTACGCAACAGAATGTATTCAAAAATCCGTGGATCTGGTGTTCTCAGACCATCATCTGCATCGGATCAATGCCTACATTATGCCGGACAACACCCCGTCGCTGCAATTAATTGAACGCCTCTCCTTCCATTACGAGGGGACCTGCCGCTCCTTTGCCCGAATCAATGGAGTATGGTGCGATCATGAACATTATGCCCTGGTTAATCCCTATGATTAAAGTCCTACCGTTATGTACCAATATCCGAAATCTCCCTGTCTGAGTTCCCGCCTGCGGATAGGTTTAAAAGAATCAAAACCGAACATCTTTGCCATAAATTTTTCCCTGTTGTGATAGATTCCCGGCACCCCAAGAATATAACGGCAGCCGTGTCTGTTCTTCATCTTGGCAAAGATGAGATGGTGGTAGCAGTAATATCCATGGACCAAAAAACTGTTACTGCTTAAAGCCCAAAGCTCCTTCGGAAGCAATCCGAGATCAGCCGGCTCTATTTTGGCGCAAATCAATATTTCATTATCCTCAAAGGGATAAATTCTTGGATATTTTGCAAATATTTTTGCAGCTGCCTGGGGTTCAGCCTCTTCCATTTCCTTCTTTTGGCCCTGTGCCGTGGTCCCTTCCACCCGGTTCTTCGCAGCGGATTGCTCTTCTGCGGCCCGGGCTTTTGCCTGGTCTTCCTCGCTCAGACTTTCCTCCGCCTCAACTTTCTCAATCGTTATCTCTTCTGTCCGCTCTCCTTCTGCCTGCTCTCCTTTTGTCTGCTCTCCCTCTGCCCGTCCCTTCCCGACCACACTCTCTTCCGTGAATCTATCCTCTGTTCCTCTTTCCTCTGTCTCTCTCTCCTTTATTCCATTCGGCTCCGAAGCTTCACCCTTCTCCCCTCTCACCTGATCAGTCATGCTCCTTTGCCTTCCCTGATTTTCCTCCTGAGATTCCGTCTGCTTTTTCCTGGAATTTACACCCAGGACAGCCTCTTCAGACTGTACCCGGGAATCCTCCGGGTTATGGTTCATAGCCTCCACATTCCGCCCTAATCCGCTATTCATGGGACCTCTGCTCCGCATGCCGGAATCCGGCCTCTGCAAGCGTTCCATTGTCTTATAACCTCTGGGGAGCTTGTATTTGGGAAGCAAAAGCTCCTCTTCCAGAGTCAGAACCGGTTCCTGCTTAACCTTGGGTCTCAGTGCTTCCAATACCTCGGCAGCCACAATCGGTTTGTCATCCCATTCCGTTGCGAAAAATATTTTATCATTCAGAAATAGAAGAAGGCCTCCCATCTCTGAAAGGGGGTGCCCGGAATCCATGATATTGGTGGCATCGGTAACCAGCCTGCTGTCCATAACCTGGTTTTTCAGCACCGCATCTCCCAGATAAACTAATTCCATATCCTTCAAACTCCTCCGGATCAGATAGGTGGGAAAGATGCTGTCCAACTGGCCGATCAGCTGCATATGCAGCGTGATTTTACACTGCCCGTCCTTCGCTTCCACCCGGGCAAAGCCGATATTCTTTTTCTTTACTCCATTTTCGTATTGATACATATAGGATACCATTCTTTTATAATCAGTCACGATCATTCCCTCACTTTCCCGATTCCCTTCGGCTTGTTTCACAATTCTATTAAATATATTCCTCTTGAGTCCCCAATATTCCAATCCGGCGCGAATGGATGGGTATAACAGCAAAGCCATAACACGAATATCGTTGTCCCGGATGATGCCCGGGACCCCCCACTCTGTGTTATGGCTTTGTTATTATCGCTTACTGCCGGTTATGGTTTACTGCTGCTTATTGCTTAATCCCCTGATGGAACTCCTGCAGGGACCTTACTCCTACCTTATTATTCTTTACTGCCTTGAGACCGGCAACAGTAGCCTTGGCTGCCGCCATGGTAGTCACATAGCTAATCTTCCCCTTAATTGCCGCCTTTCTGATATAGCTGTCATCAAAAGCTCCTTTTTTATCATCCGGAGTATTGACTATAATATCAATTTGTCCGTTGGCTATTGCATCCAGAATATTAGGCCTTCCCTGCTGCAGCTTAAAAATCTTCCGGGCCGGTATCTGATTATCAATTATCATATCATAGGTGCCCCCCGTGGCCAATATCTGAAAGCCGCATTCCGCAAAGCCTTTTGCTACCTCCGCCAGCTCCGCCTTATCCCGGTCATTGACGCTGATTAATACCGTTCCGCTTTGAGGAAGCTCCGTTTTGGTTGCTTCCTGGGCTTTATAAAATGCTTCCCCGAAGGTTTCTGCCAGCCCCAGGACTTCTCCTGTGGAGCGCATCTCAGGTCCCAGCAAAGGATCTACCTCCGGAAACATATTGAAGGGGAATACCGCTTCCTTCACGCCATAATGCGTAAATTTACTTTCCTTCAAACCTGGCACCGGCGAGGCTTTGCCGGTCAGCTTACCGGTTATAATCTGTGTCGCCAGCTTTATCATCTGGATATTGCATACCTTGGATACCAACGGGACGGTCCGGGAGGCTCTCGGATTGGCTTCCAGCACGTAGACCGTTCCATTCTCAATGGCATACTGTATATTCATAAGGCCGCATACCTTCATTTCCTTTGCAATCTGCATAGTGTATTCACGAATCGTCTTGCGGTTCTCTTCGCTGATATGCAGGGAGGGAATAACACAGGCCGAATCTCCGGAGTGAATTCCCGCAAGCTCGATATGCTCCATAATTGCCGGTACAAAAGCATCCGTTCCGTCACTGATGGCATCGGCTTCACACTCCAGGGCATTATTCAGAAACCGGTCAATCAGGATCGGACGGTCCGGTGTTACTCCTACTGCCGCTTTCATATAGAGCTCAAGGCTTTCATCATCATGTACGATCTCCATTCCCCGCCCGCCGAGCACATAGGAGGGCCGCACCATAACCGGATAACCAATTCCTTTTGCAATCTCCAGGGCCTGTTCCACATTTACCGCCATACCCGACTCCGGCATGGGAATATTCAACTTCTCCATCATGTCCCGGAATTGGTCCCGGTCCTCCGCCAGATCGATGGTCTCGGGAGAGGTACCGAGAACGGTCACACCGTACTTCTTCAGCTCCGCTGCCAGATTCAGAGGTGTCTGCCCTCCGAACTGGGCGATTACTCCGAGAGGCTTCTCCTTCTCATAGATGCTTAACACATCTTCCAGGGTCAACGGTTCGAAATACAGCTTATCCGAGGTATCATAATCGGTAGATACCGTCTCGGGATTACAATTGACAATGATGGTCTCAAAGCCCATTTCCCTTAGGGCAATGGCCGCATGAACACAACAATAATCAAATTCAATTCCCTGACCGATACGGTTGGGTCCGCCGCCCAGAATCATCACCTTAGGCCGGTCAGAACAGGGAGAAGAATCTTCCTTCAAATGATAGGTGGAGTAATAATATGCCGCATCCTGTGTGCCGCTCACATGGATGCTCTCCCATGCCTGCCGGATACCGGCCTCATACCGCGCACTCCGGACCGCTTCCTCTGAAAGCTCCAGTAATCTAGCAATATATTTATCGGAAAAGCCATTTTGCTTGGCACTTCTGAGGGCTGCTGCGGGAGGAATATCCCCCCAATATCCTTTCAACGCTTCCTCCTCTAACACCAGCTCCTCCATTTGCTCAATGTAGTAGTGCTTAATCTTTGTCAGTTCATATATCTCATCTGCCGTAGCCCCTTTTCTTAAAGCCTCGTACATAATAAACTGGCGCTCGCTGGTAGGGATATGCAGCAGATTCAAGAGCTCCTGCTTGGATTTGGAGGCAAAATCCCTGGCATAGCCCAGCCCATGGCGGCCTGTCTCCAAGCTGCGGATCGCCTTCTGAAAGGCTTCCTTATAGGTCTTGCCAATGCTCATCACCTCGCCCACCGCCTTCATCTGGGTTCCCAGCTTATCCTCGGCACCCTTGAATTTCTCGAAGGCCCAACGGGCGAACTTAATTACCACATAATCGCCGTCAGGAATATACCGGTCCAGCGTCCCGTATTTACCACAGGGAATGTCTGACAGATTCAGGCCGGTAGCCAGCATCGCCGATACCAGCGCGATGGGAAAGCCCGTGGCCTTGGAAGCAAGGGCAGATGAGCGGGATGCTCTGGGATTGATCTCGATTACAATGATTCTTCCGCTCTTCGGATCCCGGGCAAACTGCACATTGGTGCCCCCGATGACCTGGATTGCATCTACAATCTTATACGCCTGCCTCTGCAGTTCCTCCTGAACCTCCTTTGATATGGTCAGCATCGGTGCCGCGCAGAAGGAATCCCCCGTATGCACTCCCACAGGATCAATATTCTCAATAAAGCATACCGTAATCATCTTACCGGTAGAGTCCCGCACCACCTCGAGCTCCAGCTCTTCCCAGCCCAATACGGATTCCTCCACCAGGACCTGGCCCACAAGGCTGGCCTGCAAACCTCTGGCTGCTACTGTCTTTAACTCCTCCACATTATACACCAATCCGCCGCCGGCGCCGCCCATGGTGTAAGCCGGACGCAGTACTACCGGATAACCCAGGCCCTCCGCAATATTCAATGCTTCCTCCACCGTATAGGCAACCTCACTGCGGGCCATTTCAATTCCTAACAAATTCATTGTGTTTTTGAATTCCACACGATCCTCGCCGCGTTCAATGGCATCCACTTGGACGCCAATTACCTTTACATTGTATTTTTCCAGCACACCGGCATCGGCCAATTCGGAGCAAAGATTTAGACCTGACTGTCCGCCCAGATTCGGGAGCAGACCGTCGGGTCTTTCTTTTTCGATAATTTGTGTCAACCTCTCCACATTCAGTGGCTCAATATAGGTTACATCAGCCGTCCCCGGATCTGTCATAATGGTTGCAGGATTGGAGTTCACCAATACGATCTCATACCCCAGCTGCTTTAATGCCTTGCAGGCCTGCGTCCCGGAATAATCGAATTCACATGCTTGGCCGATGATAATCGGACCGGATCCAATAATCAATATTTTGTGAATGTCTTCTCTCTTTTTCATATCATATCCCCTTTTCCCGGGAGGCGTTGCTCGGACCCTGCGCCCTCCGCTTTTTTCCTATACGTTAACCTCAAGAGCCTCTGCCTATAAAACACCCTTGTTTAAACATGATAGGATTATCACCTGGTTACCTTGAACTAATCAGCCGCCTCTTAAAAATGGGCAAAAAAAATTTATCATTTTCTTTTCCATCGCGCTGCATATCATTTGGCTGACCGTTTTATTGTTATATATCATAATTGATCGCTAATAATTATGCAACGGGAAGACTTATTAAATTTTATAAGCATACTTATAAGTTCTTCTTATTTATTGCAAGCTTCTTGTATCATTTACAAGTTTTAATTTTATTTTATTCAGCAGTATATCACAATATTAATATTTATGCAATATAATCTTTAAATATTAATCCAAACTTATGATACGGAGCTTTGCATGAGCAGGGGTTATATGGTAGTATAAAGTTACTGGAAGTTTATATTAATGTAAAAAGCAATCTTTTGAGGGGGGAATGTAATAGTGAAAAACTTTAATCTTTCTTTATTTTTAGGGTGTTGCATAATAAGTATCGGAATAGTAATCGCCGGTTTACTTATTGCATATCATTTGCCGCCTGTTATATCGGGAAGCTTCTCCGGGACAATAACAGACGGAACACCGCAATTTGGAGACTATTTATCCGAATATGAGGCCTCTGCCTTTTTAAGTATGAATACGAATGACTTTATTATATTTATCCAATCGGGAGAATTACAAGGTACTTACACTGTTATTCAGGGAAACAATGTATTCAGCAAGGAAAAACTTTCTCAATGGGTAGAAACAAGAATAGAGAAGGAGTAAGCTGCAAGAACGATAGTGGTTCGCTTTACGTCGTGCCATTGCGCCGTATGTAATAGAAAAGCCGGAACAAGAGCTCCTCTTCCGGCCAGACTGCATATTAATGCGATTGAATATTCATTTTCAACTGGTTTGCCAGGGCAGCAAACTGCTCCAGCGTCAGTGCCTCTCCCCGTATATTCTCCGAAATACCCAGCGCGGAAAGCGCCTGTACAATCTCCTCTTTGGAGAAGGACAGCTCCGGCGAATTATTTAAACCATTCACCAGGGTTTTACGCCTCTGGTTAAAGGATGCACGGATCATGCGAAATAACAGCCTCTCATCCTCCACCTGAACCGGAGTGTCGTCATGCAGTGTCAGGCTGATAACCGCCGACCCGACATTCGGCCTTGGCATGAAGCAATTGGGCGGAACATTGGCCGCGATATACGGCTTTGCATAGTACTGCACCGCCAGAGACAGAGCACCGTAATCCTTACCTCCCGGTGCCGCCTGCATCCGGTCCGCCACCTCCTTTTGCACCATCACCGTAATGTTCTTAAGGGGAAGTCGGCGTTCAAACAAATCCATGATGATGGGTGTCGTGATATAATAGGGAAGATTCGCCACTACCTTAATAGGCTTATCATGATTTCTTTCCCGAACCAGCTCATTTAAGTCCAGCTTCAGAATATCCTCGTTGATGACAGTAACATTGTCATACTCCGATAAGGTGTCCTCCAGAATTGGGATCAGCATCTTATCGATTTCCACCGCTACAACCTCCCTTGCATTTTCACAAAGGTATTGTGTCAGCGTACCGATTCCGGGACCGATCTCCAGAACAAAATCTTCCTTTGTGATGTCCGCTGCCAGGATAATCTTATCCAGAACATGGATATCAATCAGAAAGTTCTGCCCGAATTTCTTCTGAAACACGAATTTATATTTATTAAGTATCTCAATTGTATTCTTGGGATTTCCCAATTTATTGTCCATATGGTTTTTTCCATTCATTTACGCTATTTTCTTTTCCAATTCCATTATTCTTCCATATAATTCTTCAAACATTTTCAGGAGTAATTCCGTTTTGCCATTCTCGAGCTCCGTTATCCCACCATATTGTTTCAACTCATCAAGGTTCCTGCGAAACTCATCCATCTTTTCCTCAAAACTCGTCTGCTTCCTATCCACTTCTTCCTTCATGATATCTTTAAACATTACCGGATCTTTGATCTCTGACATAACTGCTCCCCCTTCATCAGTTTTACCACTTGGGCTAAGTCTACCATACTTTCCACTGTATAGCCATACACTATACCAGAATAATTGACTATTTATTAAAAACCATCAAATGCTCTCTTCCTACTCCTCTATCCGATAGAAACGCTTCGCATTCTCAGAGGTCACCTTCACCACCGTATCATAATCGATATGCTTTAGATTGGCAATTTCCTTCGCCACATAAGTCAAATATCTGGAATCATTGCGCTTTCCCCGATACGGCACCGGTGCCAGGTAAGGGCAGTCCGTCTCCAGCACCAATTGCTCCAGGGGCGCGTAGGCAACCACTTCCTTTAACTTCCTTGCGTTATTAAAGGTCAGCACTCCGCCAATCCCTAAGTAGAAACCCATATTCAGATACTGGCGGGCCTGCTCCACACTATAGGAAAAGCAGTGGATAATTGCCCCCAGCTCCTCCGATCCCGCGGATTTTAACATTCCATAAGTGTCCCTGGCCGCGTCCCGGCTATGAACCACCAGGGGCAGCTTCAACTCCCTTGCCAGCTCTATCTGCCGCTCGAACCAAAGCTTTTGCGTATCGGGATCCGTAGTATCCCAATAGTAATCCAGGCCAATCTCGCCGATTGCCAGGTTCTTGGGGTGCTGCGCCTTCTCCTTAAGCCAGGAGAACCGCTCCTCATTCAGTTCCTTCGCCGCCTCCGGATGAATCCCCACTGCGGCATAAATGTATGGATAGCGCTCCGCTAAAGAAAGAACACGGTCAACACTACTCACATCGGAGCAGATATCCACCACATATTCAATTCCCTCTTTCGGCAGGTTGTCCAGTAATTCTTCTCTGTCTATGTCAAAAGCTTCATCTTCATAATGTGCATGTGTTTCAAAAATCATACTTCTTCGTTGTCCTTCCTATCATAAAGGTTCCGTTTTCGGGTCTGTCAACATTATATCAAAGGAAAAACAGAATGGCAACCGATAAGAGCAGGCCGCTAATGCCCCCTGAGATCCCATTCCAATATGGAGCCGAATTCGACGGATGTATATTGACATATGACATAGCAGGCACTGTAATCCGCTGCATTCTCTAATTTATCATAGTATATCGAATCATGCTCCAGATATTCACTGATCAGTTCCGGACCATCCTGCTTCGAGACCTCATATCCGCGATAATGTTCCTGCAGCTCCTCCTGACTCAGCCCGCTCTCTATTACCATGGTGACAAGATAATTCATTCCGTTTCCATTGCCCTGCAATTTTCCGCATACGGATTGCTTTTCAATAAACCGGCTGTCCCCCGGCAGAGGAAGCTTCAGCAGCTGTTTCTCCAACTGATTCAGCTTCAGATTATTTGCCGCCGGAATCAGGATAAGCCCGGAAAAAACCAGCAGGATCGGGATCATAAAGACAAACATCGCAAATACCTTTATCATCTTAATAATCCATTTCATCAAAGTCTCTCCTCAGTTTCTCTGCCGGATTGCTGTATTAGATAAAATTAAAAGAAAGTTTCTTTTGAGCCATCTTTCGTTGCTTCCGTATTGCCCTTATGGCTTTACCCATATTGTCAGAATTCATTTCAACCACCCAAAATATGACATAAATAGCACTTACATTTTATCATTGTTTTATGATATAGTAAAGGCATTAACTTATGGGAAAGATGAGGCGCTCGTAAATCTGTACGCCGATTCGGGGAATTACTGTTTTAACAGCCAGGAGGTATTTCAACTGTGATATCAAATATTAACTCGCGATTGCTATCTTTTTTAATGTCATTTATATTCTTATTTTCATTATCAGGTTGTACCCGGAATACTCCAAACAACCTTCAACTAAAAGAAATACCATCTGACATCATTACCCCTGCTTCAGATTGTACGGAAACCACTGCTGTAAATAATAGGAGTATAAGCAGACTGGAGGACATTGATAAACTGGATCAGATTATTTCGATAAATGAGATAGCGCTTACGAAATCTTATTATGAAGTATATCGTTCGAATGCTGAATACTATGGTATTCCCGAAGCACTTGATAATAAATTCAACTACAAGATAATGTATAAAAGCGGCGACTGCGAGGTAGCCGGTTATATCTCCGCACCGGCCGACTATTTGAAGAAAAATTATCCCATACTTATTTTTATTCGCGGTGGTCAACATTACGCAGCAAAGGTATCTCCCGGTTTCCTTTGTTTCTTAGCTGATTTGGGATTTATTGCAATTGCCACTCAGTATAGAGGAATTGACGGTGGAACAGGAAAAGACGAGTTTGGAGGCGCCGATGTCCAGGATGTAATAAATCTTATCGATATCGCAGAACAGTTGCCTTTCGGGAATGGGAAGATATACATGCTTGGAGTTTCACGCGGCGGTCTTGAAACCTATTGCGCCCTCAAGGAAGAAAATCTCGCAGGTAAAGATAGGATATCCGCAGCAGCAGTCTTAAGTGGTGTATCAGACCTCAGGACAATGTATAATGTGTGTGGACAGAAAATGAAGGATACATTAAAATTATATGTTGGTGATTCACCGGAACAAGTACCGGAGGAATACGAAAGACGTTCCGCTGTCTGCTGGCCGGAGTTGATCAATACACCTTTGTTAATATGCCATGGCCGGTCAGATGAGGTTGTTCCTGTTGAACAAGCCGAAATAATGTATGATAAGCTGAAGGCACAGGATAAGGATGTAGAACTTATTCTTTACGACGGAGGACATACCATCATACCCGAAAGCAATGAGTACTTGATTGAATGGTTACATTCTCGTTAAACTATGTAACTTACTTGTGCATAACACAAAAACGTTTGTTTGTGAACTTGTTACACACTTAGGGAGAAGCAATGGATAATCCCCTCAGCTTCTCCCTGTTTTCATGTATCTTAACATCTCAAAGATATCTTCGCCATATCTTCAACTTCCGGTTCCGGCATACCGCTTAATCCCTGCCATCCAAACAACAGAAGAAATCAGGAGCATCGTCAGCGCCACCAAGGGTGCGAAATACTGCCAGATCGGAATATTCTCCCCTGCTTTCCCAAGAAAAATCACACTTGGATAATAATTTATAAACGCGACAGGCAGAAAGC
>JAFAGA010000041.1 GCA_023423045.1 Bacillota bacterium | reverse complement strand
GGTAGTGTAAAGTTTGGTATGAAAAACTGATGTAAAAAATATGACCCTTTGAACATTGAAAAAGCAAATATTATGACCAGAAATTTATGCAGTGGTAGGCAGCGCCAACCTTGAGTGCAACAAAAAGTAATGCTCTGAAGGTTCCACCGACGGCGAAGTAACTCAGGAACAGGAAGTTCTTACCGTCGTTTTCACAGCATTGTAGCATTACTTTTTATTGCATTCAAGGTCAAGCCGGAAGTGAACTTCCGGTGGCTGGGTATCACCTCCGGCTCAATAATCTAGGAACAGGCACTCTCAAGTGCAGAAGTGTTTTTCTGTATTTCAAGGATTTTCTGTTGCCCAAGACGGATGAGGATTACCCACTTGGCTGGCATGTTGCTGACCTTTTCGAATTCCTCGATTTCGTTTAAAGGTCTCCAGTAATTATGGGGATGTGGTCTCAGGAAGTTGTAATAAGCAACCCATAAGGATACGCCATATAAGGCACCTTCGTCACTGTTGTAACCATTGGTGATGCGGTAGGACATCTTGAACGTGCGGTTTAAACGTTCCACCACCTGTTTGACCCAACGGAATTCAGTTGATACGGCATCGTCATTTGTGAGTCCGATTACCTGTGTTATGTCAAACTCCCATCCCTTCTGAGCTTTTATATACTGGGCAGCCAGGGGATAGGCACTGTAACCGTCTGCAATGAATTTCAGGACGTTTGATGGGAATACCTTGAACTTCTCGAAGGCCATGCGCATGGCAAGGATGCAGGGACCAACACTCCGGTTGTCGGAGACTTGATAGCCAAGGATGCTCTTTTTGCAGGCATCCATGATAATCCAGACATAATGCTTTTTACCGAGCTTTTTGATGTAGGTCTCATCAGCAGAGAGGATGTTAGATGGTTTGTAATCGTAGCTATCCACGAATGGCTTAATGACACAGGCTGCGGTCATGGCATAACTGGCAACAGTAGTGTGGGAAATATCGATACCATGAACCTCTTTCAATGCATGGGAAGTCTGCCGTGTGGAGAGCTTCAGGTTGACGTGATAGGTCAGAACCAGTCCCAGTATGTGAGGAGAAAACTTTTTGAAATTGAACCCTGTGGCACTTGGCGGAAGAGAGTGTAAGTCCATGCGGAAGAAATCCAAAGTGAATTCACGGTAGATATAGTGGAGCTTATATTTGTGTTTGTCCTCAGAATTCAAATCTGATGGAAGCTTCCGTTTGTTGGCAAGGTAATAGCTGCATTTAGGGTTAATGCACTTGTGGATACGGAAGCATTTACGGTCTTTCTTGGGAACCAGGATGTTACCACAGTAGGGGCAGCGAAGCTCGATGGTATGCTTATAGATGTTATCGGAGTTAAAGAGTTCCTCGCAGACCTTGCACATGAACTGACCTTTGGAGCCATTGTTTTTGTATAAGTAATCGTGAGGTGCACCACAGCGGGGACAGACTAAATCAAGGGGGATATCGGCTTCGGAACGACGTTTAACCGGCTTGATGAGGTAGCCATAACGGTGTTTGATATAAGCAATGTAAAGTTGATAATCGAAGGTTGCAGGAGTGTAGACGGAAGGGAGTTTATCAACTTTGAATTTCTGGTATTCTGGAGAATGGGAATCATCAAAAGCCCACTGCTTGAGAGGGATATATTTGCAGATGAAGAGAATTAAGTAGCAGATTTGTTTATACTGCTCTTGAACAATGTTAATTAAATAGAGTATAATTGAGTCCATAACAATGACCTTTCTTTCGTTATTTTTTGTTGTGTAGGAACTTCAATTATACACGAAAATAGGGGGTCATTGTTTTTTTGTTTCAAAAAGCTCTGTAACCCTTGAAAAATAAAGGGTTCAAATAAAAAATCAGTGTAAAATACTTTACACAAACCAAATAAAAGAGGAGGAAAAGCGTATGAAAAGAGAGTTAAAAACAAGAGGAAAGCAATTAGTGAGCATACTTCTGATATTGGTACTGACTCTGTCACTGGCTGGATGTGCCAAGGGGGAAACCACGAAGGATGCAGGAAAGGATGAAACGGGGAAACAGGAGAGTGTCGATAAAAGCTCCGAAAAAGAGACTCCGGACAGCAACCTTAATCAGACCGGTATGCCCATTGTGAAGGAACCGGTAACCCTTAAGGTACTCACTACCCGTTGGGGGAATATGGGTGACAGCTTTGCGAATAATGAATTTTTAAAAGAGCTTGAGGCCAAAAGCAATGTTAAAATTGAATGGCAGGTGCAATCCTTAAACGATTGGAGTGAGCAGAAGGGCATCATGCTCGCCGGAGGTGAGCTGCCAGATATTATTTTCGGCCACCAGACCTTTAACGATGCCGATATCATGAATAACAAGGACTTATTCCTTCCTTTAAATGATCTCATCGCAGAATATATGCCGAATTATTCCAAAGCATTGGAAGAAATGCCGGATTTAAAGAAGATTACAACTTTCCCTGACGGAAACATGTACTCCCTGGGTAAGAACCTTCCGAAACGTCCTGTGTCCTGCAATCAGCCCATTATTAATAAAAAATGGCTGGATAATCTTGGACTTCAGGTCCCCACTACTTTGGATGAATTGTATACTGTCTTAAAAGCATTTAAAGATCAGGATGCCAACGGCAACGGAGACCCGAATGATGAGATCCCCATCTCCGGTGCAAAGGGGCTTTCGATGGACTTATTGAATCCTTTTGGTATTACGGATATCGTTGGCTACAAGGTAATGGTGAATCCGGACAGTACACTTACCTATTTTCCCACATCAAAAGCGTATAAGGAAGGCATCAAGTGGCTGCATAAATTATACTCCGAAGGCATCATTGATCCGGAAACCTTCACTCAGGATGATTCCATGCTGACAGCCAAGAGACAGGATCCTAATGTAGCAAGGGTCGGTCTGGAATATGCCTGGACGCCGGATTCTAATTTTGGGAAATGGTCCTCTGAGTACGAGGTAATAGCACCGATCAAAGGATATGACGGAAAGCAGTATACCGGCGGAGACTTCAACGGAGTATCCAGTATTATGCGTAACGAGGTATTGATAACCAAGTATTGCAAGAACCCGGAGATTGCCGCAAGATGGGTGGATGAGTTCTATACGGGAGAAGCCGGCATTCAGAACTTCTGGGGTGGAATAGGCACTGTTATTACAAAGCACGATGACGGCACCTATACCCTGAATGATCCTCCGGAGGGTACCAGTGCGGATGCGTGGTATTGGGATTCCAGCCTGCGTGATTTCGGACCCAAATATATAAGCAAGGAATTTGAAGAGAAAATTATGCTGTCTCCCAACAGCGGCGACGGATTGAAGGTAACGCTCAGCAAGATTGCCGAAAGTACGGTAACCACACCTTATCCTAAAGTTATGTTTACGAATGAAGAAAATGAAGAGCTTCCTACCTTAATTGCAGATATTGACAAATATGTGGAAAGCACCCGCGCGTTATGGGTCACCGAGGGCGGTGCCGATGAGGGCTGGGATGAATATGTGAAGCAATTAAATGCAATGGGTCTGGAGAGATTGATGGAGATTTACCAGGACGCTTATGATCGATATTCTAATCAATAGTATCAATATTCTGCAATTGAATTAGGATACGGCTACGGCACAGAGCTGCCATAGGGCAGCTTTGTGCCGATTCCCGAATACAAAGAATTTTGTCAGTTATGGAGGATAAAAATGAAGATTAAAATAGGATGTGTCGGGCTTGGGACCATTGCATGCTGTGTTCATCTGCCGCAGATAATGGAATGTAAGGATTTTGAACTGATAGCAATTTGTGATATTGATGAAGAACGTTTGAAGAAGGTTGGCGATGAGTATGGGATCGATGGCTCCAGGAGATATACGGATTACCGGGAACTTATTGCATGTGAAGATATTGATGCGGTAACGATTTGTACTCCCAATGACTGCCATTTTGAGATTGCAATGGAGGCCGCACAGGCAGGGAAGGCAATTTCTCTTGAAAAACCCATTACCATGAATGGGGAAGAAGCAAGGATCCTGGCTGATACGGTTATGAAGGCAGGAGTTGCTAATATGGTATGTTTTTCATACCGCTATAAAGCGGCTGCCAGATATGCGAGGGAACTGGTCAGAAGAGGAGAAATAGGGCGTATTCATCACGTGGACTTTCAATATTTTCAAAGCTGGGGACTGGAGGAGGAGAAAGTGCCGTTGGTATGGCGTTACCAAAAAAAACGTACAGGTTCAGGAGCCTTGGGAGACTTAGGTTCCCATGGATTGGACCTGGTACGGTTTGTCACCGGTAAAGAATATAAAAGGGCCGTTGCGCTGGGAAAGACCATCGTAAAGGAAAGAGAGCTGACAGACGGAAGCGGTAATATGGGAAAGGTAGACGTGGATGATTATTGCAATTTTATGACGGAGATGGAGGACGAGATTGACGCCAATTTCCTTATTACACGGCTCGCCTATGGAAGAGGTAATTATCAGAGGATGGAACTGTACGGCAGCAAGGGAGCGATTGTGTATAAACTGGATGAGGTGCCCGGCGCTGATCAATTGGAGCTGTGCATCAAAGATAAAAATGGAGAAAAAAGCTATCAATCCATATCCATACCGGAAGAGTATAATAAGATGCAGATGCAGGACTTCGCTGATCTTGTGAACAAAAAATCAGATGGTCTTGCGGCGGGTATAGCGGATGGACTGGTCAATCAGTCCGTAATAGATAAAATAATTCAATCCATGGATAGGAATACCTGGGTTGAATTATGAACGGGAAGCTTTCCTGTCCCCGGCTCATTGCATTAAGGAACAAGAAAAAGAATAATTAGCAGCGAAGCTGCGCAAAAGGAGTGTGAGTTGATATGCATAAAACCAGAGTGACTGTATGGAATGAATATATCCATGAGGTTGAAATGGAAGAGATCGCAAAGATCTATCCCGGTGGTATCCATAATTGTATTGCTAATTTTCTGAAAGAGGCCGGTTATGATACAAAGACAGCGGTGCTGAGGGAGGCTGAGCACGGGCTTACCAAAGAAGTTCTGGATGAAACCGACGTTCTGATATGGTGGGGACATATGGCACACCATGCAGTATCGGAGGAAATTGTTGAACGTGTGCATGAATATATTACCGTTAAAGGAATGGGCCTGATTGTATTGCATTCGGGGCATGGGTCTAAAATATTCCAGAAGATTTGCGGGACGAATTCGGAATGCTTAAAATGGAGAGAGGATGGAGGAAAAGAAATTCTATGGGTTGTGAGCCCTTCCCATCCGATTGTCAGAGGTCTGGAAGAGAAAATCATGATACCGCAGGAGGAGATGTACGGGGAATATTTTAATATTCCCATGCCGGAGGAACTGGTATTTCTCAGCTGGTTTCAGGGAGGAGAAGTATTCAGAAGCGGATGCTGCTTTTATCGGGGGAAGGGAAGAATATTCTACTTCAGGCCAGGACATGAAGCCTTCCCGGTTTATCACATGCCTGAAATTCAAAAGGTTCTGATCAATGCGGTGGAGTGGGCTGACAGCTCTGGGATGCCGGAACTTACTTACGGTAATGTGCAGCCGTTGGTAGCCTTTGAGCCTGAGAATGAGTTTAAGGGAATCCAGGGAATGCATGAAAAGGTACATTAAAGAAGCTGCTTTGACAGGCCGCTGCCAGCACTACGCAGCAGGCTGTTAATCTTGCAATAGATTTACATTTGTGGTCAGTAAACCGCTCCGTTCGGGTGAGAATGGGGCGGTTTATTTTGAGTGCCGGGGGGTACAAAACAGCGATTTCGTAATTGCTCTGTAATTCCGTACTGGATTAACCTGAAGTATTCGTGTATAATAGCATCATAATCGGCGCTTTCCGGTGGATGGATGAAATGATTTCCGGGAAACAGCGGTTTATATTATGTTACTATATATTAAATTATATAATATGGAATTAGTTCCGTATAAAAGATATTAGGAGGGTAAAACTTCATATGAGAATAGGAATAGGATACGATGTTCATAGATTGACCGAGGACAGGGATTTCATCGTCGGAGGTGTTAAGATACCTTACGAAAAGGGTCTGCTGGGTCATTCCGATGCCGATGTTTTGCTTCATGCCGTCATAGATGCTTTATTAGGCGCCGCCGCTCTTGGTGATATCGGCAGGCATTTTCCTGATAACAAGGAAGAATACCGGGGAGCTTCCAGCATGGAGCTGTTGAAGCAGGCGGGAAAAATGCTGGAGGATAAGCTGTATCTCATCGAGAATATCGATGCGACCATTATCGCACAGCAGCCTAAGCTGGCCCCGTATATTCCGGCGATGGTTAAGAATATAGCGGAGGTTCTGGGAATAGAAGAGGAAAGAGTGAATGTGAAGGCAAAAACGGAGGAAGGGCTGGGATTTACCGGAGCAGGGGAAGGCGTTGCTGCAAATGCAGTCTGTCTTCTGGAGAGCATTCAGAATTATCAATTTGATGTAACACCTGGAATGACAGCCAGGGGCTGCAGCGGCTGTACCGGCTGCCATAAAAGATAATAGATAAAAAGTGTTGACAAATAATTCAGGAATGCATAAAATATGCAGTATACAATATAGAAAAGCGAAGAACGGAAAAGTAACTCATAGAGCAGTAGCAGAGAGGGAATGTCATCGGCTGAAAGCATTCTTTACGAGAATATGAGGGAAGTGCATCCGGGAGCTGGTTCGGTGAGGCGTTGGCTTAGCTGTGCCCGGCAACAGCCGTTATCTGTCTAAAGAGGTAAGCCTGATTCTTTCATGGGCTTACTAATAGAGTGGAACCGCGACTTTCACCGCCTCTATATTTTTGAGGCGGTGTTTTTTATATCATAGAAAAGTACTCCAAAGTGCTCCTATGATATAAAAGCCCTCCGGGCAGGATGCGCGCCTCGCGGAGATGTATTTTATTGCTACGCAATCCGCTCGGGCGCGAAGTGTCAGATTGCTGACACTTTGTTCATTCATGGGAAATTACATCAAAGTCATCAAAGGGGATGTGAATATGGGTATACTACAATATGTCAAGGATGAAATGCAGATAATAAAAGAAAGGGATCCTGCAATCAAAACACCGCTGGAGGTTTTTCTCTACCCGAGCTTTCGTGCTATTATCAGGTACCGGATTGCTCATTTTCTGTATGTCAGAAAGCATTTTTTTATTGCCCGTTGGTATTCCCAGAGGACGGTGCGAAAGACGGGGATCGAGATACATCCGGGTGCCACAATCGGAAAAGGATTGTTTATTGACCATGGGCATGGAGTGGTAATCGGTGAGACTGCAGTCGTCGGAGATAATGTTACCCTCTATCAGGGAGTTACACTGGGAGGCACAGGAAAAGAACATGGCAAACGCCATCCCACGGTGGGGAACAATGTCATGATCAGTGCGGGTGCAAAGATTCTCGGCTCCTTTACCATCGGGGAGAATTCCAAGATAGGAGCCGGCTCGGTGGTATTATCCGAGGTACCGCCTAATTCCACCGTGGTCGGTGTTCCTGGAAGAGTGGTTAAGATGAATGATATGCGTGTGCCCAGAGAGGATATGGACCATGTTCATCTGCCGGATCCGGTGAAAAAGGAGATGGCCTGTCTCCAGAACGAGAATATCTGTCTCAGGAGAGAGTTAAAGGAGCTATACGGCAAAGTGGAAGAGCTGGAGAAAAAGCTGGACGATGTTAAACCAGAAGAGAAGGCAGGATTGATAAACCGTTAAGCGGTATCATAGTATAAAAGTACTCAGGCATGATGGAGGGAAATATGAGAATATACAATACATTAACTCAGAAAAAAGAGGAGTTTATTCCTCTGGAGGAAGGAAAGGTGCGGATGTATGTCTGCGGCCCGACGGTTTATAATTTTATTCATATCGGGAATGCCAGACCAGCCATTATTTTTGATTCCTTTCGGAGGTATCTGGAACATCTGGGATATCAGGTGAACTATGTGACAAATTACACCGATGTGGATGATAAGATTATCAAAAAGGCCGTGGATGAGGGAGTTTCCGCAGCTGAAATCTCAGAGCGTTATATTAAGGAATTAAGGACTGATATGGAGGCCCTTAATGTGAAAGAAGCAACCTATCATCCCAGAGCCACAGAGGAAATCGAGGGTATGATTGAGATGATCGGTGAGCTGATTGGTAATGGCCATGCCTATGAGAAGAATGGGACCGTTTATTTCAGAACCAGGAGCTTTGAGGAATACGGCAAATTATCAAAGAAGAAGATTGATGACCTGGAGGCGGGAGCACGTATCGCCGTAAATGATGAGAAGGAAGACCCCATGGATTTCGTACTGTGGAAGCCGAAGAAGGAAGGAGAGCCCTCCTGGCCGTCACCCTGGAGTGACGGACGTCCCGGCTGGCATATTGAATGCTCGGTCATGAGTAAGAAATACCTCGGAGAGCAGATTGATATCCATGCGGGCGGGGAGGATCTTGTGTTTCCTCATCATGAAAATGAGATAGCCCAGAGCGAATCCTGCAGCCATAAGCAGTTTGCCCGGTATTGGATGCACAATGCCTTCCTGAATATTGACAATAAAAAGATGTCAAAGTCCGAGGGCAATTTTTTCACCGCCCGTGAGGTCTGCCAGCAATACGATCCCCAGGTGGTTCGTTTCTTCATGCTGAATTCTCATTACCGCAGCCCGCTGAACTTCAGCAAAGAGTTGGTGGAGTCGGCGAAGAACTCCCTGACCAGGATATTGACAGCGGAGGGACAGCTGGATTACCTTCTCTCAGGAAGCTCCCTGAAGGACGGGGACATAGCGGAGGAGGAGAAGCAGCAGCTGTCCGAAGCGGAAGCACTGCGGGAGAAATATCTGGCGGCACTTGATGATGATTTCAATACAGCGGATGCCATTGCGGCAATCTTTGAGCTGGTTAAGCTGGCCAATACCAGCTGCAGCAGCGAAAGCAGCAGAAGCTTCGTCGCGGCAATTCATGAGCTGATTGGCAAGCTTTGCGCCATCCTCGGAATTATAACCGAGAAGAAGGAAGAGCTGCTGGACGAAGATATTGAAAGGCTGATTGAAGAACGCCAGGAAGCCAGGAAGAATAAGAAATTTGCCAGATCCGATGAGATCAGAAATCTATTGTTGGAAAAGGGTATTATTTTAGAGGATACCAGAGAAGGGGTAAGATGGAAAAGGAGTTAGCGGCCGGCACATCACAGCTGAGGATAGCAGGAACGATCAGAGAGAGCCTGGGGATTCCGGAGACGGACATCAGAACCTATTCCCCTCTGACGCTGGCATTCATCGGAGATTCTATCTTTGATCTGGTAATCAGGACATGCATTGTAGAAAGCGGCAATGCTCCTGTTAATAAACTTCACAAATGTGCCTCCAAGCTGGTTCAGGCCACCGCCCAGGCGGAGCTGTATCACCTGATTCAGGATCAGCTTACGGAGGAAGAGAATGCCGTATATAAGAGAGGCCGCAATGCCAAATCCGTTACCTCGGCCAAGAACGCCAGCGTGGTGGATTACCGGATCGCGACAGGACTTGAGGCATTGATGGGATATCTCTATCTGACGGATCGGATGGAGCGGTTGTTGGAGTTGATGAAACCACAAATTAGTAAAATGGTAAGTATTTTGTAATAAAACTGCCATTAAAATGACTTATTAACCTCCTAGAATATACTCAGGATGTGAAACGCTGGTAATGGTGACTAATATTAGTAAAAGGGGTTTCTGAAAAAAGCAAGGCTGATCGGGAGAAGATTATGGGTTCCTTTTAAGTTTTTAAGCATCCTTCGTATACTTAAAACAACTTAAACACAGGAAGTCATAATCTTCTCCCGATTGCTTATCATAAGGCAAGCTGCGGAAGTATCTTTTACTGACAAGGAGGAATTAGGGATTGATGAAAAAAAGAGTGAAAAAGACATGGATTGCAGCAGCAGCTTTGATTGCTGTGCTCTTTGCAGTGTTACCCAATATCAAAGCCTTCGGCCCAAGTGAGGCAGAAGCGTCGACCCAGAAAGAGACGGTGCAGCTGCGTATTCTGGGAACGACGGATCTTCATGGGCAGTTAAACAGCAAGGATTATGAACAGGGAGTCGACTACAGCAACGGCGGACTGGCGAGAATAGTCGATCTCATTAAGAAAACAAAAAGTGAGGTGCCTGCGGAAAGTGTAATTACCGTGGATGCCGGAGATACGCTTTTTGATTACACAACCGAGTACATATTTGCAGAGAATCAGGAGGAAATCCAGCCGATTTACCAGGCCATGGCTCAGGTTGGCTATGATGCCATAACCTTGGGTAACCATGATTTTGATTACGGCTATGAGTACATACTCCGTCAGCTGAACGGCACAGGACTTAAAGATATTACGATCGTATCCAATGTGACAGATTCCAAGACCGGAGAGTATCCGTTCCTGGAGAATATGCTGATCACAAGAACGCTGACCTCCTCTGCGGGGAATAAAATTGATGTTAAGATTGGAATTATTGGACAGACGATTCCGAATCTCACCGCAAAAACCCACAGTTATGCGGGGATTTTGAAGACGGAGGATATGGTGGCGAATGCCGAGGCTCAGGCGAAGAAGCTGAAGGAGATGGGGGCGGACGTGATTATCTGTGTGTCCCATACAGGAATAGGCCCTGAGAATCCGGAACTAAACTTTAAGAATGTGGCATATGCATTAACAAAGATTGAGGATATTGATGTGGTTGTGTGCGGACATGAACATAATTTATTCCCCACCACGGATATGACCTCTCCTTATTATACCTTGCCGAGAGTAGATAGAAAAACTTATCTGATGAACGGCAAGAATGTAATTATGGCAGGAGACCGCGGCAGTGCGCTGGGTGTGGTGGATTTAACACTGACGGTATATAAAGACAATCTTCAGATCTCTGAGCGTACCTCTGCCCTTCGCATGGTATCAGAGTCGAATACTACTGAGAATAAGACGCTTGCCAATCTGTACGGGGATTGGGAGAAGAAATTGCTGAATTACTCCACAGAGGTCATTGCCACCCTTGGCAAGGGAGAATTAATCCATAATTTCTTTGGAATGCTTGGAGATAACTCGTCGATACAGCTGCTTAATGATGCTAAAACCGACTATGCCCGGCGGTTTTCCCAAACGACCGGAACCCAGTACCGGGATTATCCTGTCGTAGCGGCATCTACCTATATGGCTTACGGTGCAAACAGCATTGATGATTTCATAAATATACATGATAAAATTACAGAATCCGGCTTGTCTGCTATTCAGCCCTATAATAATTACCTATATGTCTATACAATCAACGGGAAACAATTGAGGGAGTGGCTGGAATGGTCCGCCAGTGCCTATGAGACAACGGCATCCGGTACCAAGTGGAAGAGCGGTACAATGAGTGAGCTGATGAAGGAAACAGGATTGAAATCCCTGCTCCGTGAGGACTGGCTTGATGATTGGAGCAACTTCTTTGTATTTGACGGGGTTGACTATGTAGTAGATACATTCCGTGAACCTCGTTATGATCTGAGCGGTAATAAGATCAGCGTGAGCAGCCGTATCAGCAGCCTGACCTATAACGGAAAGCCGGTAACGGACGATATGGAGTTCCTGCTTGCGACCAATAAGATAACAAAGCCGACCCAGGCAAATAAGGGAGTTGAAAACCAGGCGGTATTAAAAGGCTTCGTGCGGTCCCAGACCGTGTTAAGTAAATATATGAAGCAGATTACCGATGATGACAGCCTGATTCCCAGACTGGATTATAACTGGCGGGTGAGCATGAACGGTAATAACAGCTTTATTGTCAAGGTTCCCTATTACGGCGCTGACCTGTTCGAGAAATCGGATTGGTATGTAAAGCATCTTAAGGATTCGGACCTTTACAAATATTATGTTGCATCCTATCCGGCGGACCAGGGGGATAAGGTGGGGCCGCATATCGTGGCGACTCCGGTAATCACCAGCGCTACAGCTTCACCCTATAAGATTGCGGTAAGCGTTACGGATCGCTCCGCCCTGAAGATGGTTCGCTACGTCAAGGGCAACGAGAAGCTGGACTTCTTCGCAAAATCCACCGGAATGGAACTGGATAAGGATAACACCTTTACCATATCCGAAAACGGCACTTATACCATATATGCCGAGGATGTGAAGGGTAATCAGTCCGTATATCATGTGACAGTCGATAATTTTAGAGACGATTTGCTGGCATCTCCGACCTTTGAGACCTATACGAACCGGAAGAGCAAGATTTCCGGACGCGGGGAACCGAATGCCAAAATTATCTTTGAAGCCTATACCGGTACCTATGAAAGCAAGGTTTCGGGAAGCGGTACCTTCTCTTATGCATTGCCGGCACAGCCTTCCGGTACGGTGGTGTCCGTTTACCTGAAAGATGAGGCCAAAGGGCTGGAGAGCGCCAGAGTAAGTGTTCCGGTGAAGAGAACAGGACCCAATCTTCCCAGCATCAACCCTATACGCAATACCAACGGAGTCATTACCGGAGAGCTTGATGACGAAGATGCTTATCCGATTGTTATTATTAAGGATACGGTATATGTTGCCAAGGGCGTAGGAACAGGGCTGTACGAAAAGAATACGGAGATTTATGATCCTAGTCTGCAGATAAAAGAGGTTGAATTTGAGAAGAACGAGCTGGGCTACTTCAGCCTGTTGGTGCCTCCCCAGGAAGCGGGTTCAGTTGTGAAGGTCTATAGTCTGGACCACATCTCCAGAAACAGCCGCATATTTACCACGACAGTAATGGACTCAGGTCCTAACGCGCCTGTGGTATACGAGATAAGCAATATTGAAAATACAATCACCGGTTATATCACTGCCGCAGCCAATGCCTATGATATTACAATTACATTGGGCAAAAATAAATATGATATGGTAACAGATGCCAATGGCAAATTTAAATATGAATTCAACACTCAGCTATATGCCGGCGATGTGATCACAGTCACCGCGTTCGATACAAAGTACGGCCTGACCCGTCCCAGCTATGCGGCACAGGTTGTTGTAAGGGATATCGAGGAAAAGGTAAGCACTGATTCTACCGATCTCACCTTTGGCCGGATTTCGGATCAGTCCTATCAGATTACAGGTAACTATGTGGATAAAGGCGATGTATATCTGGCAATTACCTCCGGTTCCGGAAAGGACTTTAAAAGCTCCTTATATTTAGTGGAGACGGATGAATTCGGGACATTCAGATATAGCCTGGATGAAAAGCTGCAAGCCGGAAGGGTTATCTATGCTATGGTGCGGTTCACTGACGGCAAGATTCTCATGGCCAACAAGACGGAGGTTCTTGCGAGTACGCCTGATGCACCCAGCTTTGTGAGAGAGATTACCAATACGGACAAAAAGGTTCAGCTGATTGCTAAAAAGGGCTCCGAGATAAATTTAACCATTGGAACCAAGGTATATAAAACCACTGCCTATGAGTATGATGCAGCCAATGATCAGTATATCTACAGCCTTGAGATTGACCGGGTGGGTTCAGGTACTGCGGTGAAGGCAACGGCCTCCAATTCTGCAGGGACCAGTAAGGCGACGACCTCAAAGATTAAAAAGGCTGCGCCCGACCAGCCCAAGGTAGATGAAATTAAGGCAGGAAAAACCAAGATTACCGGAAAGGTAGAACTGCTTGATTACACAGTGCCGGTAAGTGAAACCGGGGGGAATGATACAGCGGCCGGACAGGATACAAAGCCGACAGCGGAAGATCCATTTAAGGATGCGCCGGCAAAGGTTGCAAAGACTCAGACCCGTATTTTTGCCCAAATCGGAAATAAGTTCTATGAGGGTAAAATCACCGATAAAGGGGATTACACCATTGAAATCCCCGCTCAGAAGGCAAAAACCGAGATTACCGTATGGGCTATGAATAAGGCGGGTAGAGGACCGCTGATCAAAGTAAAGGTTAAATAGCCTAACATAATAGATAAGAAAGAACCGCGGATAAGAGGGGATTGAGCCCTTCTCTATCCGCGGTTTTTATGCACTTTGCCATAAAATAGGTATATCTTTGCAGATTTTATAATAATTGGAACACTTTCCCCAAGATTAACGTCTAATGGTTAAATTGATCAATTTAATTAAATCAAAAGGTAGTGTAAAGTTTGGTATGAAAAACTGATGTAAAAAAATATGACCCTTTGAACATTGAAAAAGCAAATATTATGACCAGAAATTTATGCAGTGGCAGGCTACGCCAACCTTGAGTGCAATAAAAA
>JAFAGA010000020.1 GCA_023423045.1 Bacillota bacterium | reverse complement strand
TTTTTCGCATTATGGCTAAAAAGCCTGAATTAAGCATAACACGATATATTCAAAGCAAGCAGGAAAAGCCTGATATTTCTGAGGAAACGAAGGCTTCTTAGGGTTATAAAACTTTTAACTGTACAGTTATTTATATAATCTGAAATATATTATTTTTAAACGGATTTTTGACTAATTATTCAGAATAACACTTCCTGCTCTCTAATTCACATAGCTTCCCATGTAATAAAAGCCCCTGCTCTCCTTCAAATGCACCTGCACAATGGTTCCGACCAATTCCTTGGGACCTTTAAAATGAACCAATAAATTATTGCTGAGGCGTCCGGTTAAAAGCTCCGGATCCTGGTCATTTATTTCCTCCACAAGAACCTTCTGTATGGTGTCCTCGTCCTTTCCAGCAGACTTGGCAGAACTGTTCTGAATCTCCTTCAGCAGCCGGTCAAAACGACGGCTTGCCACCGGCTCCTCCACCTGACCCTCCATGGTCGCCGCAGGCGTCCCTGTCCGCTTGGAATACAGGAAGGTAAAGGCACTGTCATAGCCCACCCTTCTGACTACATCCATAGTTTCCTCAAAGTCCTCCTCCGTCTCACCGGGAAAACCAACGATAATATCGGTGGTCAGGGAGATGTCCGGAACTGCTGCCCTGATCTTATCCACCAATTCCAGATAGCTTTCCTTGGTATAGCGGCGGTTCATGATCTTTAACAATCTGCTGCTGCCGGATTGAATCGGTAAATGCAGATGCTTGCAGATCTTTTCGCTATGTTTCATAACCTCAATTAATTCATCGGACAAATCCTTGGGATGGGAAGTCATAAAGCGGATCCGCTCAATTCCGTCAATGTCCTCAATTTTTTGCAGCAGCTGGGCAAAGGTAACCGGATTCTCCAGATTCTTGCCATAGGAATTCACATTCTGTCCCAGCAGCATGATTTCTACAACGCCGTCCTTCGCCAGTCCGCGAATCTCCTCCAGAATATCCTCCGGATTCCTGCTTCTCTCCCTGCCCCTTACAAAGGGAACAATACAGTAGCTGCAGAAGTTATTACAGCCGAACATGATGTTAACTCCGGCTTTAAATTGGTATTTACGGTCATTGGGCAGGTTCTCGACAATCAACTCCGTATTCTTCCACAAATCAATAACCATTCTCTTGGAATCCAGCCGTATCTGCAATAATTCCGCCAGTTTGAATATATTGTGAGTGCCAAAGATAATATCAACAAAACGGTAGCTGTTCTGAATCTTCTCCACTGCCGAGGGCTCCTGCATCATGCATCCGCATAGCGCAATAATCATACCCGGATGCTTCTTCTTGAGCTTCCCTACAAATCCAAGCCTTCCATAGACGCGGTTGTTGGCATTCTCTCTTACGGTGCAGGTATTATAGATTACAAAATCCGCATCCTCGGAATCCACCTCCACATATCCGATTTGCTTCAGAATACCGGCTATTTTCTCCGAATCCCTGCTGTTCATCTGACAGCCGAAGGTGGTAATACAATAGGTCAGAGGCCTTTGATACTCTTCACTTCTTTTTTTAATGACCTCCCTGCATTTTGCGATATAATACCATTGACGCTGGGGCTCCTCTTCGGGCGGTTCCTTTGTAATATCTATTTTGTCAAACTCAAATTCCATAATAACCCTCCATTTTCGTCTACCGGCTGCGAATTTGGCGCAACACAATACTCGCAAAGAAATCGTAAAACAATTCCTTTACCCATTCTCCATTCAAGATGCATATACATATGTATAACATTTTTCCATATGGTTTGTAAACAGAATTTTCGAAATTACCAAAACATTGATGGAGATGGTTAAAACAGGGCACACCTGGTTCAACTATCTCCATCAATGTTTTCACTCCTTCATCATGTCATTGGAGGAGGAAAGGAGCATATTCCCAAACTCCGGGATCAATAATTTCAGTTCCTTAAAGGTGGCTATCCGATATTGATCCTCCAAGGGAAACCCAGCCTCATCCTCCACTGTTTCGATGGTCAGTGCCGGCTTATGGAAGTTTTCCGAATAATAATGAACTGTATTCCCTCCGCTATCACCGACATCAATCTCCTCCTCCGGAGGCTCCAGCTCATAATTGGTGATCCGCCGAAGCCGCTCTGCCAGCTCCAATTGCCTTTGATTATAGCTGTCCGGCATCCTGTTGCGGTAATAATAGATTGATTTTCCTCTGGAATGGAAATCCAAAAAGCCCAGGCTTTTATACTCATGGAACAGCCGGATTAAGGCTTTTGTTTCATTTTCACTGGCCGGAAAATCTCCTTCGAATTTTTTGACCCAGAACTGGCTCGGGAAATTCCGATTAATATCAATTCCTCTGGCATTTGCCTTCCAACTCAGATATTCCTGTTTCATAGCGATGCAGCTTTGCCTCAACTGGGGATCGCGAATGCTGTCAAAACCTTTTTGTGCAATCATATATCCGTCCGGGTTCAAAAGAGGAACCATTAGTATGGTATAGGTGTGCAGCAGCTCATAAATACAGGCACCATAGAGCATCTGCTCATATTCCTCTTTCAGATGTACATTGGGATTGCCAAGCTTTCTCTTAAGATCAATTTTCTGCTGGCGGTAATTAATATACAAATCCGCATAGTATTCCGTAATTCCCAGCAATACAACAGGATTAATAATTTCCCTGGCATGGACTCCGCCGCAGCAAACCAGGTACTTTTGCCCTCGTCCCAATTTCAGCAAAATAATGTCACGATTGTCATGGGATTCGCCAATCGTGACATATTTAAGTATGCCGTTATATTGTTTTGCCAGGCATTTTGCCGCCTCAATATATTTATCATAATTAAAATCCGGCTCTGTCAAGTCAATAATCATATGAATACTCATACCTTTCCTTATCATTAACTCATATCGGGAAAATGCAGGTTATACTTCTTATAATTCACACCACCCGCGATAAGAACGATTCTTCACATAATTATATGAGATACTTCTTTTTTTATGATATTATCTTGCATAATGACCCGCCATTATTAACAAGTGATCCTTAGTTGTATATCAGCCTTGGATTAAGATTTACTTTATTTCATAAAAGATTTGTGCAATCGGTGAATCCTCCGATAAAATCAAGGTCTTATTATTGCCGCTTAAGGAAACTCTTGCCGCTTCCAGAGAACGGATGAAGGTGTAAAACTCGCTTTTGGCTTCGCTGGAATACGCTTGGGAAAGAATTCTCATATATTCTGCTTCCCCTTCAGCGGTGATCTTGGCGGCCTCCGCTTCCGCATTGGAGATGCTGATGGCAACCTCCTTATCCGTGGTATTACGGATCTTCTGAGCCTCCGATTCTCCTTCCGCCGTATAGGTTGCGGCCATCTGAGCTCGCTCGGAAATCATACGCTCAAATACGGCATTCTTGTTGTCGCTGGGAAGATCCAGATGTTTTGTCTCTACCGAAATCAGCTCTATCCCATAGGGCTCCATAGAATCTCCAATATTCTCCATAAATGCCTGATTCAACTCTCCATCCCTGCCGCTGATGACATCCGCCTGGGACAGGCTGCTGATAACATTCTTCATCGCATTATAGACAATGGAATCAATTCTTCCTTCGGCTGCTGCTACGGAGGAATTCAGAGTCTGGGCAAAAAGAATAGGATTCTTTATCTTCCACAGAACATAGCTGTCGGCAACCATGGTTTTTTTATCCATGGTAATAACATCGGATTCCTTCATGTCATAAAACTGTATATTCTTAGGGAGCACATCTACCGTTTCAATGAAGGGGGTACGCAGGGATAAGCCTGCTTCACTGTTCACCCGCTCAATCTTACCGAAGCGCTTCACTAAGGTGTATTGATTCTCCTTCGTGATGATTGCCGTTGATAATAAGGTGATTACACCTGCAATCACCAGGAGCGTTACCAGAATTCCGCTAAATCTCTTTACCTTTTTCATTGCACATTCCCTCCTTCCAGCAGGCTATCCAACGGAAGCAGCTTCTGCACCGCGGAATCTCCGCTATCAATAATCACCTTCAAGGAAGGAAGAACATCCTCCATCGCTTCATAAAACATTCTCTGCTTTGTAATCAGCGGATATTTGCTGTATTCTTTATACATTTCATTAAAACGGGCTACCTCTGCATGGGCTGTATTAACACGCTGTGTCTTGGAAGTCTGCGCATCCTGCAATATTTTATCAACCTTGGCTTCCGCCTGAGGCAGCTGCTCGTTCCGGTATTTATTGGCATTATTTACTGCCGTTTCCTTGCCCTGCTTTGCAGTTTCAACCGATTTGAAGGCTTCCATTACTGCATCGGTGGGAGGCTCGGAATCCTGAATTGTAATATTTACCAATTGGATGCCGATATCCTGCTGTTCCAGCTTCTCAAGAATGGTGGTCTTAATCGCAGATTGAATCTCATATTTTCCGGTGGTAATTACGCTGTCAACATTATAGCCGCCCACCACCATCCGGATACTGCTCTGCGCAATATTCTTCAGTATGATTATCGGCTCCTCGGAAGCATATACCGCTTTGACCGGATCGGAAACCTTATATTCCAGGAAAAAATCCACATTAACAAAATTAAAATCCTGGGTAATCATCATTGATTCTGACTCATTTTTGTCGCCTGTGCTTAAATCATAACCGATGGACAATCCCTGAATCGTGGTATTAACTTTCTGAACCTCCTGAATAAAGGGGATTTTAAAATGCAAGCCCGCCGTATTGACAGTCTTCGCCTTGCCCAAGGTGGTAACCACTGCCTGCTCCTGCTCCGAGATGGTAAAAAACGAGCTGGAGGATAAGATGACGGCAATTAATATTATGGCAATAAGGCCAAAGAGCTTGCCAAAACGCTTCATAAAGCCGCCAAAGCCCTTCTTTGAAGGAAAATCATATATCTTTTTTTCTTCCATGTACTATCCCTTTCCCTTTCAAACTGTTACAACAATATTCAAAGTACACTGGTATCCCTGCTGCATGCAAAGCATTGCTATTCCCGTATCTGTCCATTTCCAAAAATAATATACTTTATGGTGGTCAGCGCCCTTAATCCCATGGGACCCCTGGCATGAAGCTTCTGTGTGCTGATCCCGATTTCCGCTCCAAAGCCGAATTCATTGCCGTCGGTAAATCTGGTGGAAGCATTGACGTAGACCGCTGCGGAATCGATCTCATTTAAGAATTTCATGGAATGATTATAATCCCTGGTTATAATTGCCTCAGAATGCTTCGTGCTGCAGCGGTTGATATGCTCTATCGCTTCCTCAATGCTGTCCACGACCTTAAGAGAAATGATTTTATCCAGATATTCCGTCACATAATCCTCTTCTGTTGCAGGCACCACCCCCTGGACCAGGGCGCAGGCACGCTCATCCGCCCGTATCTCAATCTCCTTGGCATGCAGCCGTTCATAAAGCCGGGGCAGGAACTCCCTGGATACCTTTTCATGAATCACCAGGGATTCACAGGCATTGCAGACACCCAGCCGCTGAGTTTTGGCATTGTCTATAATATCAAGCGCCATGGCCAGATCCGCGTATTCATCCACATAGATATGGCAATTGCCCGTACCTGTTTCAATCACGGGAATTGTGCTGTTTTCCACTACCGTTTTAATTAGTCCGGCTCCGCCCCGCGGTATCAAGACATCTATGTAGCCGTTCAGCTTCATGAAATCCCTTGCTGCTTCCCTTGAGGTATCCTCTACCAATTGGACTGCATATTCTGCTACCCCGGCGGTGCCAAGTCCTTCCTTTAAAGCCTTGACAATCGCTTTATTGGATTGCAGGGCATCCGAACCTCCCCGTAAAATCACGGCATTTCCGGTCTTAAAGCACAGCGCGAAAGCATCTGCCGTAACATTGGGTCTGGATTCATATATAATACCAATTACGCCCAGGGGGACCACCTTCTGTCCGATGGTCAGCCCGTTAGGGCGCACTGTCATGGACAGGACCTCGCCAACAGGATCTGGCAAGGAACAGACCTCTATAATCGCATCCGACATTCCCTTAATTCGTTCCGGTGTCAGCCTCAACCGATCCACCAGAGAACTCTTCATTCCGTTAAGAACCGCCTTCTGCACATCCTCCTCATTGGCGGCAAGAATCTGTTCCTCCGCGTCAACCAGGGCCTTTGCACAGACTCTTAAGGTATTGTTCTTCTTCTCCTGCCCCAGCAGGTTCAAGGCGCTGGCGGCCTTTTTCGCGTTACAGCCCAGCTGTTCAAGATAATTCATTCTATTCCTCCTCTCATTCTCTGATTGTTACAGTTGTACCTGCTCCGGTATAAGTTTTATATGCCAAAGCACCCGGAAGGTGTGATTACCATATCCGCCCGGATATCATGACTTCCCGCTGGAACCTGTTCCAATAACTGAAAATCATAGCATATTCCGACTTTAAAAAAATAATCTTGGGGGAAGGCCGCTAAATATCTATCATAATATCCCGCTCCATATCCGACCCGGTTTCCTTCACGGTCAAAGGCCAGCCCCGGCAACAGCATCAAAGGCCTCTCCTCCCGGGATACATTCCTGGGATAAAGCAGCTTTTTGTCCGGCTCCGGCTCGGGTACGCCAAATTTACTGACGGATAATCGGCTCCCGTCATAAAACTGATAGAATTCCATCCGTTCCTTCGTCTCCACTCTGGGCAGGTATATCTTTTTCTGCGTATTCTGCGCATGTGCAAGGATTCTTCCGGTATCCGCCTCCGCACCAAAGGATGCATAACCAAATAAGGCAGCGGCATTTTCATATTCTCCGGTATTGATGATCCGGTCATAGATGACCCCATTCCATGCAAGCCTATCTCTCTCCGTAACCAAAGTACGCTCCGATTTCATCCTGCTTCGGATATCAGCCTTTGTCATAGTATATCATCCCATTCTTAAAAAATCACGACAGTTATGATTAAATTCTGCTTATTCTGTTTTAATCTGATTTTAAGTTAATCCTGCTTATTGCTTCTGCGGTCGGATGCTTTTTCAACCGTTCCGTCCGGATTGACAATTGAAACATTCTCCAGGGTTCCTCGAAGACTTTGGCGTATTGCGGCAACATATTCCTGACGCAGCTTTGCCTGCTCCTGCTTTTCGTCTTCCGTCAGGCCTTCCTTCTGTGATTTATGGTATAATTCGTTGATTCTGGTAATTCTTTGTTCGTCCATCGATATCTCCGTTCTGATCAATAAGCTTTTTGTGTTCCTAGTTCTGGTATTGCTTTGAGCTAATATAGTCCATAATATTAAAATTTTCTTTCTTCCGTGACTGGAACAGGGTCCCTATCTCTTTTCCTTCTATAATATGATTAATATTCCTCACATTTTCCCCGTTGGTTATTACCATATCGGCACCCGAGGCCGTAGCAATCCTGGCAGCCGAGACCTTGGTCGCCATACCTCCCGTCCCTACGGAACTTATCGACGCCTTAGCCATGGCACTGAGCTCCTCATTAATCTCCGCAACGCAGCTAATCAGCCGGGCTTCCTTGTTCGTATGGGGATCATCCGTGTACAAGCCTTCAATATCTGACAGCAGGATCAGCAGGTCTCCTTCCACCAGTGCCGTTACAATGGCGGACAGGGTGTCGTTATCCCCGAAGTCCAGATCCAATTCTTCGGTAGAAACCGTGTCGTTTTCATTGACAATGGGAATCACACCCATGGCGAACAGCTCTTCAAAGGTATTTTTTGCATTATAGCGGCTGATATCATTAATCATTGTATATTTCGTCATTAATATCTGAGCTGCTGCCTGGTTATACTCGGCAAAGAGCTTCTGATACACCATCATCAGGCTGGCCTGGCCGACCGCCGCACAGGCCTGCTTGACGGAACGCTTGGTAGGGCGCTCCAGGATACCGAGCGCTTTCCTGCCTACGGCGATTGCGCCTGAGGTCACCAGCACCACGTCTTTTCCCTGGTTACGAAGATCCGTAAGAATTCTCACCAGACGCTCCATCTTATCAAGATTTAGGCTTCCCGTCTCCGGATGGGTCAAGGATGAGGACCCGATTTTGACTACGATTCTTTTTTTACGCTTCAACTGCTCTCTGCTCTGCATTCTTCTTCCTCCGAGTGAATCAATTTCCTTTTCTGTTGTAAACTTGTTGTGTGAGCGCCTTCCTCGCACTATGCTCACTACGCCTTATTGTATCATGAACATAAACCGTGTTCATGATCTTCAGCTCCGATCGTATGCTCGCAAGCAAGCTTGCAGCATACTCACTACGCCTTATTGTATCATCGGTCCATATCTGCCTGCCACCGCTTCGAATACCTTGATTCCATCAATCGCAGCCGAGGTTATTCCTCCGGCATAACCGGCACCCTCTCCGCAGGGATAAATTCCTCTGATGTTTGCCTCCAAATTCTCATCCCGATGAATACGAATCGGAGAAGAGGTCCTGCTTTCCACTCCGGCAAGCACAGCTTCTTCACTGGCAAACCCGCGAATCTTCCGATCAAAGGCCAGTATTCCCTCCTTCAGGGCATCTATAACTACTGTCGGCAGGCAATGAGCCAGATTCGTCAGCCGGTATGCTCCCTTAATATTCGGGGTGATGCCTCCAATGGTGACACTTTCCCGGTTATTTAAGAGATCTCCGAACAGCTGAACCGGAACATGCCCTTCTCCCGCCTGATAGGCTGCCTTCTCGAAGCTCCGCTGGAATGCAAGGCCTGCCAGCGGATCCTTCGATCCGAAATCCTCCGGCTGAATCGTCACCACAATGGCGCTGTTGGCATTGACCTCGTCCCGGTGGTAATTGCTCATACCATTTACCGCAAGATGTCCCTGTTCCGAGGAGGCATTCACCACAAAGCCGCCGGGACACATACAGAAGGAATAGACTCCCCGCCCGCTCGCGGTTTGGTGGGTCAGCTTATAATCCGCCGCCGGAAGATGAATATAATCCCTGCCGTACTGGGCCTCACTGATCAGGCTCTGTTTATGCTCAATACGCAGCCCCACCGCAAATGCTTTTGCCGAAAGCTCCAATCCTCTTTGCTGCAGCATGGTGAAGGTGTCCCGGGCGCTGTGTCCAATCGCCGGGATTAATACCTGACAGGGCAGTTTTTCTTTATGATTGATTTCAATTTCAGTCAGCTTCCCATTCTCGATGACCAGATCCGTCAGTGCCGAACCAAAACGCACCTCTCCTCCCAGCCGGACAATCTCCTTTCGCATATTTTCCACCACCAGCCGGAGCCGGTCCGTGCCGATATGCGGTTTATTCAGATATAAAATCTCCGGCGGTGCGCCGAAGGTTGTAAAGGTTTCCATCACCAGCCGGTAGCGTCCCCGGACGTCCTTAACCAGGGTATTCAACTTGCCGTCGGAAAAGGTTCCTGCACCGCCTTCACCAAATTGAACATTGCATTCCGGATTAAGCTCATTGGTTCTCCAAAAATGTTCGACTGCTTCCACCCTCTTGGCAACCTCATAGCCCCGCTCCAGAACCAAGGGCTGGTAGCCATGCTTTGCCAGCAAGTAGGCCGAAAACAGTCCCGCAGGCCCGGTTCCCACAACCACCGGGCGTTTGGAAAGCCTCTCGGTGCCTGCCGGAAGAACGTTGTAATTCTCCGTCTTTGCCATGGATGCGTTGTCATTTTTGCAACGGCTAAGGATTGTTTCTTCCTTCTCTCCCGGCTTTAGAGCCACCGACACATCCACCGTATAGATGTATTTTATATCGTCCTTACGGGCGTCGATGGATTTCTTCACTATACTATAACCGATAATCCGGTCCGGAGGAAGCCTCAGCACCTTGGCTGCGGCAAGCTTCAAATCCTCCTCCCGGTGTTTTACCGGAATCTTTAACTGTGATACTCTAATCATAATTCAACCTTTCAATCCTATATCATGCTGCGGCTTCTCTTCTTTGCTTCCTTCTCACGCCGTCGGCAGCTTCATCATTTCTCTTTCATTATTCATTCCGGCCCCGCCCCGCTGTCTGGCCGGCCAGATATCCGGTGCTCCAGGCCCACTGGAGATTATAGCCTCCGCAGGTGCCATCCACATCCAGCAGTTCCCCCGCCAGGTATAAGCCCTTATGCAACAGAGATTCCATCGTAGCCCCATTCACCTCCCGGGTATCAACACCTCCGGAGCAAACCTGGGCCTGTTCAAAGGAATTGGTGCCGTGAATCCGCATCTTATGCTCCTTGATTTGCCTTGCCAGTCTCTCCAATTCCTGATCTGTCATCTTGGATGATGGCCGAACCGGGTCCATCCCAGCTTCCTTAATCAGGATATAGTTCAGCTTATGGTTCAACAGGCCGATCATCATCTCCTCCAGGGTTTTATCCGGATTTTTATTGATTCGTGTCCGCAGCCTCCTCTTTAACTCCTCCTTCGGCATGTCCTTGACAAAATCCAGCATAAGCCAGCAGGAATCCCCACGGTCCAGAGCCCTGGCAGCATAGCGGCTGACTTGAAGAACCGGTATACCCGAGATTCCATAATCCGTAAATATAACTTCGCCCTGCTCCTCGGCCAGCATTCCCTGCTCCGTATATACACCGAGTCCTGCGACCACCCGCACTCCCGACACAGTTTTACAGTACTTGTCCGGTGACTTTAGCTGTACCAGTGCAGGAAGGGGCTTAATCACCGTATGCCCCATACTCTTTGCCAGTTCAAAGCCGCTTCCGTCGGAACCAAGCTGCGGTGAGGCACAACCTCCGGCCGCAAGAATTAAGCTTTTGCCGCTATAGGAGTGAACCGCATTCTCCTGTACGTTCCGTGTGATTACAGTATAATGTTGGCAGACATAATCAGGCTTTTTAATCTCTGCAACCTTTTCTGAATACCGGTATACTACGCCCAATCGCGCACCCTCCATCAACAGCACCTGTACTACGCTGGCTGCCTGTTCCGAATTGGGATAATAATAACCCTCCCGTTCTTTAGGATAAATCCCTAATTCATCAAAGAACCTGAGGGTTTTGTCAACATCAAAACAAGACAGTACCTTCCTAGCAAATGTACTGTCGTCCGACCGGTAACAATCCGGATTTTGAAGTTTATTGGTAAAATTACATTTTCCGTTGCCGGTTGCAGATATTTTTTTACCTGCCTTATCCTTATGCTCGATCACAAGCACCGAACTTCCTTCTCTCGCAGCGGCAATCGCAGCGGTTAAGCCGGAAGCTCCGGCACCAACGATAATTACGTCATATTTCACCCGCGCAGCCTCCTATGAACAAATATATAAACAAATACGGAACAAAACTAATGACAAGAATATATTTGTTTCATTATATTTTAATGGGGGCATTATTTCAAGCACTTCTTTGTTTTATTCCACTTGAATGTTACATCTCAGACGATAGTATCCAGCCTCGCTTTTATGCAGACTGGCTGAGCACATCTTGTGAAGCGGAGCGTTCTGAACGTGCGAAGGAAAAGCAAATAAAAGTGAGGCTGGATATTATCGTCTGAGATGTAACATTCATCTGTCAGCTTGTGAAGCTTTCCAGGAGAGAATATAATTCCTCCAGACTGTTCACATAGATACCCTGGCTTAAAGCAATTCGATCCTTCTCCGGCAGGGTGGCTGCGAGAATATGAGTATAATTATATACACTCTTCAAATCGCTGTTATATACCACCACGTAGCCGTCCTTCACTATAATATAAAAACGGAAGGGCACAAAATCTTCATTATAGGTCTTCTTAATTACAACCTCGGTACCGGAAAACCGCACCAGTTCATAGGAAATCAAACCCTTATTATACTCCGATAAGGGCAGATCGCTCATGTAGGTAGTAAGATATTCCTCCACCTGATCCCTGGTCAGTCCAACCAAATACGCAGGAGGGTTAAGCTCCTGACTATCCGTTACATCGGTTTTCATATCGTAGACCTCAAGTATATATTTGGTTGTTGGCAACACCGTAGCTTCCTGCTGCTCGTTTGCCGCTACGGCTTCGTTATCCTCTGCTGTCACCCCGGGCGTCGGATTTTCCACCTGAGCCAGCTGGCTATCCTCCTGAGCTAACGGATTATCCGCCCTGGTAAGCGCAAATAGCTGATCTTTGCGTTCAATCGCTTTCTGATTAAATTGATTCAATGCATGTAAATAGCTCATATAGTAGCAAATGCTGAACATGATGCTTAATACTGCAAAGCTTCCGAGATAAATTAACGCCTTTCTTAGCTTCATAAGAAACCACTCCTTCGGCTTAATTATCTCCAGAATTTTCTTATTTATACAGGTATCACCTAAGTAAATTAGCTTCCCTCTCTAACCTCTCCAACAGATTTAAATTATATACCTTCTCCGTCTCATCCGCCTTAAGCGGCTTGCCGAACAGATATCCCTGGATATAATCACATCCGCTCCTCCGCAACTGAAGATATTTATCATAGTCTTCAATCCCTTCTGCGGTGATCTTCAGCTTCAGACTATGGGCAAGGGAGATGATGCTGTCCATAACCTCCATATTGCCCGACAGCAGAAATTTATCATTAATGGATTTATCCAGCTTAATCTTATTCACCGGAATATAAGTGAGATAGCTCAGGGAGGAATATCCCGTTCCGAAATCATCCAATGCAATCCGCAGTCCCGCGTTCTTTAGTCCCTGGAGGAATTCCATGGTCTGGATATTGTTTTCCAGGAAGATGCTTTCCGTAATTTCAATTTCGATGTATTCCGGAGAGATATCATAGGCTTTCAACAACTCCATTAAATAGGAGGTGTATTCTCTGTCCTTCAACTGTTTGCTGGAGAAGTTAATGGATATCATCTTTTCCCTGAAGCCTTTTTTTCTCCAGTCTGCCAGCTGCTTTACCGCTTCTCCGGCAACCCACCGGCCGATTGCAATGATATGTCCTGTCTCCTCCGCAACGGGGATAAATACGCCCGGGCTGATATTACGGTCCTTCAAACGTACTAACGCTTCCACGCCAATGATCTCCCCTGTTTTTGCATCCACCTGAGGCTGATAGCAAAGATAAAAGCCTTCCTCCCGGACGGCCTGCCGGAGAAGCGCTTCCAGCTCCTTCTTTTCTCTTATCTCCTCCTTCATTGCCTCCTGGTAATAGATATAATTATTCTTGCCGTTATGCTTCACCTTGTACATAGCCGCATCAGCATTCATAATAAGCTGATCCAGATTATCGCTGTCCTGGGGATAACGGGTGATGCCCATGCTGAAGCTAACGCTGTTCTCAATCCCGTCGATTACAAATGCTTCGTTAAAGACCTTCTGAAGCTTCAGGATATAAGCCTCTATCTCTTCCAGCTCTCTTACCTCGCTGATTAAAACCAGGAATTCATCCCCGCCGAACCGGGCACAGAACATCCGGTTATCCTGCTCTTTGGAAAGCCGCTCTCCCAGTTCCTGCAAAAGCCGGTCACCGTATACATGTCCCAGAGTATCATTAATTCCCTTAAAATTATCGATATCCAGCAGCATCACCACACCGTATGAGCCTGTTTCCAGCTCCCGCGACAGCTTTTCAACAAAATGCAGGCGGTTCGGAAGATTGGTCAGGTAATCGTGCTTCGCCATATCCTCTATCTTTTCATACTGGGCTTTCAGCTCTTCTTCGGAGGCTGTCAGCTCCTCGTAGGTTGACACCAGCTCTTCATGGCTCTCCTGGAGCGCTTTCTGCATCTTTCTGTGCCTTATGTTATCGATGGACAAAATCACTGTAACTATGGCCAGAAAGAGAACGATGATCCCGGCACTGATGAAGAATTTACGGTAACGCTCCAGAGGAGAGATTTCTTTATTAAACAATACCGCACCTTCCGGAATGAGCCTTTGATCAATTCCGTATTCCTGGATAATGTGATAATCAAAAATATGGTAATGTGGTGTGGTCTCCAGCAATGCAATGGTATCAACCGGCGTTCCGCCAAGTATCCGGCAGGTAATCTCTGCCGCATATCTCCCCATCGCTTCGTAGTCAATCATCCAACCTCCCAGCAGGCCATCTCCAATTCCTCCGACACTGGCCCGGTATACCGGAACTCTTGTGTGCTTCTTCAAAAATGCAAATTGCTCCTCCAGCTCAAGATACACTCCCGCACTATCCTGATTCATGCTTTGAAAGAGCAGAATGCAGTTACTGTCCAGTTCTTCCAGCCTTTTACCAAACTCTTCAAAGGTCCCTTCGGAGACATTATAGACCTCAAAATCCAACTCCGGAAATGCCAGCGCCGCTTCCTCCAATTGCTTCTGATCTCCCTGTCCGGTTAATGTCCCGTCAACGATGCCGATGACCTTCTCCGCCTTGGGATTGAATCGGTAGGCAAGCTCGATGTTCTCAATCAGGGAGGTCTCTTCGATACTGCCTGCCATATATGGATTGGCATTAGCTTTTTTGGCTCTCTCTTTATCATTAATGCCGAAAAAAACAACAGGAATTTTCTTAAAAAGCTCTTCTTGATAATCCATTGCAAACTGCAGAGCCGCATCATCCCCTACAATAACGGCATCATAGGCAGGAAGACTCTTCAATTTATAGGATAGGCTCAAATAGAAATTCTTAATATTCTCCTCCGTGGAGAATCTCTTTGTATCCATATATTCTATATCCAGGAGGGCCCCCCGGAAAGCCAGCACTGACTGCAGGCCCCTGATTTGATCAGGCACGGTTACAAATCTCTCACTGTAGGAGCTAATAAAAAGAATGCGTCTGTCTGCCAGCTCCTGATCCCCTTTTGAAGGCAATTCTTCTGCGCCGGCATTTCCCGGATAGTGCAGAGCAAGGAGCATTGCTGACAGGAGGATACCTGTCCGTAGTATCAAAATCAGACCGCTGAGCGCTTTGTTTCGATTTATTCTTCCTCTTTTCATGCAATTCTCCCATCCCATTCTGCCGATGTATTGTCTCCAATCGGATATCATCTGTTTCAGCCGGCATTATAGTTTTGCCGCCCTATTACCTGTTTCGACTTATATCATTATAATTCGAGCCATCTCTCACCATCAGTATAGCTTATTTTCCAATTATCATCAAGTAAATCTTACCTCATTTTGGAAAATCCCGTTGCAGTTCAGCCTTCTGTATTCTGAACTGTAAAAAAGCCAGACAAAAAACGGCAGCTTTGAAATGTGTGAATGATTCACTGATTTCAAAACCGCCGTTTGGCTGCTTGCAATATTCTATAATAATCGAAATTTCTTCAGTATTCTTATAATTCCACCGCTCTTGGGTATAAAGCTTAGTTCCTCTTCACTTATACCCTTCATAAAAATCAAAAGAATAAAATACACGGGGACCGCCAGTAAAAAGGCCAGCAGAGTGGAAAGCATCATCTTCCCGGTCCAAAGCATAAGCCCTTGATAGGCTAGATAAGTTACCACTCCCATCAGCCCTGCACTCACGGAAGGAATGGCAAAGGTCCTGACCAGTTCCTGCTTATAATCCAGACACCTTCCTATTTCCATCCAATTCAGGATACATACCACCATCGGAAAGGTCACATTACCAATCACCAGCGCATAGGTACTCAGGGGTGTGAAGTAAAGGAGCAAAAATACCACTGCCACATGAATCCCCAAGGAAATGGCGGAGTGTATTACCGGCATGCTCATACGATTGATGCCCTGCAGTATCGACGATGATACCGTTGAATATGCGTAGAATACGATGGAGACAGAACCAAGCATCATCAGATTAGCCGACAGCTGAAAATGATCCTTAAATACCAGAGTCATGAACGGGGAAGCCAATACCCCCATTCCTACTGCGGCAGGAATAGCAATTATCATATTGAATTTGACTGCCGCATGTATCTTATGGCGGATAGAAGATATCATTCCTCCTGCCATATCCGCGGATACCGTAGTAACAATCGCAGCTCCGACGGAGGTAGCTATGGCTACCGGCACATTGGTCAATATCCTGTATTCACCGCTGTAAATGCCCAGCAACGTGTTTCGAAACTGTTCGATATAAAGCTGGCCCGCCGCGGCTCCTTCCGCCAGTAAAACAGGAAGATCAAAAGAGGCAATCTCCTTCCCCTTCATAATGTGTCCGAAAAGAGAGTTGTCGATCAGACCGCTGATCTGATACACCGTCTGACTCAGAATAATCGGAGCGATCGTCATCAGAAGCAGCCGGAAAAGCTCCGGATAAGCTTCCCGCCTGGAGGCGGTATCATGCCTCATCTGTCTGTTTAATACCGGCTTATATATCATAAATACAAAAACCAGAAACATTAATGCTACACAGGCTCCCACAAAGGTACCCAGGGTTCCGCCCGCCGCACCGTATGCGGACATATTGGGAGCCGCACTATTATTTTTAATTAGAATCCATGAAGCGTATACACTGACTGCCGCATTCACAATCTGTTCCAGCACCTGGGACACCGCCGTGGGTACCATGGTATTCTTTCCCTGGTAAAAGCCGCGCATTACTCCCATGATGGAAAATACAAATATGGTAGGGGCCAGCACCCGCAAGGGTAAAGCAGTGTCAGGACTGCCGAGCACCACGGTTGCTATGAGATTTGCCCCAAAGAAGAGAAGCAGGGTCGCTGCCAGCCCGACTCCCACGGCAAAGATCATTGCACATAGAAAGATACGGTAGGCGTTTCGATACTCCTTCTTGGTTCTTCTGACCGCAACCAGCTTGGATACGGCAATGGGTATGCTGTAGGAGGAAAGAATCAAAGCCATATTGTATACTTCAAAAGCATTGGAATATAAACCCATGCCCTCTCTTCCGATGATCCTTATCATGGGGATACGGTAAATCAGCCCTATGACACGGACTAAGATGGAGGCAACTGCCAAAATGCTCCCCTGTACCAAAAAATGATTGCTTTTACTTCTCGCTGACATGATCCTGCTCCTTTTTCATAACTGTATGCTTGTTTCCCTTTTATCCTGCGCAAATTCTTCTGTCCAAGCCATTCTTGTAAGCGGTACCCATGCTTAGGCTAATTTTGCGTTACTGTTCACTTCACTGCAAAATACAGCAGTTCCGTGATCAGTAACACGCTTCGCGATGCACACAAAACGCAAAATCAGCGTTTTGGCGCTGCAATTCTCCGGTTTTCTGTGACTTCCGCTTCGCTTCACTCACAAAAAACACGTCGCGTTTGTGGCCTATGAACAGTAACAATCTTGCTACTGTATTACTACATCCTTGGTGCGGTCCCGCGGGAACAGAGTAATATAAGTTTTTCCCGGGTTAATGGTCAGTTCTTCCCCCGCCTCATTATAGTAGCGCATAAAACGTTTGGATTCGTTTTTCTTCCAGGTGATGTTCATCATCTTCCCGTTGGTAATATAATATCCGGTGCCGCTGGCATTCTCCAGCTCCATGGTCTGGTAATCGTTCTTATCAATATCCCATTCCTTCACAAATTGAACCAGAATGTTCTTAAAGGTCAGCTGCTTACCTGTGAGAGAATCCTTATGAGGACCTCCGAACTGGTAGCGATAATACAGCTTGTCCTCGGCATTGTATTCAAAATACGGTTTTGTATAGGAGGAGAAGCCCAAAGTCACTTTATTCACTTCATTGGACGAAGTGATATCCGTATCAGTTTCATAAAAAGTGTAATGGGGCTGAAATTCGTCGGCATACTTGGTATTATAGCCCTTCTTTTCAATTCCCTTTAAGATCCCGTCCAGGGAAGCGAAGGCATTATGGGGCGCCTTCATGGTCTTGTCCCGGTAAAATACGGTGGTTCCAATCCCGGTCTCACCGTCCAGATTATTAATGCCCAGCTCTTTAATCTTGGCTGTGGCGTATTTTGTCTTGCCGTAATGAATATAAATGGCATCATATTCATCCGCTATGCTGACAAAATAATGACGGGAGCTTCGGGTGGATCCCAGCCGGTCCCCGGTATAATTTTCTCCAATCCCCAGAATTCTGGTGATACCGCCCTCAACGATGCATTCGTATACAATGTCCGCCTGGCTTAGGCCCCATTGATTGGACACGGTCTTAAAGTTACTGAACTGAAATGCATAGGGTCTTTTTGTTCCTACCTCCACCGGCACCCATAAGCCGCTCAGGTAGCTTCTCATCTCTCCCTCATGTCCGACGTCCCCCGGCGTGGGTGAGATTTCCTCATTGTCAGGTGCATCGCTGGGCTGCTGTGTCACCTTATTGGCATCATACTGATTTTGATAATCCTCAATTAAACTTCCGTCACCCTTATTCTTTTTACACCCTGCCAATGTAGCCAGTATGAGTATAAGCAGTAAATAATAAGCATATTTTTTCATGAATGATCCGTACCTTTCTTATGGATGTCGTTATCTATGTCACCTCAGAATCTGAAGCTTGTCCAGTACCTCTCTTTGTTTATCCTCCATGATTTTGCGCTCCTCCTCTTCCATATGATCATAACCGAAGAGGTGGAACATGCTGTGAACGGTCAAAAATGCCAGCTCCCGCAACAGGGAATGGCCATATTCCCTTGCCTGCTCTTTCGCTTTGTCAAGAGAAATCACAATATCTCCCAGGAGCAGTTCCCCTGTCTCCGGATGAAAATAATCCGCTGCTGCATCCTCCAACCCTGAGAAATCCCCGGGTATCTCATAATCAATCGCCGGAAAGGACAGAACATCCGTAGGTGCATCTAAATTCCTGAATTCCTCATTGATTTGCCGTATCTGCTCATTATCGGTCAACAGGATGCTGACCTCAGCTTCATAAGGACAGTCCGCATAATCCAGACAGGCCTGGGCGACACTCCTCTCCATCGCTTCATAATCAAAATCAAAGGACTCTTCGACTTCATAATCAAAATGTATTGTCATGGCTCACTCTTTCTGTTTTTCCCGCTATGCGGTATTATTCCTAATCATACACCGTGTTATTCTTTCTTTTGTACCGTGTCACTCTTATATATGGTATCACTCGTACATGCGATATCACTTTTATATGTAGTATCACTCTTATCTACGATCCCGCTTTTGTGAATTCCTTCAGAAAAAACTCCTTCAGGAGCTTAAAGTCCCTAAGAGACAGATGGGACTGATCCAGGGTTCCTTTCTCCATCCGCATCTGAAATATACTGTCAATCACCTTTTGAGGCGTGAATTTATGCTCCTCTGTTTTGGATATGTATTCAATCGTTGATACAACGCTGTCTGTAAGCATCACTATGGCAGCCTCCACTGAGCCAGGCTTATCATATTTGATGTTATGCTCTTTTATGATGGACTTTAATTCCCTGGGAAAGGCATAGTCTTCGGCAATTGCCAGACCTTCTTCTATGTAATTCTTACCGTTGATTTTACCGATTTCATGGTAGAGCCCGCCGGCATAGGCCAGCTGCTCTCCGGCTCCGATCTGTCCCGCTGCCCGGCCGGATATCTCCGCTATGGAAAGCGCATGATCATAGAGTGTCTCCGAATGGGCTTTTAATTTCATCATCAGCTCGTTCTCTTTTGAACAAAGTACATCATAGCTGGAACTGGGATCGATAATCGGTTCCGGCTCCCCAACTTCTATCTCCAGAGACGCAGCTTGAAGAATAGATGAGGTCTGTTCCCCTAATTCCAAGTTATGGATACCGGACTCTGACGTCAAAGCATTAAAGCTGGGGCTTTTTGCTTGCCCCACGGATAATTCCCCACCGGATTCCACGTTCCATTTTTCGACCGGTTTTCCGTTCAGTTCCTCAAAGCTATCCCCGATCCATTTTCCGCTGGGTTCTGCGGATAATTCTCCGGTCCGTTCGCCGCACTGCTCTGATTGCAACGCCTTACCCTTCACTTCCCAACGGTCATATAACACGCAAAGCAGGAAAGCCGCCACCATCACCGCCAACAGGCTGAACAGGGAATATAGATAGTTATAGCTTTCTTGTGAATTAAAGATAAAATTATTAATAATAAAGGATAGAGTTACATTGGTAGACAATATAATAATCATCGCATAAACCATCGTAGACCTGGACCTTAATGCACCGGAAAGCAGATTCATAATTACTCCGATAATTAAAATATGGATTATGGCCTCCGGCTGCGGTACATAGGTAATTCCAAGAATAAAAGACAAGCTGAAATGGAAAAGCAACCCCAGCTTATTATCTATTACCATGGCTACAAACAGCCCTCCCAGCATCCACAGGCTGTAAAGATGGGGTTTGGGAACCATCAGCACCAGAATAATGGAGCAAAGATAGCTTAAGATAATAATTGTCTTTGCAAATCGCCTATTAAAAATATTCTCCGAATACAGCCGGATATAAAAGGTAGCAACCATGGTCAGGATCATCATCAATACTGCCGCCTTGGCGATCTCCACCCCCGGTGTTTTCTGCATAATTCCCGGAATAATAGAGGCAATCATAGACAAAATGGGCAATATGGTAAGAAAGATAGAAGAATTGCTCCCCCTATCCCGGAACTCACTGTTTGGAATTGCTTTCTCTATGCCTGCTGTATCTGCATCTGTTCCGCTCTTACCTGCTTTCATTTCGGCTTCCCCTGATCTTCTCGGATTTATAATTTAACTGTCTGAACTTTTTGTGTTTTTCTTTTTCTCCGGTCCTATTCTCATGTCTTTTCTGTTTTTCTTCATAATTATCGTAGGCCTTGACAATCTTCTGTACCAAAGGATGCCTTACCACATCCTGACTGGTCAGATAAGAGAAGCCTATATCATCGATTTTGCCAAGCACCCGAAGTGCAACATCCAACCCTGACTTCTGCCCGGGAGGAAGATCCTTCTGGGTCTGGTCTCCGGTAATCACTACTTTGGAGCCAAAACCGATGCGGGTTAAAAACATCTTCATCTGGGCCGGCGTTGTATTCTGCGCCTCGTCCAGAATGATAAATGCGTTCTCCAGGGTACGCCCTCTCATATAAGCCAGAGGAGCCACCTCGATTAAGCCCTTTTCCGAATTCTTTATATATGCTTCCGGTCCCATAATCTGATGCAGTGCATCATACAGCGGGCGCAGATAGGGGTCTACCTTGCTTTGTAAATCTCCGGGCAGAAAGCCCAGCTTCTCTCCTGCCTCAATGGCGGGACGGGTCAGAATTATTTTATTAACTTCGTCATTCTTAAAAGCTGTGATTCCCATGGCCATGGCAAGATAGGTCTTACCTGTGCCGGCAGGACCCACTCCAAAAACGATCATCTTTTTTCTGATTTGATCCACATAGGTCTTCTGTCCCAATGTCTTTGGCTTAATCGGTTTACCATTGATGGTATGACAGATTAAGTCCTTATCTATCTCAACTATGGCACGCTCCTTGTCCTCGTAACAGAGGGAAATAGCATAGTTTACATTCTGCTCCGTGATTTGATTGCCTCTCTTCGACAGTTCCAACAGCTGCAGGAACACACTTTTGGCCTTCGCTACCTCCCCTTCTGATCCTACCACCTTCACTTCGCCATTCCTGGCAATAATCGTAACATTAAAAGCTCGCTCAATTATTTTTGCATAAGCGTCAAACCCACCAAATACATTTTTTTCATGTTCTGCGGGGATATCAATGATTGTCTCCATTATGCTCATCCGCTGCTTCTATCCTCCACTCATTTTCAAGTATTGTCTTATATTCCCATGCCGGTTCTTCTACAAGAATTCTGCCCTTGGCAATACACTGATTATTTTCTATGGTTATTATCACATTATTCTCATTTATGATAACATCATTCATCATTAACCGGTTGAAATATCTGTTCAGCCGCTCCTTTGCCCGGTTGATCGCTTCTTCCTCGGAGAACTTTCCCTTTTTCTCCACATATTCTCTGGTGGTAATGGTACCATATCGGATCGGAAGATAAAAGCTGTCGGTCACATGGAGGGCTTTTTCGTCTACAATTATATCATACATGTGATAGGAATTGCCAGAATTATATAAAAATAATTTCTTTCCGAAGAAGCTGATATAATAGCCTTTTTTCTGCTTTCCGGTATAATCCTTATAGGTGTAGTTCATAGAAAACGCATCCTTATATTCGTAATAAGAACTGCACCTGATATCCGCATCCGCCACGGAAGGTTCCCTTCTCAGCAGCTCATCGAAGTCACTCATAATCGATATGATCCCTGAAACCAGGATGTCTCCCTTTTTTACCACATCGCCCTCCCGAACGATGGGTGTGCCCGAACGGGTGATAATCTTCTTTACGATGGCATCCTTGGTTGCAACCATATGGCTGGGAGCAAAGGCTTTTTTTGCCGGAGCCGGCATATTGGTTTCTGTAATTTTTATAATCAGCCGGGTTCCTTTGATCTCAGCCGATACCCATCCGATATCATTATAAGCAAGGCGGATTGTCTCCTCAATTTCCTGGCAATCCACCTTCTTTTTCCGTATCCCTGTATAGATCTCCTTCTCCTTCAGAAAATAAAGCATTGCTTCCGGTGTATATTTGGAGCCTCCCTGGATGCTGATATCCCAAATAAACAGCGATAGGATATAAATTAATACCATGCATAGAAGAAGTCCTGCAAAAAAGCCGGTACGCTTACGGTATCGGTGAAGCAGGAAGACCAGGCCGGTTTTCTTCTTTATTTTGGGGACAAGCTTTGTTTTTTTAGCGATGGGTTTCAGCTTTTTATAATTTTTCGCCAAAATATGAAACTGGTAACCGGCTTCCACTTGTCTCAGGTCCCAGATAAAGATTTTTTTGTTGCAGCATAGATTAACAAACCGCTCCGGTGCCATCCCGCTGATCTCTACACAAAGGATCCCTCTGATCCAGTTAAACAGCTTCAGCAGCATAGGACTTCCCTCCCCATGGACTTATGTAGCTATCATTGGTAATAGATCGCATGAATGTACCCGGTAACCCGCATCTCATCCTCAGTAAAATACAAGATATCCAATTGTTTTCCTTCAATGCAGACCTTGCATTGCTTCGTTTGTACCTTGATCTTATCTCCGTTATATTCAATGAGCCCTTTGTAGTTCTCAATGGATAATTCATTCCTCCCGGTCGCTGTTATGATCGGGGCACCGGCTAATATATCCGCCGGAATTCCAAGACGGTTTGAAATCTCCTCCGTGTAGGAATTTTTCTCTTCTTTTTTTTGTCGCTTCTTCGGCTGAAGGCCTGAATAAAGTGTATTTTTTGCATCCTTTTTAAATTGCTTATGGGATGATTTCAGACGATCCTTCATAGCACCTCCATTCTGCCGCCCTCCTGCGGCAGTACATATCCCGGGAAAAAGGCAGAGTGAATCTCTCCAGGAGTTCATT
>JAFAGA010000011.1 GCA_023423045.1 Bacillota bacterium | reverse complement strand
AGTGAATCGCTTCCAGCTCCTGTTCTTCCTCTTCGTTTGTATTAAAAAGAATCGAGGTGTAGCCATATTGGCGGGCCTGGGATTCTATTTCTTTCATCATGATTGCAAAATGCGGATTTGAAATATCCCCTAAAATCACCGCCACCGTGTTGGTATAACCTAATCTTAAGGATGCTGCCAGCATATTGTTCACATGTCCCATTTCATGGGCTATTTCTTTGATTTTCAGCTGTGTCGCAAGGGCAATATCCGCTTTTCCCCTTAATGCCCTCGACACAGTATTCACACTGTACCCTGTCCTTTTGGCAATATCCTTTATTGTGACATTTGTTTTTTTGTCCGGCATTTATAATACCTCTCTTTTGCTTTTATTTTACATTTATAATTATTATAAGCAATAACTGGTTATTTGTCCATATGCCGTCCTGCATGACCGGACCTGCAGGGGTTGAATGCCTCGTTACAGTTCAGCCTGCAATACCCCAGCGTAAAAATTCCGAATTGCTTTTAATCACATAGGAAACATGCTATAATGAATGTTGACCGGATAATGCATAATCTATAATTCATATTTAAATAGGAGCTAATATATGGAAAAGCCTGTTGATAAACGAGGAAAGCTCGACGAAGAAATCTTTACATACAAAATAACAAAGGATAGAAAGGTTTTCATATCGTGGCATGGAAAACAAGTCACCACCCTAAGCGGCAGCAAAGCCGAGGACTTCATTGCGGATATGGAAGACGCGGAGGATAAAGAGGCTCAGCTAATCATGGCAAAGGCAACAGGGCATTTTAAGCATGGCAACGAGAAAATGAATAAACGCCGCTGAGAATCATTCTCCTCCTTAGGTATCCAGATTTGCCGGCGATGGCAAATTTCATGATATGCGCTATACAAAACATAGAGGTTTAGCCCTGTTTCCACCGGGCCAAACCTCTTGTTAATATAGGAGAAATGGCTTGCCACTTCTCGTTGTTTACATGTATGAAGCTAATCTCAAGAAACCGGGGAGCAGTACTCCTGATAGAGCTTGCCTTCCCATCTTTGCTTATCTTGAATCGGCCCGTGATTTCCCGTCATATGGGCAGCATAATCTCCGGCGATCACGCCTGACGATCCGTGATCCTGATCCTTTCCTTCCTGCCTTACCCACACGTTCATTGTGCCCTTTCCACGGTTATTCCACAGATAATAGGGCACTGCCATAAAGTCCTTTCCGTCGGCACACTTACCGGTGATACATACTGCAGACCCGCAGATATCCTTCTCCTGGGTACAAAGTTGATCCATTCCCAGAATCACATCTGTTCCGCCGGGATTATCCGTCTCCTCCAGGCAATATAACAGAGGGCCTCTTTGCAGGGCTACTCTGCCTACATCTGCGCTGACATAGGGGTGCGCCTCCAGCTTAACTGCGGGTAATTCCATCGTAATGGCAATCGCATCCCCATCCTTCCATTTTCTTTGGATGGTAATGAAGCCATTCTCATCACAGGAATTGCAGCTTTCCCCTCCGATCGTCACATTGAAGTTCTTGGACCAGGCCACCTTACGGACGGCAAGGGTAAACTCTTCCTCCTGCTCCAGGTGAAGTATAATGTGATTTTCTCCAGTCCAGGGAAGACCGCAGCCTTTTTGCTCCACTGTAATTGTTCTTTTCTTCCTCTTAATCTGTCCGGTGCTTCCGATATGAAGATTGACATTGATTCTGTCATCGTCAAAGGAATAGATATAATCCTGAAGCCCTCCCATTAATTTCAGGAACATGGGAGGACAGCAGGGACAATTATGCCAGGACCAGCGTTCGATGCTTCCATTGCTGATCAGTGGATTTTCATAGAAATAATGCACACCATCTTCAGACAGGCTGGGCAGAACATTATTGTACAAGGCATTTTCAAACACGTCCATATATCTGCTGTCTCCGAAGGCCAGATGCATCTCTCCTGCCCAGAAGGCCAGCGCTGCTCCGGCGCAGGTCTCCAGATAGGCGTCATTGGGAAGGCTGTACTGATATCCGAAGCGCTCTTCATTATGCACCGCGCCGATCCCGCCGCTGACATGAAGCTTGGTCTGCTCCACATTATCCCATATCCTTTTTGCCGCCTCCAGATACTTATCCTCTCCGGTCTCCATGCCGACTGCTGCCAGGCCGGTATACATGAGAGCCGCCCGTACGGCATGACCTACCGCCTCCGACTGCTCTTCAATCCTGCAATGATCCTGCGCATATTCTCCCATATACTTGGGGTAGGATGCCCGATTATGATGCACACCTCTGTGATCCATCCAGAATTTGGCCAGCTCCAGGTACTGTCCGGCTTCCACTTCTAAGCCGTACTCCTCCTTCAGACGCTTTCCAAGCCCCGGCTCACCTTTCAGCAGACGGTATAATTTAACCATTGCCTCCTCTGCCAGTGAATGAGCCGGTACGATATTCTTCCTGGGCTCCGGTCCCATAACCCGGCACATGCAGTCCGCTGCCAGTATGGCACATTTTAATAATCCTGTCTTACCCACCGCCTGATAATAATGCACTCCCGCTTCCACCAGGCAGCCGATATTATAAGTCTCATGCTGCCAGATGATGCTTCCGCCGTTCTCTCCCCAGCGTTTGTCCGGGCAGATCAGGGTCGTATAGGTATTGATATAGCCCTCCGGATCCTTTTGCTGCGCCCGGCTGATTTTCTCCGTATAATACTCAATTTTTTTATCTATTTCAGCATCATAGGCTGCGGCAATCATGTCGCTCAGCCCCCGGATCACCTCGCAGATTAATCCGTCGTACCAGGGCGGTCCGATATGCTTTCCTGCTTTTCCTTCCGCCACCCACTCATAATTCTTCATGATCCCTTCTTCGTGGTCATGCTCAAACTTATTCAATACATCCCATACGGTTTTTGAATGTATTTTATCCAACTGTTCCTTCCAGAAGCCTTCGGTAATCTGAACCAGCTTATGCTCCGGTCTTCGTAAAAATCTCTGATCCTTCATCTGCTTTTCCTGCTTTCTATCATTATTTTGTTATTGCCTGGCAAAACTGTAACGCCAGGCAGCAACATTATTTCAGACAACTTTGACTTTCTTATCCCTTGATTCCCGTTGTTGCAATGCCTTCCAATATGTGTTTCTGTCCTATAAAGAATACAATAATTGCGGGCATCAGCACAAGTATGGATGCTGCCATCAACAGATGCCACTGTGCCGTATAGCTTCCCTGGAACAGCTGCAAGCCGAGGGACAGGGTATATTTTGATTCCTCATTGAGATAAATCAAGGGTCCCATGAAATCATTCCAGCTGCCCAGGAAGGAAAAGATACCTACCACCACCATAGCGGATTTTGCCAGGGGTAATATGATCTTCCAATAAACAGCAAAAAATGATGCCCCGTCCACGTAGGCAGCCTCATCCAGCTCCCTGGGAATTCCGAGAAAGAATTGGCGGAACAAAAAGATATTATATACATTCCCGCCGAACCAGATGGGCAGTGTCAGGGGAATCAGGGAATTGGTCGCTCCCAGCTTGGACCACATTACAAAGGTAGGTATCATGGTGACAATTCCCGGCATCATCAAGCTCGTAAGGATAAGCATAAAAATCTTGTCCCTTCCCGGCCAGCGAAGCCTGGAAAAACTGAAAGCGCAAAGGGAGGCGGCAAGAATGGAACCGCCCAGGTTTGATGCCACAATAATCAGGGTATTTACCAGATACTTAAGATATGGCATAACCTCCAGCGCCTCCGGATAATTCGTTGCCACGATGGGGTTCGGAATCATAATAGGAGGCATCACAAAGATCTGGCCCATATCCATAAAGGAGCTCCGGAACATCCAATAGAATGGAAACAGGCATACGAAGGAGCCGGTCAATAAGAACACATAGATAAATAACTTGCCTGGTTTCATCTTTTTTCTCATTTATTCTTCACCTCTCCCTCATAAAACACCCAGACTGCCGAGGTTCTAAATACCAACAGAGTCAACACCAGGATGATCAAAAATAAAATCCAGCCCAGAGCCGATGCAATCCCTAAGTTTCCATACTGGAACGCCTCCCGGTACATATAATAAACATAGAACAGGGAGGAATTACTCGGCCCGCCCGCCGTCATGATATATGCCTGGCTGAACACCTGGAAGCTTCCGATAAAGCTCATAATCAAATTAAAGAAAATGGTAGGTGAAACCATCGGCAGTGTGACAGCCAGCAATTTTCTGAACCAATTGCCCCCATCCACTTCTACGGCCTCATATAATTCCTTGGGCACATTCTGCAGTCCGGCAAGAAAAATAACCACGGTTCCTCCTACGGTCCACAGGCTCATCAGGGCCAGAGAAGGAATTACCGTGCTCTCACCATAGATCCATCTGCTCCCGGGCATCCCGACCGCCTTTAATACTGTGTTCAGGATTCCCGTATCAGGATCAAAGAGCATCATCCATACGATGGAGGATGCCACCGCCGGTACGATGGTCGGTAAATAAAAAATAGTCCTAAAAATAGATCTTCCCTTAATATTAGCATTCAGAAGCATTGCAATAAAAAATGCAAAGGCAATCTGAAGCGGTACGCTCAGCAATACATAATAAGCCGTTACCCTCAGGGATTTAAAGAAGTAGATATCCGTTCCATCAAAAAAATGCTTATAATTATCAAAACCGACGAATCCGGCAGCCGCTCCCAGGACATTATAATCCGTTACGCTCAGTACAAGGCTTACGATCAGGGGGGCTAATACAAATATAATAAAACCCAGCATAACCGGTAAAGCGAACAGGATTCCGAAAAAGCTTTCTTTTTTTCTTCTCTTTAACATGTTTTCTTCCTCCATTCCAACCCTTACTTTATTACAGCCGGACAAACTGTCCGGCTGTAATATTTACCGCGATATCCTATCAGCTATGGTCTATGATATTTTCCCTGAACTTCCTTGTTCATGTTTTCTACAACCGCACCGATGGCGTCCTCAGCGGAGCTTTCCCCTAGCCAAACCTTATCCAGAGCCGGATTCAAAACATCCATAATCTTGGGGAAATTCTTAATGCTATAGGTTAAGTTGGGTACGCCGTTGGCAAAGCCATTATTCATAACCGCATCGATATAGCCATCGGGATGTGCCGCATTATTGACAGCCCATTGATTGATCAATTCCTCTTTTTCATACCATTCTGATTTTACAGGCATCCATAAGCCACCTTCGATTAATTCCATGGTATTCTCCGGGTTCATAAATGCCTTCTGCAATTCCCAGGCTTCCTTCGGATACTTTGTGCTCTCGAACACGACAACCGGTTCTCCAAGAGCGATGGTCATGGGCTTATCAAACATCTTGGGAGGTATTCCCACATTGAAGTTAACCTTATTTGCCGCCATGTCCATTAACGCCCACTGTCCGTCCCAAACCATGGCCACCTTCTTGGAAGCAAGAGCCGTCGAAGCGCCCGGCAGGTTTTTAGACTGTGCAGGAGAGGGAGCCACATGGTATACATTAATCAGATCCGCAAACTTCTGAATTGCCTCCATTGCCGGTGTGCCGCTCAAGTTAACCTTTGTTCCGTCCTCAGTGAGGAAGTCTTGATTGGTGTATGCCATGGCATAGCTTAACATAAGCGCTCCGCCGGGAATATAGGTGCCAAACTGCTTAATATTCTTTGCATCGAAGTTAGGATCCAGGGCATTTCTGCCGCTCTGGTCGATGGTCAGCGTTCTCGCAACCTCAACAAATTCATCCCAGGTCCAGGCCTTATCCTCCGTTGTAGGAACCTCAATTCCCGCCTCGGCAAAGATATCCGTATTGTAGATCAGAGTAAATACCTCCAGGGCGCCGTTGACACCGCAGGCCTTGCCCTCCTCCCACCAGTAGACTGTCTGGGGAAGAATTTCATCCAGGTTAAACTCCGGATCTCCCTCTGCCAGCTCCAGCATATTCTTTAGTTTTCCCTGGGTCGCCCACTGCAGTGCGGTATCTCCGTTCAGCAGCGCCAAATCAGGCCCCTGTCCTGCCGCGATCATCGTGGTCAGCTTTGTATTGTAATCAGTGGGTATATGTACATACTCCACCTTTACATTGGGATGTTCTTTCTCAAAATTCTTAATTACATTCTGAGTTGTTTTTTTCTCTGCCGGAGAACCCCAGCCGGTATATTTTAAAACAATCTGTTCTTTGCTGCCCTTTCCTTCTTCGCCCTTGCTCTCTGTTCCCGCAGCCGGTTTTTCCCCTTGATCGGAAGTCGCTGCAGTTGTGCCGCATCCAACTAATCCCACTGCCATGGCCATAACCATCAAAACTGCCAATATCCTTTTTCTCATAGCTCTTCCTCCATAATTAAATTTCTCGTTCCATTACCGCTTTTATAATCATGATTATGGCCTAATTATATCCTCCCGTTTTTCTATTGAATATTCTAACATTTTAAGGGGGTGGATTATTTATTGATCCCCGCTCTGCAGCGGAACGCTGACCATAATCCGTGTCCCCCTGCCCGGTCCGCTGTTAATCTCCAGCCTGCCGTCCTCGCCGTAAATCAGCCCAAGTCTTTGCACCGCATTGCTCAGTCCAATCCGGTTAAAGTCTCCGCTCATCGCTCTTTTTTGCTCTTCCGGATCCATCCCCTTCCCATTGTCCTTAATCTCCAGGCACAGCCTCCCTTCCTCCTTCCATCCCTTTATGCTCAGGAGCCCTCCGCTCTCCATGCCTCGAAACCCGTGTACAATGGCGTTTTCCACCAGCGGCTGCAGTAAAAGCTTCGGAATATGATATTGGAAGATATCATTTTCCACCTCATATTCCACCTGGAATTTTCCTTCAAACCGTGCCTGCATAATGTGCAGGTAATTCTGAAGCCAAAGGTACTCTTCTTCAAAGACCACCATCTCCTGCTCGTTTCGGAAGGTATATTGGAGCATGTCGGAGAGGCTGGTGAGTATTTTGCTGATCTCTTCCTTTCCCTCCTCCAATGCCATCATATTAATGATATTCAGCGTATTATATAGAAAATGGGGATTCAACTGGAGATTCAGAGCCATGATCTCCGATTCCTTTTTCCGAATCTCACTTTTATAGTTCTCCTCAATCAGCTTTTGGATTCTCTCCCCCATCTCATTGTATTTTTTTGTCAGGTACTGCATCTCATCCGTTCCATTGGTTGCAAGCCGAAGGCTGAAATTTCCTTTTCCTGCTTGCTTCATGGCTGTTACCAGACGGTTAACCGGCTGAGTGATACGCCTTGAGAACACTGTTGAAAGCACCATCGCCAGAATAAATAATAATATCCACACCACTACTGTGAGGACCTGAATTATGGACACATCGTTTAAAAGACTGTTGACCGGTGTTACGGAAGCAGATACCCAGCCGGTGATGTCGGATACCGCAAAGCACACCACAACATACTGCTTTTCATATTTCAGGAGAACACTTCCGTTACGCACTCCCGCCGCATATTTTAGCCAGGGAAGCTTTTCTTCCGATCCATTTCTGCTATGATCCGAGTGGGCCACGATGTTACCTTCCATGGAGGAAATACAGTAGAAGGAGCCTTTGACAGAATTGCTCCCTTCAAACATATCCTGGATCAGTTCTTCATTAAAATTAACAATCAGCACCGCATTCGAATCCTTTTCCAGATACTGTACGTCATTTGGCCTTTCCGGATTGATGAACACCGGATTCAGTATCTGCGCCAGGGAAAAGATGGTGCTGTTATCCGTAGTAAAGTCCAGATTAAACTCTTTCTCCACCTGATACGTCGGTATCCAGTTTACCTCCCCGCGCCTGCCTTGAAGCTGCTGATAGATGCCGGATTGAAAGAATAACCGGTTCGGAATGATCAGCTGCGAATTATCCCCGAAGATATAACGCGGCGTCATAATGTTAGCAGACAGGATATAGTCATTGGTAAAATACTTTTTAAGGATGACGTTCATTATTTTATCCATTACCATCAGATTCGATTCCGGCACATATTCCATGTTCTTCAGCATTTCAAAAATATCGGCATCCACATTGAGGTTTACGGCTCCGTTCTGGATTGCTTCCAGCTGGTGATCAATGATCTGTGTATTTTTCACCGTAACATCCAGAATATTCTTTTTTGCAATATCCAGAATGCTCTGGGATGCGACCCCGTAATATACGACACAAAGAAGGGTTACGGGAATCAGAATAAGAAGAATATAGGAAAATCTCAGCTTATTCTGTAGATTTAGATTTCTGTAATAATTCCAAAGTCTGTCCATCTTGCTCTCCATTCTGCCGCTGCCTGTTATCCTACCTTCATTCCCTTCAGATCTTCCCTGTACCTGATGGGCGTGATTCCGGTCTCTTTTTTGAAGACACGATTAAAATATTTCACATCTCTGTATCCGGTCTCTTCGGCAATTCTATAAATCTTCAGGCTGCTATCCCTCAGCATCTCCTTCGCCTTGCTGATTCTCACCATAATCAGGCTTTTAGAGAAGCTTATTCCGGTGAGTTCCTTAACCAATGTGCTGAAATAGGCCGGCGTGAGCTGAAAGTATTCTGCGATATCCTCCAAAGAGATATCTTCTTTATAATGCCGTTCCAGATAACTCCGGAATTTAGCGGCAAATTCATTGTTTTTCCCTGCTCTTTTTGTATTGATTTCCTCGGTCAGCGCTTCCAGGTAATCCTTCATGCTTTGAAGCAGGGAATCATAAGCAGTATTCTCCGGATCGTTTTCACCGGAGTGCCATCGAAGCTCCGATTGCAGCGACAGTGCCACATGTCTCAATAGATTCTCACAGCTCATCTTCAGATGCTCCGGTTCCGGATAACCATGGTTTGTATATCGCTCCAGGATGGCAATCAATGCACCTGCCGCCTTATCCCCATCCCCTTTTCTGATCTCATCCTTGATCAGCTCCTCTTCCGCAAGGCTGATATTGATTGCGGATATCCTTCTGGGCAAAATATAAGACGCCTTTAAAATCCTTGCATCCGGAAAATAAAATCCGTACTCCAGTACGGTAACCGCATTCTTATAGCATTTCCCGATATTATTTATTAAGCTGGGAAAGGGTTCCCCAAGACCGATGGTAATACGAAGCCCCTCCAGCCCCGGTTCACGGGCAAACCTCTGAAGCCTCTCCTGCAGCCTTCGGCTTTCCAGGCAGGAGAAAAGCTCATCGGTTCCCCCCTCACAGGTAACAATTGTTATCATCGTCTCCTGCAATATCTGGCTGAAAAAGGACAGGGTATGATAAGGCTTGCCTAGAGCCTGCCTCATGGACCAGATGATTTGACTCTTTCTATCACTGAATTCCTCTGTTTCCAAAGTAGACTGCCAATGATGCAGGCCGGTCAGCTTTGTCGCTATAATAAATCCATCGTCTTTCCTTGAGATGATTTTTTCAATCTCCTTCACCTCATCTTCGGAAGCCCATCCATAGACCCATTGGTTCAGCAATTTTTCCAGATAAACCGGCAGAGTCATATCCAGCTGCTTCTTCATGCGCTCATGCTCTTCCCGCAGCCTCTTTTCGGCCTCCAGCTCGTTCATCGCCTTTACCAAAACCTCGTTTATCTTATCCGGATTCAGCGGCTTCAGGAGATAATCAAAGGCCCCTAAGGTGATGGCCTTTCTGGCATATTCAAATTCTGCAAAGCCGGTGAGCAGGATGATTTTGGCACCTCCATCTATCTCCTTGATTCTTCTGGTCAGTTCAAGGCCATCGGTCTCAGGCATGCAGATATCGGTGATAACAATCTTGACTTTCTCTCTTTGGATATATTCCAGCGCCGAATCAGCATTGGTAAATGCCTCCACCTCCACGCCCTGAAGCTTCTGCATCAATATGTTCTTCAGCCCTCTGCTCTGTCTGGCTTCATCATCCACTACGGCAACTTTATTCATAAGATTATCCCCCCATATATGCAATCCTTCATTGACATTATCATTAACGTTAATGTATAGTAAGTATATTATATACTAATCCGTAAGGTTTGCCAATCCCGATTACGGAAATCTGAAAAGACAAGATAACGTTGGCTGAAATGTTACAAGATAGGAGATAACCATATGGCTGATTTTAAATTAATTGCTTTAGATCTGGATGGAACGCTGAATAATACCTATAAAACAATAACCCCGGACACAAAAAAGGCCTTATTACGTGCGCAGGAGCAGGGAATTAAAATTGTCCTGGCTTCCGGCCGCTCCATGCCGGGGCTCCTTGAAGAAGCGAGAGAGCTGGAATTGGAACGGTATCAGGGCCACCTGATATCCTATAACGGAGCCATGGTCTATTCCATGTCCGATCACAGCACTCTGCTCTCCAGGCCCATTCCCCGTGAATTGTCCGCCCGGCTTCTGAAAATTATCTCTCCTTATTCGGTCACACCCATTGTAGATGACGGGATCCATCTGTATACCGATCAACCGGAGGATCCTTATGTAAAATATGAGCTCGCCAATAATCATCTTGCACTGAAGGTGATTGCTTCTATCCCTGATACCATCACCTTTTCTCCCCATAAAATTCTGCTGGACGGCGACGAGCAAATTCTTTGTAAGGTTAAGAAGGAGGTAGCCGGACACTTTCAAGGAACACTGGATTTTAATTTTTCCGCGCCGGATAATCTGGAGATTACTTTGCCCGGAGTAAGCAAGGGAAGCAGTCTTCAATTCCTTGCCGATACCCTTGCCATCCCTGCCGGTAAAATTATTGCCTTCGGTGACGGGGATAATGATGTCTCGATGTTTCAATATGCAGGGCTGGGGGTTGCCATGGCGAACGCATCTGCCGCTGCCAAAGCTGCCGCCACCATGCTCACCCGGTCAAATGATGAAGATGGAATTGCCCATGCCTTGGCTAAACTGCTCTAATCCGGTGCGGCTTGCAGCGGTGCATATTCAATGAAACATATGCAGCAGTACATATGTAGCGGTACACATATAGGAATACACATATAGGAATACACATATAGGAATACATATATAGGAATACACATACAGAGGTACACATACGGGGGGGCACATACGGGGGAGCACATAAAGAATATACATTAAAGAGTACATATAAATAGTACATAAAATGCGATTCCAACAAAAAGGTTCCCATAATAAAAACGGCCAGCAGCTCTTCCTAATACACTGATTGAGAAGAGCTGCTGACCGTTCTTACTGTCGTACTTATAGTATACTTACCTTATACTTATTTTGTTCTTATATTTTTATTGATGTTTTTTGCCGATATTTGGCCCTACCGAACTGTTCTGTTCCCATTCTTGAATTCAAGCCCGTCTTTATCAGCCCTTTACGGACCCCAAGGTCAGCCCTGATATGAAAAACCTCTGCATAAACGGATAGAATACCGCAATGGGCAGGGCGGCGACAACAATTTTGGCCGCATTAAAGGTCTTAAGGGAGGTTAATACCTCCAACTCTTCCGCAGTAAGGGAGGAGCTGGAAACATCGATATTAGTATTGGTCAACGTCTGAATGTAGGTCTGCAGGGGTATCTTGCTGGGTGTATTGATCAATATCAGCCCATCAAAGAAGTTATTCCAGTGACCCACGATGGAAAATACCATAACCATGGCAATCGCCGGTATTGCCAGAGGGATAAAGATCCTAATCATCATCTGTACCGGTGTGATGCCGTCCAGGGTAGCCGATTCCTTGATTTCCTTCGGCAGATTACGAAAGAAATTCATCAGCAATATCGTATTATAGACAGGAAGTGCTCCGGGCACCACCAATGCCCAGATACTGTCGATCAGCCCTGTTTCCTTAATTATAAAATACCACGGAATCAGGCTGGCGCCAAACAGCATCGCAAAAATCAAAAACCACATATACACCTTTCTGCCCGGAAAGTCGTTTTCTTCCTGGGACAAAGAAAAGGCTGTGATCACCGTCAGAACCAGGTTCAGCCCTCCGCCTATTACTACTCTCTGTACGGAAACCCAAAGTGACTGCAAAAATCTCGCATCCGTAATCAGGACCTTGTAAGGACTGATGGTCAGCTCCACCGGCCATAGATAGACACGCCCCGCCAGTGCCGCAGTCTTGCTGCTCAGAGAAAGAGCCACCACATGCATAATCGGCACCAGACAGCTTAAGCCCATGATCAGCAGGATGAGCACTACCACACCATCAAAAATCCGGTTATTCCAAGTCTTATATTTCTTCATAAAATAGTCATTCCCTTTCCATCACCTGCAGCCCAGGCCACAGGCACAATATTTGCAAAGTGAGTTCTTTGATAAGTCAATCTCCGTCTAGAAGATACGGTAGTTGGCAAATTTCTTCGCCAGACTGTGAGCCGTAATAATCATAATGAAGCTGACCACCGATTTTAATAAGCCGATTGCCGAGGCAAGAGAATACTGAGTGTTAATAAAGCTCATCCGGTAGACATAGGTGTCGATGATATCCCCGCTTTTATATACAATGGGACTGTAAAGATTGTAAATCTGATCAAAGCCGGCGTTGAGTATATTGGCAATATTTAAGGTAGCCACCAAAACAATGGTAACCAGAATTCCGGGCAGGGTGATATGCCAGATTTTAGCCAGACGCCCCGCACCGTCCACATTGGCCGCCTCATATAATTCAGGATTGATACTCAAAAGGGCTGCGGTAAAAATAATAGCTCCGTATCCGAATTCCTTCCACACATCCGTACTGACTACCACTCCCTGGAAAAGCTTATTGGACCCCAGAAACATCAAGGGCTCCCGGATAAGCTCAAGTCCCATCAACGCTTTATTAACAATTCCGCTGGGATCCAGCAGGTTTCTGAACACAGTCGCCAGAATAACCCAGGAAAGAAAGTGCGGTAAAAAGCAAATGGTCTGTATCACTTTTTTAAATTTTACTTTATTAATTTCATTCAGCAGAATCGCAAACAAAATGGAAAAGAACATGGTAATCACAAGCTTTCCCACCGCTATCGTTAAGGAATTCTTAAAAATTCTGGCCGTATCCGGCAGCATCATCATATATTTGAAATGACTGAATCCAACCCATTTTGATTTAAAAAAGCCAAGAATCGGCTGGAAGTTCTGAAAAGCCATAACATTGCCGATGAACGGTATGATTGTATAAATAAGCAAAATCAGAAATCCCGGTATCATTAAAAGATGGTATTGATAAGTCTTTTTTACTTTTTTCATGAGCCATATCTCCTTTCTTTTCATACAAAACCGGACAGTCAATGTACCGGTCAACCAAACGACCTTCTATTGCTCACCACTGACTGTCCGATTACGGAAAAGAACTTATTTTGAATTTACCATTTCATTGATTTCCTTTGTAATTGTATCCCCGCCAAGGGCTTTCCATTGGCTTACAAAGTTATCAAACTCATCAATGGAGGTATCGCCAACCAATACCTGGAGGAAAAACTCGTCTTCCAGCGTTGTTAAGGCTGCCCACATCATTTCCATGGAGGGCGCTTCCGCATAGGTGGCCGCATAAACCTGGTTCAGCTTATCCGCCTGGCTCTGCACTGTCCATGCGCCGTTTGCCCAGCCCCATGCATTTGCCATGGATATATTTGTTTCAACCGCCTTTCTGAAGCCGTCCTTTTGAACAGTGGTATAACCGTTATACCAGGTCTTGCCGTCTCCGCTCAGCTCTTCGTATGTGAGCTTACCGTCGATGCAGTCCATTACATCCTGAATCTGCTTCTCCTTGGCATCATAGTCACAATGCAGTACATTAATGGGATAGTAGTGCCAGGAGAAGGGGGAGTCCATTCCGCCAGGACGGACATCCTGCGCCTGTGCCTGGTCCAGATCATACTGGTAATTGATGGTCTTCACAATGGCTTCCTTAATTTCATCTGAGCAGCCCTTCTTCACAACAACATAGGTAGAGGTCGGACTTTTCATCGGAACATTCAGTTTTCCGTCCTCGGAAAGGGGTGCCAGATATACATTCCATTTCACAGAATCATCCGCACCTTCCAGCATGGATACAACAGGCCATTGGTTTGACCACCATGCGCCGAAGAATATACCTGCCTGACCGTTGCTTATCATTTCCGTACATTGGTCTCCATCCGTTACTACGAAGGAAGAATTAATCACGCCTTCTTTGATCACTTCTCTGATATTCGTTAATGCATTCTTAGCTTCCTCAGTTATGGAACCATATACAACAGAGCCGTCTTCTTGCTTCAGCCACATCTTGGGATATGCCCCAAAGCTGGTGAAAAGTCCGTTCATATGCCATACTCCGCCGCCTTTTTGTACAATATCCTTACCTACTGCAATTCCGGTGGTCACATTGCCTCCCGGATTTTTATCCATAAATGCCTTTGCGATACCCTTTAAATCCTCCAGAGTTTTAGGCTCCTGCAGACCCAGCTCCTCCATCCAGTCGCCGCGGACATAGGCAAGGGGAACCGTATCCATACCCGGCTGGATATCCGGGATTGCCATCAGCCTTCCGTCAAAGGTAGCCAGCTCTTCCGATATTCCGTTAGTGGAGTCAAAGCATTTGGTCAGCCCTTCCGAACGGTAGGTATAAAAGGCGTCCGTCATATCCTCCACTGCACCGGCATTCACTAATTGCACCAGCTGGGTGTAGGAAACATTCATCACATCCGGCATATCCCCGGAGGAAATAGCCATGGCAACCTTGGTATTATAAGAGGAATCATCCACTGAAAAATCATAGATATATTCCACATTCAATTTGTCCTGAAGGTATCTCACAATATAATTGTTATGGGAATCCTCACCCTCCGCATAGCTTACGTTTGCTGATTCCGCTCTTCCTACATGAATTACAGTTTTCTCATCACTTACCGGACCGTATGGATCAACCTCTTCCTCCTGGACCACGGCATTGTCCGCTGCCACCTCCGACTTTTTATCATCCTTATCCACGGGTGTCACGGCCGGTTCCTCTTTGCTGCATCCGGCAAGACCGCTTCCAATCAGACACAATGCCAGTATTAATGATATTATTTTCTTCTTGCTCATTACGTACATCCTCCCTCTGTCTTTGTTCATGATAAGCTTCAGTTATTTCGGCGCCTTGTGTAACTGGTAACTTATATATTCATCATACCGACTTGCCCCGGTTAAGTAAATATCAAGATATTCTCATTCATATAACAAAATTACTGAGTTTAAACTGCTTGTTTTATGCCCGAAAACATGGTACAATAACGTTAATGTAATAATGAGAAAAGGGGCCTTGAATGATGTATGAAATTCTAATTGTAGATGACTCTGTTCTGGATATTGATTGCATCACATTTCTGATAAAGAAGCACGCGCTTCCGCTGGGCATAACAACTGCGGCAAACGGTCTGGAAGCGCTCCGGCTTATGAAAACAGCCGACAAATATTACGACATCCTTTTTACGGATATCAAAATGCCTCTGATGGACGGTCTGGAGCTCTCCCAGGAGGCCCGTAAGCTCTCACCCCAGACTAAAATAATAATCTTCAGCGGATACAATGATTTTGAATATGCAAAAACCGCCATCACCCTCGGCGTTCATAATTATCTCCTAAAGCCCATCGTACCCGCCGATTTTGTGGCTACGATTAATAAGCTCATACATACCCTTGAGGGGGAACGCCGCCAGGAGGAAAGGATGCAAAAATATTCCACTCTGGTCAAGGATCATCTGCTATGGCTGGTGACCAATACGGCGGAGCTTTGGCCGGATTATACCGACATGCTGGAAAACTACAGTCATCTTATGCTTTTGGAGTTTAACAACGAATTTTTTAACGGAGACGGCTTGGATTTTCAAAGCCATCTGGAGGAATTCCTCCCCTTCCCCTGCGACTATCTAAACCTCTATCCGACCCGCAGCCTTCTTTTCATCCGCTCCGGAAGCGCAGGCCGGAACCAGGAGGAGGCTTCCCTCCTTTCCATTGCACATAGCATAGGAACACTGGCCAGGGAAAGATATTATCAAAAATGCTATATCACCTTTGATGCCATCGGCGATCTCTATTCCATCCAGCGGGTGTATCAAAACCTGGAGAACAAGATGGAGCGGCGCTTCTTCTTTCCTGATCAGGAAGTTTTTCTGCCTGATTACCCTGGGCAGCCGCTCACTTCTCCGGAATACATCTCCATTGATCTGCTTTCCGATGACATCCGGCTTCAGGATTACCATTCCCTTGAGCTTCATCTTCAGGAGATATTTGATTATTTAAAAAACCATAATATCCACTCTCTTATTTATGTAAAATACTGCTTTGTTGAAATAATGAAGAAAATCCTGAATGCGCTTCCCTCCGCCTCCAGGCCGGGGATTAACACCCTGGTAGAGCAGGTGTATTCCTCCGCCAATATCCAGGAATTGATTTCCATGACTCTTAAGCTGTCAAGACAGCTGTCGGAGGAAGCACAGGAGGATAAGAACACGGTGAAGATAGAACGTATCAAGCAATACATCTATCAAAATTACAGCACTCCCCTCTCTCTGGAGGAAATCTCTTCTTTCTTTTACATCAGTCCAAATTACCTCTGCTCCATATTCAAGAAAGAGACCGGCTGCAATTTGATCAAATTCATTAATGATTACCGTTTAAAGTGTGCCCGCAATCTGCTCATCTCCACTGAAATGAAGATACATATGATCGCGGAAGCGGTGGGGTTTAAAAATACCTCCTACTTCTGCCAATGCTTCCGCAACTGCTATGGAAAGAGCCCTGAAAATTTCCGCCTGGAGGAAGCCCAAGCATGAGAATAAACGTGAGAGCAAGCATGAGAACAGGCATGAGAATAGCCCGGTATATCAAGAATTCTGTCCGAAGCATGAAAATCCGCAGAAAGGTTCTGCTCATCTTTCTCCTGATCGGCGTGATCCCCTTCCTGTTCTACATCATCCTATCAAATCTGTATACCAACCAGATCATCCTGGAGCGCGAAACCACGCTGGCGGAGGGCACCCTGTCGCAGGCGGTAATGTCTGTTGAAAACGAGCTGGAGACCTATAACAATTTATCTAATTTTATCTTTAATAACACTACTATACTGAGCGCTCTTAACACCCGGTACTATACCGATTATTTCAAGATGTACAAGGCCTATCAGGATACGATTGAGCCCCTCTTCCTGACCTATTATGCGCTCCATCCCGATTTGGACAATATCACCATCTATACCTCCTGCGACCTGCATCCCTACAACGGCTATATTAAGAACCTGGAGGAATTGTCGGAAAAGGAATGGTATTCCCTGGTAGAAGGGAAGCACACCCCCGTATGGACCATTTGTACTGAAGATCAGATCCGTTACCTGTATTCCACACGCATTATCGGTGATATCCGAAAGTATAAGGATATCAATTATCTTTCCCTGAAGGTTAATTATGATGCTCTCTTTGCGCCCTTTATGAATATTTCGGATGATTCCTATAACATACTTATTACGGACGCCGACCAAAGCTTAATCTTCTCCACCTCGGAGCTTCAGGAGGGGGATATGGATGAAATTCTCACCCCCAACCAACACTCCAGATATATGCTGATCAGCTCAGAGCTCTTCAGTACCGGCTGGACTGTATATTATTATAAGGAATACGACACTTTGATCAACTATGTGAACAGCATTACACGCAATATCTATACCTTTGGATGGATTATTCTGATCTTTCTGGGCATCATGGTGCTGATTATATCCGTATCCATCGTAACCCCCATTGAAGGCCTGACCTCGAAGATCAGAGAAGTCAGAAACGGTGATCTGCAATCTCTGACCGTAACTATTGACAGCACACGAAGGGATGAAATCGGTGTCCTTTTTAAAAACTTCTCTCAGATGATGGAGGAGATCCAGCATTATATGGAGGTAAGCCTGAAGAATGAGCTGGAGAAGAAAACCTATCAGCAAAAAATTCTGTATGCACAGATTAATCCCCATTTCCTGTACAATGCCCTTTCCATCATTAACAGCAAGGCCATTATCACCGGGCAGGATGAAATCAGCGATATGGTACTGCTGATCTCCACCTTCTACCGAACTGCTTTAAACAGAGGGAATGATATCACTACTCTGGAGAATGAATTGATCAATATCCAGTCCTATATCCAGATACAGCTTTTGTCCTACAGCGAACCCATCAGCGTATCCTATGATATCAACAGCTCGCTCGCCGGAATACACTTTCCTAATTTCATTCTCCAGCCTATCATTGAAAATGCGCTGGATCATGGCCTGAAGAACAGCTTAAAGCCTTCGAAGGCGCTCCATATCTCTGTGGATAGAGAGATTGCCTGCCTGGACGGGACCGAAAAGGAATATATCCTGATCATCATTGATGACAATGGGGTCGGGATGGGGAAGGAGAATGTGAGGTATTTGTTCGAGACACAGACAAAGGGGTATGGCATCAAGAACGTAAATGACCGGTTAAAGCTGCTCTATGGCGCAGATTATTCCTTTGTGATCCAGAGCACCCCGGATGCCGGAACCAATGCACGGCTGCTGATTCCCATCACATAGTGTGCCGATTTCCATCATATAACGCTGCTAATTCCCGTCATATGGCATTACTGATTTCCATCTTGCAGCACTGATGATTTCCGGCATGTAGCATTAATGATTCCCGTTATCCGCTTAACAAAAAAAGTAGCAGGGGCACTTGTTTGAGCGCTACTGCCACTTTTCTGTTATGCAATTTTAAAATTGAGTTGGGAAGAATAAAAATGTGAACCCACTAGTAAGTATGTTTATTTTTCCTGAGCCTTACCATGGTTTTGAGCAAAGCTTTATTCCGATATTCTCATGGAAAATCAAAAAGCACCCAGCAGACAAATAGTCGGGCTACCATTTGTCTATCATTCAGAATATTTTTGGTGTTTGAAAACCGCATTGAGTAACCTGTCTATAATCCCATAATATTAATGTGTTCGTATTTTGATTTGCTTCAGTATACTGTTCATCACTGAAATAAAATTTTCGACAAATAAATTGAATTGTTTAATCAGTTATTTTCTAAATAAATTATTTCTTTTCCTCTTTCTTTAGCATATTCTATCTCTTTTTTTACACTTTCACCAATATACCCATCAACATTTACAACAAAAATTGAATCTGACAAATCGATTTTTATTCTATGTAATTCACCTAATAAATCTTTTTCATATTCTGTCAAATCTCTATCCATAATATGAGGTATGATTCCTATTACCACATATTCATTTTCTAATTCCAGCCTTTCAGACATTTCTTGTATTTTATTCCAAAATCTTACTGAACCACATAATGTGACAACTTTTCTCTTCACCATTATTCCCCCTAATTAAAATAAATCAACAAATTCAAATTTGCCTATGGCTAAACTTTACTTCATAAACATAATGTTCAATTCAAATCAACCATCTAATTGCTCGTTCTAGCAAGCTAAGACAAAACTTCCTTTAATACGTTCTTAGCTAAGCAAAAGCGTTGAATTAATGCGTCACTAATATTCCATACATCAGGTGTTGTTAATTCGCTGGGGCTATAATGGTCTGCATCCGAACGACCAGCATTTAAATCTCGCATATACGAATTAAAAGAAGCTTTATCAATACCATTTGATTGGAATATCTGACCTAAAGTACTCCAGTGTTTATCGTATATTTTCCTCAATGTTGAAAAATACAAAATAAATTTTTTATGATCAAGTAAATCTTTAAGTGCTGATGTATTCTTATCTAGCATCGTGCTCTGTATAGGATTGGGATCAAAAAAATCTCGTAAGGTTTGAGGAAGTCTGTTTTCTTGCCCGACTGCTCTAAAGTATGTAAGTATATGTGATTTCAATTTTACTTCGAGATCAGCCACATAATCTTGGACATACCTCCTTCTCTCGTCATTTTCCATGAGAAGAGGATCCTTTTGTATATTCAGACGAATATATTCCTTAATGGAATCTATTTTGAATAGAGTATATCCAGTTTGATAATCGTATTCAATTAAACCATATTTTATTAAGTGGTCAATGCTCTGTATCTCATCTACTTCAATTTTGTTGTGTTTTTCAGGCGAATGGGCAAATCGTGCCAATGTACTATATTCTTCTTTATAGTAATGTATATGTTGCAAAGTGGTTTCACATATACTATAGCCATCATTTGAAGTATTAAATTGCTGTAGCAAATTTTTAATTGTTGGCAAAGATACTTCATAGTTTGTATCATGTTTGCGGAATGATTTTACATTTGCAAAAACATAAGCACAGAATTGACGTATGGCATATGGCTGACCGCCGAAAGCGCGATTAATATCAGAATATACATTTGAAAAGGCTATTCCACTATAGCCTCCTAGAGTATTTATCATGTCTTTTGTTTGTTCATCGGTAAATGCCGGTAAATAGGTCTTATGCGCCTCAGCACAATTGATAATTCGTCCATACATTGGATTATCTATACTGTCATTATCAAAAGTAATTATGTTTTTTTCATTAATTGATGAATTAACGCCACAAATCAATAAAATACAGCCACTATCCCTTAGCGCACTCCAAAAGCCTTTATATGCTTCAAGTGTTTGCCATTCAGTTGCGCTAGCAGTATTGTAGGTTATCAATTCAATTTCATCAATAGCAATAACAAAAATCCGTCTATTTGAACAAAAAACCTTCACATCATTAACAAAACATCGCGGGGCGTTTTCTTTGTAATTTTCTTTTGTTTCTCCCGCTAATTGTGAATTGGTTGCTATCTTTATTTTTTGAGCAATATCATATAATGCCATTCGCCATGAAGCAAACTCTAGTTCAGAACGAGATTCGATTTTAATAAAATCAATATTCTCTCTCTCTAATCTACGGAGTGTGGCATTAAGGACAGATGTTTTTCCACTTCGACGTAAGCCGAAAATGCCGGAGTGATTACCTTTGCGGCAACGTTCCACTACGGCATCAGCAATTTTTCCTCTGTCACCAAACAAGAGATTATCATCTTCTATAGCTTTGTTCTCAGCTAATAAATTATTCTCGAAATGATATTCATGAAAACGCTCTAATAACAATTTTTCAAATTTGTCTTTATCATCACACCTAAGGATTTCACTGAAAGAAAATGGAATAATAGCAGCTCGTGGTTCACCCTTTATACTATCAATTTCATATTTAAAATTAGCAGCATTGCTCACTAGCAAATAAAAGTTCGGGATGATATTCCGCCCTAATAATGTTTTCCTTTTTCTGATTTCATACTCTATTTTTAGCGTTTTAGCTTGCCAGTCTTCTGTGTCGAAATGTGAAAATATCAAGAGGAACTCACGTTGACCACGGACATAACGTTTTAAAAATTCAGTTGACCCAAGCAAACAGAAAGGATAATAGACATGACCATCCATAGAATGATTATCAATTTTTGTTACATAAAGCAGCTGAGATAATTTTCCGATTATTAAATCTTCATTTGTATTAGGTTTCAAATATTTACGATATATTTGAGATTTATTATCTTTAATATGACCAACCATTCCTGGCTGATAGAAATGAATGTTACTCTCAGTGACAGTTACAATGTCATTCTTTTCACGTTTTTCTCTATAAGCATCCAATTTATCAAAGCATTGGGTACAATAAACACGCCTTTCATTATAGGGTTCGAACGGTAATATGGCTATGCCACCGCATTTGGAGCAGACGGCGGTGAACCGCCCCCTGGCTTTTGCAACGTTTTTCTTGGCATCGCGACAGTTTTTGCAACGTTTCGGTTCATTTGTTAATCCTTTTTCTACATAAAATTCCTGTTCGCCGGCAGTAAACAAAAAATCAGCACCACAATCTTTGCACTGCAATGTCCTATCTTCAAACATATTTAAACCTCCTATTATTATCCATAGCCAACACATACCGAACTTCCGATAATTGCTATTATCCGTAGTTCAATTTTATGTATAAGTAAATTCTTCCATATCATATTCTAGCATAGAAGATGACAAAATAAAATATATATCTGCTAACAATTGGTAGATAATTCAAATATTGATATTTACTTATTACACTTAAATTGTTTCCGAAATTTAGATGAATTTTGTATACCTACCCACCTAGACGGCAAATTAGCTACTTGTAGTAACAATTATTATTTTCGATTTATATGATGTTCTGTATAAGAATAATTCGCTTTTCCTATAAGGCTACTATCCGGCTACTATTCATCATTTTCTCAATCATTATGTTATTCTCTAATCACCCCTTGGCTACTATCGCCTTGCCATCTGACAAGCATTAAACAAGGGCTTCCCGAGATTTCCTATAGGTCCGATTCCCGTTATCCGCTTAATTTCAACAACATTATTGAGTAACAGATATGAAACCCCATTGCACTGTGCTTCGTCTAATAAGTAGGAAGCAAGATACAGGATCAACTAACAACTACGCGATGTAAAGTGTGAAGAAAACATTTCACACTACAGAAGAACTCCACAATGAATTCCAGTGGAAATACATTTCGAACTTCTTCCGGTTGTTTGAAATACCGTGATCAGCATCATGTAACTATTTGACTGCCCGCTAAAGCGGATAGATGGAGGGTACTATGAAAAAATTATTATTTGTATTTGGTCTTTTTGTTATACTTTTTTCCCTGGAAGCCTGCGGTACAAAGGAAAATCCGCAAATCGGCGCAGGTAAGAATGTAATCACCACAAAACCCACCGATATCTCGGAAAAGCCATTAATCCCTTCCGACGTGCAGGAAGCTGATATTGATGCTTCCGGAGATATAACCTTTACCACTCAGCATCCGGTCTATGGGAAGGATATAGAACAGATCATAGTCTATATACAGAACAATACCGACGAGGAATTCGTATATGGCGCAGAATATTCAGTTGAGAAATTGATTGATGGCACTTGGTATCAGTTGCCTTTCCCGGAGAATACCGCCTGGATTGCCATAGGATATATCCTTTCGCCAAAGGACAAGAATACAGATTATGTCAAACTTTCTTTTGTAGATTATTCCTTTACGGACGGTACCTATCGCATCTTAAAGCAGATCGGAGATAAAAAGTATTTTGCCGAGTTTAAGTTAGGTGAATCGAAGATAACAGCCGATACTCCCTATGGTTTTAAGAGGCTTCAGGACCTTGATAAGAATTACGGCAATGAACAGGCCATACAGGAGGGTGCTGTCGTAGTAACCTATAATGAGATTATAAATGCCGATAAAATCAAAGTGTTCTTGGAAGATGTAAGTAATAATGTCGCCTCCATGCTTCGTGTGGTACAAAATACCACGGAAGGAGATCCGATTATTACGGATGTCACCTATGTTGTAGGCAGGGAGAATTATTATAAGGTAATGACAGATAATTCCCGTGATAATTTTGCAGGTAGTGATAAGGGTATCGTTGAAACCGTATACAGTTATATGATAACGAATGAAAGAGCGATCTATCTGAGCAACCATGCAAGCTGGAAGCCAGAGAATGAGGAGGATGCCAAGGCTCTTCTCTATGACCCAAAGGACGAGATATGGGAAAGCCTGGTCCCCATTGTTCAGCAGATGACGGATGATCGGCTTAAATGGAATTCTGCTGTATATAAGATGTTTTCGCCAGAAGGCACGGCAAATGTAATGCTTACAGATAATCCTTTGGAATTTGGTTATGATACGGAAGGCTACGGAGAAATGAGGAGTATCGAGAATAAAATGGATATGGCTGTTAAGATTGAGGAGGCAATATGGGCGGATGAGCATACGATTCTGTTTGTGTGCAAAACCAACACCGATATGAAATATTATGAATTTTTTGATATCACCAGCAGAAGTGTGATCTCCTATACGGCGAGTATGTATGATTACTCTATTGCGGATGGAGAGATTATAATTCCAGAGTAAGGTATTCAGCTGTGACATATCTGAGCATAGCTATTCTCTGTCCCTACCTGGTAATTAATTGCGAAGACTATGTTATTGTAAAGAGAAAAGTAAAAGCTCTAAAGGTTGAATATAGTAAACTCAGTTTTGCAATGAAATAAATTTGGAATCCTCTACCAATTCTTTATTTGAGGGCACTTAAAAGGGCTGTTGCATATCGTTTAATTAAAGTAAATATAAGGCAGTGACAGCCAATTCTTCATAAGTAAAGATAGGGTAACTGATAGCAGTTTTAACTATCAGTTACCTTTTCTTGTGCGTTTACATTTTAATTTCTTTTGTGAACCAATTTACCCAGCTTTACGGTTAGATAGTCCGAGCTTGCGCTGAGAAGATATATGAAATATTCGCCTTTATCCTGTGCCTTTAGGACATAGGAATCTGATAATTGTTGATAGGTCTCCCCCTGATACATTACGCCGTCTTTAACATAACCGACGATTAGATTTTGCTTGTCTACTACACTGGATTTATATTTTTCAAATTTATATTCCAATGTATCTCCTTTATCTAATATCCAGCCGGATCCATCCTCCTTGGATAATACACTGACAGAATTATTAACTAATATAATTTCAGGCGAAGAATATGCATTTTCACCTGTTTTATCAACAATAACCTCCACTATGGAAGACGGGGTATAGTTATCTATTTGTATCTCATTAATAATCCTATTCTCCGGTACCCCTTCCTGATCATTAATGAGTTTGTCCAGATCTATTACTTCTCCTCTCGCATTTGTATAGGTCCCGTTTTTATAGATGATATAATTTTTATCAATAATTTCTGTACCAATTAGATTTCTGTTGGAATTATCAACAATCGCAGACTGCATCCGTATCAGATGAATTGCAGCTCTTGCAGTAACAGGTACCAGTAAGCAAACAAATAATGTAAGACATACTGTCTGAACAAGCCTTTTGTACATGAATTTCTCTTTGTTTAATTTCTTCATGATCCTCCATTTTAATTTAAGCTTCGAGAATTTTACCTTGTCATCTTCACCCCATATCATTCTTTCAATTATATCCTCATCTATATCCTGAATAATATCAGTTATCAATATCTTCATATTTAAATCCCTTTCTTTCTAATAATTCTTTTAATTTGCCCCTGCCTCTCGACAGTTTTGACTTAATGGTAGATTCATTAATACCGGTTTCTTCTGATATCAACCGAATTGTTTTTTGGTAGTAATAATAATTTATAAAGCAAATACGTTCATCCTTGCTCAGCTTATTTAATGTTTCAAGTAAGATTCCCCTTAATTCATTATTTAATATATCTTTTGTAAAATCCTTCGTATCAATTGCTATCTCATCCTCAAGCAATACTGTTGAATTGTATTTTGATAACGCTCTTAACTTATTCTTAGCTTTATTGCGTGCAACAGTTCCTATATAAGGCTTTAAACTTGAAGATATCTTTGTGTCAATCGAATCTGCATGGTTCCAAATAGCAAGAAAGACATCCATCATAACTTCTTCTATATCTTCCCGAGGAAATGCTTTCCCGATAATATTGGTTACAATATAGGAAACATAGGAATGGTATCGGTTAATACAAGTATTTAAAGCTCTCTCTTCTTGTGCTTTTAAGCCTTGAATCAACTTCAAGTCGTCTTCCTGTTTATTGAACATGCTGCACCTCCTCATATATCCTGATTATTGCAATAATGGATACCCTTCACCAAAAGATTGAACCTTCCTTCCAAATATCCCATTCGTAGACTACCTCGGATTTATTTTACTACTCATTATGCTTATGCCAAATGGGGCATGAAGATAATGATTTGAATATATTCACTATAACATACACAATAAAATTAAACATGGTTTCATTTTTATCGGATTTTTAACCTATTTCAGCTACTGTTTTGAGTAGTTATCAAGCTTTAACCCATATAACAGTCCTAACCACAAAATTTATATATGTCCTAAGTTTATTTTTCAATGAGAGAGAATAAATCCATAAGCAAAGCCTCCTAAAAATGTATATAACTAAAGGGCTCCCCGCAAATTTTTCTATATTTGTCAAGCGCTTTTTAAATTACTGCACAAAAAAGGCAGAGTACAATTTCTATACTCTGCCTTTATAGGCTATGCATTCGGAGTTCCTTAACTAATTATATTGGTTTTGCAACAGCCCCTTAGGAATACCTCGTATATGGGAGCAAATTATTTTAGAAAGTAATCGAGAAAGATCGAACTGTAAATGGATCTGATGAATAATTTGTGATTCTTCCCCAGTAATAATCGGTTTGTTGTGCTGTATATGTAGTACGAAGAGAGCTTGCTGTTATTGACACAAGATACTCGGCATCCGGTCCATAGGCATATCCCCTCACGCTTGCTTCATGATATGCGGACCGACTTAAAGTATAGGCAATCGTCATTTTAGTACCTTTTAGACAATATAAACCTCTATAATCAGTAGAAAGTACAAAGAATACACTTTCCCCATTATTTAAGGTCACATCGGTGTCCCAAGTATACTGAGGTGTGATGGCTGTTGAAGATGGATTTGAAAAGGTACCCGTTTTAATAACCTGCATGTTCTTATCATATATTGTATAATTCCACACAATATCGGCATGAGAGGCAGCTCCCTTATCCTTTGCAAATGCGATTGAATTCCCGGATGTAAATACAACTAAAACCAATAATATGCTTATAATCCTTTTTAAATTATTAACCATAATGGCTCCTTTCGTAATTTGTTCTATTTGCTCCCATATATAGCATATACACATAATACCAAAATATGGTTTCAAAAATTTACTATATTCTTTTTTGTCATTTATAAGTATTGCTCTTAAGGATTTATCTTGTCTGGGTGAATGTTCCGGCTTAAAAGCGCAATTGTTTCGCCAAAATATTCGTTTCCCGTTATCTGCTATAGAATGATTAAGAGCATCAGGCATATGCAAGTATGTTCATTACAATTAGCTATAAACAATATGTTGAACTCCCAAAATGTGACTGTTTCCGCTTCTGTTGATACAATTTTCAGCTTTATTAAATGTAATTTTATCAGATCTAATTCTATAAAAAGAATCAGAGCCGCTGCAAAAGATTTCACCTACAATATATTTATATAATATTGTAGAAAAACTTCCTTTGCAACGGCCCCGATTCTTTCTATCTTATTCCGATAATTTAATCTACTACTTAATCTACAGCTTAATCCGGATTACATTCCAGGAATAGGAAGGCATCTTTACTAAAAGGGTGCCATCCTCCATCTTATAGTTAACCGACTGCCTGGGTACCACCCGGTCCGGAGCGTCCGCAGAATTGGTCATCTTCAGATCATCACAGGTCATTACTGTGAATTCCTCTACCTGACAGCCCGGGTAATCCCTAAGACAGCAGGAGACTTCCAGCTCCTCCGTTCCCCGGTTTACTCCAAATATGGTCAAATAATCATGTTCCTCACTTTCCACCGCGATGGCATCCAGCTCCGGAACATCCGTGTATTGCTTGCAATCATACTTGGGAGAATCAACAATTACATTCATCGCTGTTCCTCTGCCATAGACCGAGGTATGAAGGTAAGGATAATAGATGGTCTGCTTCCAGATTCGCCCTCCGTTCTCCGTCATAATCGGAGCGATTACATTCACTAATTGGGCCTGGCAGGCTACCTTAACCCGATCCGCATGGCGCAGGAGGGAGATTAGCATGCTCCCCACCAGCAGGGCATCCTCAAAATTATAGATATCTTCGTTGAAAGCCGGACCGATTTCCCACTTTTTAGCCTTCGCATTTTCCGGAAATGCATGATACCAGACATTCCACTCGTCAAAAGAAATATTAATGGTCTTCTTGGAACGCTTTTTCGCCTTTAAGTAATCACAGGTTGAAATAATATTATCGATGAACCGGTCCATATCCAGTGAATTGGCAAGGAAGCTCGGGGTATCATCCGCCGTATTTCCGTAGTACTGATGCATGGAAATATACTCAACAAAGTCATAAGTATGATCCAAAACCGTATTTTCCCACTCATAGCAGGTTGACATACCGGAGTTGGAGCTTCCGCAGGCGACCAGCTCAATGGAAGGATCCACCCATTTCATAACCTTTGCCGCTTCTACTGCAATCCGTCCATACTCCTCGGCTGTTTTATGCCCGATCTGCCAAGGGCCGTCCATTTCATTTCCAAGGTTCCACAGCTTCACATTATGGGGCTCCTTGTAGCCGTTTTTAATTCTTAAATCACTCCAATAGGTTCCTTCTTTAAAATTGCAATATTCCACCAGGTTTTTGGCCGCATCCACACCACGGGTGCCCAGATTGACAGCCATCATAACATCGGTATCTGCACGTCTGCCCCACTCACAGAATTCATCTGTTCCCATATGATTATTCTCAATGGCAAACCATGCAAGCTCCGTCCGTTTCGGCCTCAGCTCCTTAGGACCGATCCCGTCCTCCCAACGGTATCCTGATACGAAATTTCCTCCGGGATAGCGGACGATTGGCACCTGAAGTTCTCTCGTAAGATCAATTACATCCTTTCGAAAACCCATATCATCCGCCAGGGAATGACCCGGATCATAGATTCCCCCATATACCGCACGACCAATATGCTCGATAAAAGAACCATAGATTCTTTTATCAATTTCCCCTACCTTGTAATCTCTGTCAATTTTTAAAGCTGCCTTTTTCATGTTACCCTCCTATGACATTTTATATTTTATATGCTACTTAAATTGAACCCAGATTCCCTTTTAAACCACCAATTCCATTCTCTGAATGATATGATCCTGGTATACCTTATCCAGCTCTACAAAATATCCGCTCCAACCCCAGACCCGGACAATGAGATTTCGGTAATTCTCCGGATGCTTCTGCGCATCCAGCATGGTATCTCTATTTACCGCATTTAATTGCAGCTGGTGTCCTCCCATATCCATGAAAGAGCGCACTATAACAGCAACCTTTTGGATGCTGTCCTCACTGCGAAACATCGTATCATGCAATTCCAGGGTCAAAGGGCCTCCATTGACCGCCCTCTTCAGATTCGGCTTTGCAAAGGACTGCAAGATGGAGACCGGACCCGCACATTTGGCAAAGAGACTCGGGGAATAATTACAGCCCAGCCCGTCACCTCTTTTTCTGCCGTCAGGGGAAGCCATGGTATCTTTCGTATGCCAGATATAATACATAGCTGAACCTGTTCCTGCCCGGAAGATGCCGCCCCGGTCATTGCTCCTCCCCTTCAGGGCATCTGCAAAATCATCCAGCAATTCCACCGCAATTTCATCCACGTAGTCTATATTATTACCCATCTTAGGCGCTTCGTAGCGGAGTTTATGGTAAAGCATATCGTACCCTTCAAAATCCTTTTTCAAAGCATCAATCATTTGCTCCAGCGTTACATACTTTTCTTCAAATACAAACTTCCTGATCGCCGCCATAGAATCCGCCGCACTGGCAACTCCTGTACCATGGAAGCCGTAATTATTGTATTTTGCGCCTAGTGAAACATCCCGCGCCTCTTCCGAACAGCCCTCCATCATCAGGGAGAGGAACGGTGCTGGAAAGAGGTAAACATCCTTCACCTTATTGCAAAGATCCTCTGCCTGCTTTGCAATATTCTTCTTGACCTCCCCTTTGAAATTCTCAAAGGAGGTACAGGCCACAAGTTTCTCCGCAACGGTATCCTCCACCGCTTTGATAAAAGAAAGAGCTTCTATATTGGGAATATCCATAGCAACGCCCGGAATGATGAACTCCCAGCAGGCAGCCACCACATAATTATGGGCATCCTCCTTGCTGTATCCCAGATCCAGTAATCCGGGGATTACAATATCATCATTGGAGTACTGGGGAAAACCCAGTCCCTGTTTTGTCAGCTTGCTTGCAAGCACATAGGTTTCCATAGGGGTGTTCTTGTTAACACGCAGATTGATTTTGGGATCAATAACCCTGAGCTCTAGGCTGGCCTTTAAGCACAGCTCGGATAAAAGATTATAGCTGTCCGTCCCGTCGGTATTTAAGCCTCCCAACACCATACTCTGTCCGTTGTCCCCCTGCTGCATTCCGGGGTAGAGATCACTGTCCCTGTTAAAGCTCAGAAAGAATTCCTCCAGCAGCTCTAAGGCACTCTCTTCATTATAGATTCCATTCCTGATATCTTCAATAAAATAAGGATACATATATTGATCAAAGCGACCGACGGTATTATGATAGTTGCGTCCGCACCACATGGTGAAATGAAGAATGCGAAACATCTGCAATGCCTCAAGAAAGCTCTGAGGGGCCTGAGCCGGTACCCTTTCCAGTATCTCAGCAACCACCTGGTTTCCCTGCTCCTTTGCCTTCTTCTGATATTTCTCTGCCAGTTCCAGCACTGCATCGATAATCTCTATCTGTAATTCAAGATAATGAACCTTTTCCCTCTCTCCTGCGGCCAGGAACTGTTCCCTGTGCTGTCTTAACTCCTCTCGCTTTGGCACCAGTCCGGTGTTCAGCAGCCTGGTATAGTCGACACTGATATTGCATACATCTCCCAGCTCATGAATCCAATGATCCTTTTTCAGTTCCTCCAGCTCTGCTCTGGTAAATATCTCGGGAACTGTTCTCACTGTTCTGGTGAATACAATCCGCTCCCCGGGAAAGATCACCGGGTTCTCTTTCTTTATCACATATAACAATCTCCTGGCAGCGCGGTCTGCCGGTTCCAGCTTCTCTTTGGCAAATTCCTGTGCCAGTATGTAGGCATCCTCTTCTTCCTGCCACACCTTTTTCTGTTCCTTTTTCACAATAAAAAGATCCCGCAGCCCTGCAATTCTCTCATTCATAGCACTTCACTCCTTATTCCGTATTCTTCAAATACTTTCTGCGATATCCATATCTTTTGCTCTGTATCAAACCCCGGCTTATATTCCTTCCCGACCATCGCATATTTCGCTCCCGCCGTTTTGTGATAGGGCAGCAGCTCCACCTTCACCAGATACTTCGCGCCGGCGATCCACCTGGCAGTCTCCCGGTAGTTCTCTTCATTGTCATTTACGCCTGGGATAACCGGAATGCGAATTATAAAGGGGATCTCTCCTTCACATAATATCCTTGCGTTTTGTAGAATTGCCGAATTATGGACCCCGGTGTACTTTCTGTGTTTTGCTGGATTCATTAATTTCAGATCCATCATCACATAATCCATATGTGATATCACCGCTTTGAACTTCTCTGCTTCACAATAGCCGGAGGTTTCCAACGCACAATGCAGATCCGCGATTTCGGTCAGCACCTCCAGAAGAAACTCTGCCTGCATCAAGGGTTCTCCGCCGGAAAAGGTAACGCCTCCCCCGTATCTGCGATAATAATCACTGTTCTTTCGAATCTTTGCCACCAATTCCTCCGAAGTCAGTTTTTCGCCCACAATCCGCCGCAGATTCAGTGGGCAGACCGGCACACAGGCCCCGCAGGTATTGCATTCCTTTGGTTTGCATTCTGTACGGGTGCTGAACGGATATGCGCACACCGCCTCACACCTCCCGCAGTGAGTACAGGAGGCCGTGCTAACCATCAGCTGTGGCTCCTTGCCCAGCCCCTCCGGATTATGACACCAGGTACACCGGAGAGGGCACCCCTTCAGAAAGACAGTCTGGCGTATCCCCGGTCCATCATAGATTGCAAATTCTTTTATATCAAATATAACGCCGCTTTTCACTGGTCCCCTCCTCGTTTACATTATCGTTAATGTATTGGGGTACAAGTACCCGCTCTCCTTGTAAAGTCGCAGATACCTTAAGCCATTTTGTTTTTTCTTTCCCTCCGCCTCTCCTGCTCCCATTTTTATAGCCAACTATATAGCAGGAAGATAAATACGAGAAATATATCGTAAATTACATTATCGTTAATGTAATTATAGTATGCTTTTTCTGGAAAGTCAATCCTATTTCCTTCTGTTTCGTTTATAGTTTATATTTAATTTTTGTTATTGCTAAAATTTTTGATTATTGTAAGGAAAAGAGCGTAAAAGCAAAATTGCTCTTACGCTCCAAAGTTATTCAAACTCTTTCTTATGTCGCTAAAAAAATCATAGAAATACTTTACATAATTATCTAACTAACATTTTGTAAGGCAGTCTTTCCATTCGGAAACTTTTCTTTGTCTACTACCTTCTTGCATTAAACCCACGCAGATACTGCTCCGGCCATGGATACTCAACATTAAGATTATGAGCTGTATGCAGCACCCAATAGGGATCACGCAAAAGTTCCCGGCCCAACGCAACTAAATCCGCCCGGTCTCCACCCAGTATTTCTTCCACCTGGTGCGGGTCAGTGATCAGACCAACCGTTACTGTAGGCAGGCCAGAGGACTGTTTCAATTCCTCGGCAATTTTTATCTGATAACCTGGATAGATAGCCGGCGGAGGTGTTGGCACAACCCCTCCTGTACTCACATCCAATACATCGATATAAGGCTTCACCAATTCAACAATTCTGGTCATTTCCTCCGGATGCATGCCCTCCGGTTCGTAATCCTCGGCGGATACACGCAGCAAAACAGGTCTTTGGGCAGGCCAGACCTCATGTACCGCCTGCAGTACTTCAATCAATATGCGGCAGCGATTTTCCGTTGACCCACCGTAGCGGTCTGTGCGGTGATTGGTTAACGGCGACAAAAACTCACTGATCAGATAGCCATGGGCACCATGAATTTCAATCGCATCAAAACCGATCTCAGCCGCGCGCGCAGCAGAACTCCGAAATGCATTGACTGCATCGTGAATATCCTCTTCCGTCATTTCATGGGGCATGGGATAATTTCCATCAAATGGAATGGCGCTGGGTGCGTAGATCTTTTTTTCCTGCGCCCCGCACTTGCGGCCTGCATGATTAAGCTGAATCGCCATTTTCGCTCCCTGCTTCCGACAAGCGGTAACGATTGGCTCAAGAGCCTTTGCCTGTTCATCATTCCAAAGCCCCAGGCAGTGATCCGAAATGCGGCCCCACGGCAAGACTCCGGTAGCCTCCATAATAATCAGCCCCACTCCCCCAACTGCACGGGAAGTATAATGTGTAAAGTGGAACTCACTTGGCATACCGTCAGCTTCGGCACTATACATGCACATGGGAGGCATAACGATCCGATTGCGCAGCGACATGCTTTTTACTGTAAATGAATTGAATAAATACATAAGACATTCTCCCTTTCTATCATAAGACTTAACAAAATGACTTATTTGCGTAACTTAAACCGGACAGACAGCTGCCGCATCTTTCAAAAACATAATGCATAGGTTTAATCTCCTGTATATCTTAGATTCCAATATAGGATCAAGTGCGGCAGTCAGTCCAGCAAGATCCAAAAAGAGGAAAATTTATAAGTTTCTAAGAAATTCTTTAACATTATTTAACCAGATTTCACTCTGCAAGTCAATGAAGGTAGAACGTATTTCCAAGTACGTTTTTATATCCCCAATTACTAATCTGTTTTAGAATAAAGCTCTCTTTACCGGCGGATAGCATGATTCAAGTAAGAAGTATTTCGTTATTATGCCTATCATATATTTCTGGAATTATTTGTTTGGCTATGATAAAATGAAAACAGCACAAGGGTCCAATGATAATTTCTCCGTATTTACAATCCTTTTTTATCTATAATTCTATGACAGCTATCCTCCATTTATCATCAAGTCATTTACCATTAAGTCATTTCTCATACTATTTACTAACCTATTTAAAACTATTTACATCAAAAAAGGATTTCTTGCTCGTATTGCGTCCTTTCCCGGTATTTGCTATACTTTAATCAGAAGTATATAATCCCAAAAGAGAAACGACTGTAATGCCGGGGAATCCTGACCTCGTGAATGCACGACACATTCATGATCGTGATGCTTTAACCAGAAAACGCAAGAGTGCCTGATGTGCAGATGTTTTCCGCACTGCTCATTTCCGCTTTCGTTACAGCACAAAGGAGATCGGTATCATGAAGTATAAAAAAGCAGCATTCAGCCATGATAAAGCAAATGGCTATGATACGGCAGATTATGCCATGAGGGATGGCTGCATAGCGGCAGGCGAAGCAGCAAGTGACAGCCACGTTGGTTGATGTTTTTTAACCGGAACCTCAGTGAAGATCGATTAAAGGAGTTGATTCGAATGGATGGAGCAATCAAGCTGGCAGAGGAAAAAGCCGAAAGGTAGCAGCCAGTGAAAAGGAGATGCGCCTGTATGAAGCCATGGAGGATGCCAGAAGGAACAGGGTAAGTGCCAGAGTTACTTCGAGGCAATTGGAGAAGAGCGAGGAACTTATAAACACGAATATAACACAAAAATGATCAAGCTGTGCATTAGCAGGGCTTGATCATTTTCTTAGTTCTTTTTTCAATTAATGGTCATATGGTCCGCCGCCAGCCTCCATTAAGAGACTTGCTCCCGAGTTCTGAACCTTAATTCTCCAGCAGGAACCAGGTAGTCATCTCTGTGGCGCCGCGATTAGCCCTGGCATAATAAGGGATCAAGCGAAGCGCTATTTCCTTCTTTGCAGGAGCTTCTTCCATATAAAGCTGATCAGAACTCTCACGTACCTTAGCCTTTGTATCGACCACCGGTATCTGAGTGTCACAGATGATATCCTGCTTCACATGATATTCTGCCCCTCTGGATATCCGTATATCACGAAGCTCACAGTCGTTATCCACGCTTTCCGCGCAATATACCAGGGGTCCCCTGACAATAGCGGCCCTGCCGCATAAATCAGTTGCCTTGGGATTTGCTTCCATAACTCTTACTTCCATCGAAAGATCAAGAACAACGCTATCCCCTTCCTTCCAGGAACGTTTGCAGTACGCATAGCCTCCGATTACCGGCGCGGATACTTCCTCGCCGCCTGCCGTTATCTTCCCTTCCTTTGCCCATCCGGGTATTCTTAAGGCAATGATATAATCCCCCTCTGTCTGAGTAACAATTTCAATTCTGCCTTCGTAAGGGTAATTTGTCTTTTGTACCAGTCCAATTTCTTTCCCATTCAGTGCGATGGAGCCGGATGCCTCCATATAGCAATGAGCAAAAATCACATCATCTGCGACAGAATACATATAATCCGCAATTGAGCCCACAACACGAAGCAGATTGGGAGGGCAGCAAGAACAGCCAAACACCTTCACTCTTTCCATGATCGGCAGATGCTCTTGAAGACCTTCGGGCCTGGAGTCATTAAAGAGATTGCGCTCCTTGTTAATCGCAAGGGGATTCTCATAGAAGAAACCGTCTCCGGAGAGGGACACACCGCTGAGCACCGTATTATACAGAGCCTGCTCCGCACAGTCCGCATACATCCGGTCGGGCTCCATCAGCCACATCCTCCTGCAGAACATTGCAAGTGCGATGGAGGCACAGGTTTCATTATATGCGGTATAATCCGGCAGGTCATAATCAAAGGAGAAAGATTCACCACGATGGGTGGAGCCGACGCCTCCGGTGATATACATACGTTTATTGACAATATTTAAAAACAGTGTTTTACATACTTCAAACAGCTCTTTCTCTCCGCTCTTCTTTGCCAGATCCGCCATCCCGCTGTACAGGTAAAGCGCACGCACGGAATGCCCTTCTGCCGTGAGCTGTTCTCTCACCGGAAGGTGGGATTGCATATGCTCCTGGTCGGTAAAGCTGTAGGTTTCATCCCGGTCGCTCGTGCCCCTGGTATTGATGAAATACTCGGAAAGCAATTTATAGCGCTCTTCCCCCGTATAATCGTATAATTTCATCAGGGCAAGCTCGATTTCCTCATGTCCCGGTGTATCAAATGCGGCAGAATGCTCAATACGGAATACTCTGTCAATTAAGTCGATATATTTAATGGCAACCTCAAGCATCGCTGTTTTTCCTGTTGCCTTTGCATAAGCGATCGCCCCTTCCACCAGATGTCCGGCACAGTAAAGCTCATGATCGGTCCTCCGGGTGAATCTTGCCTCCGGCTCTACGACGGTGAAATAAGCATTTAGATAGCCGTTTTCCTCCTGGGTCTCCACCATGCGTTCCACCAGTTCATCCACCATCGCTTCCAGCTTCGCATCCCGCCTCTTTTGGAGGAAATAAGCGGCGCCTTCAATCCATTTGGTCACATCCGATTCCCAGAAGATATGCGGCTTATTCGGCATGCCTTCCTTCCAGTTAAACTTCAGCGCTTCAAAACGTCCGGTTTCTTCAAAGCGATCATATACCGCATTAATTGAAGTATGATAAAACAAATCCTGTTTTTCCTTCCAGAAGCCGCCCGTAACATCAAGCTTATCAAAGGTCACCGGACATGCATCGAGCTTCTGCGCTTCGGCAATTTTCTCTGTTTCAGTCAATTTCTCCATTCCATTCGTCCTCCATCTTCACAATTATCCTGTCTTCGTTCTTTTGTCAACTGTCTTTTGATTCCATCTTCTGATTTCTATCTTCTGGCTTATCACTTCTATCTTATCACTTCTGTTTTCTGGACATTCAGCTCTTTCATTTCCAAATCTTTCGCTTTACTCTGAGATTCCAGTTATTTCTTTAAAGTCTCTTTCTCTGAAATCTCTTTCTCTAAATCTCTTTCATTCAAAGTCCCATTTCTTCTCCCTCTTTGCATATCCTTATGATATCTAATAACTCATAATTTCGCAAGCCAGGATGTTATCTTCCGATAAAATCTTCTTTTAACCAAGTCTACTGTCAATCAGGCTTTCTTCCAGCCAAGCCTTCTGCCAATCAGGTCCTCTTCCATCCAAGATTTCTGCCAATCAAACCCTCTTTCGGCCAAGATTTCTGCCAATCAAATCCTCTTCCAGCCAAGCCTTCTTTCATCATGCCTTCATTCCCGTCAATGAAATACCCTCAATCAGATACCTCTGCCCCACCAGATAGATGAGAATACAAGGTGTCACCACAATCGTGGAGGCCGCCATCAGCAGATTCCATTTTGTTGAGTAATCCCCCTTGAATTGCAGCAGTCCCACCGCCAAAGTGAACTTTTCCTTTGAATTCAGGTAAATAATCGGGCCGAAGAAGTCGTTCCAGTTTCCTAAGAAGGTAAACAGGGCCACAACAATCATGGCTGATCTGGACAGGGGAAGGATAATCTGCCAAAAGATCCTCAGCTTGCCTGCTCCGTCAATCTCCGCCGCTTCATCCAGATCATTGGGAATGGCCAGGAAGAATTGTCTCAGCAGGAAGATATTAAAAGCTCCGCCTCCCAGAAAAGCCGGCAGTATCAGGGGCACATAGGTGTTTACCATATGGAGGTTTCTCCAGATCAAGAACTGGGGTACAATGGTAACCGCTCCCGGCAGCATCATCGTAGTCAGAATCATTGCAAAGCAAAATCCCCTTCCCTTCCATTTGATTCTGGAAAAGGCATAGGCCGCCATGGAAGCGGTCAACAGGGTGCCGGATATATTTGCTACAACGATAATCATGGTATTCAAAGCGTATTTGGTAAACGGAGCCGACTTCCATGCTGTGGTGAAATTGCTCCAAAGCATCTCGGCAGGCCAGAAAATGAAAGGATCCATGATATAAATATCCGTATTTTTCATAAAGGAAGAACGCACCATCCAGTACAGCGGAATAACGCAGACGAAAGCCAGCAGCCCGATCACAAGATAGAAGATGCTTCTTTTTATATAATAAGAGGTGTTTTTTCTGACAACCATTACTGATCTCCTCCTTCATTGTATACCCATTTATTCGATGTTTTAAAGACCACCAGCGTTGCCAGCAGCACCACAATGAACAGAACCCATGCCATCGCCGAGGCCTTGCCCATATCCATGTACTTAAAGGCCTGGCGCCACAGATTAAACACATAGAACAGGGATGCATTGTTGGGACCGCCTTCGGTGATAATGTAAGCTGCCCCGAATACCTGAAGGGCCCCGATGATTCCCATCACCAGATTAAAGAACAGGGTGGAGGATACCATGGGAAGGGTTACGCTCCAGAACTTATGCCATGCATTTCCTCCGTCGATTTCCAGCGCCTCGTAATATACTCTGGGTATATTTTGAAGCCCTGCCAAAAAGATAACCTGGGTGGAACCGGTACTCCAGATCCCCATAAATACAATGGACGGAAGTACGCTGCTTCGATCCCAGAAGAATTTGCTCTCCGGCAGATGAAGAAAATCCAAGATAACATTGAACAGTCCAAAATCCGGATTCATCAGCAGTATCCATACAAAGCTGGATGCCACCGCCGGAAGGATACAGGGCAGATAGAATAAGGAACGGAAAAATGCCCGCCCCACCATATCACGGTTTAGTAGCAGCGCAATGGCAAAGGCGAATATCAGATTCGCCGGTACCGACATGATTGCGTAAAGCAGGGTTGCCTTTACCGATAACCAGAAGGTGGCATCCGTCCCATTAAAGAGTGCGATGTAATTATTCAGGCCCGACCAGACCGGTTTACTTATAATATTATAATCACAAAAGCTGTAATAACCGCTGAGCAGCATCGGCACCAGATTTAAGAATAGAAAACCGATTACCGCCGGTAAGGCAAATGCCCAGCCTACAACATTGGATTTCGTTTTCGAATTGAGTAATTTTTTTTCTTTATATTTCACGGAAATACTCCTTTCCTCCGTACAAACAGTATGACGCAAAGCTCTTACCCTTCCGCCTTTTTAAGGAAAATGCGAAGAGGAGAATCTCTTCGCATTTTCTGACACAATTCATTTACTTATTAAAATGAGTTTGCCTATTGTCCTAAATACCCCTTTACTTCCGCATTTGCCTGATCCTCAATTGAAGCAATTGCTTCCGCCGCTGTCGTTTCTCCGGACCACAGCAGATCCAGGGCCGGACTAATAATGTCATTGATCTTATTGAAATTCTTGATATTTGCTACTACCGGTCTCTCCGCAGTGCCGTCCATCATCGGAACAACGATGGATTCATAATAGTTCTTCGGATGCTTGTCGGTAATAAAGGTTTTGATATACTCATCGGTATATTCCTGAGCATTGGTAGGAAGCCATAATCCTGATTTATATAACGGCTCACAGGCACCTGCTGAAAGAATGAACTTTACGAATTCCCAAGCTGCATCTGCTTTATCCGTATTCATGATACTGATACCGCCATAGGTCATGGTTGTTTTTGCTGTAGCGCCCATCTTGGGAAGCGCTGCAACATTATACTCCACTCCGTCTGCGATCAGGGCTGCATTGGTCCACTGGCCGTCAAAAGTCATAGCAACCTTATTGGTCGTCAGAGCCTCGGAAGCACCCGGCATGGTTTCGCTGGCAGTGGGAGTCGGTGCAACATGATATTTGTAAGTTAAATCCGCAAGCTTCTGGAGTACATCAATTCCTTCCTCTGTGGCATAACCGATTGCCGTACCGTCTGCATTCAGGTAATCTCCTCCCTGAGAATAAAGGAAGGGCATATATCCTGCCCACCACTTGCTGATGGTAACTCCGTATGTAACAATATTTTCCGGATCAAATGCCGGATCAAGGGCGTTTCTGCCTTCCTTATCGATGGTAAGCTGCTGCGCAACATTGACAAAGGTATCCCAGTCCCAGGCATCCTTATAGCTGGCCGGAGGCTCTTCCACTCCATACTTCTGGAACAGGGAAGGGTTATAAAACATTGTAATATTTTCCGATCCAATTCCGTAGCCCGCCATATAATCGCTAGTGAGCATATATTTAAACTGATCCAGCATAGTGGTTTTATCAAAGGACTCATCCTTATTGATAAAGTCCTGCATATTCAGTACAATGCCTTCCTCTGCATAGTTATACATTAAACTTGCCGCATCCAGCATACATACTTCCGGCACATCATTTCCGGCAACCATGGTGGTAATTTTTGTGTCGTATTCATCAGGTATATTCATAACCGTTACATGAATCTTTGACTGTGACTGATTGAACTTCTCGGCAATTTCTTCATAAACCGCTAAAGTATCGCCGCCGTCCCATTCGGTAAATCTGATTTCAATAACCTTATCACTGCCTCCCCCGGCAGCTGAGTTTCCTCCGGATGGATTGGAACCGCCCGTTTCCTTACCTCCTGTTGCTCCTGATTTCCCTGAGCAGGCAGTCGCACTGAGAACCATTACTGCTATTAGTACTATACTTACCAGCCTTTTCATTTTCATAAAAATCTCCTTTCGGTATTCGTGCTTTCTATGGATCAGACGTCTTATTAACCCGGTGATTAAAGTCTAGCATACCGTTCTTTTCTCTTCCATATGAGGATTCTCATATAATAGTACGATTCAAAGATGTTATCTGCATCCGGCGCACACTTCCCTCCCCCCTTAGCCTTGGCAGGGCAGGATCAGATAGAATGTGGTTCCAACTCCCGGCTCCGACCTCAGATCCATGGAATAGTTATCCCCGTAGATCAGGGACAGCCGGCAATATACATTGGAAAGACCGATGCTCCCCTCTCCTCCTGTCTTGCTCAGAACGTTCCGGTAGTCCGGCACCTCCATCCCCTTGCCGTTATCGGAAACGGTAAATATGATAAAATCTCCTTCCTTTCTTACACACAGCCTTAGAAGCCCTCCTCCGGACATTCCTTCAAATCCATGGAGGATGGCGTTCTCAACAATGGGCTGCAGAAAAAATTTAGGAACCTTATAGACCAACAGCTCATCCGGTATCTCTATCCTTGTCTCAAAAACACCAGCAAAACGTCTTGACATAATATTAATGTAGTTAATGGTCCACTGCACTTCATCGGATAGAGGAATCCGTTCTTCGTTGTTATTAAAGGAATAATGGAGCATCTCCGACAGGCTTACGATCAGCTCCGAGGTCTCATGATCCTCGTTCATAATCGCCATCATATTGATGGTATTCAAGGTATTATACAGGAAATGAGGATTAATCTGCATGGTCAGGGCCATGATCTGGGTATCCTTCTCCTGCAGGGATATTTTATAATTTTCATCAATCAGCCTGGTGATTTCCCTTTCCATGTGATTAAAGGTCTGGGTCAGAATCCGAAAATCCTTTCCTCTGGGAACCGGTGTATCCGCACTGAAATCCCCGGTTGAGACCCGCTCTGCCGCTTTTGTCAATGACGCGATGGGCTTGCTGATGGTGGAGGAAAGAAGCGCTGCGATGAACACGGAAGCTGCCAGGAGTACCATGGTGATCCATCTCTGGGAACTCTGCATCTGATCCTTCGTGGTCTGGATTACCTCCGACATCGGAATCAGGCAGAAGGAAAACCAGTCAAACCTCTCCATATCATCATAGCACAGCAGATACTCCACATTATCGATCCAATAGGAGGTATAACCGGAAGAGGACTTCAGTGCAAGAATCTGTTCCGGTACCAGGGAAGTGATGGGAAAAAGCCGGTTGTCCGAGGAAAGGATAACCCCTTCTTCGTTGACCACCGCATAGGTGCTGCCTTCATAATTTACGCTGGATTCATAAAGGGATGCCAGGGTTTCCTCCAGCACATGCACTACCAGAACCGGCCTGAACTGATCGCTTTTCATAGCATAGAGCTTCCCGTTCTGAGAATATTGAAAATTCATCTGCCGGACCATAGTGATGGGGTATTGGTACCTATAGTTCTCTTTCTTGCTTAAATATTCTGTTTGAAACCATTTCCCGTAATCATAGCCGGTGATCCATAGTGCCTGCCCTCCGGCTGCTGCCGCTTTCGCGTCCAGTCCAAAATTCTGTATCTCCTCAATCGTAGGCCTCATGGAGGTATTATTGGTATCAAAGATCCACCTGGGCGTATACAGGTACTTTGCATAAACCGTATTGTTCGAAGCAAACTGCTTCCCCAATACATCTGATATAACCCGGTCTCTGCTTAAAAAATCACTGACCGCAAAGGTATCCATATTGGAAAAGCAATCAAAGCAGTCCTCATTGTTCAAGAGCAGGTAGGACGCATCCTCAATCCGGTTTAGGGTAGTTTGGATCAGGTTATTATTGGTTTTTACGATGGACTGCACATTCTGGGATGCTACCTTCACCATGTCATCCTCATAGGTCTTCATGATCCGGCTGTAGATCACAAAGGATGGGATAATTGCAAATACTGCCAGAATGATCCCAAGCTTGCCCCGCAGGCTCATGTATAAGATTCGCTGCATATATTTTTTTACCATTTTGTATTTACCTTTCTATATTGCTCGGGAGAAATACAAAATTCCCTGCGAAACATCCGGTTGAAGTAATTACTATCGCGAAAGCCGCACCGCAGGGCGATCTCCTGAACCTTATCATTGGTTTCCATCAGCAGGCGGCAAGCCAGCTCCATCCTTAATTTCAGCACGTACACGCTGAAAGGCAGCCCAACCTTTTCCTTCAGCTTTCCGGACAAATAGTTGGGATGAAAATGAATATAATCCGCTACCCTTTGCAAGGACAGATCACTGTCCAAATGTGCCTTAATGTAATTAATGCAGTCCTCTATTGCATCCGGCGGATTATCTTTTTGGCCGGAACAGCGTATCGCCTGTTCCAGCAGCTGCCTGGATATCTCAAATAGCTGATCAAAGGATTCACATTCTGCGTATCTTTGATAGGACTGGTTCAGTAATTGGTCATACTGCTCCTGGCGCATCTGATTCTCTAATTCCTTTAAAATTGATACGATTATGGAGGATATTCTGTGCTTGATTTTATTGGGGTAACACCTGGTTTCTCCTGAGAGGGTGGTTTTCATGCCGTCAATAATTTCCCCCATCTGTTTTATATCAAGACTGCGAACTGCCCGGTACAGCTGGTTTTCGAAGGAGACCGTGGATTTCGTCGGAATATCCATAACAGTATGCATACTGTCAAAGGGAAAGATGCCTCCCCGAAGCTCATAAAAATAAAAAGCCAGCATCTCTTCCGCCTGTATCAGAGCCTCCGATGCGGATTCCGACAGGCATAGCCTTGTATTGGATAAGCCGGCCCAGAATACAATGTTCTCCTGCTGTAATTGTTCCAGGCAGTATTCTAATTTTTGTGCCACTTCCAATGCAGTTTCCTTCGGCAGCAGCAGCGCCGCCTTATGTATAGATTTATTGAAGCCATTGGTCTGAGGAACATAGAACATATGAGGAAATAAGAAGGAAATATGATTCATCAGAACTTCCTCCTGCTGCTTCGTTATGGCATAGTATCCATTGTTAGCAGCATGTGACTTTGCTTCCCCCTGGACCTCCCGCCAGCGCAGCAGAGCAATTGTACCAAACTCTTTCAGAATACCGTATTTATCCTCATCAGCTCTGACTGCCTCCAGGTCTCCTTTAAGAATATCCTGCAACAGCCTGTATTCCTCCTGCTTTTTTGCGTTGGTCGCCAGAACCTGGTATGTATTCAGGCTGTTCTCCTTCTCCTTTTCTTTGCGGATATCATCCTGAACCCTCTGCAGCACTTTCTGGACCTCCGACACGCGAAAGGGTTTGATTAAATATTCCACCACCTTATATTTGATGGCATTTTGAGCATACTCAAATTCCTGATAGGCGCTGATTAAAATCACCTTGGTGCTGGGATATTCCTCAAAAATTCTTTTGCTCAGCTCCATTCCTCCCATAATCGGCATGCGGATATCGGTTAAAACAATATCTGCCGGCTTCTCCTGCATATTATCGTAAACCTCGCTTCCATTGCTGCATGCAATGACCTCATAAGAGGGGAATAGTTTGTGAATAATATCCTTCAGCACATTCCGCTGCATGGCTTCATCGTCAGCAACGATAACTCTTAATTGTTCATCCTTTTTCATAAATAATCCACTTCTCCTATTCTCCTTCTGGTTAGATATCTTAAAGTTTGATTTTTCAAATTGCTGTGGAGATAAAGTTTCCAGATACTATCCTAAACTGAATATACTACAAAATCAATCCCATTTCGCGCTCCAATCTATTCCAGCAGGGTTTCGCCATAACACAAAGCTCTCCTTAATCCTTGCTGATATCAAATCTGCGCGGTAAGGAGAGCCTGTTATTTATCTGTTTATGCCATTTTTATTTATGTCTTTTCCCTTCGATACGGCTGGTGTCTGAGCTTTGTCCTGTCTGCATCACTTGCTGTCTGAGCTCTTTACCTGCAGGCACTATTATCTGTCTGCTTTACATACTCCTGTTTCAAGCAGCATCCTTATGAAAAGTCCACCTTGTACGGTACGGTTCTGGAACCCGATCATCTTGCCTGTCTTGGTATCATACCAGTCTGTCATCGGTACGCGTGTAGGGGAATTCTCATAAGCCGCATATAACGGAGCTACCATTTTCTCGAACTCTTCTTTCGTTTCCATCAGGGTTGCACACCATACCAGCCAATCGGACTTGGTATAGTCTGCCCGGTTATCCAGAGGCATTCCGAACTGGTTGGAACGTTTAAGATAGGAGGAAAGCTCCTTATCAAAATCTGCCAGGTCAAAAATTTGTGTTCCCCACAACTTATCCCAAACCAGATTATACTTCATGCTAAAGCTGTCTTCTTGATCGAAAGCCAGACGATAGGTGCCGTCCTTCTTGGAAGCCATTGTTATCCAGCGCTTTGCCATCTCCTTGGCAGTTTCATGATATTCCTTTGCCTGCTCCTTGTCTCCCTTGATATCACAAAGGATGGAGAAGCCTGCAATTCCCATGATTGCCTTAATGGAAAGATTGCAGTTATGAGCCAGATGACCGGCAAAATCGTCGGTGCAAAGCTGGTTCTCCGGATCCATACCTGCTTCTTTCAGATATTCTGACCACTTCTTAAGCAGATCCCAATTCTCTACGGCATAGCTGATATCCTTCTGTACCAGGCACAGGTTGGTCATCATGACCAGCATATTTCCGCATTCTTCCACCGGCATCTGGTATTTCAGTTGATTCTCCCCGTATACCTGCCCGTTCAGCAGCGGATACTGGCCTGCATCGTGAGGCGCGAAATCAAAAGGCCACTCGGGTGAGGAAGCGTATTTGAAGATCGGGCGGAGCATTCCCTTGACGAACTCTGCATTGTAAAGCAAGTACAGAGGAATGGAGGGATAGCTCACGTCAACCGTAGCAGCACAACCGTTACTGAAGCATTCCTTGGAGATAAAGAGCATATTTCCTTCTGTGTCCCTGCAAATCTTATGAGCAGCTATGGACTGGCGGTATGCCAGGGCAAGCAGCTTCGCATATTTTTCTCCGCCGCAGGCCTGAGCTCTGGTATCAAGATCCTCAGAAAATTGCTTGCAACGGGCGGATAATTCAGGATATTCCTTAAAAGCAAGGGTAATCGCTGTCAGGATATCCGGAGTCTTCTCATCAATCCAATAAGCATCCAGAGCCTGTCCGAAATATTCGATGGATTTCACATCGTCATAGGCGATTGCGATCAACGCCTGAGCCTTCGCCGCTTCTTCAAAGTCCATCACAAGCTGAAGTCTGCCGCTCTGTGTCGTGGTCTCCTCCAGGGAAGGAAGCTGATCAATCACCGTATTAACAGCGGGAGCTTTCTGTGCTGCCAGATAGAGATACCCCCAGTCAATGCGAATATCATCCCCTGATTTATTCAGAAGCTTCTGCGGTACGCTTCCGACTCTTCCCCAGGCAAAGCCCGCCTCTTCTCCATAGGAGAATGCAGTATCCCACTGGCCTTTTTCATCCAGACAGAGCTCATCATCTGCAATAAGCCTGATCTTATAGCTATGTTTCTTCTCATCGGCGGAATGAAGCACCACTGACATATAGGTAACCGGACGCGCACAGACGGACGGCTCGTCAAGCAGCAGCGGTGTCGTGAAGCTTACCTTCAGGGTTACCTCCTCCGCTGTGAATACATATTCCGTAGACAATGCATCTACGCTGACACTTTCCTGCTTCATGGACACTGCATCGGAAAGTCCCATAAAGCAATAAGGGACATCATCAATTTCCAGGATACCCGTAAGTCTGTGCTGTTTGCATGTCCAATGTCTGGTTACATCGGCATTCAGCTGATTGCTCATTGACCATATATTAAAATATGGATCAACTGTGATTAATGGAACTGCTGGATAACGTAAGCTCATCTTATTATTCTCCTTATCTGTTCATGTTGATATTTTAATCTTGATTCTAAATAGCGTTACTTCATAGACATACATATATTATAATGCTATAATCTATTAAATCAATGCATAAAGTTAATATAAAAGTGAGGATTATGTGCATGAAGGAAGAAATCATAAGCTTTTTAAATGAAACCCGCAGGGGAGAACTCCCCTTTTTTATAGAAATGGCAGGTATCTCTTATTGTGATGAGAGCTACCGTATCTCAAGAAAGAACAGCTCCATCTATGTATTTGAATATGTATTGGAGGGAGAGGGGACCGTAATTACGGACGGGAAGGAGTTCACAGCTAAAAAAGGCGATATCTATATTCTCCACCGCCGGTCGGACCATCTCTACTATTCGGACAAGGCAAACCCATGGACCAAGATATGGTTCAATGCCAGAGGGCCCCTGATCGATAGCCTGGTCCAGCTCTATCGCCTTACCCATATAAACCACATTGAGAATGTCCCTGTATCCTCCCTGTTCCTTGATCTGCTGGGCGCAGCCAGGAAAGCCGGAAACTACAATCCTGCCTTTTCCGATGAAGCCTCCCGGCTCTTCTTCCAGTTAATACTGACGCTTTACCCCCATGTCCATAGGGAACAGCCGACCTATTCCGGGGATGCCAGGATCCTCAAGGAATATCTGGACAAGAACAATTCTGCCAAGGTGGAATTAAAGGATTTGTGTGATCAAATCTATCATTCCCCTTCCCAGACCATCCGCATATTTAAGAAAGCTTTCGGCATTACTCCATATCAATACCTGCTTAACCAGAAGATCGAGCTTGCCAAGCTGCTGCTTCTCAATTCCAATAAGAGTATAAAAGAGATATCCATGGATTTGAATTTTTATGATGAACATTATTTCTCCAACCTCTTTAAAGCAAAAACCGGGATATCCCCTCTTAAATACCGAAAGCAGAACCAATAAAATAAGCCCCCCTTTTGGCAGAGTTCCCGTATTCCGGCTGCCGAAGGAGGGCCATATTAATACTTCATATTAATACTCTAATATAATAATGATGCTATCATGCGATTAAGCAAATTCTTATCCAAAGATGGAGAAGGTAAGGAAAATGGTAGCGGTTAAGGATGCAACCAGAGATACTACAGTAATCTGAGTATTAATGGAGGGACCCGCTGTATCCTTGAAAGGATCGCCTACCGTATCACCAACTACACCAGCCTTATGTGCCTCTGAATTCTTTCCGCCGTTATTGCCTGCTTCAATGTATTTCTTGGTATTATCCCACAGACCGCCGGAATTGGACATGAACAACGCGAACAGTAAACCGCTGATGATATTACCGGTAATAAATCCACCGATCGCCTGTACGCCGCCGATAAAGCCTACCAGCAGGGTGGCAATAATGGTCATTAAACCTGCAGGAATAAGCTCTTTGATTGCGCCTACCGTAGCAATCTCAATACATTTATCATATTCCGGAACAACGCCTTCCTTGCCTTCCTTCAGACCGGCAATTTCTCTGAACTGACGGTGAATCTCAGCAACCATACGCTGTGCATTGCGGTCAACACCCAGCATTAACATGGCGGAGAACAATGCGGGAATAGCTGCGCCGAAGAGCAGTCCGAAAAATACCACCGGATTGATTATATCAAAGCCCTGAATATACTTAACTCCTTCTTCAACAATACCTAGATCCACTGCCGCAGAATTTACCTCGCTCATGAACGCGCCCAATAAGGAGATAACCGTAAGACCAGCTGCGCCGATTGCAAAGCCCTTGGTAACAGCCTTAACCGTATTGCCGGCGCTGTCAAGGGAATCGGTAATCTCAAGGGCTTTATCCCCCAGATTACCCATTTCAACCAGACCACGGGCGTTATCAACGATCGGACCATAGGCATCGTTAGAAATGATCATACCAACGATGGATAACATACCCACTGCTGCCATAGAAATACCGAACATCGGATATCCCTCTCCGAGAGGCTCACAAATCTTATAAGCCGCAAGTGCGGATACGCCGATACCGATCATGGACGGAAGAGCACTCATTAATCCATAGGAAATACCGGACAAGATCGTAAAGGCCGGACCGGATTCGCAGGCCTTTGCCACTTCATGAACCGGACGCTTCTTATCATCGGTAAAGTAGTCACTTGCCAGACCGATAACCACGCCGACGACTAAGCCAATCGCGCTGGCTGCCCAGATGCGCCATTCAAAATCAAATGCCCAGGTAGCTATCGCTGTTAAAACACCGAATAATACTGTAGTAACATATGTATTGGAATTTAAAGCTCTGGTCGGATCTCCGCCTTCTTTCATCTTAGCGGTCAATACACCGATCATGGAAGCAAATAAACCGATTGCTGCATAGCAGAATACCATGGCTGCATTACCGGTACCGCCGGCAACTTTATCAAGAGCGGAGGCCATAACCAGCGCTGCTGCCATAGAAGCTACGTTAGAGTCGAAGAGGTCCGCACCCATACCCGCAACGTCACCAACATTGTCACCAACGTTGTCCGCGATTACCGCAGGGTTTCTCGGGTCATCCTCGGGGATACCAAGTTCAACCTTTCCGCAAAGGTCGGCACTGATGTCGGCTGTCTTAGTGAAGATACCGCCGCCTGCTTTTGCGAAGAGAGCCATGGAACTGGCACCGAAGCTGAAGCCTAAAAGAGCTGTTGTGTTGTCTGTTGCAAGAAGCACCAGGGTTACGCCCAGCAAGCTGGAGCCAACCACTGCCATACCCATAACGGCACCGCCGCGGAAGCCCGACATAAAGGACGGCTTAATTCCCTTGGTTGCTGTTTCAGCCGCTTTCACATTCGCAATGGTCGCGATACTGATACCGATCTTGCCTGCGATTCCGGAGAATACCGTACCGAAGATATAGGAAACTGCCATCAGCAGGTTCTCTATAACATTCCCCTTCCATATGGGTCCCGGCAGGAAAATCAGAATAATTAGTGCTACAACGGTACAAAACTTTGCCAGGGTCTTAAATTCTTTATTTAAGAATGTGTAAGCTCCGTTACGGATCAGCTTACTGACCTCTGCAATTTTTTTGTTTGAGGAAGGTTGTTTTTCTACCCATTTGTAAAGCCAGAAAGCGGCACCAAACGAGAGAAATGCAATAACAATTGAAACAATTTGGAAAAACAAAACGCCTAAACTCAAAATGTTCATCTCCCTTTCTTTGTTATCGGAACACTCTATGCATCCCGATTAATCAGCAAAAAAAATTCGCTTTGCCTCAAATACTATCACGTTTATAAAAAATGTGCAACAGGAAAGTATTCAATTGCTCATTTACGTCATAATGCTTATTTCATAATATTATTTTACATATTTTAACCATATATTTGTGCTATTTGCACATTTCATGTCCTTTCTATTTGTACGTATTTACAATCCATTTGTAATTTCTTTCGTGAATATTACCTTATGTAGAATCCAGAATAACTATATGAGATAAAACAGATAAAATAGAACACAATATCTCGAAAATTCATTGACATAAACCGTAGAAATGAGCTACAATAAAACCAATTTCATAAACTTGTCATTTCTCTCAAATCTAAATTAACAGCATGAAAATATGCATATTCATACCGTGTCCGTAAGCGTCCGTGGTATGGCAATTCATGTCAGTATGTGCACTCGCGACCTTCGGCGCGGATATTATGTCTGGTGACATGATATCCGTGTGTGTATGTTATGCCATGATATGTGCTTGAGAAATGACCATCATGCTAAGGAGGACTATTTTATGGATTTCTTATTGTCAGGTATTATGGCAATTACTTGGCAGCAGTGTGTAATGTATCTTGTGGGCGCTATTTTGATTTATCTGGCCATTGAGAAGGGATTCGAACCCTCACTGCTCCTGCCAATGGGATTTGGTGCAATATTAGTTAACCTTCCCTTTTCCGGTGTATTAGACCAGACACTGGAGGGTGTCGGCAACACACACGGTATTATTCAGTGGTTATTTGAAACCGGTATTGAAGCATCCGAGGCTCTGCCCATCTTGCTGTTTATCGGTATCGGTGCCATGATTGATTTCGGTCCGCTGCTTTCCAACCCCAAGATGTTCTTATTTGGTGCAGCAGCCCAATTTGGTATTTTCTTTACCATATCTCTTGCAACACTGCTGGGATTTGATTTGGCGGATGCGGCTTCCATCGGTATCATCGGTGCAGCTGACGGCCCTACTTCCATTCTGGTATCCCAGATTTTGAATTCCAAGTATATAGGGGCAATTGCCGTCGCGGCATATTCCTATATGGCATTGGTTCCCATCGTTCAGCCCCTTGCCATCAAGCTGGTAACTACAAAGAAGGAACGTATGATCCGTATGGACTACAATCCCAAGTCCGTTACCAAGCTGAGCAGAATTACGTTCCCGATTATCGTAACCGTTATCGCCGGTCTGATTGCACCCCAGTCAGTGGCCCTGGTAGGTTTCCTGATGTTCGGTAACTTAATCCGGGAATGCGGCGTTCTGGGAAGCTTGTCCGACACCGCTCAGGATGGTCTTTCCAACCTGATCACCCTGCTTCTCGGTATTACCATCTCCTTCAGTATGCAGGCAGAGGCTTTTGTTAGTCTTGACACCTTATTAATTATGGGCCTTGGATTGATTGCCTTCGTGATGGATAGTATCGGCGGCGTCTTGTTCGCTAAGCTGCTGAACCTGTTCTTCCGCAAGAATAAGATCAACCCCATGGTAGGTGCTGCGGGTATCTCCGCATTTCCCATGTCCGCGCGTGTTATCCAGAAGATGGGCTTGAAGGAAGATCCCTCGAACCACCTTTTAATGCATGCTATCAGCGCTAATGTGTCCGGCCAGATCGGTTCCGTTGTTGCTGGCGGTGTTGTAATTAAAATCGTTACCGAGATCCTGAAAAATATGGCAGGCTAATGGAAAGGAGCTTACTATGGAACAGAATTTTATCTATTCATTAGAAATTATGGGTAAGGGCATGCTTTCCTTATTCGCTGTAATTCTCTTATTGACTTTCATCGTAGTTCTGCTTGGAAAGATATCTTCAGGTCCGAAGAAGTCAGAGGAAGAATAAATCTTGCAAAACAGCAAAGCGCTGTTTTTAAGGTATTATGAAGAAGGCTGCCGCCCGGAGTATCGCAAAGTATTCCGGGCGGCAGCCTTCTTTATTACATAGGAAAGGAAGACACCGCATCCCCGTTACCACGGGAAATGCGGTGTCTTCCTTGAATCTTTATGGGGATATATGGGATAAATGTGAGGGGTAGGCAATCAGGAATAACAAACAACTCATTCATCAATATTCGACAAATTTCTTTATAAATACATTATATTTCCTTTGCGTAAATTTTTCAAGTACTTTAATGTATTTTATATAATTTGTTTGCTCTTATGTTACTGTTCACTCCACTGCAAAATACAGCAGTTCCGTGAACAGTAACGTTCTTATCCCAATGCCACATCCAGCAGCATCATCACGGCAAATCCCAGCATGGCACCTACGGTGCCGATATTGGAATGCTGCTTCTCCTGCTGTGCTTCCGGAATCAACTCCTCTACCACAACATAAATCATCGCTCCCGCGGCAAAAGATAACGCATAGGGAAGTATCGGCTTCATGGCCACTACCGCCACTGCGCCCAGCACACCGGCCAGGGGCTCCACCAGTCCCGAAGCCTGCCCGTAAACAAAGCTTTTCCAGCGGCTCAAGCCTTCCCTTCGAAGAGGCACGGATACCGCTGCACCCTCCGGAAAATTCTGCAGTCCGATACCAATGGCAAGCACAATGGCCCCCGTCAAAGATGCCGCCGGAAAGTTGGAAGCAACCGCTCCAAAGGCAACACCAACCGCCAATCCCTCCGGAATATTATGAAGTGTAATTGCCAGAACAAGTAAGACACTCCTCTTCCAGCCCGTTTTTATACCCTCCGGCTCTTCCTGCGGCCCTATATGCAAGTGAGGCATAATCACATCCACCAGCCACAAAAAAGCGCCTCCTGCCAGAAATCCAATCACCGCCGGAACCCAGGCAATCATACCCGCCTCCTCCGCCATGTCTATGGCAGGAGATAAAAGAGACCAGAAGCTGGCAGCAATCATAACCCCGGCCGCAAACCCCAGCATGCCATTTAATACCTTTTTATTAATGGTTTTAAATATGAATACCGTGGCTGCCCCCAAAGCCGTGACAAACCATGTAAACAGGGTTGCCATCAGAGCCTGCAGCACCGGATTCAGGTTCATAAGCCAATCCATACAGCATATCCTCCTTTCCTATAAATTCAAGTAACTACTCCTTAATTATAAATCATCTTTTCATTCTGATTTCTTCAAAACCACAATAATACTATAATTCAAATGCTCTATCTTTGTCTAGTACCAAAACAGTTTTTATCATTCCCTCGTTACAGTCGCGTCCGGTTCAGCCCATTGTATCCAAAAGGAGCCTGTCGCTTCCCTAACGGATGCTACAGGCTCCCCATATGTATTATGAATTGGCACTCTTATAATCGTAACTATTAGTTGATATAGCTCACTGCCTTATAAGGTGTTCTATAATTATAACTGGTAATCCGGATACCTTCTCCTGAGCTTTTGGCACCGATAACCTTACCGCTGCCGATATACAATGCAACATGGTTAATGGATCCATTTCTCCGGTAGAAGATCAAATCTCCCGGTCGTATCTCATTTAGACTGACTCTTTTTCCGCTGTATGCCTGTTCCTTTGAGGTTCTTGGAATATAGATACCGAAATCCTCAAATACCGATTGAGTAAAACCGGAGCAGTCCGCTCCCCTGGTTAGACTGGTTCCACCCCAAACATACGGATTTCCTTCAAACTTAAGTGCATAACTAACAATCCGCTGCCGAAGAGATGATGTGCTTCCTGAGTTATTGCTTGAGTTGTTTGAGCTGCTTGAACTGCCTGAGCTACTTGAATTCCCTGAGCTGCTTGAACTGCCCGAGCTGCTTGAATTCCCTGAACTGCTTGAACCGCCTGAGCTGCTGCTTGAATTTCCTGTCCCCGACGAACTGCTGCTTGAGGCTCTTGACGAGGATCCCGAGCTTTCCGAGCTGCCTGATGCGGTGCGGAGGCTGTAAGACTGCTGTCTCGCCAATTCGGCCTGCTCCTCCTCGATTGAAATTGCCTCATCATATACCTTGGAGAGTTCAACATAATCCTTGGAGACATATCCGTTGGTGGACTCATCGACTACAATTTTGACCCACTCCTTCTTCTCTTTGGTAACCTTATACTCCTCTCCGACGGGGATTAGGGTAAGTGTTGTGGATTTGGCGGAGGCCTTCTCTCTTACCCGCAGGGTGGTGGCCGTCACGGTAGCTACCGTCTTCCCCACCTGTTCGGAATATTCCTGCGCCTCTTTGCCGGTAATCAAATAATCTCCCTTAACATAACCTGTGACGCTTCCCGATTTAACCTGATACCAGCCGTCTTCCTCACCAAGAATTGTCGCCGCACTGTCCTTGTATAGCTTTCCCAGTATCTCGCTCTCTTCATTTGCTTCTTTTCTTATATTGACATAGTTATTCACATCGGCAAAAGCAAGCTTCATATCCTCCTGCTGGTTCGATAACAGTGCTGACATTGCCAGATTATAATTTGGCGCTCCAATATAATAATCCGACAGTATCAAATCTATCCCGGCAACCGGTGTTTCCGACGCTTTTGCCACTTGAGTCTGTCCTGCAAAGGTTAGGGTTCCTACCAGCATGCATGCTGCAATCTTATGTACTGATACCATAGTTCCTCCTTATGTAAGCAAGTTGTTACAAAATTGTTAAATATGTTACATGTGTATTATATAACATATTTCCCTCAAATGCATGTGGTATCTGCTGGAAATTCAGTCTATTACTGTCAATACAGAGGATTTCCGGTCCAATTTCAATATTCAATTACGCTCTACTTCAATAGAATTTCATGACACAATGAAAGCGGAGTGAGCATGCTGCAAGCTTGCTTGTGAGTATGCGATCGGAGCTGGAGATCATGAACATGGTTTATGTTCATGATATAATAAAGGCATGCTGTGGACCTGAGCCGTACCCTGTCTGCTTGACAGAGAACTTCTCCTGCTTCCTATACAGCATGCCCTATTCATCTTTGATGTTCCGGTGCTTCTTTATGCCTTACCTACAGAGCCGAACAATCCCATCTTTTCCTTCACAGTCGCCTTAATCGCCTCGGTTCCAGGTGCAAGCAGCTTACGAGGATCAAAGCCTTTGCCGGTCAGATCCTTCCCATCTTCAATATATTTACGGGTTGCTTCCTGGAATGACAACTGGCATTCGGTGTTTACGTTAATTTTTGCAACACCGAGGGAAATTGCCTTCTTGATCATATCCTCCGGAATTCCGGTGCCGCCATGAAGCACCAACGGCATATCACCGGTCCTTTGCTGGATTGCATCCAGTGTCTCAAAGCTTAAGCCAGCCCAGTTCTCCGGATATTTACCATGAATATTGCCAATTCCTGCTGCCAGCATGGTTACTCCGAGATCCGCAATTGCCTTACACTCATCGGGATCGGCACATTCACCTGCTCCCACAACTCCGTCTTCCTCGCCGCCGATAGAGCCAACCTCTGCCTCGATGGAGATTCCCTTGCTGTCACAAATTGATACCAGCTCCGTTGTCTTCGCAATATTCTCGGCAATCGGATAATGGGAGCCGTCAAACATTACGGAAGAAAAGCCTGCATCAATACAAGCCAGAGCTCCTTCATAGCTGCCGTGATCCAGATGAAGCGCTACCGGAACAGTAATCTTTAACTCCTCCAGCATTCCGTTTACCATGCCCACAACTGTCTTATAGCCGCACATATATTTACCGGCACCCTCGGACACACCCAGAATTACCGGAGACTGCATCTCCTGCGCTGTTAACAGTACTGCCTTGGTCCATTCCAGATTATTGATATTAAACTGACCTACTGCATACTTTCCCTGTTTTGCTTTGGTAAGCATTTCTTTTGCTGATACTAATGCCATAATTATGTCCTCCATATAATAAAATTTATTTGAATATTTCTTTAACTCTCCAACCAATCCATGAAACAGCGATAAAGCCAAACACATCCTGTACATGCTTTGGCTGCTTCATTATATCAATAATCGGGTTTGTTGTAAAGATTTTATTAAGAGAGATAGAATACTGGAGCAGCAGATCAGCGTGTGGTGCGGCTTCCGATATCCGCTTTCAATAAAGCATAAGACCCAATAAGATACAGCTCATTCTATACTGAAGGGGAATATACATAATGCCTTATGCTTTATTGAAAATTGATATTTTCTCTTAATCAACAGTTGCCAAAAACACGCGGAATTTTATTCCTTATATTGTAGATAATAATCTACGTATAAGCAATTGTCAATCCCTAATTGTATATTTTGCAGACTTTATAAACTTTACGTCAAAATATATTATAATAATTAGGACAGAGGAGGATTTTTATGAAGAACATGGGGCAGCAATTGAGAGAAATAAGAGAAGATTTAGGATTAATGCAGACCGTTGTTGCAAAAAGAATCGGTATAAGCAACAAAGTGCTGTCTAATTTTGAAAATGATGTCCGGCTTCCGGATTTGCATACCTTTAAGCTTCTTTGTGAGTTTTATAATATATCTGCCGATTTACTGCTGGAAATAAATACAAAGCATCGTCCTCTCACTCCAACTATTACAGAGGATGAACGCAGGATTCTAACCTATTACCAGAAATTAAACGAATTGAATAAGGATATCGCCAGAGGCTATCTGGCTAATCTTTGCAAGGATCAGCAAAGCGACGAATAAATGATAACAGAAAGCAGGGAAAACATGAAAAATTTTAACAATCCAATTATACCGGGCTGGTATGCGGATCCTGAGGCAAGATTCTATGAAGGAAAATACTGGATTTACGCCACCCGCTCGTTCTCGGCATATGAAGACCAGCTTAACATTGATGCTTTTAGCTCTTCTGATTTAGTGACCTGGGAAAAGCATGAAGGAATTATTGTCATGGAAGATTTCCCCTGGGCACACAAAGCCATTTGGGCCCCAACCATTATTGACAAAAACGGGAAATATTATCTGATTTTTGCATCAAATGATATTCAAAGCGATGCGGAAACAGGCGGGCTTGAGATCGCCGTATCGGATCGGCCCCAGGGTCCTTTCAGGGCAATACTGAATAATCCCCTTGTAGATCGTTTTATCAACAAAGCCCAGCCCATTGACGCTCATCTTTTTAAGGACGATGACGGTGCCATATATCTGTATTACGGCGGATGGAAGTACTGCAATGCGGCTATTATGAATGAAGAGATGAACGGGTTTATCCCTTTTGAAGACGGTGTAATTTTTAAAAATATTACACCGGATGGATATGTGGAAGCGCCGTGCATGTTAAAACGGAATGGAATATACTACTTTATGTGGTCCGAAGGAGATTGGGTGAACGGCTCCTACCGCGTTTGCTGCAGCAGCGGGAATTCCCCTCTGCCGAATGCGGAAAAGAAAATTCTTCTGCTGCAAGCCCAGCCGATTGCAGATGGACCAGGGCACCACGGATACCTTAAGGTGGACGGGGCAGAGGATGAATGGCTTATTGTGTATCACCGCAGAACAGTCGGAGATCTGGAGCGGGGGCATCGTATGCTTTGCATAGACCAGTTACGCTTTGAAGGCGATGAAATACAGCCTGTCATTATGACATAATGATATAGTAAGGGATATTTAGCAGGAGGAAGGGATACCAGCTTATGGCGGCATCCCTTCCTCTCTATTCTATGATCCATTCTCCCTTTTGTTTGTTCCCTTTATTCCCCTCATCCGCCTGACCCTGGAATTTCTCAGACATTTAGGCATTACACTGCGGAATATATTAAATTATTCAGCCTGGAAAGCTATCCCTTAAACACAACGCCCCATAACCCAGTGTACGATTCGGATAGATACTCTCGATCCGTAAGGCCCTTGCTCCGTTGATCAGATATGCCTTCATTTTCTCCGCATATAAATAAGGATCATTTCCGTTCACAATCCCCCATTGCATGAGCAAGGCCGCACTGCCGGTGACGAATGGGGTTGCCATGGAGGTTCCCGAACGGATCGAATACCCCCCTCCCGGAGCGCAGGAATTAATGTTTACCCCCGGCGCCACCAAATCCGGCTTAATTCTCTGATCCCTTGTAAATCCCCTTCCCGAAAAGGGCGCATAGCTGTCCGTATAGGCATTATAAGCCCCCACCGATATCGCCATATCAGCCGTGGAGGGAATGGTCAGGGTAGTAAATTCCGAGGGCAGTAAAAACCTGGTTGCCGGATTCTTCACTCCTCCCGCCGGAAGCCACATATCATAATTACCTGTAACAATGCGGCGGGGAACCAGTTCAATGCGCCATACACCGGAATTGATGTATCTTGTAACAGGAATAAGCTCCACATAAATCTCCTGCTGGGGATTATACGGCGTCGGCTCCCCGTAGAATAGGAAAACCTCCGTCTGTCCGATGCGAAATTGCTGCGTTCCGAGAAGCTCCGGAATAGGCCCCACCCTGGTTCCGTTGGGAGCCATGATAATCACATCAAAATGATCATAATAGTTCTTCCATATCTGTACATTCAGAGCAAATTCGAATTCACTTACCGCCAGTTCCACCACCTGGTTAGCTCCCATGGTAAGTACCCCCTGGGCATGGTTTCCCGAGGCACCTTCATTGCCCGTGCCGACGATAATACTGCTCCGCCATTGTATCGCTATATCGTCAATAAAGCTTTCCAGCAGGGTCCTTCCCGTATGTGAGCCATAGTTATTGCCGAAGCTTATATTGACCGCCAGCGGCTTTCTCACCGCTGTGGCGTATTTAATTACATAGTCAATCGCCTCCATAAGCTGGGAGGTACGAGGAAAGGAGGCACCCACCGAAGCTCCCAGCTTCACAATAACCAGTTCGCTTCTGGATGCAACCCCGCGGTACAGGCCGTTGCTCGCTCTTCCGTTGCCTGCTGCAATCCCGGCGACATGAGTTCCATGCCCACTCAGATCGGCGCTCGGAACAATCTCCATTCTCTCCGGCATCGGTATCAGAAGAGCTTCATTGATCTGCTCCCGGGTATAGAGCGTACCAATATCGTATCCCAGGGGTGGGTTTCCGGGTATGGTCTGATCCCACAATACTGCAATTCTGGTTGTCCCGTCCTCATTGCGAAAATCAGGATGGGAATAGTCAATCCCGGAATCAATCACCGCCACCAGCACTCCCTCCCCGAAAAGTCCTACACTCGGAGTTTGCAAGGGATTGATGCAGGAAGCCGTCCGGCCTTCATTGACCTCATAGAACAGACGCTTTGGTTTTTCTATGTATTCGATTTCATCATAATCCGATAATCGGCTGATTAAATATTGAGGAATGGTGATTATGGCATACTGGTTCGACAGCTCTACCACTGATATCTGAAGTTCCTCCCTGACCCTCTCCAGGGTACCGTTATATTTTACGATCAGTTCCCACATGTTTGTATCCGGAATATATCCCACATTAAGATTTACCGCCTTCTCCCGGTCCGACTCGGGGACATCCAGAGCCAGGTTTAATTCATTATCAATCTTTGCACTATCCATATAACCTTCAATCCATCGCTGAGAAGCCCGCAAATCCTCACTGCCATTTGGCGGCAATATAAACTCCGTACCTCACGCGAATCCTGTCTTTACTTTATTATATGCAGGGAATCCCGGTAAACGACCGCATCCTTTCACAGCATCAGGCAGTTTCTACCTTTCCATAAGATATTGTATCCACAGGCTGCATAAATTCATTGCTCCCCGAAATCCCATATAAGGAGGAGCATAAAGGTTATATTCACAGCTTTTGGTTGTCCTGGTAAGCGGAATACACAGCCGGTATCCCCTACCCTCCTGTTCTATCCGGTCGGCCGGCGCTATAAAGATGCCGCCCTCTCCCGGCTGCATTCCCAGCTCATCACAGGCGAACCGGTATAATGCCCCCTCTGTCCGGGCCTCGGCCGATATATGGATACGGGCACGTTCCTTCGAATATTTCGTCCACATCCTGGCTGCTTCCAATGTCCGGCGATGCTCGCCCATCTCCTTCTCCAAAAACTCCCGGTCAGCCCGCTGATGCAGCAGCTCCTCCAGTTCCAAAAGCCATTGCTGTGTCCCATGATAGCCATAGGGGGACTCTGTCAGATAGGGAATATTCCGCTCCTTCCGCATTCTTACCGCTGCCTTCTCCCCTTCTCTTCTCAGCACCAGATTCAAACCGCTCTCTCCCATTTGCCGCAGCTTTTTGACCGACGAGCCGGAGGTAAGGGTACATATCTCCTTCCTATGAAATGCTCCTTCCATCAATCTCGCCACCTCTCTGGCATCCTGCAGGAAATTGGCCGAATCACAGATGCTTCCAATGATATTAAAACCCATATGTTCCGGCTGCTGACGTCCTGTGTTCCATTCCGGCCGTATGAACCTTTCCGCCACCCGGTCTAACGCATCCTCGATCCCCTTTTCCAGCCCTGCAGAAAATCCGCCCGCACCCAGTTGGATTATGGGCAGATGGGGATAGCGCTCCTGAAGCTGCTCCCCAATGGCTCCTATATCCGTTCCAATCATCTCCGGAACCGAAGAGGGAAGCAGGAATACCGCCTGAATCGCCGAATCCTGTGCCAATTCCTCCAGTGCCTCCTCCAGCCTGTGGGTCAGACCGAGGGAAATATCCTTCTCATCCAAATGCGTGGATACCAGCCTGGCTCTCGGACATATCCCGCTTTGCTCCATCCACTTCTCCGCGTATAGCATATGGCCCATCGAGCCAAATTCTAAAACAGCGCAGTCACTTATGGCTCCTGCCGTCCACAGGGCCCCCATCCGTCCTGATGGCTGTGCCGCTCCATTCGTTAAGGGCATTCCTCTCCTCCTCCAATCCTATCATTCAGCAGCTTCATCAAGCCCATGATCCGCTCGTATCCAACAAGGCAAGTCAGCGGTCTCCATTCCTCCTCGGATATCACCCGGTCAAATGCCCCGGGATCGACATTCCCAATCCACAATCCGGGAATACTCATCCCCGAGAATGTGAGATGTTCCTGAATATCCCTGGAATCAACCAGGTAGGTTACCAGGGGATTCATACTGCCGGATAAAACCTCTTCCTTCCACGGTTTCATCAGCGGAGTATACTCCTCCAGGTGAAGAAACACCGGTTTCAGGGATAATGATACCAAATAAGCGGTAAGATTCAGCACCTCCGGAAGAATCATACTAACTCCAAAGCTATTTCCCTCCCACTCCTTCCGGCATCGTTCCTCCAGCGCGGTGCATTCTCTGTAATTTTCATCCGTGCAGGAATCTGCTACAGAGAGAATCATTGCAATCTTTTGGTATCTCTCCCTCATGAGCCGGGCACTGACGTACTCTCCCAGGTATACGAAAGGAAGCTTAAGTTCCCGTTCCATTCTGACTGCCAGGGGTAAATAGTGCAGTGACGTCACGATATTCAGATGCGCTTGTCTCAGGCTCCTGCGCTGTTCCCTGCTGACGGCACCCCCCAGCTTGTTCAGAGAATACCCATGAGCTGCCCATAGCTCTTCTAACCGTCGGCCTTCCTGCCCTCCCCAGGGACCGAGAATATTAATCTGCTGTCCGGTATGATATATCCCGGTATCAGAGAAGGCATACAGGGCATCTGCCATGGCATAATATCCTGCTTCATAACCGTTCCTCTTATAATGGGCCAGGTCCATACAGACCAGCTTGCTCCCCGTTTCCCCCATGATCTCTTCCGCAACCGCCTCTATGTCCTCGCCGATCAGGGCAGGTATGCAGGTAACGATAATTACAATATGCTCCGCACCCTGCTCCAGGATATGGTATAATGCTTTGGTCAGCCCCTTGCGGCAGCCGAAGACCACTTCATTGGAATCCAGGACATAGGTATAATGCTGCTCCTGCCTGCCACCACGAAGACTGTCGGTAACAAACCGGCTGTAATAAGTGCATTCCGGCATTCCAACCACCAGAGAGAATACCCCTTCCATTCTACAGGCACAGGCCAGCGCCGTGTGCATGGGGCAATGGCAGCCCGCACGAATAGCGGATCGTGATATCGGAATTGAAGTGTTGCTGCCAATCTCAGATAAATAGCCAAAATATCTTCTTTTCTGTGCCATATCTCCTCCATCTGTTCATTCTCAGGCTTCTAAATACAAAGAATAAAGAGTGTGCTGCAACTTCTATCCGACAAGAAGCAGCTGTGCCAGCTCCAGGTAGGTTCTTGTCATATCGCTCTCATTAAAAGCACTTACCACGGTCTTACCCAGAGCCTCCGCCTGCTGAACCAATGGGTTGCGTTCTATCTGGAACACAATCTCCGTTCCAATCTCCTCGGCCGCCTTTTTGGTCAGTTCATATTCATTTTCAATGTTTTTCCTGTTGAGGATAATTCCTCCCAGGCTGGCATATTTTCTGGCTCCAAACATCTTTACCGCCGAGGCAATATTGGAGGCGGCATACAGTGACATCATTTCACCGGAGGATACGATATAAACCTGCTCCGCATAACCTCCTCGAATGGGCATCGCAAATCCACCGCATACCACATCTCCCAGAACATCGTAAATAACCATCTCCGGCTGGTATTCCTCAAAGGCATGCAGCTCCTCCAGTTTTTCAAAAGCGGTTATGATACCTCTTCCGGCACATCCCACACCGGGAACCGGACCTCCCGCTTCCACACAGAGCACTCCCATATCTCCCATATGGACGATATCTTTCAGCGCCACATCTTCTTTCTCCTTAAGCTGCTCCAAAACAGTGGGTATTCGCTCCCCTCCGGTGAGATTCCTGGTAGAGTCCGCCTTGGGGTCACAGCCCACCTGCATCACCCGGATGCCCATCCCCGACAGGGCCGCCGACAGATTGGACACCGTAGTTGACTTGCCGATGCCGCCCTTTCCGTAAATTGCTATCTTTCTCAACTTGCCACCTTCTCCTTGTCTTTCTCTTCCTTCTTTCTTTCATTCATCAGCCGGTAGGAGATGCATATGGGCTTGCCGCTTGACGGCTCCTGAATAATCTGGGCATCAATCCGGTATACCTCTTTAAGCACATCATTGCGTATCACCTCTTCGGGTTTTCCCTGGCATACTATTTTTCCATCTCTCATGGCAATGAGATAATCCGCATATTTGGAAGCCAGATTAAGGTCGTGGAGCACCATAATGATGGTTGTTCCATGCTTACGGTTTAGCTCCTCCAGCAGTTCCAGCACCTCCAGCTGATAAGCCATATCCAGATAGGTGGTTGGTTCATCCAGCAAAATCACCTCGGCCTCCTGGGCCAGCGCCAAAGCGATCCATACACGCTGCCGCTGGCCTCCTGACAGGTGATCCACCGACTGCCTGCTTAATCCGCCCAATCCGGTAATCTCCAGCGCCCAGGCGACCACTTTCCGGTCCTCCTCTTTCAGCTTCCCCAGTCCCTTCTGATGAGGATACCTCCCATAAGACACCAGTTCCTCCACCGTAAGGCCCTCAGGCGCGGTGGGACTTTGAGGAAGGATGGAGAGCCTGCGGGCCAGTTCCCTGCAAGAATAATCCTGAATCTCCCTGCCGTTTAAGCATATGCTTCCGCCGCTCACCCCGATAATTCTTCCCATCGCCTTCAGCAGCGTTGACTTCCCGCAGCCGTTGGGCCCGATAATGGTTGTTATTTGTCCCATGGGTATCGCCAGATCCAGCCCGGATATAATTGTCTGCTGGTAATACCCCGCATCCATATCTTTGATTAAGAAATCCTTCATAATTTACCTCCAGATGCCGCTCTGCGGCTTCACAAATGCTTTGCTCCATTCCTGCGCCCGCCGTTCCCTTTTCCTATCATCAGTATGATAAAATAAGGTGCTCCGATCATAGCCGCAACGATACCCGCGGGTATCTCTCCCGGTTGTATCACAGTTCTCCCTATGGTATCCGCAATTAGTACAAGTAAGGCCCCCGTCAGGGAGCACATCGGCAGCAGGCACCGATGCCGGTTTCCCACCAGCTTTCGCGCGAGATGGGGCCCTAATAAACCGATAAAATGAAGGCTGCCGCTGGTGGTAACAGAAGCTGCCGCCAGCGCCACAGCCACAAAAAGCAAATGCTTCTTCACTTTCTCCACCGTCACTCCCAAGCCGGTTGCCATCGTATCCCCCATTCCCAGGATATCCAACTCCCTTGTCTTGCCCGCAATATATAATCCTCCCAGGATAATCCAGGGCAGCAGGCCGGCCACCAGCTCCCAGTTAGCATTCCAGATGCTTCCGGCTTGCCATACGGCAATAAAATCAACCTGGGTACTGTCCAGCTTTAAGATAATAACCGTCATCAAGGCATTGATTCCCGATTGGATTGCTACTCCGTTTAATACCAGACGTACCGGATGCAGCCCTATCCCCCGCCGGTTGGAAAGAAGATAAATCACCCCGCTTACCGCCAGTGCACCCAGCAGTGAGAAGAAGGGCAGTGCAAAAGTAGCGCTCCTGGTCAGGGTGCCATACAAGGTCATAAACAGGACCACCACAATTCCTGCTCCTGAATTAATGCCCAATAAGCCGGGGTCTGCCATTGGATTCCTTGTTACTCCCTGTAATATGCATCCGGATAGAGAGAATCCGATCCCTACCAAAATTGCAAGGACAATACGGGGCAGGCGAAATTCGTATAAGATCAAATTCTCCTTATTGTTTCCTCCTCCCGATAATATCCTCAGCAGATCAGACATAGATATCTCGGTATATCCGGCCCGGATGCTTACAACGATCATGAAGACCAGCAGAAACAGCAGAATCAGAAACAAACCCGCCTTCCCTCCGGTCTTATTTGAATTTCCATTATTCACTTTACGATAACCCATCATTATTTCCCAACCTTTTCCTTCCGGGCATAATATAAAAATACAGGCACTCCCACAAGGGAAATCAAAGCTCCCAAGGGAAACTCCGCCGGTCGGTCAATGGTTTTAGCCAGATAGTCGGCCAGTACCACCAGCAGGCCCCCCTGCAATGCACTCAGAGGTATTACCAACCGGTAATCCGGTCCTACCTGAAAGCGGACAAAATGGGGGATAATAATTCCCACAAAGCTGATGCTTCCGCATAGTGCGTAAGAAGCCCCGGACAAAATCACTACTGCCAGGGTCCCTATTCTCCGGGTTCGCTTCAAGTTAATACCCAGGCCCTTCGCAACCTCCTCCCCCATATTCATAATGGATATATCCCGGGATATAAAAACCGCCAGCAGGACACACAAAATCAAAAAGGGTCCTGCTGCCCTTAGCTGGTTCCAGGTGGTCCCGGATACACTGCCCATAGTCCAAAACAAGATGCTCTGGGAGGAGTTTGTCGTAATGGCAATCGCCTGGCTGACGGCTGAGAACAAGGTACTTATGGTGGCTCCTGCCAGCACCAGCTTAATCGGCTGTTCTCCGCCGGGAATCAGGGTGCGCAGCAAGCTTACGCACCCCGCTCCCAAAGCTGCCCCGAGGAAGGTCAGCCATATAATTCCATAGTAGCTGACATCCTTCAGCAGCACCAGCGCCAGAGCCAGGAACAGACCCGCTCCGGCATTCAGTCCCATTAATCCGGAGTCTGCCAGCGGATTGCGGGTCATTCCCTGCATGATGGCTCCCGCCACTGCCAAAGCTGCACCTATCAAGGCCCCGCTCAAAGCCCTCGGAATTCTCATGTCCCTTACCAGGAGCTGCTTAGAATCCATCGGGTCAAAGCGGGTTATCGCTCTCCATACGGTGTCCAGCGGAATATCCGCCGCTCCGCTGGTTACTGATAAGGCCATCAGAACAACCAGACCAATGGCGCTGATTGTAAGGCTGATCAGCCATATCTTTATTCGTCCATGTTTTTCAAAGATCATGCTTACCCTATCCTCCGACCTTACATTCTTTCCCTGCCGGACTCCTCTGAGGCTGGCTCACCCCGCTTAAATACAGCTGTCCGTACAGTTTAAGATCTCACTATTCTCCCAGCATTGCATCAGTAATAAAATTCACTGTATAGACCGTGGCCAGAGGACTGCAGGCATGTCCGCCTCCGTCCAGCCTGTACACATGCCCATTCCGGACCGCTTTCAGGGACTTCCATACGGTGTTCTCTTGGAGAGCTTCAAACAGAGCTTCATCCCCGTCAAAGACATTCATAAAAATATAATCCGGATTCATCTCTACAATTGCTTCCATGGATATCTGCTCATAGGTAAGGGCGGTAGTGTAACCTTCCGGCAGGTTCAGACCCAGTCCCATACTGTCATCGTACAGATCCGGCCGATAGGTGCAATAATATTTATCCTCTCCCATCATGGAGATCTGCATCACGGTATCTCCGGAATAATTCTCCTCCAGCTTCGTTCTTGCCAGAGCCAGCTTGGCATCCACCTCGGCAATCACCTCTTCGGCTTTCGCCTCCTTATTCACAATCCTGGCAACCTCCCGCAGACTCAGCCTCCAGTCCATCTTCGTATCATTGCCAAACACCGCCACCGGAGCTATTTTTTCCAGATGCACAATATCCAGATTGCTGACATCAAAAGCCTGGTCCAGGATAATATCCGGCTGCAGTTCGGTCAGCAGTTCCAGATTTACTTCACTGGTGCCAATATCCTGGATGCTGCTCAGCTCATATCCCGCAAAGGCATCCCAGGTTGCAATATAATTTTGTGCCCCGCTGGCTGCGATGGGCATAACATCAAGCATAAGCAGTGTCTCCCACAGGGGAAGGTAATTTACTGCGATCCTTGCCGGTTCCTGCTCCAATACCACCTCTCTGCCAGCGGCGTCAATATAGGTGTATGGATATGTAAGCCCCCGCACCGCCTCTTCATTAGCTCCCGCTTCCCCGGTCGGCTGGGCAGCTTCAGCCGGAGCCTCTTCCTCCGCTTTCCCCACAGCGCCCTCCTGCCCGCTATTCTTTGACGTACCCTCTGCTCCCGTCTCCTTCTCCGGGCCCTTGGAAGCACAGGCGGTAAATAGAACTAACGATAAAACCAGCATCATTGCTGCTGTAATAATTCTTTTCATTTTGTCTCTCCTTCGATTTTAATAATCATTATCATTACGATATACGAATATAGCATGGTTTCAGCGAAAAACATATGGTCTTTTTACAAATCAATATGGATTTTTTCCAAACTGCTCCCGAAACTTCATCGGTGATACACCCACATATTTCTTAAATATCCTGCTAAAATACAGAGAATCCTCATAGCCGATGAGTTCTGAGATTTCCTGCATGGTATGATTTCCCTGGGATATCATTTCCTTGGCCCGCTTTATCTGCAAATTCATGATATACTTCTTGGGACTCATTCCGGTCTTTTTTTGAAAATAGTAATATAGCTGCTTGGGTTTCATTCCGATATAATCAGATAGTATTTGAATGGAGGGATTTTGCTCCAAATGATTATGGATATAGTCCAATGCCAGAGATATGGAGTCCTTTTGTACCTTATCCTCCCTCTCCCAGGAGCTGTAAAGCAGCCTGGAAATAATCTCATACAGAATTACTTTAGAGGCAAGAGCCGTATGGATTTTTGAATCCCTTTGAATTATATACAGTCGCTCCAGGAGCTGTTTCAATTCCTCCCATTGATCTTCATACAGCAAAAAACCGTATTGCAGTTTTAATAAGGACACCTGTGTTCCTTCCTCATCCAGAACCCGGTAATGCATAAGAATGTATTCCCAGGTCTCCTCCCCCAATACCTCCTTATCCAGCTCCATTTTTGAGCCGGCATGCAGTACCTTTCCAGGTTCCAGAATATATTCCTGCTTCTCTAATACAAATCTTGCTCTTCCTCTGATCGGAAAAACCAGGCCGCAGACCCCCTCCATCGTAGTCTGGTCTACCGCCCTGCTTCCGGGAGAAATTACAACCCGATAGATCCCGTCCAGCATCAGATTTGCCGTGGAATACTTTTTAATCAGATAATTTATATTCATATCAACACCAGCCACATTTCTTCCTACTATTCTTTCCTCCAGCTTGTCCGTCATCTTCTCCTATGACAGACCCGTCATTCCCGCAACAGCTCCTCTCCCGGCTGTCGATAGTCTGCAGACCAACCGCATTGCCGGGAAAACAAAGAAAGAAGGATAATAGGTCCTCAGCCTGCATACCCCCATGTGCCAAGAGCCCGATATCCTTCTTCACCCCAATGCCTATTATGTATTGCCCTAACTCTGCGCCAGCATGCTGCCCAACCGGACACACTCCTCTGCTGCTGCAGCATCCGGCACCTCCTGGGTTATCACCCCTTCACCATTCACAACATCAGCCCCGGCATTCTTCATCCGCTCTACCCAATCACGCATCCACTGGCCATCTCCCCATCCATAGGAGCCGAATAAAGCGATTCTCTTTCCTGCACAAAACTTCTCCACCTCCGCTACAAAGGGTTCCATCTCACTCTCCTCCAAAACCTCATCTCCCATGGAGGGACATCCCAGCGCAAATACAGGTGCAGCCTTCAAATCCTCCAATGAGACTCTGGAGATTTCTGCTACCTCAGCTGCTTTTCCAGCCTGTTCAATTCCCTGTCCGACGGCCTTCGCCATCTCCTCGGTGTTGCCCGTTTGTGACCAATATGCTACGATTATCTTATCCATAGACTGTCCTCCTTTTATTTTGCTCATGCAGAATATGAGCTTTCTATGATATGATGAACGTTCACACCCTGTGAAATCATTCGTATCACCAACTGCTTCGCCTGTCTGTACTTTTCAAATAAATGCATCGCCTCCGTCAGGTTGCCATACACCTTCCAATAGCCGATATACAGGTAATTCCTTCCCTGGTTATTGATAAAGCCCAACACATCCTCCACCGGATATCCCAGGAATACACCGATTTCATGAGGGAACACCTGTCTGTATTTAATATAATCGCAATATCTTACGGATAATTCCCTGAGGATCTCCTCTAAATCATAGGAAAGATATCCCGTCAGGCGCAATATCTCCCTGGAAGCATCATCCTCCAGATACTGCAGCAGCTTCTCCTTATGATACAGTAAAAAGGTGGCCTTCTCATCGGTTACGCAAAGAGGGCAGCAAGACAGAGCTGTTTTCTGAAATCTGGCTGTCACCGCCCTCTGTTTTGAATGGGGAACAATCAAGAGGTTTGATACCTTGATCCCTGTAAGAAGCGGTGCACATTGCAATGCAATCTGATAATCCAGTTTCTTATCATCCAGCAGGTCATCCATCTGTAATATACTGTCGTTCATGTTCCTCTCCTTTCAAGTTAGTTATGGCTAACTCCAGATTATAATACTACATTCCTGCACTTTTTTCAATAGTCCAGGTGATCAATCTTTCTCAGCAACAAATTATTTTTAAAAAACTCTAATCTTTGTGAGCAGCAGCGTTCAAGGGGTTACCCAGGATACACCGGCAGGAAAGCCTTCCATATTTTAAATATGGATATTTTATCGATTTATGCTAAAATAGAATTATATGTTTGTAAATCATTTACTCTTTTTGCTATCAGCAGTATGGAGGTTGTCATGAAAAAAATATATCTGGTGCTTCTCCCTTGCATTCTTATTATCGGCGCCCTGCTATTGGGCAGTCAATATTCAAAGAAAAATACCGGAAGCATGTCCTATCCTGATTTTTTATCTTTTCTGGAACAGAAGCAGGTAACAGAGGTAATCTTGGGACCGGATGAAAACACTTTCCAGGCGAAGCTTGGCACCTCCGTCGATACGGTCTATTCCGTTCCCAATCCAAAAACCGAGAACTTTACCGAGCAGCTTCTGCTTCACGAGGTAAATGTCAGCTATGGTCAGGAGAATGTCTTCCTAACCGTATTAAAGGTACTCCTGGTAGCCATGGTCATCGGAGGTGTGATCTGGTATACACGAAACGGTGGAAATTCCGGCGGCTTAATTCAGGATGCCAATAAAAAGAAGCAGTTCAAAAAGAAACCTGTCTCCCCCATCACCTTAGCGAATGTGGCAGGTAACAGCGAAGCCAAATCCATGGTGGACGATATTATTGAATTCATCAAAGACCCGGACAAATACTCCCAGGTGGGAGCCCGGATGCCCAAGGGCCTGCTGTTCTACGGTCCTCCCGGCACCGGCAAAACCCTGATGGCAAAAGCAATTGCCGGGGAGGCCAATGTCCCCTTCTATGCTATGAGCGGCTCCGATTTCGTCCAGATGTATGTAGGTGTCGGCGCAAGCCGCATCCGAAATCTGTTCAGCAAGGCCAAGAAGAATGAGAAGGCCGTTATATTTATCGATGAAATTGATGCCATCGGCAAGAAACGGGCCCGAAATTCCACTGCCAGCAACGATGAACGCGATCAGACACTGAATGCTCTCCTGACAGAGATGTCCGGCTTCCATGATAATCAGGGAATTATTGTGATTGGAGCCACCAACCGGCTGGATACTCTGGATGAAGCCCTGCTGCGTCCGGGCCGTTTTGACCGCCATATAGAAATCGGTCTCCCCGATGTCAATGCAAGGGAGCATATATTATCCCTTTATGCCGATAAGAAGCCTCTCTCAGAGGATGTGGACCTGAAAGACCTTGCCCGCTCCACGGTCTGCTTCAGCGGAGCGATGCTGGAGAATCTGCTGAATGAAGCTGCCATTAGTGCCGCTAACGAGAAGCATACTGTAATTCACAAAAGCAATATTGACAAAGCCTTCTATACAGTAATTGCCGGTGCCCCAAAGCAGGACCGGAGTTATATTACACAGCTGGAACGCCGGATCACCGCATACCACGAGGCTGGGCACGCTCTGGTTACCTCGCTTCTGCTGCCGGAGCATTTTATATCAAAGGTAACCATTATTCCAAGTGTCCGCGGTGCCGGAGGCTTTAATCTCTCCATCCCCAAGGATACCATGTTTCAGAACAAACGCCAGCTGCGAGCCAATATCCAGGTCCTGCTGGCCGGCCGCATCGCCGAGGAATTGATCTTTGGCGCCCAGGAGATCACCACTGGAGCCGGCAACGACATACAGAAAGCATCCCAGCTGATCCTTGACTATACCAATAAATTCGGTATGGATGAAGAAATGGGGCTGTTCAGCACCGAGGTCCTGGGAGACAGCTATGATAATAAACTGCTCACAAGATGCCGTGATCAGATGAATCTCCTCTACGAGGAAACAAGGGAGCTGCTAAGTACCCACCGGACAATGCTGGAAGCCATCACTGCCGAGCTTCTGGAGAAGGAATCCCTGAACCAGGAGGATATCGACCGTATCTGTGCATAAACGGGTGCTTGTCTCATGTTATCGAGATTGCTCTTTTCAGGGGTCCCCATTTCATGGGCATTTATTAAAATGCCTAAAAAATTCTTAATAAAAAGTGTATCTTTCCCTCAGAGAAGAGATGTATAAGAAGCCAGTATTAACTCTGAAAGTTAATGCTGGCTCCTTCACTATAATGCTGTATCTGTTATGCTATGATTTCTAATTTCATAAAAATATACTATATCCTAATTCAAATCGTAATCCCACATCTTCTGACTTTAGAATATTTGCAAAATCTGCTTTTCGTCAAAGATATAACACCACCTCTTTGCATCTTTTGGATCCATTCTCTTAAAGCAGTAGTTTTATTTTTTCTTTTACTCCAAAATAGTCTCAAAAAGTCCTTTGATTACCTTATTGTATATCATTTTCATATTATAATTTCTTACAATAGTTGTATCTTCCATAAATAGGGTGTAGACTATTATGAAAGCTTGATCTTTTTATTATGAATAATATAAGATTCTTCACAGGATCCCACATAAGTAAATTATCCTTATTCCAAAACATTCATCAGAAAGGATGGTTATCTATGAAGAAAAAACGAATTCGTATCATCTCTACGCTCATTATTACTATGCTGCTGTTTATGAGTAATAGCTTTGCATTCGCAGCTAATAACATAAGCTTAACTGAAGACGTGACTTATGGGTATCATTATGTTATTGCCGGATATACAGACACAGCAGACTTGAGTACATCCCGACTATACATTAATACCGGATGGTCTAGCCATGGTTTTGTATGGATTGGTCAAAGCTATAGATATAGGCAAATGCCATGTATATAGACCTTATGAAAAAGAAGCATGTGATTTTATTGGTATGCGTAGGTATATTCCTTCTTGTTTCCTGCGCTCTGCTCGGTTTGTATCTTAGCTCGGAGAGTAAAAATAAAAGCGTAATGCGTCAATTTTTCCATCAACCCCAATGGAAGGATATTGATTTCTCAAAAAGTAAATACAAGATGAGCATAGCCCCTTCCCTTAGTGATACCGTATATGAGGATATCGTATCTGCATCGGAAGCAGCAGGTATTTCGGATCCTATCCTTCCTCAGGATGCGGATCGGATTCCGGATGGAGCAAAGCATTACTTCAAGGTGATACAGGAAGAGATTGATAAGAAAGCTGCATATGAATTAAGGTTTTATGTACTCGCTGATGAAAGTGATCCAAATATCATTTATAGTATTTGGATATCCGCTGTCCCATTGGAGTACCATGAGAATACCGGATTCAGAAACATGCAAAAGGAGTTTATCTTTTCCGTCAACGATACTCCTGCATCCATACGAAAAACCATGATTGAATATTTCTCAAACAGCACCGGCATCAAATGAGAAATCCCCTTGTTCAAAACATGATCTATTAAAGCTTCCGACAAAATACACTTGTATTCTATCGGAAGCTTTTAATGCACCTATACAATAAAACCACCCGCTATGCAGACGGATCAAAATCCACTTCAGCCCTGGATATAAGATACCGCACTGCATATAACAAAGGAAGTATCTAAAACGGATAAGAATGATGAGCTTTACTTTCAGTCAATCACTCTGACAAACGATAATACTGCCATAGCTTTCCGTCCTTATCCAGGGCATTATTATAACCAATATACCTGTAATCCCTTATCAGCCCGGAATATTCGGTCGCTGCGGATAAAGGATGGATAGTTCCCTCCCGGGTCTTGTAAAAATGGGCATTGATCACAGGAAGCTCTTCATACAGCCCCATCAGGTAATTATTATACGCCGTACCCTGTAAACCTGCGGTCTTAAGCAGATAAGAGGACAGATAATTAGCGCCAAGCTGCTCCATATCATCCTCTGTGATATCATAATTTGCCCACAGCAGAAAAGGAACACGGTATTTCTCTTCATAAACCTCCGCCAGCTGCATCCCCTTCTCCTTTTGCTTGTGGAACTCCGAATAGGCAATGGGCTGATGATCCCCGAACAGAAGAATTATTGTAGGCTCCTCTTCCTCCTTGAAATAATCCACAAGAACCTGAAGGGCCTTGTCCGATTCACGCAGCAGGCTCAGATATTGCTCCACCGGGGAATGCCCCGAGAGGTTTTTCAGCCTTACCGTATCTTCCTCCCGGAACAGCCTTTCTCCCGAGTATCCTCCGTGATTTTGCATCGTCACGTTAAATATAAACAGAGGCTGCTCTCCCTTTTCCTCGTATTGTTCGATAATCTTTCCATAACTTTCACGGTCGCTGATATAGGAACGAATCAGCTGAGGATTGACAAAATCCCCCTTTGACAGGAACTCATCAAAGCCAAGAAGCGGATATACTACGTCCCTCTTGTAGCCGCTGGGTTCATAAGGGTGAATTGCAATATTATAATATCCCTGTTCCTTTAAGGTCGCTGCGAGGGAATCCGTTGTACCCGTGATAAATTGCTGATAAGGTACGCTGTTTTGCGGCATAACCGCCATACTGTTTCCTGTCAGAAACTCATATTCCGTATCACTGGTGGCTCCTCCGAATACGGATACATAGAGCGTTCCCTTGGTGGTATTCTCCTCAAGAGTAGAGGTAAAGGGCTTATAACCGGGAACCGTCGGATAATCTCCCAACATGCTAAGATCCGAAAAGGCTTCACTCATGATAGCAATAATATTGGGCTTCCTATCAGAGATATCCCAGCGGCTCTCTTCTCCGGACAGCAGGGCCTCCACCTTTTCCGGAGAGTACCCCTCGGGTGCCTCCACTCCCATCGCTTCCACATTGGCTACAAAACCAAAGGCAGTTCCATAGGCACAATAGGTGTATTTCGGCGCAAAGAAATCAATCACCCTGATCTTGGTTTCAATAAGATTAGTGTGAAAGAAAAGTGTAAATACAAAAGCCGCGAATATAAAATACAATATGTATCCAGCGAAACGACTCAGCAGCCTCGGCCTGCTCTTCTCCCGTTCCAGCTTACTTCCCGCCACAAAAACCGCATACATGATCAGGGTGGCTATCACAAAGCCCTTGGAAAAACTGACGGTATAATTGGAAACAACACTCATGCCTGTCCGCCAAGCCAGCAAATCGCTGGGGATAATAGGATTTCCCCGGAACAGATATACCAGATAATTGACTGTTCCCATCAAATAGACGATAAAATTGGCGGCAATAATGGTTAATCCTCCATTACGGAATATAATATAGATAAAAAAAGTAATTACATAGTACCAGACCAGATTATATATCCCATAATTACGGTACATATCCGTATTGAAATTACTGACCATGCTCTCAACCATCAAAAAGAAGCAGACCGGAGATAATGTCAGAAATATACCGCGAAACCACATCCCAAACCGCTGGAACAGCTCTCTGACCGGTTTTATTTCTGACATATATAACAAGGTAAGTACCAGCCATAGAAAGCCGAAGAGCAAAAGCTCTCCCACCAGCCTCTCCGTTCTGTTATTCTTTGCATAGGTAAATATTACATATAGATAATATAAAGTCAAAGGATATGCTGCTATCCCTTTTTTATTTCTTCCATTTATTCGTATGTCTAATCCTCTTGTCTCCACCTTTTATATCACCTCTTTAAAGTCCTTCTGCAAATAATTCAAATTTTTACGTTCAAAGTTAAATATAGCGAATGTGTCCTTGAATGTCAATCCGGCAAATTCTGCCGCTTATTCCCGCTTAGGCACTCACCCTTCCCCCAGGAAGACCGGCACCTGCCAACACCGTGCGGCAAAACGGCATCTTCACTCTCCTCTAAGATACCCGGACAACCCTCCATATCACGCCGGAATTCGCTTGGTACAGCACCTCATGATTGTGCATGCCGACTCCAAAGTCCAATATATACATCGCTTCATCCGGGCCGAAGAGAACATCCACCGGACTGCCAAATCCTCCTTCCCCAGTGAGGTATGCCGGAAAGCCGGAGCGATTGATGGCAAAGGTCGTGACTCCTCTCGTACTCATATCAATGCGGGAAACACGATGTCCGTATCCGGCAAAGGGCGTAATTTCTCCGTCCTCTGAAAGGACATTTTTGCCGGCTTCCGCTATATAGACATCTCCGAAGGGGCCAAAATTGCGGTTATAATTAAAATCAAAGCCCATGATCCCGGAATGAGAGGGAAATATGACATGGGGTTTTGGAGGCGTATCCGGATGATTGGTCAACAGGAACTCGGGCTGCATTCCGCCCTCCGGCCGAAACCGGGAGGCAGTCACCGGCTCGCCTCCTGCATAGTCAGGCCACCCATACCATTCTCCCTTGGTGATCAGCTGAAGTTCGTCCGGCGCATTGGTCACAGGCCTGCTTCCCCGGTCCTCGAAGCCCTGGTTGGCCGCAAACAGCCGATAATTATAGTCAAAGTCAATATGACTCGGATGCCGTAAACCCCAGGCCACCAACTCCAGCTCCGATCCGTCCATATTTGCCCTCAGTATGCTCCCGGAAGCCTTCGTAACGCCTTTCCTCACCTCGTACTGACGGTTGTCAACCCCGAAAGGGGAAAAAGCTCCGGTGGATACCCTCTCCTTGGGATTGGCAAGAATATTCGGGGTCTCAAAGTTCTGTCCGTTCAAGATGATATATCCTCCCGGATAGTCACACAGGAAGGGATGCATACTCAACCAGGTATTGTCAGTCCCAACCACTCCGGAGTTTGTATTCGTTCCCTGTGCCCAGTACATCTTGCCATCGTTGCCAAAGACAACGTTACTTCCTCCATAATCACCATTGCCAGGAAGCCCTTCCATTATTTTTTCCACAGAACGGTCTGACCGGATGATGGAAATATGACCTTTATGAGATACATAGATATCATTGTGCAGGCAGCTTAAGCCTGTAATTGGTGCATAAAAATCATCGCTGATAAACTCGATCATCCCATCTTTAATTCTCATTACCCTGCCCTTGCCGGAGATCCTTCCGGATTCAGCAACATATAAATCCCCATCTCCTGTAAAGGTCATGCTGGTAGGAGCCTCCAGACCACTGGCATAAACCTCAATTTTATAGCCTGCAGGAAGAATTATGTCATCAGGATTCAGATACCTGGTTCCTTCCCTCTGGAAATTGCCTGCCATATGAATACATCCCTGCTCTTTCCTGCTTCCGTTCATAGGTAACACTCCCTCAGCAACATAGTATAATATATTATCGGAACTAAAATCATGTTCCGATAATCATGATGTATGGCGCAAACACGGCGCCTTTTATCCGAAGTTTAAAATACAAACTTCTGATAATTTGTATTATCGGAACTAAAATCATGTTCCGATAATCATGATGTACGGCGCAAACACAGCGCCTTTTATCCGAAAGTTACAGCATTTCTTTTCTCCCTCAAAAAAGGGGCACATTACCGGCTAACGGCAATGTGTCCCTCCATTTATATTCTATCCTTTTCGATAAAGCTCTCTGACCTCATTCACCTGCTCCTTTGTCATCGACTTCTTAGGGGAATTGTCATCGCAGGTGTCCCTGTTCTCAACAATTAAGACCGTAGTTCCCTGCTCCAGCGTATGGGTATGCCAGGTTCCCTGCTTTACATTATACAGCTGCAGGGGCTGCATCCTGATTGCATCAATATCATTGATCTCATCCCCCTGCCCTCCGGTAAACAAAGTGCAGCTTCCCTCCAGCAGGATAAATACTTCATCCGTTTCATCATGCTTTTGCATCGTTGTGAGATTTTGGATCTCCAGCTCATCAATATACCTTAATATTGCCACCCGCCATGTATCAAAATCAACCATGGGCAGATAACCTTCTCCCTGATAGGAGGTTACATCTATATATTCTTTTTTCATAGACAGCAATCTCTCTTTCTTCCCCACGTAATCCACTAAATTAATTCTACTGTAATCAAATGCTCCCTGTCCGCATCCAGAGCCTCCAGCCTTTCACGGCTGATTATGCTCCGTCCATTCTGCCAGGCGCATTCTTCTTTATCAATGAAAATTCTTCCGATACCATATTCTCCATATTCTTTGCCCATGGAATTCTCATAGCATATCCTGAGCCTGCGCCCCGCAAAGATCAGCGCCGCCTCCGCCCTATGTGAAGCATCAAACTGCTCCGATACCAGCTTCGGATCAAGAAGCAGATCCCCCATATCTCCTCTGATACCGAACATCTCTGTCAGTACGGTCATAAGCAGCCAACTGGCGGAGCCTGTCAGATAATGATACAGCCCTCTTCCGTTGTCGCCGATATACTCCGGAATACCGGGATAGATCCTGCTCTTCTCAAAATTACTGCAATGGCGGTACAGCGTATTGATCGCCTTATACCCCTCCTTAACAAAGCCTCTTTGATAGAGGGCATTGGCATACATAACCGTCATGTGGGAGAATACCGCACCGTTCTCCTTATGTCCATAGGCAAAGCCGAACATTCTTCCCATGTCATCCTTGACCTCTTTAAAATTCGTATTCAGCTTATAGCCTCCGATGGCCTCGTCATACAGATAGGTATCGGCTGCCGAAACGATGGACTCCACCTGCTCTTTGACAGCTGTGCCGGACATAATGGCAAACACCTGACCGGTAAGCATCATACGCACACCCAGGGGATGATCCCCCTCCACCTTCCTGCCATGGTTGTCATAATATCCGTTATACCAGGAGTGGCCGCTTTCATCTGTAATCCATTCACTGGCTCTGATATGGCTGCGAATCCATTCCGCTTTTTTCTTAAGGTTGGCCGCCAAATCCGCGCAGGCAATCTCAAGACGCCCGCCGGACAGGGTGCTCCGGCAGCTGTAACAGTAGTTTCTCAACAACTCCTGCTTTCCTTCTATATTATCATAAAGTGCTTGATCTTCCGTTAATAAAGGCTCCAATTCTCTGAAAAAGGACAGCTTTTGTACTCCGGTCTTCTTCAGCTCCAGAATAAGGTCTGCCATCTGCTCCAAATTGCTGCCGTAGATTGAGGTAAAGGCAACGCTTTCTCCGCGATCCTTCGCCATATCCAGGGCATCATTCCAATCTGCTCCCCGAAGGCGGATATGATTATGCTCGCCTACATCGTAGAAGGCTGCAAGATGCTGAATGAGCATATGCTCCAGCAGACTTCCCCTGTACTCCTGCCCATCGCTTTGACGCACATGGTTTCCATCCTCCGGCTTCCAAAGGGAATCCTTTTCTTCCCCTCTCACCGCCTGAGGATCCTTAAAATAATAATTCTCCTTCAGCAGGATGTCCACATCGCCGCTCTGCATAATATAGAGCCGTGTGGTAAGAAACGGCCAGGCACCGTGATCCATCCACACCCTGGTAATATTATTGCGGTCCGCAATAAACTCGCCCGGTTTTGTGCCAATGATGGTTGCATTGGTCCCGTCCACACGAACTCCTCCAAAATTGCTGATCAGCATCTCCCGTACTCCTGAAGGATTCATGAGGAGCAGGGCAAGGCAATCCTGCCACAGGTCCCTCCAGCCGCGGCCTCCCCTCCCATAATCATGATGGGGCAGGAAAGAGCATCCGTAAATTCTTCGAAGCATCGGCTGAAAATTCACCCAGTGCATCCAGGCATCAAAATCTCTGGAGCCTGTGCGGTAAGCCACATTAATCTTTTCCTCCCAATAGGCTTTGGCAGCTTCTATCGCTTCCATGCAGGCCTCCCAGGTTCTGAACTTCTTTGCATAGTTCTCCAGCTCCTCCTGAGAAGAGCCATAGCCCAGAAGAATAATATAGTTCTTTGCCTCTCCCGGCGCCAGTTCCGCCTCCTCAAAGCAGATACCGCCCATGGCTTCGTAGCCGTTACGCTGATACCCCGCCTTAACCGGCTCCTCCTTCTTCAGAATTGCTCCTGGAGCCTCCAGGGATCCTCCTTCGCCAATAAAATCCTCCGTTACAGGATAAAAACCTGTCGGCATTCCGCCTTCTCCGGTGCTTCCATATACACCGTATACTACGGTATTCTTTCGATGTCCCCGTTCATCAAAGGTCAGCGTGGGATTCAAAATCACACCAAATTCCGAGGTCGTAACTCTGTGGAGCATTGAGGTCACGTTGCGGTGGTCTCTGATATTATCTGCCGAACGCCCATACAGGGGGATGGCAGCTGTCGCAGCAACGTTGCAGTTTTCTGCTCCGCAGTTAGTCAGGGTCACCAGCATAAGTTCAGCCTGTTCCCCGGTATGGGGCACAAAGGACAGTATCTCGGATCTGATACCAAGCTCCTTCGAGGTTCTGGACAGCTTATGCCACATCACACCTGCCTCCAGAACCGTTTCTTCCTTCTCTCCGCTAAAGAGCTTCGCCTCCTGCAGGGCGGATCTGCCTGTTGCGGACCAAACATCCCGATCATTAATCCTGCACCAGAAATTCCTTGTGGATTTGTTATTATGCAGGTCCTCACTGCTGACCGGGGCAAGCAGGAAGGTATTCTGTCCCGTCTTGCTGTCCCCTCCCAGCGTCGGGGTAACACAGCTCATCACACCGGCTTCATTCGCGATCGGAAAATAAAGATAGCTGGTTGCTTCCGGATTCTCCAGTCGAAATACACCTTTTTCATCTAAAAACTCATACCCTTTCATATCCTTCTCCTTCTTGATATCAGTTATTCTCTGTGCTATTCTTCTGGTAAACCCTTACATGCTCAACCTCCATGATGAAAGGCAGCCGCTCTTCCTCAACCTCTCCTCCCAGGGAACCTCCCACCGCGATATTCAGTATCAGATAAAAGGGTTGGTCAAAGGGCCAGGCGGAAGCAGTCTGATCCTCCATATCATCATTCTTATGAAAGCGGCAGGCACTGACACCGTCCACATAGAACTCAAAATAATCCGGCGTCCACTCCAGATGATAATCATGATAGCCCTGACTGATCCCGGGAAAATCCCGGAAAACCGTATATTGCTTCGTATCCTTTCTCGTATGGTTATGCTTTTCACTATGAAGACTGAAGAACAATTGGTCTAATTTCCTTCCAATGTATTCAATAATATCTATCTCACCGCAAAGAGGCCATGGGGTGCCTGTCCTAATGGTGTCCGGCAGCATCCAAACCGCCGGCCAGGAGCCCTTCCCCTCCGGCAGTCTGACACGGAATTCAAACAGACCGTATTGCCAGGAATGTCTCCCATAGGTGGTCAGTCTGGCGGAGGTATAGTCTCTCTCTCCATCCTTCTCTTTCACTGCCCGTATCACCAGCCTGCCATCCTCTACCCTCACATTCTCCCGACGATCGGTATATGCCTGCAGCTCACCGTTGGCCCACTGGTGATTTCCTAAATCATAGTTCCATTTCTGCGGATCCGGAACACCTTCATAGTCAAACTCATCACTCCAAACCAAATGGTAATCTTTTTTTAACTGCTCCATTCTAAATTCCAACTCCCCTCGACGCTTATTCATCTTTTCTGTTAATCACCAAGATCCGCCTCCAGCGGGGTGACCTTGCAGACCCTTCTGTCATAGGTTAACAGACCGTTCACCTCATCCTCGACATCGGAGAGCTGGGTATACACCACTGCCGACAATCCCTGTTCCTTGAGCTTTGCAAGCTCCTCACGGTAAAGCCGCTGATATGCCTTGTCAAATTCTTCTTTGGTCAGATATATCTTATATCCGTATACGCTCCAGGAGAAAGTATGTCCGCCGATATAACAGGCATATCCTCCGATCTCCGAGAATATGACCGCCCGCTTCCTGTATTTCACCCTCAGAGGATGAAAATAATTATGTACGCTTTCAAAATCGCCGATCCCCTGGTCGAACCAGCCACTGGCATGATCAATCAGCCTGGTATCGTCCAGCTCCCGGATCAACCTGTAGGCATCCTTGGCATCAAACTGTCCCCATCCCTCATTGAAGGGTACCCAGACAACGATACAGGGGCAGGAATAGAGAAGCTCTACCGTCTGCCGGCATTCCATGCTCCACTCCCGTCTGCCTTCTTCCTCTTCTCTTCCAAAAAGCCGGTAATGCCTGTCGCTGATCCGCCCGGCAGCCCATGGAAAAAGCGTGGGCAGATATCCTACCAGAAGCTGGTTATACTCGCTCCCTCCATTCACCATATCCTGCCACACCAGCATTCCCAGCCGGTCGCAGTGGTAATACCATCGAAGGGGTTCTATCTTGATGTGCTTACGGAGCATGTTAAAGCCCAGCTCCTTCGCCTGCCGGATATCATAGATCATAGCTTCATCGGAGGGAGGCGTATACAATCCGTCCGGCCAATAGCCCTGGTCCAGAAGCCCGTTCTGGAAATACGGCCTTTGATTCAGATATATTCTGGTATACCCGCCGGCACCCTCCCTAAGCTCAATGCTTCTCATAGCAAAGTAGCTTTTTATCCGGTCTTCCCCCACCGTAACACTAAACTCATAGAGGAACGGATTCTCCGGGCTCCAGAGGATGAAATCCTCCAGCCCGATTGTAATCACGGGCGTGTCAAAGACATCGCTGTACTTGGTGTTTTCTCTCTCCTGGACAACGATTTGATACCGCGGTGGCTCCTGTATGGCATGGGAAGAATTAAGGATGATTTGCAGTTCAACCTCCCCCCGCTCCACTCTGGGAGTAATCTTTATACTCTCAATATAGGTATCCGGCACCCATTCATACCATACCGTCTGCCAGATCCCGCTCTGAGCCGTATAGAACATGCCGCCCCGAAGGAGCTTTTGCTTTCCCCTGCTGTGATAGGAGGTGTCGGATTTGTCCTCTACTCTTACAACCAGGAGATTGGCTCCCTCTTTCACGTCCTTCGTAATATCCACGGAAAAGGGAAGATAGCCTCCCTGATGTCTGGCAACCTTGGTATTATTCAGATATATCTCACAGCTTTGATCCACCGCTCCAAAATGGAGAATAAGACGTCTGCCGGACTGCAGCGATTCCATATGCAATTCCCGTCTGTACCAAAGATATTCTCCCGGCTGCAGCTGGCGGTTCACCCCGGAAAGAACACTCTCCGGAGAAAAGGGCACCAATATACTGCCGTCATAGACCTTCGGTTCCCCGGCATCCTTCCGGATTGCGTACTCCCAATATCCATTTAAAATAGTATAATTATCCCGTCTTAACTGCGGTCTGGGATATTCCTGCAATACCGCCTCCGGGTCCAGGGCTTCCCCCCAGACCGTAAACAACTGGTTATGCCCAACCGGCTGCTTATCCTTAAATAGCATGGTTCTAACCGCATCTTTTAAGTTCATCCATATACCCCCATCGGTCTGTCGCAGACAATCCCACTGCCATCGGCAGGTTATATACGACTCTGCTTCCTACTACAAGGTTACGTGCGGACTTACCTTCTTAGAACAAGATGCCAAAAGGCCGACACCGTAACAGCTTAAAGTCAGATCCGAGCCGTCGCAATGGCGCTGCCTGGCAATTCAAACTCAATCAGCTGTCCATCCAGGCGGATCACCACCGGAAGCTTTTCCTTCGTTCGATTCAACGCCACCATCACCAGGTCGCCTCCGGAGTTTTTGAAGGCTGTCACTTCCAGATCACTGGTATACTTTGATAATCCGATCCGTTTTGCCCCGGGTCTGATGTATTTGCTAAAGTGGCCGATATAGTCAAAGGACAGCTTTATATCCAGCTCTCCCGTCCGGGTATCAACCATAACAGGCGCATCACAATAATTTCCCACATGATTCGGACCTCCCTTTTCATCCAGGAAGATATTCCAGTCAATGAACCCGGTCATACCCGCATTCAGGTTCCCCATAATATCATGAGCGTACATCTGGGCATTCTTCAATTGATCTGCACTGAATCTGCTGTATTCCACGCAACCCTCGGAAAAAATCAGCTCTTTGCCGGGAAACGCTTCACTTGTCAGGCTGATGGCTTCAAAATGGTCTCCCGAGTACCAATGAAAGGCCACTCCGTCCACCATGTGATCGGTCCCGTCATCGATTATCTCCTTCGCCCTTTCATACATGCGCTCCTTGTTATGATCCCAGACATTCAGTTTAATATGTCCCAGGCCGTGACGGATCAGAGCCGGATACAGGAAGTCCCTTAAGAACACCTTTTCCTCCTGCGCCGTATAGATACAGGAATCCCAGGTTTGCACCGCCGCCGGTTCATTCTGAATCGTCAGCCGGTTTACCGCAAAACCCTTCCTCTCATATTCCTTCAGATATCTGCAGATATACTCTGCCCAGGCTTCCCTGGCTTCTTCTTTTAATTTGCCCCCATGGGTACGGCTGCTGTTTGTTTTCATAAAGGCCGGCGGTGACCATGGACTGAGCATCAGGTCAAAGGCTTCTCCCGCCTTCTCCTGCGCCGCCCGGAGCAGAGGGAAAATATACTGCTCTTCCCGGTCCAGTCTCATGGATTGCATCTCCCTATCCTCAGGATCATCCATTGCCGCATATATGCCAAGAGAAAAATCACAGCTGTCAATATGACTTCTCATCAGGTGATAGCCGTTCCCCTCTTTTCCAAAGTACAGCTCCAGGGCCTTCTCCTGATTCTCCGGGGTAAGCTTCGAAAAGGCATAGCCCGCCGCTTCCGTAACCGCTCCGCCAAAGCCCAGAAAGGTCTGATATTCCATCTCTGGATAGAGATTAACCACATGGCTCTCTACCGATTTTACCTCCGGCACGGCTTCATAATTTTGCACCAGGACTTCTTTCTTTTGATTTTCATAACAGGTTGTAATTAGCTTCATCACATTAACCTCCATCTGCCGCCTCCCGCGGCTGCATTATTCCAGGTATACGGCGATCTCCCTTATCTGACCGCTGCGGATTTGTTCCGCCTGGCTGCCGGATACATAATCCCCCGGGATCACTTCCCCGGTATCAATCAATTCGATTTTATGGACAGCCGAAGCCTCCGGGCCAAAGGTAGCCTTACGGCTTGGATTGTGATAGGTCACCCTGCATCTGGAGAAAAGGGTAAAGGCAGCGCAGCCTTTTTCATCAAACATCCAGTCTGCCAGCCTGGGAGCAAAGTGCAATCTCAGTTCCTCATTCTCATAAGTGAATATCCTCTCCCCCATAAACATCTCAATCCACATGCTGATCACTTCTGTCGTAGAGCCGGTCAGACGTGCCACATAACCCCTGCCGTGGATACTGTCGTTGGGATTCATGCTCGAAGCCAGGAAAGAGGAGTTCTCAAGGATGCTTCTTCCGTACTGTGCCGGATCACGGAATACCACCATGCCAGTACGAATCTCCCGGTAGAACTCATCGTACAGACCGCTGCGCAGCAGGGAAAGCAGATATTTATATTCCATATGAAGAAAGATGCTTTCCCTCTCCAGCCATCCGGGGGTAAACGCGCGTATCCGCCCGTTCTCCATGGAGATATGTTCAATGGGGACACTGGTCTTGTACATTCCCAGCTTGCGGTCATACAGCTCGCTTTCACGCACTTTTCGGTGCAGCTCTTTGGCCTCCGGCTTAAGTTTAAGGGCAGGAAGCAGCTTTGCCGGTCCCTCCAGAAATGCCGGCAGAGGCTGTACCTCGAATTCCTTTACCACGGCTTTGGGCAAGCCATAACCGCTGATCACCGGCTGCCCTTCTTCGTCTAAAACCGGTTCAAAGCGAACGGCACGATATGTAAAATAAGTCGGTATAATACCATGCCCATAATCGCAGGCTTTCTGGATTCCTTCCTCCAACTTGGCCAGGAAACTGCCAAAGATCTTCTCCAGCTCTCCGGTCTTCATCCTGAGATAGCTGCCATCCGTCCCAAAGCGAACCTGTTCCCTGAACTTCTCCCGAAGTGTCGTCACGTTGTCCCAGTAGTCATAGTCCGTCCATTGGTTATCCCTTGCCGTCTCCAGAGCCTGTGCTGTCCGGGTCAGGAAACTGCTGATTTGTGCAGGCAGCTCCAGCTCCTCTTCCAGAGCCATATTGGCATGGATAAAGGATATCAGACGCCTTAGCTCCAGGGTTTCCGACATACCGCTGCCAAACAGGCCGGGCAGGCCGTTCATCGCATCGTTCCAACCGGGCTTGCCGCCTTCCATCTCCACACCCATGCCATAGGGATCCAGGGAGGAGAATTTGTTGATTGCCAGGGTAATCATCTTCCCCATCAGAGTAGTGCGGGCATATTCTCCATGTTCTGTTTTCAGCCAATTGGTGCCGTTTCTGTCAAAGCCCTCCTGCTTCAGCTTCTCCTCATCATGGACCAGGGCTCCGTATTGCCTTACCTCGTCCTTCTTGGTAATCACATACTTCTCACTGCGGGGAAGCACTCTGCCAGGGCTGTCATAGAAGCGGTAGCTGTGATCCCAAAAGAGAAGCTGCTGCTTTTTCTCAGGAAAGATGGACAGATAGCTATCCACCAGGTCCATATTATAATCCCAGTGATCGCTCCAGTATCCCTCACCAAAACCTGCTTCAATATTCTGACTGCTGGCTGCAAGAAGTTGTTCCAAAAGCTCATCCTCGTCACAATTCAGCAGAATATGATGTCTGGCGATACAGTTGGATATCTGCCCCGGCGTATAGGGCTTGTTCAGTATTTTCCACAGCCTGCCGATCTGTTCCCCATCATCCTTGGCAACGCTGTTGTCCCCTGATACCTTCTCCCGGGAAACCACTTTACTCAGCAGCTCTTCTATCTCCTCCAGGCATTCCGTCTTAAGCCGGAAGGTGGAAGGGCGAACTTCCAGCGGATTAAAGCCGTCGATCTGAATTAACTCAAAAAAGGTCTTTACATTAAAATCACCGATCTCATTATGGAAAAACACATCATTTCTGCGGTTCTGATTCACATCCCGGAAATTGCCGTTCCCCTGGGAATAATACTCTCCGGCAATGGAGAAGAAGTTATAGTCTCTCTCGGGATCGCCATGCTTGCGGCTGAAAAGATGCACTACCGACTTCTTCCCACCCTTTCCAAATACAAAGGGATATCCTCCCCGAAGGAAATTATCCAGATAATTCTGCTCCACATACTGGTCAAACACCGGCATCCCGCTCCGGGTTCTGATATCTGCAGTCAGTTGATCTGCAAGCCCTTCTGCCATAGCCTCATTCTTCCCGATAAAATCTGCAGAGCAAAACTCCTGCAGCTTGGAATTCAACTGCTCCGTGCCTCCGGCAAAACCGGTCAGGGAATAAAACAGCTTGCTCTCTCCTGCTCCAAGGGTAAAGCTTATGGGTGTAAAGCCGCAGGGTACCTTATTATAAAAGCATTGCTTCGTCTGCAGCAATTCCTCCATCGAACGCTTCAGGAAGGACACCGGCTGCACCAGGGAGGAATCATAATCGAAGATTGCTTCCGCATCATAGATCACCGGCATTACCCTGCCTTCGCAGATACCCACATAATAGTAGCCGCCCTCAATCTCCGAAACCTCCGCCGAATCATCGCTGGATGCGCGCGTGGAATAATAAGGGGCATTCTGCTCCAGATTCTTGATTTCTGTCCAGCTCTTGAAGAGGTTTGACATCTCCTTATATTGTCCGTTGGTAATGCCATAAGGAATAATCCTGGGCAAACCGTCGATGATCTCCAGCTGCTTTTCTTTCTGATCCAGATTCTCCAGCTCCACCTTTCTCACCAGTGCGCCGATGCTATTCTCCGGCAATACAAAATACTTAACCCGGATACGCAGTCCATGCTCCCGATTCTCTTCCTCAATCCAGAAGCTGTTCTTGCGGATATAAAAGTTTCTCTCTGTTCTGCCGCTATATTCACGAAACGGTTCAAAAAACTGTCCGTTGCATTTGATAAAGGTTCGATACCCCTTGACCGGAGTATTCTCATACGCCGTATTCGCAGGATTGAATTCCATGATAGCGTTGTTCTTATGGTGAATGCCGAAGCTGTTGATACCTTGGCCACGATTAGTGTAATACACCCAGAGGGGAATCCCCTTTTTCCCTGCCAGCCCGGGCAAAAAGCTCGAAAATGCCGGCAGCTCATCGTAACCCGATATTTTATATACATCACCTGTTAATTGATACCTGCTCATTCCAACCTCCGTCTGCCGCCTCTGCGGCCCATAAATTAATGATGCATTATGTTAAGCAAGGGCCTTGCATATGGAAGATGCACCTGCCTGAAATAGAGCAGATAAGCAGGGATACCTTCCGCATGTAGCACCCTTGATTCTTATCATATCGTTCGCCATAACTTCCGTTCCTTAGATCCTGACCTTGCAGGTATCCCTGACTACCAGGCTGGGCAGCAGTCTTGTGACTCTTCCTTCACAGCTCTCTCCCCGCTCTATAAGGCGCAGCAGCTCGTTGGCGCTTACATTGCCCAGTTCGGTCACCGGGCTGTGGATGGTGGTCAATGCCGGATTATAATAGGAAGACAGCATAATATCATCAAAACCGATAACACACACATCCTCCGGCACCCTGTAACCGCCCTCCGACAGGGCCCGAATACAGCCCCAGGCCATCTCGTCATTGGCACAGAAAAACGCATCCGGCAGCGGGATCCCCTTAAGAAGCAAAACACGCATCTCGCTGTAGGCAACCGCCTCCTCAAAATACCCCTGCAGAAGTAAATTTTCCTCAATGGGAAGACCATACTTCTCCATAATATTTACATACGCCCCGTATCTGGCCTTATCATCAAAATTATCGATCCCGTGAATATATCCGATACGCCGGTGTCCCTGCTTGATCAGATATTCCACGGCAAGAGCGGCTCCCTCGTAATTGTTGATTATTACACTGGACATCCGCTTTCCTGCATATTCCCTGTCAATAAATACAATCGGCATTCCGGTGATAGCGATTCGCTCCACATATTCATTATGAAGGCGCTCATTCAGAACAATCGCCCCCTCTACTCCGGAGGAAATGATCATGCTGTAAATCTCATCACTGGTATTCTCGTTGCTGATGTAGATATTAAGCATGTACCCCTTCTGTTTACATTGAATATGAACCGCCTGGATCAACATCCGGTAAAAATCGCCCTGTATACTGGTAAGAAACAACCCGATGGTGTTCTTTTTATTGGATTTTAAAAACTTAGCATTCATATTCGGCACATATTTCAGCTTCTCTACCGCAGCCAATACCCTCTGCTTCTTCTCGTCACTGACAATATCTACATTGTTCAGCACATTCGATACGGTTGAGATTGCTACTCCGGCTTCCTTTGCCACATCTTTGATTGTTACCATCGGTCTCTCTCCTGACATTCTCCTATTCATGCCCCAATGGACATATGCTCCCTCATAAGGCAAAAGCCCAAATTACCCATCTGCAAGCTCGCCATCATCTTCGTCCGGCATGCACTTCGGGAATCCCTCCGGACTCCGTATCGTGCCTGCCGGCCTAATGATGGCATTATTTATTTCGGTTTATACCCCCCGTGGTTTCACCTACTTTACAACACAAGCTTAACTCGCATTTTTATTATATAACAGAATTCATAGGATATCAATGATAAAAACATTTTTATCCTAAGTGTTTTAGGCATTTTAAACATATTATTTCTAATATTTATAAAAAAGTTATTATTTTTACTTTATTTTTGTCTTAAATCCTGTTGTATTATGTACTTGTTTCCATTTTTAAGAAATTTCCATCTTCTCAAAATCCTCGAAACGTTTTTATTATGCTATTTATCGCTGCACAAACAACGACGAGCGGCATGCTTTGCGGGCCATTCTTATATTCCAAACCACCAGCTTCGCAGGCACTTTTGAATCATGTATTAAGAAAAAGGCATCCTTACGCCTGCCCGGCATAAGGATACCTTTTCTGACCATTATCTATTTACGCTCAAAGACTTCTCCATTCCTTATTTTGTGCGGAGCTTAATCTTTTGACCGATATAAATCTTATCCGGATTTTTGATAACATCCTTATTCCATTCATAAATTAATTTCCACTGGCTTTCCTTATCTAACTGCTCCCTTGCGATTTTTATCAGATAATCACCGCGCTTTACAACATAGACGGTATAATCGAGGGCTTTCTCCGGTTCCTTAACCGGTGCTTTATCCTTCACTGCCTCTTCCGTTTTCTCTGCCTGCTCCCCGGCAGCTTCCGTTGCTTCTGCCGCAGCCTCCAGTACTCTGATACGATTCTCCAGTCCTGTTTTTATTTCTCCCTTGGCAATCAGATACTCTTCAATCACATTTTCAAGCGCATCATATTCATTTACTATGGGGAATTCTGCCAGCATGGTATATCCGTCACCGCCGGCGACCACAAAATCATTCGTCGCAATCAGATATTGTCCCTTGGGATCGAGTGCAATTCCATTCACCTTGGCATCGTGAACTCTGTTTCCCGCAGGCTTGGAAGGATCAATGGCAAAGGTGACACCCGATACCTGAAGGAATGCCCCCAGTGTCTCCGGATAGGCACTTGCTCCATGCTCCAGCGCAAGCAACAGGGCTTCTCCTGTAATCTGCTTTGTAACAACATAATTACCGAAAGGGAACACGGTTATAATGTGCTTACGTGTAATTTCTCCCGCCGGAATCGTCGCCCGGATTCCTCCGCCATTGGTGAAGGCAACATCCGCACCCGTCACATAGCGCATTGCATCCGCCGTAAGATTGCCCAGGTTCGTCTCCTTTGCCCTTACATGCTCTCTTACGCCGTCCAACTCCAAAGCAGTCCTGCCCACCACTTTCGCAAGCAATTCCTCCTGGCCTGCGAGATAAGTTGCTGCCAGGGCATCAACCGCAGGATCGTTTCCTGTGAACTCCGAGGCCTTGATCAGATCCGCACCCATATTACCCTGGCTGTCTATCATGACTACCCCAATATTGCGGATGTAATCTCCGGTGCTTACAATCACGGTATCCTTCACCTTAAGCCCTTCCTCATAAACCGAATGGCTATGACCGTCCACAATTAAATCGATATCCGTCACCTGTTCGGCGATATCCGTGGAAGTAAATTCACTGCTCTCGTCCGTACCCAGATGTGCAAGAGCAATGATAAAGTCCGCCCCTTTCGCTTTCAATTCCTCGACTTCTTTCTTTGCAGCTTCAATCGGGTTGCCGAACTCAACTGCCGTCACATTATTCGGATTGGTCTTGTAGGCTGTCTCGGGAGTGGACAGGCCGAAAATACCATATCTCACCCCGTTTTTCTGCAATATGATGTGATCCTTGAACGTATCTCCCCCATTCGCCTTATTGGTGACATTGGAGGAAAGCAGCGAGAACTTCATTGATTTGGCCAAAGTGAGCAATGTATCAGTACCATAGTTAAAATCATGATTTCCCGGAGTCATTGCATCATATCCGGCCAGGTTCATTAAAGCCACGATGCTCTCACCTTTTACCAGGTTGGCAAAAGGGAGCCCGTGCAGAGTATCTCCCGCATCCAAAAGGATTACCTCCGCTCCGGCCTTCTCATAGCTCTGCTTTAAAGCACTGACCGCGGTAAAGCCCATATAGCCGCTGTCACTGTTGGGAACGGCGCGCCCGTGGGTATCATTCGTATGCAGGATTACCGTGTAGCCGCTTAAGCTGACGCCCTCCGAAGGTAGCAAGCCCGCAGCTGCCGTGGTAAATGGTGCAAGAACAAGTACCATTGTCAGCAACAATGCAATTACATTCTTAAAACGCTTCATAATCAACCGCCTCTCTTTGATAAAGAAATTTTAAAGGAAATCAGGTAACTGTTACTTATGGAAACCTACATTTCCATTATAATCCAATTAGGACTTGCAATCAATCCCCGGCAACACAAAAGCATAGGTGCATATCCCGCCGAAGCAAATCGACATACCATTTATTTTATCTTATTTTGTCGCATTTCAATTTTTGCTGCATAAGATATAGTAGAATTCGGAGGAAATCCCACGAATCTAAAAGACAATTTAAGGAGGAATTATTATGTGTATGGAAGAGCTGTACCGCTGTATCGGTCAGACCGTAACCATATTTATAACCGGCGGCGGTGTTTCCGGATGCGGCTTTACAGGTGTGCTGGTCTTTGTAAGCCCACAATATGTAACCTTAGTAAACCGGGCCGGGCTCTCGCCGTCTAACCCATGCGATTCGATGTACGGCCGGAGAGAAAACTGCAATAATGACGACTGTGTCTACCGGATTGGCTCCATCTGCGATATCCCTGTTAATATGATCGCCAGTTTCTGCCACAATGCAATTTAGCCGGGATAGGTCGACCTGATGATAATATAAGATGATTTGAAAGGAGAAATAATTATGTCATGCATATCGAATAACGGCTGCAATTCCGGCAGCCGCAATTCTAACGCTTTTAACTCCAACGGCTTTAACTCCAGCGGCTTTAATTCCGGCAACTGCAATGGCGGTAACAATAGCGGTAACAATTCCGGTAACCAAAACCGGAATCCCAACTTTGTTGAGAACCTGAGAAGATATGTCGGGGAAAACGTTACCGTATTTACTACCAGCGGCGGCGCCTCCGGCTGTGGTTTTACCGGTATTCTCTTATCGGTGAACCAATCCTGTCTGCGCCTTGTGACAGAACAGGGTGCAGCTCCTGCAAACCCTCTTTCCGAGAGTGTTTGCGGCGATATTTCCGATCTCTGTCCAGGCAAAGGACCGGGAGGAATCGGAGGAGGAGGGGGAGGTCCCTGCCGAGGGGGTTCCAATCAACCCGGCGGTTCTGTTGCCGGCTCCGTCTGTGATATTCCGCTGAACCGCGTTGCTGCCGTCTGCCATAATGCCCTATAGCCGGAAGTGCCAGATGTTTCGTCACGCTCTGCCCTAAATGCAATACGCTGCTTTTGCATGCAGGAAGTATATTCTTCATGCGAAAGCAGCATTTTTTATGTCATAGAAAAGTTCTTCGAACTTGCCTATGACATAAAAAGCCCTCCGGGCAAGATGCGGATTCTTTATTTATCCAATATTCCTACCTTCGGCAACCTGTTAAGCCGGTCCATAATCCCCTGGTGGCAGTTCATGAAAGCATTGCTTAAATCCCTTCCCGCACTCTGTCCAAAATGATTCCCTCCCGCCCAGAGCGCCACGGAGCTTACATCGTATACGATACCGTTCACAGCCACATACGCCGGCCTTCCATCCTTCCCATCATAATATGCCAGCTCCTCCGGGGTGAATATCCTTGGCTCCTGCAGCCCTAAATCCTCCTCGTCGCTTGGTTCACCATCCTCCGGTACTGCTTCCGGCTCCGTAAAAAACTGCTCGTAATTAATACTCTGCTCATATTCCTCAGGCAGCCGGTCATTCAGGGGCCTGCGCCTCGTCCTTGGCAATTCCTGCAGATCCATGTAAAGGCTGACCAGTCCTTCGGCAGCATCATCTATCTGCATCTGAAAATAATTCTTCTGGTAATAGGAGGTTGCAAATACCTGCATCTGGCTGTAATGACAGACCTCTTTCAGATAACCGCTGATTCTGCTTCTCATCTCAAATTCATCCATAGCTTCCCCTTACTATCCTGTTTGAATATATTTAGTAATCTATATCAGCATGGATCCGGGATTATGCAAGTTTTTTCCGGATAGCCCAAAACATTGGAACAGATGTCTCCAAAGATTTGCTTCTCCCGTGATAACATCACAGAGCATCTCCTTCCCCTCTGCTATAATCTTCTCAGGAACAAGCTCCGGGGATAGCAACAGCCCCGGGCGGTATCTAATAATTACAGGAGAAAAAAATGATGTTATTCATAGCGAAATCCCTGGCAGGAGCCGCAGTCGGTGCCGTTGCAGGCTTTCTATATTATAAAGCGGTCGGCTGTCCCGGCGGAACCTGCCCCATTACAAAAAGCCCTTATCGGACCGCCTTATACGGCGCCATACTCGGGCTAATGATTGCAGTATCCTGATAAGTATGAGAAAATAAAGTAAAACTGCAGCACAATCTCGACCGCCTGCTGCTCCAAGTAAAAAGGAGATGGAACATGAACGAAGTGCACTTTAAACGAATGACATTCAAAAAGACTGCCTCAAAGAAAAAGCAATCGGCCTCCTTGCTTATCTTCCTCGCAGCCGTGATGCTGGGTTTGGCCGGCTGCAGCAAAGACGCCACCTCGCAGGACACTGCTCCGCCCCCGTCCGCACACCAGGGAGAGAAACCTGAAGGCACAGCGGAAGCCGAATCTCCAACGGAGCTCCCAACCATGGCTCCAACCGCTGCACCAACTGCTGTTCCAGCAACATCTCCTCAAAAAATCAGCGCCCAACAGGCAAAGGAGATGATGGATGGCTCTTCCGCCCTGATCCTTCTGGATGTCAGAACACAGGAGGAATATGATGAAGGCCATATCGGAGGTGCTCTTCTTATTCCCGATTACGAGATAGGTGATAAGGCCGGAGAACAGCTTGAGGACAAGGATGCCACCATTTTGATCTATTGCCGGAGCGGCCGGAGGAGTGCGCTGGCAGCCCAGGCACTCAGTGATCTCGGCTACTCCTCCGTATATGATTTCGGCGGCATCATCGACTGGCCCTATGAGATCATCAAAGAATAAATAGGGCCGTATTCCTTACATAATGCCAATGCCCCTGTCATCCACGGTTGCGGAATCCTGGGCCTTGATGTATTCCACAAGCTCATCCGCCGTGGTGAACGCCATCCCCACATAGCTGTCTGCCGCACCATAGTAGATGGCTATTTTTCCTGTCCCGGCATCCGTCAATGCGGCACAGGGGAACACCACATTGGGCACAAATCCCCGTTCCTCATACCAGGCCTCCGGGGTCAGTATAAAATTGTTGCAGCGGTATTTTACCACGGAAGGATTGTCTATATCCAGGATGCAAGCCCCCATGCTGTATACATAACCGTTACAGGTCCCGGTCACACCATGATAGAACATCAGCCAGCCCTCACTTGTCTCTATAGGCGCTGCACCGCCTCCGATCTTCAGGGATTGCCACCATTGGCGCCCCCGCGCCATCACATGTCTGTGCCTGCCCCAGAACACCAGATCCGGGCTCTCACTCAGGAACACATCTCCGAAAGGTGTGTGCCCACTGTCACTTGGCCTGGAAAGCAGGACAAAATTACCGCCGATTTTCCTCGGGAAGAGTACACCGTTCCGGTTAAAGGGGAGGAAGGGATTTTCAAGCCGGATAAACTTTTTAAAATCCTTTGTTTTTGCAAGTCCCAGAGCAGCACCATAGAAATCCGTGCACCAGATAATATAATAAGTATCCTCCACCTGGATCAGCCTGGGATCATATGCATATCCGGGGGGAAAGGGATCTCCCTTCTCGTTCTCGAAGGGAATCCTGTTCGGCTCATAGGTCCAGTGAATTCCATCCTTGCTGCGGCCCAGGTACAGATGGGGAATACCGTCCACCTGCTCAGCGCGGAATACTCCGATAAATTCTCCCTCATAGGGCACTACCGCACTGTTGAATATTCTGGCCACTCCAGGCAGCGGATTACGGTGAATGATGGGATTCTCCGAATATCTCCACACCGGTCCCACGCAGTCCGCCGGCTTATCCTGCCAGGGGATGTTGGGTAAATTGCTTGTCATCATTTTTACTTTTCTCATAGCTCCTCCTCCTTTTAAACGGATAGCATCATATATCACATTGCATATCCGATGCATTTTTAATGCATTTTATATTGACTTCATATAGCATTTTGCATGCTATATGTGTGCATAATAGCACGTTTTTAATTTTTCTACAACATTCTTTTGAGATTCTCTGATATTATTTTTCTTTCCCTGAGTGTATCGTATCTTTAACTCCTCCAGGAGTTATGGGCCATTTAAGGGAAGGTTAAGGATTATTTAAGTTGTAATATCATACCTGCCATGGTAGTATTGATAATACTAATATAAACTAACAAAGGAGCTTACTGAATATGAGCAAAAGAAACAAAAGAGTAATATCAATTCTATTAACACTGGCCGTAATATTCATGCTGCCGGCAGCCAATGTATCGGCAAAAAAGAACACCGTAACCGATGCTCAATTAAAGAAGGCAATGAAATGCTACGCGAATCTTTTAGCAACCAATCCATACGAAAGCGTGGACGGCGGCTTCACAGCCGAGACCTTCCTTTTGAAGGACCTGGATCTTGACGGCATGCCCGAATTAGTGATAAACGGAGATGCCCCTCAGATATTTTCCTATGATTTAAAAAATAATACGGAAATATTCATGTATAACTCATGGGTGTCCAATACACTATACTATTCAAGCAAAACAAAGACCATACTCTACACCTATGAATGGAAAGGCAAGAAAGAATGGTCCTTCTATCAAGTGAAAAATACCCAGGAAAATGATGCATTCAGTATCATGGAGCCTTCGGGGGATTTTTACTCATATACGGACGGAAAATACGATGAATATGCTTCCAACAAGGTAAAAAAAGGCTACTATATTGGATATTACGGTAGTGAAGACGCAAAAAAGACAACAAAGAAGGCTTTGGATAAAGCCATCAATAAGCTGGTACCCGATAAAACAGAGCTAAAAACAACGATAAAAAATACTTCGGCAAACAGAAAAAAATATTTATCCAATCTGAAAGAATTCAAAAAATTCTCCGGCGCAAAATAGATTACTGAAAGCCAGTCATAAAGGGGCTCCCCGTTCGGTCTGCTAAAACCGTTCCGGGGAGCCTTTTTATACGGTGTTATAATCATATATTACATAAAATAAATTTATTTATTCGAGGATTGGCGAAGGATAATCTCAACCCCGATACTGATAACCTCCTTGGGAAAGGTGGGATTTTGAATTCTCCACATCAGCTGCTGTACCAGCCTTCTCCCCAGCCTCTGGTTGCCGACACGCACTGTTGTCAAAACAGGCTCTGCCGGCGTCATTCCCTCCACATTATCATAGCCGGTAACCGCAACATCCTCCGGTACCGACAAGCCCCTTGCCTTAAGGCAGCGAATCACATCCAGGGCAATATCGTCATTGGCGCATACAATCGCCTGCGGCATAAAAGGAAAATCGCTCAGTGCTTTGTCCACCTCAGCCGTTTTATAGAATCTTCCGGGAGCGTGATAAGCCGCTATAATGGAAGAGTCCGGACTGATGCCGGCACTATGCAGGGCACTCAGATATCCCTGATATCGATCATTTACCGTTCTGCAGTAGGTGATATCACCGATAAAGCCAATCCGTCTTAGACCCCGGGAAATCAGATCTGTGGTAAGCTTCCTGACGCTGTGAAAGCCCTCACATATCATAATGTCCCCATAGTCGGAGATTTCGTTCACATCACAGGGCGCATCCAAAAATACCACCGGAATATTCTGCTTCACAATCTGCCAGATATAATCCGCGGAAAACACACTGAGTATTATAATCCCATGCACCTCAGCCATTAAATCCAGGGGAAGCACCAGCTTCTTCTCATCCTGCTCACTGATAAAATTAAATTGCAGCTTGCAGCCATATTTATTAAGCTCGTCAGAGATTCCCATGATAATACTGTTCCAGAACACTGAAATCTCCCGTCTGGTTAGTACGACAATGGTTTTTGATTCCTCCACTTTATTCCTCAGCTTGAATTCATTCATCACCACCGGAGACAGCTTGGAATACCCCATCTCATATGCCTTTTCAATCACCACGTATCTCGTTTCATAGGATACCGTATTACTGTTATTCAGCGCCTTTGCCACCGTATTTCTGGACAAATTCAATGCCTTTGCCACATCCTGAATTGTAACCTTCTTCATTTCGACTTTCTCCTTTGAGCAGAAGCAAAATGCAGTTATTTTGCATTTATTACTTGCATAAGTTTACTACATTGAATCCTTAGATTCAAGCATTAATTTACATTTTTATGTAAGAATGAAAACAGATGCACAAAACCGCTCCGCCATTGCTCTAAGAATCCCTGTTGCTCCGGCACCGCAGAAGGCGAAAACCGGAGCAACAGGGATTCTTTGCAGTTACCGCCGTGATTATCTTCCCTGCAGGATATCCAAATTCCTGCGAATCAAATCACATCTTTGCTGTACACAATCCACGGAACGAAGAGGATCCGAAGGGGTATGGAAGGTATAATCCACAAGCCGTTCGATGGTGGTGGAGGCTACATGAAGCCTGGTATCCGAGGAAGCATAGTAAATATACACTTCACCGTTATCTCTCGCAATTGCACCATTGGTGAACACCACATTGGATACATCGCCAATTCTCTCCTCCCCCATGGGAGCGATATAGAAACCGGAAGGCTCCGCAATAACCTTGGCCGGGTTCTCCAAATCAGTGGCAAATACATAGATTACATAGCGAAGCCCTGCCGCCGTATTGCGCACACCGTGGGCGATATGGATCCATCCCCGGTCCGTTTTGATCGGAACCGCGCCGGCACCGTTTTTTGCTTCGGTTATGGTATGGTATTTTCTTGTGCTTGTAATGATCTCCTCGTCAATCACCGCATTGGTGATATCTTCGCAGAAGCCTGCGCCAATCCCTCCCCCGGAGCCGGTTTCAATAAATCCGTCCATGGGACGGGTATAGAACATATACTTGCCTCCCACAAATTCGGGATGAAGAACTACATTCCTTTGCTGGGGAGATTGTAAGGTCTTCAGATTATTCAGCCTCTCCCAGGTTTTTAAATCCTTTGTTCTTACAATTCCTGCTTCCGCAACCGCAGCTGACAGATCTGAATTCGAGCTGTCCTTGCTTTCCGAGCAGAATACACCATAGATATAGCCATCCTCATGTTTGGTCAGGCGCATGTCGTATACATTGGTTTCCTGCTTGCAGGTGTCCGGAAGTTCAACCGGATAGTCCCAGAACCGGAAACCCTCCACCGGGCTGTCACTCTCCGCCACTCCAAAGAAGGATTTTCTATCGTTCCCTTCAATTCTGGGTATAAGATAATATTTTCCGTTCAGTTCAATGGCTCCTGAGTTAAATACGGCATTCACTCCAAGCCGTTCCATGAAATAGGGATTGCTCTTTTCATCCAGATCATATTTCCAAAACAGCGGAATATGCTCATTGGTCATTACCGGATTCACATAACGGTCATACATACCGGTATAATTCGTGGCTTTCTCGTTCTTTCTTGAAATAAGCCTCTCGTATTTATCAAGTTCAACATAATAATTGGGATGCATCTCACTTTCTCCTTCCTTATGCATCATGTCCGCAAGGGGCATGATATGGTTGCTCCAATCACAGATATTCTCGGCTGATCTGTGAACATTTTCCCGCACTGCTCATCTTTGCACTAAAATACAATTCCCCGGTTTATCACCTCGAAGCACATTCTTCCGTTATGGTAGGGGCATTTCCAGGGGCCTACCATCTCCTTGGTCTGAATGGGTGCCCCATCCCGGTACAGCTCATTGAACCATTCCGAGCCTTGCCTGGGATCGATGACCTTCCTTCGGATAAAGTCCCATACCTTCCCGGCACTTACCAGATAATCCGTTCTGTCCGGACTCTTCTCATAACCGTTCAGGAAGCCAACCACCGCCTCTGCCTGAACCCACCACACCTTGCGGGTATCCACCCTGCCCTCTTCGCATTCATTGTACAAGGATGCCTCATCCATCGCAACAGAGTGGATATGGTCTGCCAGCTGCCCAGTAATCGGCGTAATAATCGAGGCATAAGCCGGATCCCCCAGAATCTCCACACTGCGGTCCAACAGCCAGGAGGCCTCAATATCATGCCCATAGGAATTAAGATCGATGAGGGAATTCATATCCAAATCAAAGAAAACCTCCAGCCGTCTCTTCTTAGGATTATAAACTTTCTCCGCAAACAGCTCCAGCATACGCTTAATCATGTCTGCGATGAACTCCTTCTTATCAACCCGGTACAATTCCGTATATGCCTCCAATACATGGAGAAGGGTATTCATGGTTCTTCCCGCCATCACGCCATTTTCCGACAGCTTCTCATTGGAGGCAGGCTTGAAATACCGATCAAAGGCTTCCAGATATCCATCTTCATCCCTGCACCCACCTTCCATCTTATCCACCAGAGAGTAGGCCAGGGACAGGGCCTCCTTCTCTCCTGACGCACCATAATAGGAAGCCAGTCCATAAATCGCAAAGGCCTGGTTATAGGTATGCTTGGTATCATCCGACGGCTTACCGTCATAGGTTACGGACCAGAATACACCGCCGCTTTCCTGATCATAAAAATACTCTTTTAAGAATTCCCAGGCATGTCCCGCGCAGGCAAGGCATTCCTTATCCCCCAATGTCAGATAGGCATTGGAAAAAAACCAAAGAATTCTGCTGTTCAAAATACAACCCTTGTCCGCCCTGTGGTACAGGTTAAGATTGTAATCCATCTCCCCATAATATCCGCCATATTCATCATCCCTCAAGCTCTTCCAAAACGGTATGATGTCCCTGACCAAATGCTCTCTGATTTCATCTACCCTCATCTGTTCTACCCTCTTTCTCCTCAAGGATGCAGCGTCTGATCCTTGGGGATGCCAGCTATCTTCGGCATCCTTTTCATGCTTATTTTATTCAGCGTTAATATGTGATACAATTAACTCCAGATCACCTTTGACACAGAACATTCCGTAACCAAAGGGCAGAATAAAGTGGTCTCCCTTGGAGATCGGGGTGCCGTCAATCTCTCCTGAACCGCTGATTACGCTGACATTCAAAAATGCCTTATCCTGGTTCAGCTCCATCTCTCCATGGATCCCGATTTGCCTGACACTGTAATAAGAACAGGTGATCAGCTCCCGGTCTTCTCCTGAGGCTGTCCGTACGACCTTACCTTCCGCCTGCACATCCCTGTGGGGACAGCGGATCACATCAATACTTTTATCAATATGAAGCTCACGCGGCTTTCCCTGGTCCAGCCGGTCATAATCATATAAACGGTAGGTAATATCACTGTTTTGCTGGGTCTCTAAAATCATGGTCCCCTTTTTAATCGCATGAACCGTTCCCGGCTCAATCTGGAAGAAATCACCCTTTTTAACCGGCCTTACCCGAATCAAATCCTTCCATTTCTTCTCCCCTATCATTCGGGCAAGTTCTTCCTTATCCCCGGCATTATGTCCGATAACGATCTCCCCATCCTCATCACAATCAAGAACGTACCAGCACTCTGTCTTACCCAGAGCCCCATTCTCATGCTCCCGGGCATAATCATCATCCGGATGCACCTGGATGCTCAGATCCGTCTTTGCATCGATAATTTTGATCAAAAGGGGATATACCTCACCCTGAGCATTGCCAAAGAGCTCCCTATGGTTACTCCATAGCCAGCTCAGGGATTTACCTTCAAATTCGCCGTTCTTTATCTCACAATCGCCATTCTTGTGCGCACTGATTGCCCAGCATTCTCCTGTGCTATCGCCGGGGATCTCATAGCCAAATTCGGTTGCCAGCTTTGTGCCGCCCCATATCATGGTCTTAAATACAGGCTTTAAAAAAATTATACTCTTCATATTCGCTCTCTCCTTCTTGCTGTGCTTTAACTCCAGGTTTCTTTGTGCCTAATCTTATACTTCGCTCTATCTATATTTTGTTCTACTACATCTTGTTTTACCTATATCTTGTTTTAATTTTTATTAGGTTATCGTTAACCTAAATTAATTTTAAGAGATGATTCTCCCTTTGTCAATCCTTTTTCTTTATCTGAGGCAAACATAAGCAGGAATAAATATTCATCTATTCGTCCTATTCTCATCCATTCTATTCGCTCCGGTCGGCTCCTGCACGGAGTTGCGGCAGATAATCCTCCCGCTGATCACCTTTCTTCCATATTCCTGTCCTGGATTTTTGACACGCCGAAGAATGGAACTGACCGCTGCTTCCGCCATGGCCTCCACATTTACCTCCACCGTTGTGATGGGAGGATCACTTAATGTGGCATAAATATAATTATCGAACCCCACCACGGAGATATCCTCCGGGATCCGGTATCCGGCTTTCTTCAATTGCAAAATGAAATGATATGCTACTTCATCGCAATTACATACAAAAGCGGTAGGCATAGAAGCCGGAAGAAGTATTTTTGTGAACCTGCCCCTGTCGTCCCTGTCATTAAGCACCCACTCCTCCCTGATTTCTAATTTGTTTTGCTTTAAGGATTTGTAATATCCGATATACCGGTCCATAATGCTGGTGGTAGCGTTTATATTTCCCACAAAACCGATTTTCCGGTGCCCGCATGCGGCTAAATGGTTGGTCAGCTCATAAGCACCGTAGAAGCTGTCACTTATGACAGTGTCCGCTTTCACGTAATCATCACTGAAATCCAGAAAAACAAAGGGCACCCCGGAGGCTTGCAGGCTCTCGATATACCTGCGGCCCAGCTGTCCCAGAAGGATGATACCATCCACTTTATTATTCCTGATCATATGTGGCAGGCTTCCTTCCCGCTCTTCCTCCTCAGGGATCACCTCAAGTATCCCAAAGTAATTGTAGGCCAGCAGTTCCTTCACGATGGTCTGGTACATCTTTGCATAAAATGCACTTTCATGCATAAACTGCTCCGCAATCAGAACCCCTATATTGTAATTTATCCCTTCCTTCATGCTCTTCCCCATGAAATTATAACGGTATCCCATCTCCCGGGCTTTCTGCTTCACCGTCTCCCGAAGGGCGCCGCTGACTCCCTCCCGGTCCGACAGGGCTTTGGATACCGTTACCGTGCTGATTCCAAGCTGCTCGGCTATGTCCTTCATCGTTATATTCTTTCCCATGGCATGCCCCTTTCATATCTATATGGTTATACCTATCATTATTCACCACATCTCTTCCTCTGTCAACTATCCCGGTGGCCTTTTCTTCCAACACTCTTCTCTTCCAACGTTCTTCTCTTCCAACTCTCTTCCAACTCTCTTCCAACTCTCTTCTCTTCCAAATCCTCTATATCTCTTTCAACTCTCTATCCAATCAAAACCCCAGACCCACAAGCTGCATTGACAAACGGTTCCCATGCTGTATACTTAATTTTGTCGGAAGCGGTATTCACTATCCAAAAAACTTACTGAAAATACCGCTTTTCGATGTCAGGCACGGGAGCGTATTATAAGCGTACAGGATAGGAGCTCATTATATCTGATCACAAGTGCCGGACTGACCGGATTAATTTAGAAAGCAAGGAAAGTCATGAGGTAAAATTATGAAAAATGTATTATTATTGTGTGATGACCACTGGCATCCGGCAGAAATTATCGAAGAAGGCATCAAGCCCTTAAAAAACCTTTACAATTTTACAATTGTTAAAACGGCCAAGGACATTCTTACGCCTGCAATGCTTCAAGAATATCCGGTCATCCTATGCTGCAAGGCAAACTCCGTAAACTCCTCCAATACCAATCCCTGGTTTGAGGAAGGGGTAACCGAGGTGGGTCCGAAGGAATTTGAATCCTATGTAAAGAACGGCGGAGGCTTTCTCTCCCTGCACTCCGGCAATACCTCAAAGCCCGGGGAGGCTTATACGGATTTTGTGGGAAATTATTTTATCGGCCATCCGCCCCGCTGCAATGTAGAGGTAAAAGTAACCGCAGAACATCCCGTCACAGCAGGTATCAACGACTTCATTCTGCGGGATGAGCATTATAATATTAAGGTAACCGCAGAGGATGCCGAGATTTTTCTGAAGACCTGCTCGGAGTCCGGCGGTGAACAGATTGGCGGCTATAGCAGGACCATAGGAAAGGGCCGATTATGTGTTCTGACTCCCGGTCATACACTGAGCGTATGGCAGAACGAAAGTTTCCAGCAGCTCTTAAGCAATGCCATTGACTGGTGCTGCGAGGTGAACGGATAAGCCCTTTCAACAATAGAGTTTCTCTGCGACCACTTATCAAAGAAAAAAACAAGAGGACGTATTACAGAACTAACATAAATCGTTAGAGCTGCTATACGTCCTCGTCAGATTAAGAATACGGTTTATTTAATAACCCTCTGTTTCTTTCGTACACTTAATATCAGCACAATCAGAGATACCGCTCCAAAGAACAGATAGGACTGTATCATCGGGGCAAAATTATAACTGCCTCCCTGCCAGAAGCCCGTAAAATCGCTGCTGATATAGGACATCGGGAATACCATGGCGACTGCTTTCATCGCTTTCGGCAGCTGTTCGACCCTTATTCCCATCATCCCGCAGAGAATCATAAAGCCGAAGTACAAAAGCATTGAGACCGCATAAGTGGGTCCGAACTTCTGAAATAAAGTGGCAATTCCATGGGCAAGAATGAATAATATCACGGAAAGCACATACAGGGCCGCAATAAGAGTGGTCACAGCAGCCAGCACCGGCACCTGAATATCAATCATCAGTATCGAAGCCAGCATATAGAGCAGGAAAGCGCCCGTCACAAAGATCAGATATGCAACCATCTTGGCTGCGAGCATCGTCCTCTCCCGGAACCCGAACAAGTTCATCCTCATGGGAATATCCTTCTCCAGCTCCTGGGAGTAATTTGCCGCATAGCCGATCAGCAGCACCGCCATCGGAATGATCATGCTCATGGTAATAAAGATTGACGTAACAACTTCAGAATATATCTCCTCCGGCACCTGCCGTTTCATTACCACGGAAAATAATGCACACATAAAGATAGGAAAAATAACTCCAAAGAAGATAACAAAGGGATTCCCGAATATATTGCGCAATTCGTACTGGATCAGCCTCCAGTTAAGCTGTTTTTTCCGCATTTTTTCTTCCTCCCTCCTCATTTCCATGCTTCTCAGGTTTTACTAGAGTCTGAAATTTCGCCTTCGCGTTGATGGACATAATTTCGATATCATGGTTGCTTCTCTTATAATTAACATCTTCCCGGATCAGGCTCTCGGTAATCTCTCTCTCCAGTTCGCTGTTCTGACAGGAAAGGGCAATCAAATGCTCCGGCGCTTCCAGCTTCTGCAAATGCTGCGTCAAACCTCTGTTTCTCTCATTATTATCAATGGTAATCACCGTCTTCCCGCAATAATTGCGAAACAATTCATCCTTGAAGCCATAATCAATAACCTGCCCCTCCTCAAGAATTAATATTTTATTCACCAATTGCTCCAGCTCCTCGTAATAATGGGACACTATACAAAGAGTGGTGTCCTTATCCCGGTACCATTCCCCCATCTTTGTCATCAATCTCTGCCTTGTCTCAAAATCCAGACCAGAGGTGACTTCATCAAAGAACACCAGCGGAGCATCCTGGATCAGCACAAGGATAATTGTCAATCTCTGCCTCTGCCCTCCCGACAGAGCAGAATATCGCTTATTCAGGCAGCCTTCAAAATCAAAGAAGGAAATCAGCTCCTGCAATAACTTATTCTTCCTAATGCTGGTATTTAGCACGGTCTCCATAATGTGCTTCACAGCCATGGTATTGACATAATGATTATGCTGCATATGAACCGCAATTTCCTCCGGCTTTAGGCTGGTAACAATGCTTCCCTGATAATTTGTCAGACCCAGAATACTTTTGACCAGAGTGGTCTTACCGGCACCGTTGGAACCAATAATACCGATACGGTCCCCTGCTTCGAACCGGATTGGTTCCGTTATTGACAGGGCCAGCTGGCTTCCATACCGAACCTGCAGATTATTTATAACTATCATGGGCTTACATCCTCTCCTTCATAATATGATTGCTCCCAGGAAGAATACGCCTTCTTCCCTGCTTATGAAATTGATTGTAACAAAAGCATATGAATTTAGGATGAAGATCCTATGCATATATTATGTGACTTCACAAACCGCCTGCCAGACGCTGCATATCTGCATATAACTCCATTGAGTTCTTTGTCCAATGCTTCTATAGAGCTGCTCTTTTACACACTGTATCTTTGTATGTCATTTTGATGTGTACTTTACTATATTTACTTCTATGCTTTATTAAGTTCTAAGCTTTATTTGCCCATCTGAAAAATAAGCTCGGCGGTTACCCCATGTTCAATATTATAAAGCTTTACCTGGCAATCCAGAAATTTCGCATAATAGGCAACTACATACAGCCCCAACCCGTGTCCCTTATTTTTGTCCGCACTTGTAACGAAAGGATCAAATACATGGGGCAGCAATTCGCTATCAATCGTCACTCCGTAATTACTGATGCTTATTTTGTCCTCTTCATAGGATATATGAATCAGGCCTCCCTCCGGTGTAAAGCAAACTGCATTGGAGATCAGATTATCCAGTATCTTCTTCATCAGTTCTCCATCGGTACGAAGCCGCAGCGGGTAATCTCCTGCCGTAATTCCAAGGGCTTTCTCCTCTATCTGGACATGATAATGCTCAAGGCATTCCTCCATCAATTCCGGCAGCGATATCTCAGTGAGCTCCAGGCTCTGGGAGCAATGATTCAGATATAGGATATCCTCCACAATTCTCTGCATGGACAGAAGCTGTTCCTTAACCCGGGGAAGGCAGGCCTTCACATCCTTGTATTTTCCCACTTCGCCTATCATTCCCTGGACCAGAAGGAGCGCCGCGGATATTGGCGTCTTCAGCTGATGGGAGGATGCTCTGAGAAATACCTCCTGCCTCTTATTTTCCTCTGCCAGATGCTGGTTTCTGATTTCCAGCTCCCGATAGCTTTCCTGTATTTTCTGGTACAGGGCATTCAGGCTTTCGCCCAGGCTGCTTATTTCATCGTGTCCGGTTATTGGGATGGGCTCCAGCCTCAGCTCCTTCTCCGTTGTTCCATACTCAGCATGTCTGGCAAGGCGGATAATCGGCTGAATGATGCGACGGGAAAACACCTGGGAAGACACCAGCACAAGCAAAAGGATAACCGATACAATCATAGGAAGGCTCTGAAATATAATCGGACTTATTTCCTCAATTCGTGGAGTCATCATTGGTATCAGGGTAATCACAATCGCCGTCTCCGTTATCCCAAGGCCTATATAACTGGTATAATAATTATGGCCGTCGGTAATATTAGCTTCATAGATCATTAAATCTTCAGATTCCATGTGGATTTTTGAAGAGCTTTCCTGAAACATGTTTTTCTCTTCAAACAATTCAAACTCAAATTTCAGGGGATATTGCTCCAGCAACGCTTCATTTAAGGCCAACTCATCCAGAATCCGGCTCAAATTGAAATCAGCCTCATCGATATGCTGAAGTTCCCGAGTATGGGTTGCGTAATATCTTATCTTCTCAAGAAGGTCCTGGACCTTCTCATCCCTGGCCTCCGCTGTGATACGAAAAAGCTTGCTCACAACAAAAATACGGTTTCCCGTCTTGGGTATCTCAATAGTAATAGTCGCAGACGGATTTCTAACCTCCAGCTGTTCATAGCTTCCCTGTTCCATATACCCTTTTTGAAGGAATAATGCAGAGTCATAGTTCCTGTTCTGCATATACGATACATACAAAGAGGGCAGCATAAGAATAAAATATCCTACAATCAAAGATATCATAACGGCCGATATGACCACACTATAGAGAAAGGTTTTTCTGGATAGGCTCATTTTTTCCCCCTTCTAGACCTCATAGCTAAATTGGTACCCTATGCCGATTACTGTTTTAATGCAGTTACAGGGCAGCTTCTTGCGCAGGTTTTTTACATGGGCATCAATGATTCGGTCATTGCCCACATAATCTTCATTGAATATCTTTAGAATCAACTGCTCTCTGGTAAATGCTCTTCCGGCCTCTTTTTTCAGCACCTGAAGCAGCAGAAATTCGCTCAGGGTCAGCTGCAGGGGAGCACCGTTATAGAAGGCTTGATAGGAATCCTCATTCAGATGCAGTCCTTCTGTTTTCTCCTCATTTTTACCGGAATGCCGGGTTCTTCGCAGTATTGTTTCTATACGCTTCAGCAAAATCAATGGAGAAACCGGCTTGATCACATAATCATCTGCATACAGGTTGAAGGCCTTTACCTGTGTTGGCTCGTCGTTAATCGCCGTCAACATAATCACTGCCATCTCCGGCCGGAAGCTTCTGATGTATTCCAGCACCTCCAGACCGCTTTTCTTCGGAACCATGATATCTAATACCGCAAGATCAAATGCCGACGCTTCCAGCAATCCGATGGCTGCCTCTCCATCCTCTGCCGTTGTCACGTCGTACTGCTGCAGCTTCATATACTCTGTCAGAACCTCCTGTATTGTAGGCTCATCCTCCAAAAACAGTATCCTAACCATCCCATACCCCTTCCTTTTTCCAGTTTTACCGCCCGCTATATAAATCATAACTCATATGTTATGATTTTACCATATTATTTCTTTTGATGGTTATGATAGTCACATTGTGTTCCTACGATGTAACAGCCTTGGGTACGTCAGGTCGACACCCAATGCTCCGAGGGGTGCGGTTATGAGAATTGCAAGTACTGCAACTGTCAGGACTATATTTCCGCAAGCCAATCCCATTGACAAAGGAAGTGATCCAATGGCAGCCTGAACCGTCGCTTTGGGCATATATGCTATCATGCAGAATACTTTTTCCCTGATTGAAAGGGGTGTCTTTATCATGCAGACAAAGACTCCAAGCATACGAAATACTAAAGCTCCAAAAATAACTATAACAGCTGTGATCCCCGATGCAAGAGCATATTTCAAATCCACCGTTGCACCCACAAGAACAAATAAGATTATCTCCGCCGCAACCCACAGTTTTGAATATTTTTCTGATAAGCGTTTTGCAACAATCGTATTCTTCTTTTGTATCGCCACCCCTGTGCTCATTACTGCCAAAAGTCCGGAAAATGGCACAATTTTGAGCTGTTCCACCGCCACCAACAAAAAGGACAGGCCCAGCAGAATAATGACCTTTGATGAATCACGTATATGCAATTTTTTAAAACAGATATTTAATATCAACCCTAATGCGATACCGATGATGATACCTGCAATAATGGAAAATGGTATCTGCAAAATACTTGCGGCTGAAACACTTTCACCCTGTGCTAATCCAACCGCTGCCGCAAAAATAACAATTACAAACACATCATCAACCGAAGCACCAGCCATTATCATCTGCGGTATGGACTTATTTGTTCCATAATCGTTTTCCATCAGGTGCAGCATTTTGGGTACAATTACGGCAGGGGATACGGCTGCAATAACAGCTCCCATGATTACCGCTTCAATAATTGATATATTTAACAGCCTTGGGGCAAGCAAAACCATTCCGGTAATTTCAAAACAGGCAGGAACAAAGCACATCAGTATTGCGGGCCTGCCAACTTTCTTTAAATCATTAATATCTAAAGATAGTCCTGCTCTTGTCAGGATGATGATTAAGGCCAATTGCCTTAAATCCGCAGCTATTGACAATATACCCGCATCTAACACATTAAGCATATAAGGACCTAACACAATTCCGGTGATCAGCATACCCAGCAGACTAGGCAGACCAACTCGTTTAAAGATACCTCCAAGCAGCATACCGCATAAAAAAATCATTGCCAAACTAGTGAGCATATCCATTTCCCTCCTAAAATAATAAAATAAAAAAGCTGATAACATCTGCGTTATGCAGAAGTCATCAGCTTAAAAGCGGTTTCGGCTATTGCCATGGGAGAACTTCATTCCCATGTGTATTATATATGAATACCCTTGCTTTGTCAAACAGGATTTTCAGGGTTAGTGTATAATTAGTGTTGGCAAAGATAATAAGAAATTTTAGTTATGTAAACTAAAAAGGGAAGTAAAGAGTAAATCCCTACTTCCCAATCATACCGTTTTTCTTTATGATGTTAATTGTCAAG
>JAFAGA010000026.1 GCA_023423045.1 Bacillota bacterium | reverse complement strand
AAATATGATACCTGCCTGGTCAATGTTCCGAAATATGAATTTAAACCCATGCTTTTTACCAATCAACGGATGGTTCTTTCCATTTTGCTTTTAAACATAACCAAAGCAAATAAACATCCCGACGCGGAGAGAGCAATCGAATAGACAGAAAAGGATACGATGGATGCCATCTCTATGCTTCCGGCTGCAATTAATGCAATAAGTATTATTAATTCCAAAACAAGGATATAAGCAAATACTCTGCGCCACGTCTTTGTTATATTAAAATTAAAGACTCCATATACGACATCTGCCAAAAATGCTGCGATAAAGAAAAAGGATGCAACACCTGCCATATAGTAAATTATGTCATAAACTCTCGAAGATATCAAAGATGGATTTCTATAATATAATACTGTTTGATAATGCCTCATATATAATAAAGTTATCAAAGAAATAAAAGCATAAATATTACTTAAGCCTATTTTCATTCTCACCATATCAGCTCCTCCCAGGTATTATCATACTTTAACTTATGGTATCATCTATATTTTACCATAAATACAAGTGCCGGCAAGCTATTTCTCCTCATCTTTCTATCCTATAGGCGGAAAAAGCCTGTCAGACGAATTTTCTTGTCTGACAGGCTTCCTCCTGTAGTGTTTTATATCAAAATTTAAGTGATTTGCATATTTACTTATTATTAATGTAGTTAATCAAGCCTTCCGCCTTAATAATCTTCTGCATGAACTCCGGAAAAGCCTGCCCCTGGTACTGGGTTCCCTTCGTCCGGTCATAAATCATGCCGCTGTCAAAATCAATTTCCACCTGATCGCCGGCCTCAATTTCCTTCGCGGCCTGAGGGCATTCTATGATAGGCAAGCCGATATTAATGGCATTGCGGAAGAATATTCTTGCAAAGGTCTCAGCAATAACGCAGCTGATTCCCGCTGCCTTTATCGCAATGGGTGCATGCTCCCTGGAAGAGCCGCAGCCGAAATTCCTGTTGGCAACCATAATATCCCCGGGCTTTACACGGTTTACAAAATCCTTATCAATATCTATCATGCATTTTTCAGCAAGCTCCTTCGGATCGGAAGAATTCAGATACCGTGCAGGAATAATTACATCGGTATCAACATTATCGCCATATTTGTGTACGCTTCCATTCGCCTTCATTCTTATCCCTCCATCCTATTATAATCCAAGCTCAGCCGGACCGGATATCTTGCCGGTAACCGCACTGGCCGCCGCTACTGCCGGACTTGCCAGATACACCTCGGAGTCCACATGTCCCATACGACCGACAAAATTTCGGTTCGTGGTGGCAACGGCCCGCTCACCTGCCGCCAGTATTCCCATATGTCCGCCCAGGCAGGGTCCGCAGGTTGGTGTGCTGACTACCGCCCCGGCTTTGATAAAGGTTGCAAGCAGCCCCTCCTCCATGGCCTGAAGATAGATGGCCTGGGTCGCAGGGAAGACGATAACACGCATCCCCTTGGCAACCTTTTTGCCCTCCAGCACTTTGGCCGCAATCCGAAGATCATCAATCCGCCCATTGGTACAGGATCCGATCACTACCTGGTCAATCTTCACTTCGCCTACCTCATCAATGGTACGTGTATTCTCAGGAAGATGGGGAAATGCAACGGTCGGCCGAAGGTTTGACAGATCAATTTCATACACCTCATCGTACTCCGCATCCTCATCCGCCTCATATACCTTATATTCTTTCGTGGAATGCTCCTTCATATACTGTATTGCCAGCTCATCCACAGGAAAGATACCGTTCTTTGCTCCTGCTTCAATCGCCATATTTGCCATGGTAAAACGGTCATCCATGGTAAGGTTCTTTATGCCGTCTCCTACGAATTCCATAGACCTATACAGCGCACCGTCCACACCGATTCTGCCGATGATATGCAGGATGACATCCTTTCCGCTGACCCAAGGAGCCGGTTTTCCAGTCAAAACAAACTTAATTGCAGAAGGAACCTTAAACCAGGCTTTACCGGTCGCCATTCCCGCCGCCATATCCGTACTGCCGACACCGGTGGAAAATGCCCCGAGGGCTCCATAAGTACAGGTATGGGAATCCGCTCCGATTACCGCATCTCCGGCAACTACCAACCCCTTCTCCGGAAGCAGGGCGTGTTCAATTCCCATTTCACCGATTTCAAAATAATTAGTGATATTCTGGTCCATTGCAAAATCACGCATACATTTGCAGTGCTCTGCCGATTTAATATCCTTGTTGGGAGTGAAATGATCCGGAACAAGAGCGATCTTATCCTTATCAAACACCTTCTTATGCTTCATCTTCTCCATCTCATGGATGGCCACCGGTGCGGTAACATCATTACCGAGCACCAGATCAAGATCCGCTTCGATCAATTGCCCTGCAGTTACCTGCTCCAGCCCCGCATGGGCCGCCAATATCTTCTGCGTCATCGTCATACCTTGGTTACAAGGTTTCCCCATAGCTATATCCTCCTTATTCATATTTTAGCATGTAAACCACTTCATCCTCGACCATACGCCCATCCGGAACAAAGCCAAGGCTTGCCTGCTGTTTAAATCTCTGCTATGATCCGTTCCCCCATCTCCTTCGTCCCCACCAGGGTCATCCCCTCCGACATAATATCTACGGTACGGTATCCTTTCCTGAGAACCTCTTTCACCGCCGCTTCAACGCAGTCTGCTTCCTTCTCCAGATCGAAGGAATAGCGGAGCATCATGGCTGCGGATAATATGGTGGCAATGGGATTCGCTTTATTCTGTCCTGCAATATCCGGCGCTGAACCATGGCTTGGTTCGTACAGCCCCAACCTGGTATCTCCAAGGCTGGCAGAGGCCAGCATGCCGATGGAACCGGTAACCATACTCGCTTCATCAGAGAGGATATCACCAAACATATTCTCCGTCAGAATCACATCGAACTGCCCCGGGTTCCTGACCAGCTGCATGGCGCAATTATCCACCAGCATATCCGTAAGCTCCACCTCAGGATAATCCTTTGCCACTTCCCTGGTTACCTGCCTCCACAGCCGAGAGGAATCCAGGACGTTGGCCTTATCCACGCTGCAGACTTTCCTGCCGCGCTTCATGGCTATCTCAAAAGCCCATTTTGCAATTCTTCTGATCTCATTCTCATCATACACCAGAGTGTCCGTCGCCTTGCGGACCCCGTTCTCCTCCGTGGTGCTGCGCTCCCCGAAGTAAAGCCCTCCGGTAAGCTCCCTCATTACCACAAAATCAAAGCCGTCTCCTATGATCTCATCCTTCAGGGGACAAGCTCCTTTTAGCTCCTCATAAAGCACCGCCGGACGAATATTGGCAAACAGATTTAAGCCCTTACGGATCGCCAACAGACCCGCCTCGGGCCTAAGATGGGGAGGAAGACTGTACCAATTGGACTGCCCTACATTGCCGCCCACCGCGCCAAGGAGTACGCTGTCACTGTTTCTTGCGCTCTCCAGAGCTTCTTCGGTCAGAGGAACCCCCGTGGCATCGATGGATACGCCGCCCATCAGCACCTCAGTGTAAGCAAAGGTGTGACCGAACACTTTGCCGATCCGGTCCAGCACTTTCTTTGCTTCCGTAATAATCTCCGGCCCAATTCCATCGCCGGGAATGACTGCGATATTATATTGCATTCCAACCTCCATCTGCCGCCCGGCGGCATGTGTTATTAATCATTTTCTTTTTGAATGCGACGTTACAGTTCACGGGGGACTTGACGGAAGGTATCATACCCCCGTAATGCACTGTATGGAAGACATAGGATTGGATTTGTATGACATAGACGAACAAACCTGTACGGATATGGCATACAAATCCAATCCTATGTCTTACGTCCTGTGTGTGAGGGGGTATGATACCTTCCGTCAAGTCCCTCGTGAACTGTAACAACGCGGCAGGCGCTTTACTTATTATTTCATGATTTCTATTGCTATTTTAGCACAGCATCTGTTATAATCATAATACATATTATTAATATCAGTTATAACTAAATGTTATATTCATAAAGGAGTGTTTGCAATGGAGCAAAATCTGTCCTTATACTATATCTTCAACTGTGTAGCTGAAGCCGGTAATATCTCCAGGGCTGCAAAGCAGCTCTATATAAGCCAGCCGGCAGTCAGCAAATCCATCCAGAGCCTGGAGGATAATCTTGGTGTCATCCTGTTCATACGCAGCTCCCGCGGTGTCAAGCTGACTGAAGAAGGACAGCTTCTATATGAATATACCAAGAACGCCTTCGATATTCTGAGCCATGGGGAAGCAAGCCTGAAGCATGTTCATGATCTGGGCATCGGCCAGCTGCGGATCGGAGCCAGCACAACCCTGTGCAAATATCTTCTCCTTCCCTATCTGAACGGATTTGTGAAAGAACATCCCCATATTAAGATCACCATTCATAACCAATCCACCTCCCATACCATGAAGCTGCTGGAGAATAATGCCCTGGATGTCGGCCTGGTCGCGGGGCCCGGCAATGATGCCTTCCACTTCCACTCCCTTGGACCGATTGAGGATATCTTTGTCGCCACAAGGGCTTATCTGGATAACCTGATGCTTCGTGAAAACAGCGGAGATATCTTCTCCTGCGCCAACATCATGCTGCTGGACGAGGGAAATGTCTCAAGAAAGTATATTGATGATTATTTTAAAATGCATCAGATTGAGCCGAAGCAAATTCTAGAAATCAGCACCATGGACCTCTTGATTGAATTTGCAAAAACCAGCCTGGGCGTAGCCTGTGTAATCAGAGAATTTGTCCGGAAGGAGCTGGAGGACGGCAGCTTAATCCAGATTCCTCTGCAGGCACCGGTACAAAAAAGAGAGGTCGGCTTTTCTTATTCCAAGAACGCTTTCCTCTCTGATTCAATGCATAAATTTATGAACTATATCTCCGGCGGTGCTTCCTCGGAATTGTCATCCGGCGCACCATCCTGAGCTGAGGCGTCGTCCTCGGCCGGCGCAGTGTTCTGAGGCGGTTTTTGAGTCGGCGTGGGCTTCTTTGACGGAGCCGGGGATGGTTTCGGGGGCTCGATGTAAGCCGGCCGTTCCTCTACCAAAAAGTCCGCACTGACATAGTGGACCTGGCCACTCTGCGCAATGCTTGCCCAGCCATCTACAATATCAATCACCCGGACGCGCTCCGTATGTACCAGAAATCCTACCACCTCTCCTTGCTTGGAGGGGGCTGACCTGACATTTAATACAGCATCATATTTATCCAGCTTCACATACATCGTCTTTGTCTGACCAACAGGAACAGTCTTCGGTGTAGGAGTTATCTGGGTATCCTCCGAGGCTCCTTCTTCCGAAGCTTCTTCTCCCGAGGTTCCTTCTTCTGAGTTTTCTCCCGTCTCTATATCCTCGCCTGTTGTTTCATCCTCTCCGACAGCATCCTCCTCGCCGCTGTCAGCTTCCGGCATTGGGGTCGGAATAAAATCCGGCATTTGATCCTTCTTATCACTGCAGCCGGTCAATGCCATCGCCGCAAATAATATAATAAATAATAAACTCTTTCTCATAATTCACACTCCAAACATCATCAATAAATCCCTATACTATCATAGCACATCTGTCCTATTTTACAATGATAATTTGCAAAATAGACCTTATTTTACGTCAATCTTTTATTGTTTTGGTAAATGCGGCAAAAGCACTGGGTATGCTGTATCTCTCATTAATCTCCGCACGGTCCGCCCATACAATGGCATTGTCTTTGGTATACTCCTGCGGCAATTCCTTCAGCAGGACATGATAGCCGGTCATATTCCATTCCACATGAGAGAAGATATGCTTTGCCTCGCCCAGATTGCCGACCTGCTCCGCAACCATCCCTTGGGCGCTGAGATATCCCTCCATCTCTTCTCCGTCCATTCTCCTGGTTATTCCCGGAAGCTCCCACAGCCCTGCCAGCAAACCCTTGGCAAGCCGTCTGCGGATCGCATAACGATCCTGATATTCCAGCAGAAGAACGGTTCGATCCTCCTTGCGCCGTTCCTTCTTAGGAGGCTTCACCGGAATCTGCATCGTTGTCCCCTCATGAAAGGCTCTGCATAGATGCATCACCGGGCAGGTGTCACAGAGAGGCTTCCCGCCCGGCAGGCATATGATGGCTCCAAGTTCCATCAAGGCTTGGTTGAATTTACTGGGATTGTCCCGGGGTATGATCTCCTTAATATCCCCCCACAGCTCCTTTTTTACCGCATCCTTGGTAATATCATCAAAGCTGCCGGCAATTCGCTTCATCACCCGCAGGACATTGCCGTCCACAGCGGGCACCGGAAGTCCAAAAGCGATAGAAGAAATTGCTCCCGCCGTATATTCACCGATCCCCGGCAGGGCAAGCAGCTTCTCGTAGTTCCCCGGCATCTCACCGCCATATTCCTCCATTACCATAACCGCCGCCTTCTTCATATTCCTGACCCGGTTATAATAGCCTAGTCCTTCCCATAGCTTGAGGAGCTTATCCTCCTCGGCGTCTGCAAGCGCTCTGATATCCGGAAGCTCCGCAATAAAACGATCAAAATATCCCTTTACCGCTTCCACCCGCGTCTGCTGGAGCATGATTTCAGATACCCAGACATAATACGGATTCGGGTTTTCCCTCCATGCTAAAATCCTTGCATTATATTCAAACCAATGCAAAAGGTAGGGCACAACTTCTCTATAATCATATTGCATATTACTTCTCCTCAGATAACTATTGCTATTAATTAAAATACCCCTTGCACCCTTCGGCATTCTGCCTCCTATCTATTGTAACCTATTTACCCCGGTGCATCAATCACTTATTTTTCTGAAAGCCCCATACCGAACAGAAGCAGCTTATGTTAACTGCTTAGAATTCTCCGCTTATGCCCAAGGAACCTATTTCTTTTCTTGACAAGTTGGTCTATATGACATAGGCGTAAAATACGCTTTCCTATGTGCAGGGTGATAGGAGCTGCCTTCTGTTTCAAAACCAATAATCCGGTTCTTCCAACTGTGACAGTATGCCCCGGCATTTCAGGATAAATGATATTTGCTTTGAAAAATAGTACCACCTTCCATAGTTCAAATAACGTATCTCATAATTATGGACTGACAAAAAGGCGCTCCACTGGCTTAAAACCAGCAGGACGCCTTATTACGTTTTGGAAATCATTTTAATACATTGACCCATTGACCGTTCTCATTGCGAAAACAATGTTCACTTATATCATCCTCTAAGAATAGCTTGAGCATATATTCCATTCCACGGGCTAATTTCATTTTTGGCATATCTTCCAGCTTAACCCAACTGACCTCCCCCTCCTCGGAAGATATCAAATTGCCTTTAAAACGATTTGTTTTATAACAAAATACAACATAGCGCGAACCATCGTCCTGATGCCACTGTTTTACCCCGCACAATTGAGGACACTCAATTTCTAAACCGGTTTCTTCAAAAACTTCCCGTATTACTGCATCTGAAAAAGATTCTGCTTTTTCAACATGTCCGCCCGGAAACGTAATACCGCCCCAGTTTTTCGATACCCTGTCCTGCACTAATACCTTCCCATTATTATCATATACCATACACATGTTGGTAAATATGACTCTTTCGTATTCACTCATTTTATTTACCCCGCGAATTATAAATTGAATTTATCCCTGCAAAACTCAGCTTACAAGGGCTTATTTTCCATATCCAGTATAGCACAGTCCGACCGGTTTTTCTATTTCTTTCCCTTTTGGACTCTAGACGACTTTCCCTTCCTTGTCGGTCAATGCATTAGCTGTAGCATAAACCACCCGCAAATCGTGGGGAGTACATAAATTCAAGATCCGATGAAGCTTATCCAGCATATCCATGTTTTTTTCTTCTGCCGGAAAAAAGGCTTCGTCAACCGAGAAATTAAGTGTAACTGCAATAGTGTGAAGAAGTTCCAGGGATGGCATTCTGCTTCCGGCTTCCAGTTGCTTGACATGGACAGGAGTAACTTCAAGTACCTCCGCCAGCTTTTCCTGCGTTAGCTTGTTTTCTAAACGGGCATTCCGTATGGCAGCCCCAAATTCCTTTCGATTTAACATGATATACTATAAGCCTCCTTTTTAGTAATCTTAAAGAATACAATTACACTTGAAAACTATCTAAAAGAATATTAAAATGTATTCAAATAGAATACCCTCCGACTTATGTATCAATACACGCAAAATAAAATAGGTATAATTTAACAGGCCTGCATGCCTGTTGGCACACAAAGGAGAATTTATTTTAAGATCACGACGTTCTTGCGGTGTGTTTTGATCTTTGACGCCGCGCATTACAGAAGGAATCGAAAAATATGAAGTTTGATTGTATTACACAAGCCGCAGCCTCCATGGAGATGCTGCAAAAATACTATGCCGTTATCCGCATCTGGGACCCCGGACACAAACATAAGCTATACGAAAGCGAAAACAAAAGTGAGAATACCGGCATCCCGACAAAGGCTTCTGCTTCAATCGAGGGGCAATATGAAGCCTCCTTTTCTATCAGCGACAATGATGGCTTGCTTGAAATCATCACAAGCATACCGGTTATCATCGGTGACCAGACTTGTTTGCTGGAATTCATTCATCTGAGTGACAAAGTCCCCGGCAGCGCCTCTCTTGAGCATATGCACCGCCTGGCAATTACTGACGCTCTGACAAATCTGTATAACCGAAGATATATTGATGAACAATTGCCCATCGATTTGGAACGCGCTTTTCGAAATAACGTTTCCGTATCCTTTATTTATGCGGACATTGACTATTTCAAGCATGTCAACGACCGCTACGGGCATCTTACCGGAGATTACATTTTGAAGGGAATCTCCGAGCTGTTCCTGCGGTATGTGAGAAAAAAGGACGGATGGGTGGCCCGCTATGGCGGAGATGAATTCCTGATCTGCCTTCCCCAGCTCAGCCGCAATATTGCCTGCAAGATTGCCAGCCGCCTGCGTCGGGCCGTAGAGGGCAGGCATTTTCTGATTAACGATACCCCTATACAGGTCACCTGCAGCTTTGGAGTTCAGACTTTTCATAGTACCAGCGGTATCCATTCGGTCAATGATGTTATCAAAGTTATGGATCAAAAGCTTTATCTGGCAAAAAAGAAGGGCAGAAACAGGGTTTCTACCTGAACTTCACTCTTCTTCCATATTCCTTGATATTATTTTTCCATCGCATATTAATAAAATCTCAGGAAGCCTTGAAAGGGGCTCCTGAGATTTTATCGCATTTTCTGTATTATCTATTTTCTTATCATTACCTGTTTTCTTATACTATCTAGTTTCCTATCTCTTCTCTGTTCATTCGTTCTATTCTTCTGTATCTGACTGAAGCAGTCCTCAGGCTTATCCAGGTTTATCAGGTTTTTTACGGTTTTCCGCTTTTCTGAAACGCTCTGCCTGCCCCTGTCTTCCTGCTTTATCCAGCCTGCTCCTTCTCCAGGAATTTATACTGTGAAAGATATAGCTCACTGTAATATCCCTTCTTCTCCAGCAGCTCCTCATGGGTTCCCATCTCCTGGATTATTCCACCATCCACATATATGATGCAGGAGGAATTCTTGATCGTGGACAGCCGATGGGCTATGATGAAGGAGGTTCGGTTTGCCAAAAGCCTGCTTAAGCCCTCCTGCAAGAGAAGCTCTGTCTCGGTATCAATACTGGAGGTAGCTTCATCCAGTATTAGAATTTTAGGGTCTGCCAGCAATGCCCGGGCAAAGCTGATCAATTGCCTCTGCCCTACGGACAGGCGGCTTCCCCTTTCATTTACCTGGGTTTCATAGCCTTTCTCCAGATTAACAATGAAGTCATGGGCGCGCACGGTTTTTGCAGCCTCAATCACCTGCTCATCCGTCGCCTCCATATTACCATAGCGGATATTATCCATGATTGTTCCTGAGAAAATGAAACTGTCCTGAAGCATGACCCCCATCTGCCTTCGCAGGGACTCGATGGTAACCTTACTGATATCATTTCCGTCAATGGCAATCATTCCGGAATCCAGATTATAAAAGCGGCTGATCAGATTAATGATCGTTGTCTTTCCGGCTCCTGTCGGCCCTACAATCGCAAAGGAATCTCCGGCCCTGGCCTTAAAGCTGATACCGTTCAATATCGGCACCCCATCCTCATAGCTGAAGGTCACATTTTTAAATTCCACCTCTCCCTGAATCGGAGGCATTTCCACCGCTCCTTCACAATCCTTTACCAGGACCGGCTCATCGATGGTCTCAAAGATCCTCTCCAGATAGGATACCGCCGTCAGAATGGAATTGTAAAAGCTGGCCAGGGTGTTGACCGGGGCCCAGAATCTTCCCACGTAGCTGGTCAATGCAATCAGCGATCCTACCGTGATCCCTTTTGCTCCGTTATCCATCCAGGCAATCCCCAGCACATAGACCGCAACATTGGTCCAGGTTGCGATGTTTTGTATGGCGGGCCAGAGAAGGAAATTCAGCTTAACCGCCCGCAGAAAGGACACCCGGTAATCATTGCTCAGGGTATTGAATATCTTAATATTCTCCTGCTCCCGGGTAAAGCTCTGCGTCACCCGGATGCCGTTAATGCTCTCAGCAATATAGGCATTGAGATTGGAGGATTTATTGCTGGACTGCTGCCAGGCCACCCGCTGCTTCTTCTTGATGATAAAAATAAGTGCCATTAAGAGGGGTAAACCGCATAGACAGATGATTGTAAGCCTTACATTAATATAGAGCATACAGCCCACAATAAAAAACAGGCTGAACAGCTCAGTAATGGTATTCACGATACCATTGGACAAAAGATCACTCAGGCTGTTGACGTAATTAACGACACGCACCTGAATCTTTCCATGAGGCTTGTCATCATAATAGGAAAAGGGCAATTCCTGCAAATGACAAAAGATATCGCTTCTTATGGTATGAATGATATTTTGCCCCAGCCTTGAGGTAATGGTAGTCTTCATCCGGATAATAACCGAAATAATAAAGTAAATCACCAGAAGAAGCAAGCTGATCATAACAATGCCGGCTATATTCTTCTCCGGTATGTATCTATCCATAATCTGCATCAGAAAGATGGGTGTTAGCATTCCCAGCGCCGAGGATACCGTTAATAAAAATATCGTAAAAATCATATCCCTGCGGTACGGCCTGATATAGCCGGCCAACCGCTTCAGGTGGGAATAATTAAACTCGGTCTGCAAAGTTTCATCGATATCATATTTATTTCTAGCCAACCTTGCTTCCCCCTTTCATCCGCTCATGGCCGCGTTTCTGGGATTTTCTCTGGAACAGAGCATCAAAATCCCCATACTGATGATGGAATACCGTGTAATAATAGCCCTTCTTCTCAAGAAGCTCCTCGTGGTTGCCGGCTTCGATAATTCTGCCGTCGTCCACCACAAGGATCTGATCCGCATCCTTTATGGATGAGATACGGTGCGCAATAATAAATACCGTATGCTTCTCATGAAGTGAGCCCAGCTCAGCCTGAATCTGGGTTTCAGTCTCCATATCGACTGCAGAGGTAGTGTCATCCAGAATAATAATGGAGGGCTCCTTCAGCAGGGCTCTTGCCAGAGATATCCTCTGCTTCTGGCCCCCGGAAAGCCCTACACCCCGTTCTCCGACGATGGTATCATAGCCCTCCGGCATCTGCAGAATAAAATGATGGGCATTGGCCACCCTTGCTGCTGTCTCCACCTCTTCAAAGCTGCAATTTGGTCTGCCGTATGCGATATTTCCCTCTATGGTATCGGAGAACAGGAACACATCCTGCATTGCCATACCGATATTATCTCTGAGGGAATACAAATCCATATTCTTTAGATTAATGCCGTCCAGCGTAATCGCACCCTCGGTCACATCATAGAAGCGGCACAGCAGATTCATCAGCGTTGATTTGCCGGATCCGGTTGCACCAATAATTCCCACCGTCTGTCCCGGCTTGATATGGAAATTGATATCCTTCAGTATCACCTCTCCATCGGCATGATAGCTGACGTGGTCAAATACAATCTCCCCGCGAAAACGTTTCCTCACTACTGCATGCTCCGGCTCCCGTATAGAGGGCTCCGTAATTATCGTAAAATAAATTTTCTCCACAGAGCTTACAAATCTCTGGTAATCATTGGCCAGCCAGCCCGCCTGTCGCAGCGGCTGATTCAGCATCCACAGATAACCGCTTACCGTTACCAGCTTACCCATGGTCATGTATCCCTTTACCACCATAAGACCGCCGATCAGATACAGAATGATTGACAGCACATTTGCCAGAAATTCAAAGATAGGCACATACTTCTTCCAGATATTAGATGCTCCAAGCTCCGCATCCCGGTAGCCGTCATTCTCCTTCTCGAATTTCCGGGTTTCAAAATCCTCCTTTGCGAAGGCTTTCACCACCCGGTTTCCGCTGATGTTCTCCTGTACAAAGGTATTCAGACTGGAGAAATGCTGGCGGATATTCCGGAACGCCGACCTGACCGCCTTCAGCTGCTTTGCCGTAGCCAGAGCAGTAAGAGGCAGAACCAGAACCATGCACAGCGCCATTCGCCAATCCACCACAAAGATCATGATCAGGGCTATGACAAATAGCAAAGTATTCTCATACACGGAATAGATTACAAACGCCACAAAATGCCGGATGGCATCCATATCCCCTGTTTGCCTGGACATCAGATCTCCGGTCCGATTCTTGTTGTAGAAGCTGAAATCCTGGGCCAGCAGCCTGCGATATACATAGTCCCTCATGGTATACAGCATTCCCTGTGAGGAATCTTCAAAAATCACAAGGAACCAGTATTTCAAAGCTGCTCTCAGAAGAGTCGCAACAATCATGATAATCATCATGACGGGCAATATCCTGCGATTTCCCCCTTCAATAATTTCGTCAACGACAATTCCGGAAATATGTGGATTTACAATTGCAATGACGCAGGTGAGGGTAACTAATCCCATAGCAAAAATCAATCTGGCGCGGTACTTTTTCAAAAATGAAAAGAACCACTTCATTGCTGTCATAAAATTTTCCTCCTCATTGGTGCTGTTAATGTTTCGAACCACCTTATTATAGTACTTCCCCCAGTAAAAAGAATGGAGATTTTTATTATTCTGATGTGGTTTATTATATTTGGCGATTTATCTAAAAATTTTTAAAAATACACTTACCTATTCTCCCGACTAATGTTATAATATTTCTACTATATCCGACGCGCACTTTAGTCCTGGCTAAAGTATTCATATTTTCTGCAACATGCTCGTTGATGGAGGCTTATATGGCTTGTGAATACGATTTAACCTATAATGATTTTAATCCTACTGTTTTCTATGTTTCGAAAGTTAAGCTGGTCAATGAGGGAATCTATCATGATCATGATTTTACGGAACTTGCTTATATATTATCCGGAAAAGGGAAATATTTAGTTGAAGGGATAGAATATGATGTTGAAGCTGGCGACCTTCTCATCTGTAATCCCGGGGTACGCCATACCCATATCATCACCACCCCCAGAGAAACCACCATAAAGTTCATCTGCGGTTTCACCAATTTTCATTTCAAGAACATGGCTCCCAATTCCATCGAGCTTCCCGACGGCGGCTGTATTCTTCACACAAGTGCCGAGCTTAAGCAGGAACTTTCCATGCACTGCTATGCCATGGTTGCTGAGAAGGAAAACAAGCAGGCAGGGAGATATATCATGTTTAAGACCCATCTGATGCAGATGCTGCTGCTGATCATGCGAGAGATTGCAGAAGTGGAGAAATCGGAACAGAAGGGCTGTAATTTTGAGTCCTATAATAAGAGCTATGCGGTTAACCGAATCATCAATTATTTGAACGATAATTATGAGCACAAGATATCATTGGAGCAAATTGCGCATAATATGTATTTGAGCCCTGTCTATATCTCTAAGATATTCAAGGAAGAGACAGGCGAGTCACCAATTAATTATTTAATTAAAATTCGTTTGGAGAAAGCAAAGGATATCCTGCTGAATACCGACAATGCCAGTATAAAGCATATTGCGAACCGGGTCGGCTATGATGATGTATACCATTTCAGCAAATTATTCAAGAAATATTACGGCATCTCTCCTCTCTATTATAAGAAGAGAGCCATGTGTAAAAATGCTGCCAACGAGTGAGGAGGAGGGTCATAAATGATGAATACATTTGAAGCTATTTTTTCGAGAAAATCTATCCGGCACTTCAAGCAGGAGCCTCTGGAGTGGAGTATCATCGCAGATCTGCTTGAATATGCGAACAAGCTTCCTATGCTGACCAACGACGTAGCCGTTGAATTCAAGCTGGTAAGCAATATTGAAGCCAAGCAGGGCTTCTACGGTCCCTTTAATGTCAAGGCTCCTTACTACCTATGCATTTCCTCCGAAGAAAAAGAAGATTATATGCTAAATGCAGGCTATCTTCTGCAACAGGTTAATCTGTATCTCACCGCGAAGGGGATTGGAACCTGCTTTCTGGTGGCATATCCCGGAAGCGGCCTGAAGGCTACCATGAAGTATAAATATGTCCTTGCATTGGCCTTTGGCAACACCAAGTCCAAGCTGACCCGCGACAGCTTTGAGGCAAAGCGTCTGCCTGAAGATGAAATTATCGTATATAAGGAAGAGGTAACCCCGGACATCAAGCAGGTTCTTGCTGCTGCCCGTCTCGCTCCATCCGCTTTTAACAGTCAGCCGTGGCGCTTTGTGGTGTATCAGAATCGGATTCATGTCTTTGCCAAAAAGAATCCGCTGATCGCCAAAGCTCTGGACTATAATAAAATGATTGATATGGGTGTCATGATGGCTAATCTTCTGTTGGCCGCCGAGGAGCTTTGGGTCGATGTGACTCTGTCCAAATCCGATACCTTGAAAAATAGATCCTTCCAGAATAATGAATATATCTGCACCATTACAATTGGTTAAATTATATAAATAATATAAATTATAAAAAAAACTTGTAATTTTCCTGCATAGGTATTGACATCTGTTTCAATCTATAGTATATTATGTCATGTGCTTACGAAATCCGAATAAGTACAGAACATAATGCGCGAGTGGCTCAGTGGTGGAGTATCGCCTTGCCAAGGCGAGGGTCGCGGGTTCGAATCCCGTCTCGCGCTTAGTGAAAAAGGGCAGGAAAGCTAGTAAAATCAAGCTTTCCTGTTTTTTTGTGTCTAAAAATAATGTGGCAGGATGTGTGCAACATCCTTTTACGTACTGGGACTGCTATAATGCCTTGTCCATAAAGGCACGATTCTTTTCAATTTCATTGTAATTGTAGATATAGCCTTTCGTTGTATCGGTATCCTCATGGCCCATATACACACTAATTCCCTCTAAAGGCATGCCCTCCGCATACAATCGACTGGCAAAGGTTCTTCGGATACAATGGCTGCTCTTAAATGGTACACCTGCTTCTCTGCAGTACTTCTCCAACCAGTAGTTGAAGCTTCTGCTCGTCATTCTTTTACCGTTAGACTGTGTAAACAGGTACCTACTGTCAGGTGAAAGCTTTTTTACCTCATCCAGAATTTTTTTTGCCTTTTTTGATAAAGGAATGGTACGATAGCCAGAGGAAATATCATGTTTCACATATTCCACAACCTTATAGCCTTTGCGGATATATGCTCCGTCTACTAATTCCTCGTCCACAATCTCCATCTTATGAATATAGACTTCATCATCCTGCATATCTTCCTTCTCAAGGACAACCAGTTCACCTATCCTTGTACCGATTTGGAAATCCATTAGAATCGTATAGGCTTCCATAGTCCCTTTCTGATAGAGAAATTCTTCAAGGGGGTCTTTTTCTTTTTCAAGATATAGCCTGGAACCATCTTTTTTCTTTTGAATGGAGCGGAACTTAACATCTGTATGTACGTTAAGAAGTGGATTTAACGATAGAAGTTCCTTATCCAACGCAATCTGAAAGACTGCATTTAAGATTGTTTTCATGTTGTTAAATTCTTTTCTGGAAAACTTAAATGTGGTAATGGAATCATTCAGAAAATCATTCAGCATTTTGGTTGTTATTTTCTTAATGGGAATCGTGACAAGCTTATTATCAGCATAATACTTACGCCAATGTTGCTCATCCCGTTTGACAGTCTTAATATCGATAGTACCTTCTACAGACTGCTTTCCTCGCTTTTCTACCCACATTTCGTATAAATCGTTGATTGTATAATCACGTTTACGGTCATTGTAATAATCATAAAGCTTACTAATCAGTTCTACATACGATGGTGCGGCTATCTGTTGTCTTTCCTCGTCCTCTTTCCTTACGGTGGTTATGAAGCGTCCATCCTTACGGGAGCTAATCGAATAAGGATGATGCTCTTTTACAAAGTTTTCTTTGGTCATATTTATTTTTATTGCGACTTCTGTTGCATCCAAGATACCACATTCATAAGCTTCCTGCAAGATAGATAATGCATCAAGCATAATAATGTGACCTCCTGTTATTGTTTTCGAAACACATTTTTGTTTCATGTTTCATAGAACAATATGACAGGTAATTTTAAAAACGAAGCTTTTTTCTACAATATGCCCGCAGATCCTGCGGGCATATGAGTTAGTGTATGTAATGTTCTGCTATGATATTGATTCGGTTATGGCCAAGGCACCTGCTGGCGATTAGCATAGCACGCTTATCATAGCAAACACCTTTCAGGTCGTTCCTGCAATAATAGCGTTCGTTCTTTGATATCTTTTCTAGCGGTCTAGCTAATGTATTATAGATTTCGGTACAATAATCGCTACGATATGAATGAACATCCATGTCGGGAACATATGACCATACTTTACCGTTTCCAACTTCCTTCATTCGATTTATAATTGCATCAATATTTGAAATGATAGGGGATTCCCGGTATCTACCACCTTTTGCACCACTGGTAACAGCTATGTAATACATTCCGTTTTTAAAGACTAACTGCGTACCTCTTAAACATTTCAACTCTTTCTTACGTAATCCGGTTGCCTTGCAGAATTCTATGAATTCCGCGTTCTTTGTTTCAGAGAAATTCTTATCACGTTTTGCCGCTTTTCGACTTCTTGTGATACCAGACCTATGACGTACTGCCGTTTTAATAAAATCCTCTGTCGTACAGTCAAAAACCTTCGCTAGGGCACATGCCTCAAGCTTCTGTGAATGAGGAGCCAGCACAGACCTTTCCGTAAGCCATTCATCTACATACTGTCTGCATTCGGAAAGCATCCTGCATCCATAGTGTTCCTTGCACCATTTGACAAAGTAACAGGCATGTTTCTGATAATCCTGAAAGGTACTCCTGTTGTGGTCAAGCTTTTTTGTAACACTTGTGGCTAAGAAAATGATTGGATTGTTGCTTAGAGGCTATTGGAGCTGCCAGCTCCTATCAAGGGTGCTTCGCACCGCATGCGCGGCTTACCCTTGACATGATCTGTCCTCTCCAATTCAATGTAATTAAGCAATCCAATCAGACAGTTTGTTGCCACCTCTTTATACTGCAATTCTTGCTTGGTATGGGGTGCAATAATCATTATAACTATGGGGACGAACATGATTGTAGCTAACATATGCAAACTCCTCTACCGCTCGATATAACGCTTGCTCTGTTGTAAATTCGTACAGATTTAGGCATTCATTCTTTAATGTATTGAAATAACGCTCCATTGGGGCATTATCATAGGGATAACCTGCTTTGCTCATGCTCTGTGTCACATGGACTGATTCGCAGAACTCAACAAATGCTTTGGAGGTATACTGCGAGCCTTGGTCGCTGTGCAGGATCAGCCCGCCTCTGATCGTCGGTTGTGAATCCAGTGCCTTTTTCAGGGTACGGATTGCCAGATCGCTTGTGATATGACGATCTGTTATACTCGCAATCACACTCCGGTCGTGCAGATCAATGATGCTGCAGTTGTACCTGACATCATGGTTTTTCAAAAACAGATAGGTGAAATCAGTACACCATTTTTGATTAATCTTATCCGCATGGAAGTCCCGATTTAACTTGTTTTCAAACACTTTATGTGCCGTTCCATGCTCATAGTCTGGCTTTTTTGGACGAACGATAGATTTCAGTCCCATCTCCACATTCATATATTTATGAATGGTAGGTAAACTGTAATGATGTCCTTTTCGCTCCAGATAGATACGCATACTCCGATAACCATCTACTCCGTTGTGAGCGTGATAGATTTCTTCTATATCTCTCTGAACTTTTGCTTTATGAGTATAATAATCAGCCTTCCGATGTTTTCGGAAGTTGTAATAAGCGTTAGGGCAGATACCCAACCGCTGGAGTAGCCATCTGACACCAAACTCAATATAATGTTCCTCAATAAATCGATAAGCCTCTAATCGATTTCCTTTGCGAAGAATGCCGCTGCTTTTTTTAAGAAGAGATTTTCTTTGCGAAGCTCCTCATTTTCTTTTTTGAGCTTTAGCAATTCCTTCATATTATTGTATTCTTCCTTGGCTTCCGGGCTTGACTGGCATTCTTCACGTAATTCGCTGCACCACTTAGAAATACTGGCTTTGGAAACACCATATTCATCGGTGATGCTTTTGTAAGTACGTCCTTCCTCCTCATGGAGGCGGACAATTTTCTTTTTGAATTCAGGTGTGTAAGTTTGTGGCATAATAAGTACCTCTTTCTTTGATAGTATAATTATATCTTATTAGCCACTCCTGTTACAACTTTAGTATAGCACTTCAGTTGTTTATGCATGCAAGACCGGAAGTACTAAGTACATTAAGGTTTCTACCGTTAAAGCTGGAAAGAAACTGACCTTTACACATAAGAATGTAAAGGGTAAGAGCTACAAGTATTATATCCAGGCATATGGAATGGATAAAGAAGGAAAGACGGTAAAGCTTATAAAGTCTGACGTGATGCAGACCGTAAGCTCCAAGGACAACAAGACACATTACATAACATCCAATATGAAAGTAGCTAAAATCAGTAACACAGGAAAGATTACTGTAGTAGGTTCCGGTGATTGTACAATATATGTATATCTGCCAGATGGAAAGAGCAGAAAGATCAATATTAATATTGAAGAATAAAGGCTAGAAAAAGGCGGTTGCAAAATGATTGCAGCCGCCTTTTGCATTCTCAAAAAGGTTTTATTATTGCTGTTGGTTAACGATTTATAATGATTTTCAATATATACTTATATATTTCATTGACTATCATTAATAATCATGATATATTGTTAATGAAGATGAATAAAAGTAGATATAAAGCGTTTTAATCAAAATAATTGGGGGTGAATTCTTATGTTTATTGAAGAAAGGCATCAGGAGATTCTGAAAATCATACAGGAAAGCGGGAGAATCTCGATTGGTGAGATACAAGAAAAATTCGATGTTTCTGTCGATTCTGCACGAAGGGATCTTCGGCTTCTTGAAGAACGAGGGGCCCTGAAGCGAACACATGGCGGGGCAATTCCTATACAACAAGTGGGTTTTTGTCCGTCAAGGCACAGAGATGTCAAAAACATGGAAATCTACGACAACTATGCAGCGATTGCCAAAAAGGGTGCTGAATTTGTCAAAGAAAATGATATCGTTTATTTAACCGGTGGTTCGATCGGCTTCATCATGCTCAAATACCTGCCCAAGGATATAAAATATACACTGGTAGTCAACTCGGTTTCCCTTGCCGATGAACTGAAGTTCTGGGATAACATCAGTGTCTATGTCACTGGAGGCAAAATGCGTATGCATTCTACAACATCTCTTGTTGACAGTTTCGCAACCGCATTTGTAAAAAATATGCACTTTGATGTATGCCTGATGACGGGTGCCGGATATGATGCAGCTTTTGGTTTTTCTAACGGAACGGATGAAACAGCAACTTTCCAAAGGGCTGTTATAGAAAACTCACGTAAAAAGCTTCTTCTCATGCCTAATCAAAAAATAGGGTTTAAAGCCTTTATTAAAGTATGTGATGCGGATAAATTTGATGTCTTAATTACAGACTGGGATTCCGTCGAGGATGAACTGAATAAAATTAAGGAAACCGGTGTAAAAGTAATCGTCGTGGAAAAAGAATAATCGTGGATGGGGGATTGGCTTTCCAATCCCCCATGTTTTTTAGCTTCTAAATATAAATCCGCCTGAGTTTCAAACTCAAAAATTGCATTTCGTTAATCAGTTAATTCTAATTCGGGTATAGTCGGTCGAAAATCTGTTTACCGCCCTCTGTGCGAAAAATCTTATGACGAACTTCTTTTGCAGCTTCAATAGACATTTCGTTTTCAAAGATATTGACCAAAAAGTCAGCTTCCACTAAAATCTGATAATCCAATCCATCGATATCATGGTATGTATGGTGGTGGGCGATGAGATAGCAGACTCTGTCTATTACCTGATTATCATACCCCAGCGCTTCCAGCATAGGTTTTGCTATGGGCGGACCCTCAATCTGCTGATAATTGCCTGCACAATTTCCATATTTCTCAAGACTGGGGCGAATACCGATATCATGAACAATGGATGCCGTTTTTAATATGTGGAGTGTTCTCTCATCCAGATCTTCCAATTGTCCAATTAGTTCTGCAAAAGAGAACACCTTTAGAAAATGTTGAATACGTTGAGGAGAACCTGCCTCATATTCCATCATTTGCAGTAAAAGGTTTGTTTGATTATCCATTTCCATTTCTCCATTCTTCTAAAAAGAATTAACTTCTCGATTTTAATTGCCCTTAACTCAATATATCCCCTTGTTCCTTTTCAAAGGAGGATTATATGAAATCATGATACCACGCTTTACCATATAAAAAAAGAGGAAATCTGACCATCTTTCCGCAGTTAAACTGATTGACATCCACAGTATGGCATAGTAGAATATAGCTATAAAAATTGGAGGAAGAAGATATGTGTGGCTTTTTTTGCTAAGAAGTAATTTTTCATAACAGCTATGACGCAGGAACGCGTCTTTTTTGTTATGCCTGTTAGCAGAAGCCACTGAAAATATAGCGATACACATACGGATTATTTTGTTTATTTATCGATTCGTATTAATAGGTATGTGATTATCAATGGATTCATGGGTTATCAACAGGCTGCAAGGGGCGTTCTCCCTGCAGCCTGTTTTTATGTGAAGCTATTATGTGAAACTTTACAGGAAAGAAGAGGCAGGAAAACATCAAAGGAAACCATTCATCAGAACTCAAAGGAGGGTTATCATATGTTAACATTAAACAATAAAAACATTCTGGTAACGGGAGTAAGCCGTTCCCAGGGCATCGGTGCAGCCATCGCAAGAACGCTGGCACTGGCGGGGGCCAATGTCATCGTACATGGATATGCTCCATACGATTTTGCACAAAATTATTCCGATGCCGACGAAGCATACCTGGAGGAGCTGGTTCATGAATTAGCCCGGAAGAACCTGAATTTATGGCGACTTCCAAGCTCGGATCTGTCACACAAGAACACACCCGAAAAGGTAATGCAACAGGCTGTGGAAAGGCTGGGATATATTAATGGCCTTGTTCTTAATCACGCTTATTCCACCTGGGTGTCTCTCGGAGAATGGAGTGCCGAGGACATTGATGCTCATCTGTCAGTCAATGTCAGGGCTTCCATGCTTATGATCCAGGCCTTTGCAAAACAGCTGCCCAAGCAGGAGGAGGGCAGCATCACCCTGTTTACCAGCGGGCAGTTCCTGGGCCCGATGATTAAGGAAATCGCTTATGCTGTATCCAAGGATGCGGTTATTGGATTATGCAGGCAGGCTTCAGCGGCATTAGCTCCCCAAAATATAAGAGTTAATTGTATTAACCCAGGGCCCACCGATACCGGATATCTCAGCGGCAAGGAATATGATGAGGTGGCGAAACAGTTTCCCAGGGGAAAATGGCTTGTTCCGGAAGATGCCGCACGCCTGGTTCACTTTTTGCAAAGCGATTATTCCCGGACAATTACAGGGCAAATTATAACCAGTGATGCCGGCTTCAGCAAATAATACAGCCGTATGGAGACAAGGTAAAAGGAGGTTGCTTTTCCACTGAAGATAGGATATAATTGTGAAAACATCCATACATTTGTTCTGTTTTTATCGCAAAGGCAGAAAAAGAAGGAGCCCCGATGAAGGAATTATTATTCAGACGAAAATCGAAATTCATTCAGTTTCTAATCGCAACCTCGCTGTTTGTTATGGATCATTTCTTGCAGATGGGCTTGTTTGCAATCATTCTGGGTGCAATCGAAAAAGCGGATATCGGATATTATCGCACTGTCTTTTTGTTAACACTCGGCTACATAATATATACCCCACTCAATTTCCTGCTGTCCAGAATGCTTCGTATCCGATATATGAGGGACACCATTTTGGATGTCAGGAAACAGGCCTTTGACAAAATCATCAATCTGCCATTCAAGCAGTATTCGCAGAAATCAAAGGAAGTTTATATCTCAAATCTGATCAATGATATTAATATCTTTGAGAAGAAATTCTTTTTCGGTCTGCTGAACTTTTTGATTGATCTGGGAATGATTTTAATCTCCCTGGCTCTTCTGATCATTATGGATTACCGGCTTGCTCTGTGGATGTTTCTGTTCTCGGCACTGTTATACATGCTTGCAAGCTTTTTCAGGAAGAAGAGCATTGCCCTGGAGCAGGAGATTTCAAAGACAAATGAGCAGTTTACCACAGATATGTCCAACACCTTTAACGGCCTTGAGATTCTTAAATTAAACAATATTGAAGACAAATTCCTGGTAAAAAGCACAGCTACAATCCGGCGGCTGGAGAAGAAAAAATATGAAGCAAATGTCTTTTCGGAGCTGCAGCGCAGCGTTATCCGAATTCTTGGCTTCGTGGCATCCGTTGTTGTAATGATCTATCTGGGGTTTCAAATCCAGGGAACGATCCGTCTGGGGGAAGCGGCATTTTTATTCCAGCTGTGCAGCTCCATCAGTGAATATTTGATTGATGCCTTTCCTATGTGGAATCTGATGAAGGGGTCCATAAGCATATATGACAAGGTTGCCCTGCCGGAGCACAGCGGTATTGGTGCTGGCAAAGGTGAGCAGGAATTCTCTTTTTCCAGGCAGATTGAATTCTCCCATGTGGATTTTTCCTTTGACCAAAAGGAGATTATCAATGATGCCTCCTTTGTGATTGAGAGAGGAAAGAAATATCTGATCAAGGGTGTCAGCGGGGCAGGCAAAACAACGCTGATGAATCTGCTGGCGAAAATTCATGATGATTTCCAGGGCAATATAACCGTTGACGGGATGGATTATCGTGAAATATCGGAGAAATCCTTCCACGAAAAGGTTGCCTTCATCTATCAGGATGTATTTTTGTTCGAAGATACCATAAGGAACAATATTACCCTATATAAGGAACTTCCGGGGGAGCAAATCGATTATGCGGTAAGGGTGAGCGGCTTGGATGCTCTGGTATCGGAGAAGAGGGACGGGATGGACCAACGGCTGACGGAGAACGGCAAGAATCTCTCAGGCGGGCAGCGGCAAAGAATTTCTATTGCGAGAGCCATAGCCAAAAATGCGGAGATTCTGTTTGTCGATGAGGGAACCTCCAGTTTGAATGAAGAATTGGGAAGGGAAATCGAAAAGGTCTTCCTTGGACTGGACAGCACAGTAATTGCCATTAGCCACCGGTATTACGAAGGTGTCACGAATAAATATGATTATGTCCTGGAGATAAAGAACGGAGCGGTTCACAGCTATCCGGCCAGGGACTTCTTTGATGAGGTGATCACATGCTAAAAAAATATTACACCGTTTTCCCTCATCTGCTGCTGGCTTTAGCCATATCAGCCGCTTCCTCCATCCTGGACGGATATGTAACCATAAAAATGATGAAGCTTCTGGACTATGCCTTAAGCCGCGATATGCAGCTAATGAAGGAAAAGGCGCCGGAGTTATTCCTTTTGGCGGTATGCATGATCCCAATTGGAATTTTATCTGCCATGGCCGGCAATTACTATAAGAGAAAAGCCAACATCACCTTAAAGAAATACTATATCCGCAGAGTATTCGGCAAAAATATCGCAGAGTTCCAGAAAGAAAATAATGCAGAATACCTCTCCGCCATGACGAATGATTTCGATACCCTGGAGAATAATCTGATTACCGGGATCTATTCCGTATGCAGCGGGGCTGTTCAATTCCTTACAGGCTTTTGGATCTTGTCCACCGTAGATCCCCGGATGCTTCTGCTTGCGGTGGCAATCGTTATTGTTAACCTGACAATATCAATGGCCACCTCCAGAAAAACCAAGAGAGCATATAAGGAACGCAGCGATATGTTCGGCAGCTATACCTCTTATATTAAAGAGATGCTCTCGGCCTTTCATATTGTTAAGAATTATAATCTTCAGGACCGGGTTACGCAGGATTATAACTCCAAAAGTGATGCAATCCAGCAAAAGGGCTTCCAGATTGAGAAAATATTCACCTATGTAATCAGCATACAGCATTTTTTTATCAATGGCTCTTTGTATGGAGTGATCTGCGGGGTAGGATATCTCGCGGTTCTGGGAAAGGTCACTCCTGGAGGTCTTTTACTGGTGGTCCAGGGGATTCAGAGGATGATGTGGCCTCTATTCAACATCAGCGAGAACCTTCCGAAGCTGTTCACCACCGGCGATCTAATCCGCAAGCTGGAGAAGACCCTGGAAAACGCGGATACCCAGGAAGAAACCTTGGATTTGACCGAGTTTGAGAGGGAAATAGAGCTAAGGGATGTAGAATTCTCCTATGATGAGGAGCAGGTAATCCTGACGGATATTAATCTGAAGCTGAAGAAGAATGGGAAATATCTCATCGTCGGACCCAGCGGAGGAGGTAAATCAACCTTACTGCGGCTTTTGCGCAAATACTTTCAGCCCACCGGGGGAAAGATTGTGATTGATGGGTATGATTTACGGGAGGTAAAAAGGGATTCCTATTATAAGCTGATTGCCAATATCGAGCAGCAGGTGTTTCTTTTTGAGGATACGGTTAAGAATAATATTTCACTTTACAAGGAGCATTCGAATCAGGAGCTGAGCAGCGCCCTTGAGGCTTCCGGACTCACAGATTTCATCAGTAATTTGCCCGATGGCCTGAATTCCATGATTTATGATGGAGGAAGAAATATCTCGGGAGGAGAGAGAAGCAGGATCGTAATTGCCAGAGCTCTGTTGAACAAAGCCAGTATTCTATTGATGGATGAAGCCTTCGCTTCCCTGGATATGGAGCGGGCGAAGGAGATTGAGAAGACTATACTGGGATTGAAGGATATCACAGTAATTAATGTGAGTCATGTGATATTTCAGGATACAAGAGAGCTTTATGACAGGGTAATCACGGTAAAGAAGAGAATATATTAAAATGAAAAACCTTGTTACAGTTCATTCTGCGACATTTTGAACTGTAACGAAACCTTTGATTTTCAAAAATTATTTATTTGACAAACTTCTTCCTCTGTGCTACTATAATTTAGTGTGCCGCACAACGAGGTATAAGCTCTGTCTATAAAATCATATATGCTGATTATATAACAGACACCATAGTTGGCGAGTAATGATAATAGGAGGTGCCAATATGTACGCAATTATTGCAACTGGTGGAAAACAGTACAAGGTAGCGGAAGGCGATATCATTAGAGTAGAGAAGCTTGGTCTGGAAGCTGGAGCAACTGTTACTTTTGATCAGGTACTTGCAGTAAATAAAGGCGAGTTAGTAGTAGGTGAGCCTACGGTAGCAAACGCTAATGTTTCTGCAACTGTTGTTGAAGAAGGCAAGAACAAGAAAGTTATTGTTTACAGATACAAGAGAAAGTCCGGATATCACAAGAAGAATGGTCATAGACAGCCATTTACCAAGGTTAAGATTGAAAAGATCAATGCATAGGCTGATGTGATATGATTAACGTATCCATATACAAAAATGCAGAGAATTTGATTACCGGTTTCAAGCTGTTAGGTCATGCGGATTATTCCGAATATGGCAGCGACATTGTTTGCGCGGCAGTATCTGTATTGGTAATCAATACAATTAATTCTATTGAGAATTTTACCTCGGACCGGTTTCGTTTGGACCAGGATGAGAAAAAGGGTTATATAGAATTTCATGTGATTTCCGAACTGAGTAATAATTCCAATCTGCTTTTGAGTTCTTTGGCTTTAGGGCTTCAAGGGGTTGTAGAGGAATATGGTCCGAAGTATATCCGGATTACCCAGGCAGGATCACAGTAAATTATTACAGGAACATAATGCGTGTTTCTGTAGATAACTGATGTACTGATATGTAATTAAGAATTGCAGGAGGTGTAGAACATGTTAAGAATGAACCTTCAATATTTCGCTCATAAAAAGGGTGTTGGTTCTACCAAGAACGGTAGAGATTCCGAATCCAAGAGATTGGGTGCGAAGAGAGCAGACGGTCAATTTGTTCTTGCAGGAAATATTCTTTTCAGACAGCGCGGAACGAAGATCCATCCCGGAAATAACGTTGGACGCGGTGGCGATGATACATTATTTGCTTTAGTTGACGGCGTTGTTAGATTTGAACGTAAGGGTAGAGACAAGAAACAGGCAAGTGTATACCCGGTAGAAGCAAAATAATAAGACATTCGTTAATTAACCCCAAATTCTCAGATAAGGATTTGGGGTTCTTTATGTTTGGTTTCTGTTGTATTTGCCGTATTTTTTTATTATAATAAGTATCATATATTTTGGAAACAATACGGTTATAGTTTGGATAGAGAGGACAAGGTATGCATCCGATTTCAGGACAGATTTGGGAAGCAGGGTGCGGATACGTTGAACAGGTGATAAAATGTTTGCAGACAGAGCGGAGATTCATATCCGGTCCGGTAAGGGCGGAGACGGTCATGTAAGCTTTCGAAAGGAAATATTCGTTCCTGCCGGCGGTCCCGACGGAGGAGACGGAGGCAAGGGCGGAGATCTGATATTTGAAGTGGATGACGGACTGAATACCCTGACGGATTTTCGGTTTATACGAAAATACAGTGCTGAGGACGGTGAAAGCGGCGGAAAGAAACGTTGCCATGGCAAGGACGGCAAAGACTTGATCGTCAAGGTCCCCGCTGGCACGGTAATAAAAGAAAAAGAAACAGGCAAGGTGGTTGCCGATATGTCCCACGATAACCGCAGGGAAGTGCTTCTGAGGGGCGGACGGGGAGGCAAGGGCAATCAGCATTATGCCACACCGACGATGCAGGTTCCCAAGTATGCCCAGCCGGGCCAGAAAGCTCAGGAAATGGATGTGATCCTGGAGCTTAAGGTAATTGCGGATGTGGGGCTTGTAGGGTTCCCCAATGTGGGCAAGTCCACCCTTTTATCCCATGTTACTAATGCGAGGCCTAAGATAGGGAATTATCATTTTACCACCCTGAGCCCTAATCTGGGTGTGGTGGACCTGGAAGACGGCGGCTTCGTCATCGCTGATATTCCCGGATTAATCGAGGGTGCATCGGAAGGCTTGGGACTTGGGCATGAATTCCTCAGGCATATTGAGCGGACCAAGGTTATCATTCATTTGGTCGATGCCGCTGGGACAGAAGGACGGGATCCAATTGAAGATATTGAGAAAATCAATTCAGAGCTGGCCGCCTATAATGCAGAACTGGCAAAACGCCCCCAGATTATTGCAGCTAATAAAATAGACGTATTATATGAAGAGGATGCGCTGGAAATAATCAAGAAGATACAGGACAAGTTTGAACCCCAGGGAATCAAGGTGTTTCCTATTTCTGCGGTAAGCGGCAAGGGGATAAAGGAATTGCTGTATCATGTGAAGGGAATGCTGGAGCAGCTCGACAATACGCCGATCGTGTTTGAGAAGGAATTCTTCCCTGAGGATATGGCAAGCTCGAACCTGCCCTTTGAGGTGTGGAAGGAAGAAGAGCATATGTTTGCGGTGGAAGGTCCGCGCATTGAGAGAATGCTTGGCTATACGAATCTGGATTCTGAAAAGGGCTTTGAATTCTTCCAGAAGTTCCTGAAAGAGAACGGAATTCTTGAGGAACTGGAGAAGCTTGGAATTGTTGATGGTGATACCGTAAGAATGTACGGCCTGAGCTTTGATTATTATAAATAGTGAATAGAAATGAAAGGAGTATACAGATGACAACAAAGCAGAGAGCGTATTTAAAAGGCTTGGCCATGTCCATCGACCCCATTTATCAGATCGGTAAATCATCCTTAACCCCGGAGATTACCCAGGGCGTGGCGGAGGCTCTTGAGGCCAGGGAGTTGATTAAAATCAGCGTGCTGAAGAACTGTATGGATGACCCGAAGGAAATGGCGCAGATGCTGGCAGAGCGTACCCATTCCACGGTAGTTCAGGTGATCGGCAAGAAGATTGTATTATATAAAGAATCGAAGGATAAGAAGAAAATCGTTCTTCCCGAAGAAAAGAAAGCAAAAAAATAAAGCGTGTTTCCAAATTTTCAGGTATTGGCAGCATGGAGGTTAGGATGAAAATGATTGGTATTATGGGAGGAACCTTTAACCCAATTCATAACGGACATTTATTTTTGGCGGAAAATGCTTACGAGCAGATGGGTTTGGAGCAGATCATGTTTATGCCTTCGAAAAATCCTCCCCATAAAATGAAGCCAGAGAAGGTCACCGACGCTCAGAGGGCGGAAATGATAGCGCTCGCCATTGAGGACAATCCGCATTTTGTTCTTTCAACGATGGAACTGGAAAGGGACGGTTTTACCTATACGGCAGATACTCTGGAACTGCTTGCCAAAGAGCACCCGGAAGCGAGATATCACTTTATTGTTGGGGCAGATTCCCTATTTATGATGGATCAGTGGAAGGATCCCCAGAAGATATTTGACTTATGCACGGTTGTAGCGGCGGCCAGAGACGGCGTCGACCTGGAAAAGCTATCTGCGCAGGCAGATTATCTGAAGGAGCGGTTCCATGGAGATATCCTCCTTGTGGAGATGCCTATGATGCAGATTTCCTCGGAAAATATACGTAAGCGGGCTGCCGGAGGCCAATCTCTTCGTTATTATCTGCCGGACCGTGTAATTACTTACATTAATGAGAATCAGCTATACCTTAATTGACCGGAGGATGAATTTGAATGGAGCTGGATTATTTGCGGGACAGCATGAAAAGTGCATTAAAGCCGCCGCGTTATCTTCACAGCCTGGGGGTAGAGGAAGTGGCCCGCGATTTGGCCGTGATTCATGGTTACGATGAGGAGAAAGCCGGGATTGCCGGAATTTTGCATGATTGCGCTAAAAATTTATCCGACGCGGAATTGCTGCGCTGGTGCCAATTTTATCATTTAACAGTATCCCCGATGGAAGAGTTGTGTCCCTTTTTGCTCCATGGCAAAGTGGGCGCGGCCTTTGCCCGGGAGAATTTCGATATAGAGGATCAGGAGATCCTGGATGCGATCATCTATCATACGACAGGCAGGCCGGATATGAGCCTGCTGGAGAAGATTGTATTTGTAGCTGATTATATTGAGCCGTACCGGAGACCTCTTCCGAGGATCGATGAAATCAGGACGCAAGCATACTTAGACCTGGATCAGGCTGTACTGATGATACTGGAGAATACCCTGGATTATCTGACTGAATCCAAAGTGGAATTTGACGCAACTACAATTGATGCATATGAATATTATAAATCAGAACTTCAGATACATTAAACAGAAGTCAAAGAGACATCTTCCCTTCTGTCTGGGATGGATCATTCAATGGACTGATTGAAGTACTGAAAAAGGAAAGGGGATTATTATGGATATTTCAAAAAAGATGGCTAAGCTTGCTTACCATGCACTGGAAGAGAAAAAAGGTGAGGATATCACCGTAATTGAAATTAAGGACATCTCTATTATAGCAGATTATTTTATTATTGCTAACGGATCTAACTCTTCCCAGGTAGATGCCCTTGTTAATTCTGTAAGGGAAGTTTTGGGCAAGGAGGGCTTTGAGCCCAAGAGAGTGGAAGGAATAAGAAGTGCCAGCTGGATATTGATGGATTACGGCGATCTGATTGTACATGTATTTTCCAAGGAAGATCGTCTGTTCTACAATCTGGAGCGTATCTGGAGGGATGGCAAGACCGTCGGCAAAGAGGAGCTTGAGACGGAGTAAGACGATAACGGTGCGGCCCTGTTAGATGGGCACATGATTTATGAAACAGGATTTTCATATCAGAATTAATATCATAATAGATTGCTATCACATAAAAACCTGGCTGTCAGAGTTATCAAACAGCCAGGTTTTATATTGAAGTGCCGTAAAAGTATCATTGTTCTCTATGGTATATTCTCTGCTGTAAAATGTTCCGACTCCCTGCGCCTAGGAAAACATCCGGAAGAGACCGATCACCTTACCCTGAACATTCAAATCGGATACAATAATAGGCTCCATGGAATCATTCTCCGGCTGCAGCCGATAATGGCCATTCTCTTTATAGAAGGTCTTAACGGTGACCTCTTCACCAAGCAGAGCCACCACATAATCCCCGTTCTTTGCGTGAGATTGCTTCTGTACCAATATCTTATCCCCGTTATATATACCTGCATTAATCATACTGTTGCCCTTTACCTTCAGCATAAAGGTATCTTCGTTCGGCATATATTCGGCAGGAATCGGGAAGTAGCTGTCGATGTTCTCAACTGCAAGGATCGGCTGGCCCGCAGTGATAGTACCTACTACCGGCACGTTCACAAGATCTCTTCTTGTCAGATTGAATTCATCATCAATAATCTCAATTGCGCGCGGTTTGGAAGGGTCGCGGCGTATGTAGCCGTTCTTCTCCAGAGTCTCAAGATGGGAGTGCACGGACGAGGTGGATTTAAGCTTGACAGCTTCACATATTTCACGAACTGCCGGCGGATATCCTTTGTTAATAATCTGAGATTTTAAATATTCCAGTATTTCTTTCTGCTTATTGCTTATTCTACCATACCCCATTAAAGTATCAGCCTCCATTTTATATTTGCATCGTCATATCATGAAAAATCTGTTCATGATCTTCAGTTCCGCATGCATTCTTGCAGTATGTTCATCCGCATTCATTATCTCATGAATAAAATTCGTATTAGAAGGTTCTGCCTCCGAACGTATATATGCTTATAATGTATCACGACATTATATCATGAACTTCGTTCATAATCTCCAGCTCCGATCCCATGCCCACAAGCAAGCCTGCAACATGTTCACTAAGCTCTCATTGTACATAAACAAAGATCATGTTCATGATCTTGTTGCTCCAATCGGAAATCGCAAGCAAGCTTGCATTTCCTCATTTCGCTTTCATTATATCATACTTATTTCCATAATGCAAAACTTATGTTCTGAAAAGCGAAAAAATGTTTGTAAAACAAAATGTATGTTCGAAAAACAGTTGACAAACGTATGTTTGTTATTTATAATAGCATTATGAAACAAATGTTCGTATCATATGTTCTGTTTTTTGGAGAGAGTACAGTGCTACGAAGCATTCTATAAAATTATAAGGTTTTTTTCTAAGACATCGAATGACCATAGCCCACAATAGAATGAAAAAACTGATTAATACAAGCCATCCCGGGGCAAAGGGTTCCCGGACCGGAGAAATTACAAAAGAAAGAAATTCTTGGGAGGTTATATATGATGAACAGAGCAAGCAATCGTTTTATGGAGAGCAACGAATACTATCAAGTGAATAAGAAGAGAATATGGATGGCCGGAGCTGTACTTTTATTTGTTGTTCTGCTCTTTTCCATATTTTTTATTACCAAGACAGTGACAGCACAGAGGAACACAGATCGAAGAAAGCTGGTAGCCAGCATTGAGATACAGAAGGGAGATACCCTTTGGAGCATTGCTTCTGAATATTTCACTGAAGAATATGATGATATGAATGACTATATTGAAGAGATTATGGAAAGCAATGGAATGGTCTCTGATCAGATCCACTCAGGGCGTTATATTATCGTTCCTTATTACGCCGATGCTTCGGGACAGCTCCTTGCAAAGTAAGATCGACAGAATGATATTTTATTAAGAGTAGAGAGAAGAGGATTCTGTTTTATTAGAATAATCCCTTGACAGGAAGTTGTTTTTTGCATATACTAATGAATACAAATGAATTGCCAGTCAATTCACTGATTTGATGAAAGGCGATGAAGAGGAGAGTAATTACCGGGGTGGTCTACAGAGAATTCCGAGGGCTGAGACGGAATGGCAGGAAGGGTAATGAAACAAGCCTTGGAGCTTCATACGGATCCTAATCTCGGAAATATAATCCTGTGTTTTGCAAAACTTATTTACAGGACAAATATTCAACAGCGGATAAGGTGATGCTATGACGTGGGTTCACGTTACAGAACTAGAGTATCATATGTACTCAATAAGATTAGTATGGCAACATATTAATGAAACAGGGTGGCACCGCGATAGATGATATCGCCCCTACAGTTATAGCTGTAGGGGCGTTTTTTTGATTTCTATTATGAATCTTAACAGGATCGCAGCAATACTCGCATGATGAAAAACAAACCTACAGAAAGCAACCTATAATAGTATATTTTGTCAGGGAGAGTGGATTATGATGAAGACGAAGGAGGAAAGGCCCTCCTTTCCTAAAAGAGCAGTGGTTACTGCAGGAATGCCCTATGGTAATAAGGAACTTCATTTCGGCCATATCGGGGGAGTATTTATTCATGCCGATGTGTTCGCCAGATTTTTAAGAGATCGCATCGGAAGAGATAATGTAATTTTTGTATCAGGAACGGATTGCTATGGCTCACCGATCCTGGAAAGTTACCGCAAACTGAAGGAAGAGACCGGTACCGGATTAACAGTTGAAGAGTATGTATCGGAGAATCATAAAAAGCAGAAGGAAGCCCTGGATGCGTACCAGATCAGTACGGATCTGTATGCGGCATCGGCGCTTGGAAGAAGCGGAGAACTCCATAATCAGGTATCCAGCGAAGTGTTTGAAGCCTTGTATGAGAGGGGATATTTGGATCGGCTATCCACGCCACAATTTTATGATCCGGTTCAGAAGGTACTGCTCAATGGACGGCAGGTCATAGGCCAATGTCCGATTCAGGGCTGTTCTTCGGACAAAGGATATGCGGATGAATGCTCCCTTGGCCATCAATATATGCCAAGTGAATTAATTAATCCCAAAAGCACCCTAACCGGCATAACGCCGGAGATCATTCAGGTAACTAATTGGTATTTCCGCTTGGAGGCATTTCAGGAGCTATTATCTCAGCGGGCAACGTATCTTCGCAGCCATTCTAATGAAAGAAAGTATCAGCTGAGTGCCATGGAAGAATTTCTGAAGAAGCCTGTAATCTATGTGAAGAAAAATCAATGGCATCAAGGGAAGGAAGATATGGCCGGCTTTCCGAAGCATGAATATGTGGAGGAGGCAAACAAAAGTTCTGTAACCCTGGTATTTGAGAATCTTGCAGACAGGGACATTGCCAGAAAGCTGCTCAGCGAGAGGGGAGTGAATTATCGAACAGGCAAGACCCTGGTTCCTTTCCGTCTGACCGGCAATATCCTATGGGGTGTTCCGGTACCCGTAAAGGAGGGTCTGGACCAGCTTACTTTCTGGGTTTGGCCGGAATCCCTATGGGCACCCATCTCTTTTACAAGAGCCTATCTGGAGGGAGAGAACAAGGCTAAAGAGGAGTGGAAGAAATGGTGGTGCTCTGAGGAGGCTAAGGTATATCAGTTTATAGGAGAAGATAATATATATTTCTATGGAATAGCAGAAATGGCCATGTTTATGGCCTTGCAATCCGGGGAACCTGGTATTCACCCCAGGGAAGGAGACCTGACCCTTCCCCATTTGATTGCGAATAATCACGTTCTGTTTATGGATAAGAAGGCCAGCAGCAGTTCGGCAATTAAGCCTCCCATGGCCCGGGAATTGCTGGCGTATTATACTCCGGAGCAGCTTCGGATGCATTTTCTAAGCCTTGGCCTGGATACCAACAGCGCAAGCTTCATGCCCGGAGTATATATGGATACCAAAGGAGGACAGGACACGGTCTTAAAAGAAGGTAATCTTCTGACTAATGTATTTAACCGGATGGTACGGTCCTGTTTTTATACCTCCCAGAAATATTATGATTCCCGAATACCAGTGGGAGAAGTAAACCGGGAGATTCGAGAGGAAGCAAGGGCAGCCATTCTCTCCTACGAGAGGCGTATGTATCATCATGAGTTCCATCGAATTACGGATACCTTGGACCAATATATCCGCAGCATGAACAAATACTGGGTAAACCGAATCCGGGTTGCCGAAACGGATGGGGACGACGCGCTTCGCAGGCAGGTACTCATTGATACTTTCCATGCAGTCCGTACCATTACCAGCCTTCTGCACCCGATTGCGCCGGCCGGGTGTGAGATGATCCGGGAGTATCTGGGTATCGGAGAGGATTTGTGGAGCTGGGATCATATCTTTGATACTCTGGAAGAACTGATGCCGGAGCCGGGAACTCATAAGCTCAAGTTTCTGGAACCCAGGGTGGATTTTTTCCAGAAGCATGAATCCCAGTTTGAAAGATAGTATTTAATAGTATTTCCTCTCCTGATATTTTAAAGTATCTTTAAGGTACCTGTGATACAATAATTATGAGAGCCGGATGAGAGAAAAGCCCCTGCACAATGCGCTTGCAGGGAACATATTAAACGAATGTCAGAAGCATGTCGGAAACATGTTGAAAGCATGATTGGAGCAATAGATCATGAAGGTATGAACGCAGAAGGAGACAAAGTGATGAGAATTCTGTTAGCGGAAGACGAAAAAGAGATGTCCAATGCCCTGGTTGCCATTCTAAAGCATAATAATTACTCCGTTGACGCGGTTTATGATGGTGCAGATGCCCTGGATTTTGGCCTGTCCCAGAATTACGACGGCATTATACTGGATATTATGATGCCCAAGATGAATGGGCTGGAAGTGCTGGAGAAGCTGCGGATGCAGGGAATTCATACCCCGATATTATTGCTGACCGCAAAGTCTCAGATTGAAGACCGCATTAAGGGCTTGGATACCGGAGCAGATGACTATCTTAGCAAGCCCTTTGCCATGGGAGAGCTGTTAGCCCGGGTTCGGGCCATGACCAGACGAAAGGCTGAATTCACACCCAATCTGGTCCGCCTGGCCAATCTCAGTCTGAACAAAGAAAGTTTTGAATTATCCAATGGAGATACCTCCATCCGCTTGAGCAACAAGGAATTTCAGATGATGGAGATGTTAATGAGCAATCCCAAACGTCTGATATCCACAGAGCAGTTCATGGAACGGATCTGGGGTTATGATGCAGAAGCAGAGATTAATGTGGTATGGGTTTATGTATCCTACCTCAGAAAGAAGCTGGAAGCCCTGGAGGCGGCGGTTAAGCTGAAGGCGGTCCGGGGAGTTGGCTATACCTTGGAGGAAAATGAATGATAAATCAGTTGCAGCGTAAATTCATTATGATTACAATGGCCTCTCTGAGTCTGGTGATGGTATTGTTGGTCGGCGCAATTAATATGATCAACTTTTATCAAATAGATCGGAGTGCCGGCCAGACTCTTGCATTCTTATCGGAGAACAAAGGGAGATTTCCTGAATTTGAGAGGGGAAAGGAACCGCCAAGGGACAAAAAAATTGGATTTGAACTAAATGAAGAGACCAAATTTCAGACCAGGTATTTTTTTATAAAATTGAGTCATGATGAAACCGTGAAAGAGATCGATACCAGCCATATCTCAGCCGTAAGCTCGAAGGATGCTCTACAATATGCCGAGGAGGTTCTGGCTTCAAAAAAATCGGAAGGTTACAAAGGAATCTATAAATACCGGATTATTAATGCAGAGAACGGTCCTATGATAATCTTTCTTGATGTCAGAAACCAGATGCAGATGGTGATGTATTTCTTTCTTACCTCCTGTGGTGTTGCGCTTGGAACTCTTTTGCTGGTATTTATCCTGGTATCCGTATTCTCCAAGAGAGCAATTAACCCCGTCGTCCGAAATATGGAGAAGCAGAAACGCTTTATTACCGATGCCGGCCATGAGATCAAAACCCCCCTGGCCATCATCTCTGCCAATACCGATGTGCTGGAGCTGACCACCGGAGAGAGCGAGTGGATTACCAGTATCCGCAATCAAATTGGCCGCCTGGATAAGCTGGTGAAGAATTTGCTGCTTCTTGCCAGGATGGAGGAGGGGAATATTGAGAGGACCCGCCAGGAATTCGATTTGAGCAGATGCGTCAAAAGAATTGCCAATTCCTTTCTTGCCGTAGCAGAAAGCCAGAGCAAAAGGCTGAGCATCAGTATTGTGCCTCATATTCAGCTTCATGGGGAGGAAGGAGCTATGGAGCAGCTGATTTCCACGCTGCTGGATAATGCCATGAAGTATTCCGACACTAACGGAGAGATTCGAATCAGCCTTATGCCATTAAAGAAAGGAATAAAGCTGGAGGTATATAATACCGTGGAATATATCGAAAGTAAGAATTTGGACCGGTTTTTCGACCGGTTTTATCGGGCGGATGAATCCCGTTCCAGAGAGACAGGGGGCTATGGAATCGGGTTGTCCATCGCCAGTTCGATTGTGGAAGCCCATCACGGGAGAATCAGCGTGCACAGTGATGATGGCCGATCTGTGATATTTACAGTAATCATATAGAGCAGATAACCAGATGTCATTTTGACATCTTCCCTTCCTTTTTGCGCAGAGCCGACGAATCTAACCTATGTAATCTTCCTCCTAAGCATAGGCAGAGAAGTCGGATTTGCGCATCTTGTGAAGCGGAGCGTTCCGGAGATGTGTCTCACCGGTTTCTTAAATCATATTCATTTTTAAAAGAGCATGATAAATCCCGTCATTATTGTTGTCATAGGTATGGGTTTGAATTCTCTGTTTTAAATCATCAGGAGCATTTCCCATAAGAAATCCATATCCAACTGCTTCTAACATTTCAACATCATTGTAATTATCACCAAAAGCAATCGCATTTTCTAAACGGATATCCCATAATGAACATAATGTATGAACGGCATCCGCTTTCGATATCCCATTTTCCATAATCTCCAATAAAATATCAGAAGATTTGACAATGGAATAATTCGGAAAGGCTTCTTTTAATTTTTCTTCATCTAAAATCAATGCACCGCTATATGAGACAATAGGACATTTGAAAGCATATTCTTTAAGTATTGGGTAAATACCCGACGGACTTCGTGCAGATATAATTACAAATGGAATATCCTTTTTCTTTAGTTCCTTAATGGCTTTTTCTGTTAAAGACGTAATCTTATGTTCTGAATTGAGTAAAGTACCATCCACATCACTAAAAACAATTTTATCCATAATCTATTCTCCTGTCTGCAAATCAATTGAACCGCCTTTGGAGTTGTTACTGTTATACAAAGCCATCTAAAATTTTTCTTTTACATCATATTAATGCTTATTATTTGTAAAGCAAAGACATTATCCTGATAATCGTATCAGATGTACCATATAATCGCAACAATATACAATGTTTAATTGTATATCCAGTTTCTATGATATAGCGTATTATTTGCAGATACAGTCTGGAGGATATCAATTTAAAGTAATTTTATGGTTTCCTTTAAAGTTCATTTAAAGTTAGTCCCTTACAATAAGCCCATAGAGAAACAATACAAGTAAAAATGCAAAAAATGTGGAAGGAGACCGTTATGGGACAATATCAGGGAACATTCAAACGTTACGAAAAAAAATATTTGGTCAACGAAATAAAGTACCGGAAGCTCTATCAGTGCCTTATGGATAAGATGGCGGTAGATCATTATGGTGAGACGGATATCTGCAATGTTTATTTTGATACATCGACGCATCTATTAATCAGGAACTCTTTGGATAAGCCGGTTTATAAAGAAAAGCTGAGACTTCGCAGCTATGGAACTCCGGCGGAAGGTGACACTGTTTATGTGGAGCTGAAGAAAAAATACAGGGGGATTGTATATAAGCGGCGAGTGAAAATGGAACTGCGCGATGCGGAACAGTATTTGTATTATCATAAACCGATGGAGGAGCCTTCCCAGATTGTCAGGGAAATCGATTGGTTTCTACAGTTCTACGGGAATATAGAGCCTTCGATGTATATCTCATATCGCCGGACTGCAATGTATGGTCTGGAAGATCCCCAGTTAAGAATCACCTTTGACAGAGATATCCTGTGGCGGGAGCAGGAGCTTTGGCTGGAATACGGAATCTGGGGAGCTCCGCTGCTGCAACAAGGAGAGCGGCTGATGGAAATTAAAATTCCGGGCGCAATGCCGCTGTGGCTCTGCCATATCCTGAATGACATGGATATCTATCCGGTTTCCTTTTCAAAGTACGGAAGGGGATATGAGCAAACTTTACAAATGCCAAATCACGAATTAAAAAAAGGAGAAATTCTATATGCTTAATACAATACTTACGGATACCTTTACGGTTGAAAGCTTTTTAATCTGTGTTCTCTGTTCCCTGGTGCTGGGAGCGTTGATTGCAGGAGTACACAGTTACTTTAACAGCAGCAGCAAGGGTTTTGTGATTACGATTGCATTGCTTCCCTCCATCGTTCAAATGGTTATTATGCTGGTGAACGGCAATTTGGGAACCGGCGTGGCTGTAATGGGTGCCTTCAGTCTGGTTCGTTTCCGTTCCGTCCCTGGGAATGCCAAGGAGATTAACAGTATCTTCCTGGCAATGGCAGTGGGATTGGCAACCGGAACCGGATATATCGCCGCGGCCGGTTTGTTCGTACTAATTATCGGAGGCGCCAGCATCCTGTATAACGTAACGGGCTTTGGAGAGCCGAAACGAAAGGAAAAGGAATTAAAGATAACCATCCCTGAAGGGCTGGATTATATGGGTATTTTTGATGACCTATTTAAAAAATATACTACCGGCAGTGAATTGGTGAAGGCTAAGACTGCTAACATGGGAAGCTTATACAAGCTGGAATACCGGATTATGCTTAAGAAGCCTGAAGAGGAAAAACAATTCATTGATGAGCTGCGCTGCAGAAACGGGAATTTAGAGATCACCTGCGGCAGAATTACCTTTGGAAGTGAAGAACTGTAAATAGAATCGAGGTTATGCCTCAATACAAACAAATAGAATAAGGAGAGAATATCATATGAAACGTAAATGGATCAGTATAATAACGGTAATTCTGGTCATCGCATCTGCATTATCGGGTTGTTCAGCTCAAAAAAAAGAAGCTGCACAGAATATACAGGCTGGAATTGCCAATGAAACTCAGGAGAATGCACCGGCAGCATCTGCCAATACAACAACAGCCGCCTCTGCTTCCACAATAGAGGTGGATAAGGAATTTACCGCAAGAGATCTGGAGGTTGGATATGAGGAATCCAGCGCTGTGCTGATTGTATTAAACGGAACCAGCATATCCGTGAAGGGTGACGGGGCTGCGGTTACGGATCAGAAGGTGACAATTCAAAAAGAAGGCAGCTATGTAATAGAGGGAACCCTGGAGGATGGGCAGATCATCGTGGATGCAGGGGATACGGATAAGGTTCAGTTGATATTAAACGGGGCCTCGGTTCATAATTCTTCTAATGCTCCGATTTATATTAAGAATGCCGATAAGGTGTTCATCACCCTTCAGGAAGGAACGGATAACCTCCTAACAGACGGTGCGGAATATATACAAAGCGACGATAACAATGTTGATGCTGTCATTTACAGCAAAGCGGATCTGACACTGAACGGTTCCGGTTCTCTGACCATCACGGGAAATTATAAGCATGGCATTGTCTCTAAGGATGATTTGGTATTTACCGGAGGCATCTATGATATTACAGCGGCAAAGGATGCCATTAATGGCAAGGATTGCGTAAAGATCAAGGATGGCAGCTTCACTCTGAATGCCTCCTCCGGAAATGGAATTCAATCCAAGAACAGTGATGATACCACCAAGGGCTATGTATACATCTGTGGAGGAACGGTAAATGTAGCGAGCAGCCAGGAAGGAATCGAGGGAACGGTAATCATAATTGAAGACGGGACAATAGAAATTAATGCCGGGGATGACGGCCTGAACGCGGCAAGCGGCAGTACCGATACAGCTGGTGCCGAGAATACCGCAAGCTCCTGGGAGGCTTTGAAAGGAAAGCCTTCGGCATCAGAAGGCACATCCACTCTACCGGCCGAGTCTGGGGAGAATGCTGCGGTCACTGCCCAATTACCAAAGGATAGCGCAATGCCATCCGGCGAGGTACCGGAAGGCGGGGATACCAGCAGAGGCCCGGGGGGTGCGGATAGAGGAAAACCAACCTCTTCCGATCAGATGCCCTTCGGTCAGGGTCAGACTCCCTCCGGGGATATGAGACCGGGAGGCTTTGGAGGCGGCGAGAATCCATTCGAAACGGATGCGAATTGCTATATCTCCATCTCCGGTGGTACCATAATAATCAATGCCGGGGGGGATGGGATAGACTCCAACGGAAACCTCTCTATCTCCGGCGGCACCATCTATGTTGACGGCCCCACTCAGAGCATGAACGGAAGCCTGGATTACTCAGGTAATGGAGATATCTCAGGAGGTATTCTGATTGCAGTCGGAAGCTCAGGTATGGCACAGGGCTTTGGTGAAACCTCCACACAGTATTCCCTGCTTTATAACCTGTCCGCTGTTAATACGAATAAGGATCAGATTACTCTGAATGATGCCTCCGGCAAGGAAATCATCAGCTATACACCTAAGAAATCATACCAGTCGGTATTGATAAGTTCTCCTGATATGGCACAGGGAGACACTTATACCTTGACCTGCGGCACTCAGACAGCGGAAATCACTTTGTCCTCCGTCTTTACTACCAATGGCCAGCGCATGGGGCCCGGGGTTAAATAACAAATTGATAGATGTTAAAAAGATTGATACAGATGATAATCAGCATAAGCAGAATAAACAAATGATCCACTACCCGGCTGTCAATTCGCCTGTTAATACTGCGGCCGGCAATGGCACCCAGGATACCTCCGAAAATCATCACCACTAAGAAGGGGAGCTCAAATTCCGGAATGCTCCCGGTTGCCAAAGTCTTGAGAAAGCTGGTAATTTGAGAAAACAGGATGATATAGAGGGAATTCTGAGCTGCTTCCTTTGTTTCCATGGAGAAGAAATAGTAAAGAACAACCAAATTGATAGGGCCGCCCCCAATTCCAAGAAAGGAGGAAAGAAGACCAAGGACAATTCCGGTAATAATGCAAAAAAGCGGATGTTCATATTTTTTTGTTTTAATGGAAGATTTCTTCAGGGTGTAGATCAACGTTCCAATTGTGATAATCAGCAGACAAGCGGCTTGAATGCCTCCAATCATTTCCTTGTCGGAAAACAAACCGGAGATCTGTTCAAACATCGCCTTCCCGAGGATACCTCCGACAGCCGCACCGACCGCGAGGGGGGTCGCTATATTTTTCCTTATGGCATTATCCCCCGACAGCTTAGCCTTCCCCACGGAATACAGTGACATGGACAGGACGGTAATGCCGGATAAGAAGCTAATGGCGGATACACTCTGCACCTGAAAGGCATCCAGCACAGGCTTGATGATTACCCCTCCGCCGATACCGCAGATTGCACCGATGATGGATGCGCCGAAACTGATTAAAAAAAATAGTAAGACCATAGATTCCTTTCCCAGAAGTACAAGCTATCTGTTGTATAATTTTGTCAAGCTGCCCGAAGCCAGATCTCATGGCTTCGGGCTAACCTTTGTCATTATAGCATGCTCATTCCACATTGTGCAAATCTTTGTATAAAAATTGGCTATGAATCGAAGGTTTATTGAGGTGACTCAGACAGGACTTGATTTCTTCATCCTAATTTTAGTTCTTTTTATTTATTGTAAATAATTAGTCTTAATGTTATAATAATACAAAATATGTCATGGTTTGACTAATTACGAGAAATATATAAGGGTGAGAATAAATTATGGCTGTAAAAAGTATGGGCAGATGCAAAAGTATTCTTAATAATATGAAAAATCTGGATATGCAGCTGGAAAAGAAACCGTATTGGGTTATCGAAAAAAAAGAAAGCGACAGCAGGGGTCAAAAGAATCATTTGTTAAAAATCGATTTTTGTGGAAAAGAGATTTTCGTACCCGGAGTTTTTTATGAGGATGCCGTAGTTAGCTATACGAAGGATCTGATTATTGATAGCTGGAGCAAATCTGCTGAAAAGCTTCTGGGGTATCAGGAGGAGGAAATTGTCGGCGGAGGAATCGATAAGCTGATACCGATCGGCAGGAGACGGGAATATATTAATCTGATAAAGAGAGTGAAGCAGGGCGAGATTGTAAGAAATTGCGCAACCTCACGGAAGCACAAAAATGGCAGTATGATAGATGTTGCTATATCAGTGCTTCCTTATTATCTGATCAGCGGAGAATTCTTCGGCATCATTGTTACCTATCGGGATCTTTCCGACAAGCGGCGCCGGCATAGGCGATGGGAAATTTCCAAGGCTCGGTGGAGAAATGGGATGATACAGTACTGCAGACAACTGGAACTGTCAAAACAGGATGCAGAGGAAGCAAACCGTGCCAAAACAAATTTTCTATCAAATTTGTGTCACGAAATTCGGACTCCGGTGAACGGAGTTCTGGGAACCCTTCAGTTACTGCAAAGGACGGAGATAAGTCCTGAGCAGGAACGGTGGTTGAGCTTGCTGCAGGAATCGGTGAATGGTCTTCTGGCGGTAATGAATGATCTCCTTGATATATCAAAAATAGAATCGGGAAAGATGGAATTGAACTATCATTCCTTCAGTTTAAGAGAGCTTGCCATTGAGATATGCAATCAGCTCATGGTGTTATGTGAGAATAAGGGTTTGGAAATGAGAGTCTCATTTGATCCGCGAATCCGGCATATGGTTATCGGCGACAAGGTGAAGCTGAAACAGATATTATTGAATCTAATTAGTAATGCCGCTAAGTTTACCGAGCAGGGGTATATCTCTTTGGAGGCCGGCTTACTGTACGAAGACAAGGAACGGCAGAGAATTGAAGTACGAATCAGGGACAGTGGAATTGGAATAGCAGAGGAGGATATGAACAGGATATTTCATCGCTTTGTACAGGCAGATTTACCAGCGGACAAGAAATGCATGGGAACAGGGATTGGACTGAGCATCGCCAAAAGTCTGGCCAATCTGATGAACGGAGATATCTATGTTAATAGCAAGCTTGGCGAGGGAAGCACTTTTTACTTTGTATGTGATTTTCTCCAACATAAAGAGCCGCCAAAAACCGTGAAAGAGATAAGGTCTGAAGCAGGGTCAGAAAATGAGTCCTCCGGTTGCACAGGAACACCTCCGGAAGGAAAAGACAGAGCAGTCATACTGAGTGTGGAAGATAATACGATTAATCAGGAAATAATTCATGCCATGGCACAGAGAGAGGGTTACCGGGTCCTTCCCGCAGGCAGCGGAGAGGAAGCAATGAAGCTATTGGATACGGCCCGGGTAGATTTGATATTGACGGATATTCAAATGCCCGTGATGAACGGCTACGAGCTGACCAGGCGTATACGCAATGACTCCCGGTACAAGCATCTCCCGGTGATTGCAATGACCGCTTATGCCTCGGAGGCGGATCGGAGGCAGTGTATTGATTCGGGTATGAATGAGTATATCTCCAAACCCCTGGAAGCTGATGCGCTTTATCAGCTTTGCGAGAGATATACCGGCTTTCATAAAAATTTCTAAAAGGCTTCTATCCAGCTGCATCATAAGAAATCCCATAAGAATAGCCCTAAAGTATAGATGCAATTGAATGCAGAATACGTTAGGGCTATCGGTTTTTGCTTCTTCCATCGGCATTTTATTTTATATTTTCTGAATTTGTCATATTTACTGAGGAAGGACCAGAGACCGGAAGTTCAGTCACTGTAATATCTGTTTTAGAGCTGCCGGCCGTTGAAGTAACGGCAGCGCCGCTGGCGAAAGACTCTGGCGGGTCCTCATCAGTTAGGGCAGCGATTTTTTTATCTGCCAAAGAAGCTGTTGTGTCCTCTGTTATGGCTGACTTTAAACCCGGAGCCGGGTCGGGTGCAATACCAATCGTAGGTATATTACGAAATCTTTTATACAAGCCGGCAAATTTATCCCAACCGTACAATACCACATAGGCTACAACAAAACCTGCGATTATATCAGCGACAACATAATACCATATAATTTCCTCTTCATGATAAGAGATATATGCGAAATATGCGACCAGGGTAAGGGTAAGTGATAAAACGATTACCTGTACGTTCCTAGGTATCTTCTCCAGTATAACAACACCCTTTGTGACATCGGTGATGACAGTTACAATAAGTGCTAACAATCCAATAACGGTTAATATCGTTATAAACACACTGGCTGTAATATCCATAAGCATTCCCCTTCGTATCCGCTTTTTTGCCAAAAACATATACAGCAGAACCTGCAATGAATTCAATCATCCCCTAACGATTAATTGGAGTTCTTAAATTATGCCTGTTTTGATGGCCCTATATCTTTGGACAGAAAAGAAGTTCTTCATAAAACAATATATGACAACTGGTATCATAAGGTTCTCTAGCAAAATGTAACCTTGATGATAGCTGGCAGCTTCTACATTTCTTATTTCATACATAAATACAGAAAATGACCTAATTGAATACATGGTGTTTCTATGCTGTATTTATAGTACGTTGTACGCAACAGCCATAAACTGAACGACGACTATGGGTTAAGTATAAATGTGGTTGATAACCGGATTTATTATCAGAATGGGAATGAAAATAAAATCTACAGCACGAATACGGATGGCAGTGACAGGAAACTTCTGTCCGACGATAGCGCAGAATGGCTTGTTGTTGGGGATAGCCGGATTTACTATACAATAACCGGCACGAAGATCTATTCCATGAATATAGACGGCGGCGACAAGCAGCTTTTAGTGGATTTAAGCACCGGTGCATATAAGGATGTGACATATGAAGTCGATGCCCGTCTACATGAAGATATGCCGATAATACCGCTTTGTGGCTGCGGGGAAGACACGGCGGGGTACGGACGAATGGGTGCCAGGTTATGTGATGGGTTTGAAGGTCTTTGATGAAACGTCTTGCGGCCAGGAACATCGGCTGCCAGCAGAATCCATCGCACTCTTAGTGTTATTATGATACAATTTTTGATGCATCCTAATTATATAGTTTAAAACCTCGGATGTATGATAGAAAAAATTATAATGGGCAAGGGAGTTTACTATGTTAAAAAACAGAATGATAAAAATAATTTATCCGTTACTGGTATTATTGCTTCTGATTTTGAGTGTAAAACCCGTATTCGCAGAAGAGATACCGGATGGTATTAGTGCAAATGTAAATGATACCTTTGACGTATCACATAATGGTCAGATATTTACATACCGAATCCTTCGGCTTCCAACCGAAAAAGCACAAGGTATGGTGATGCTTACCGGGGTAAAAGATACGACACTATCCGGCGAGGTCCTGATCCCGGGAACTGTTTCCTATCAAGGAGCAATCTACATCATAGATGAAATCGGCAGTAATGCATTTTCAGGCTGTGAGAGCATTACAAAGCTGGTCATAGAGGAAGGGGTCCGGATGCTTCGTGAGAGGGCTTTCTTTGAATGCAGTCTGCTCACGGATGTCACCCTGCCAAGAAGTATCATAAGTGTATCCGACACTGCATTTCAATTCGACAACATCATTTTCTCAATGTACAAGAATGCACAATTGGTAAATACCTTTCAATCGAGATACCACAAGGTAATATATCTGGAAGATGCCTCAAAAAACGAAGTATCATTGGATAAGATTATGATCAAACCTGATCCCATCAGAGTACAGCTATACTCAGGGGAAAATAAGTCATTATCCATAGCTTTTTATCCCTACAATACAACACAGAGCAGAAACATCACCTGGTCCAGCAATAATTCTAAAATTGCTAAGGTGTCATCCAGCGGCAAGGTCACAGCTGTCAGCGCCGGTTCGGCGACCATCAAGGCGCTGTCCGGAGCGGTATCTGCAACCATTACCGTCCTCGTCAATCCGGAGCCGCCGAAATCAATCAAAGCAGTATCGGTTGATAGTGAGACGATAAAAATATCCTGGGATACAGTAAAGGACGTGGACGGATACCGATTAGTCCGCTCAACCTCAAAGAACGGAACCTATACTAAGGTAAAGGATTTGACAGGAACCTCCTACACAGATAAATCGCTGCTCCATGAGCAGAAATATTACTACAAGGTCTATGCTTACCGCTATTTAAACGGTGTAAGAACAACCAGCCATTACTCCGGGGCCGCCAGTGCGCAGACTGCGATAACGGTGCCTCAGGGTGTAAAAGCAACCTCTGTACTTAACAATGACATCAAGCTTGAATGGAATAAGGTTACCGGGGCCACTGGTTATCGTATCTACCGGGCAACCTCAAAGAACGGAAGCTATAAAAAGGTGAAGGATATATCGCAGCTTTATTTTAAGGACACCTCTGTTACCAAGGGAAAAACTTATTATTATAAAATCAAAGCATTTTACACGGTTGGAAGCAAAAGAGTTTACAGCGCATATTCGAAGCTGGTGAGTGCGGCTGCCAAGACTCCGCCCACACCCAAGTATGTTACCATCGGAACGTATAAGGAGCAGGTTTACAAAATATTGGGACATCCATATAGTGAACACTACTTTACGGAAACAGACACGTATGAATTCTATTATAAGAAGAGAGGCAGTCTATCCAGTGCGGTAGATACCGCAACCATTTATATTCAGGAAGTACAGAAGGAATGGGTAGTCGTTGGCTGGAATAACCTGTATTCCGGATTAAAGGTCTCAGATGGGAATGAGAATAATTCGGGTACCTTCACCGTAGGCTCCTCCATAGATGAGGTGGCTAAAGTAATGAAAACACCGATAAACTTTGGCCTGTTTTATGACGGAACTGCTTGGAACGGATATACAATCCGCCGCAATTATGTAGAATACAGTGATGGATCAATTATTACTTATAATGATAAGCTTAAGGTTGTCGGCTGGGAAAATAATGGCTCTCTGAAGGTTGCCTATGGTGCGAAGAAACCTTCCTATGCCCAGATAACACTTGGAACCTCCCTTTCAGATATTATCAAAGCATATGGAACTCCGAAAAACCTGATAACGAACTGGGATAAGCCTGCTTACCTTAATTACGGTAATACCTTATTAATTCTTGATGACAAACAGAAATTGGCCGGATGGGAAGATAAGGGGAAAATAAAAATTTCAATTGGCAATAAAGTATCAGGTACCCCTAAGGTTAAAGTTGGCACCGCCTATGAAAATGTAATTAAGGCATTGGGGACACCGGACAGCTTCGTTCCGGATCCGAATCACTATACTATCATAAACTATTTGATTTACGGTAAGAAAGTTTATAGTTTTGATATGTACCGAAAGGTATCAAGAATAGATATCGAATAGTTTTCTGATAAAATTTTCTATATGGGCTTTAAAAACGGCATTTATTCCTGGAACGATATAAGTTTTTGGTGAATAAATGCCGTGCCACGCCTATACTCACGAGGCGATAATCCTTTTATTTTCTTAAAAGCTTTTGAAAAATAGAGATTGTCATTAAAGCCCACCGAGTAACCAACAGAACCTATGGAAAGGTGTGAATTCATTAGTAACTGGCAAGCCTGCCTGATGCGAAACTCAAGAATATACTGCTCTGGGGCCTTTCTGTAATGCTCCATGAATACCCGGTATAACTGGCTTCTGCTTATTCCAATATAGTCTGCAACCCCTTGTACGGTTAGCTCTTGTGTGTAATTATACTCAATGTATTCCGTTGCTTTTTGAAGGTACATGGTAGAGGCATGATGGCGCTGCCTTGAATGGGAGGATTTCTCGACTAACAGTGAGAGTGCCAGCATTAAATATCCTGACATGCTAATCTTTGATGAGTCACTATTTCCCTTTGCATTATAAATGTTCATGAGATATGTTTCAAAACAATCGTCTAAATCTGTGTAAATAACCGGATTTTCTTCCGAGAAATCTGTTTGATTTAAGATTATTCTGATGTCATTTCCTTGAAAGCCTACCCAATAGTACTCCCAAGGATCATTTTGATCTGCAATATACGTAATCTCTGTATTCGGATAGATCAGAAAGGTATTTCCGGCGCTTATTTCATAGCTCTTTTTGCCAGCTTTATAAATACCCTTTCCGCTTACAACATGATGAATTAAATAAAAATTACGAATTCCGGGTCCCCATTGGTGAAGAGGTTTACATTGTTCACGTCCAACGTTGTAAACTCGAATAGAGAGTGCCTCATCACCGTTTGAAACATAGGATAATTTATGACCATCACTCATTGATATTACCTCCTGCTATTATAAATTATATCTTTATAATTATATATTTGCAACATTAATACATATATTTGCAACTTTAGATACTTGAGACAGAGGGCTTAAATGGGTTACTATTTAGATACAGTAAATCGATTTGCGAGTAAATAATGAAAAAGGAGAAATTTCATGAGAATCCTTGTAACTGGCGCAGCCGGGTATATAGGCTCGCATACCTGTGCCGGACTTTTGAAGAGTGGCTATGATGTAGTAGCAATTGATAATTTCAGTAATTCAGATGCTTCTGTAATAAGTAAAATCAAGCAAATTACAGGAAAAGAAATTTGCTTTTATGAATGTGATTTACGAAGAAAAGAAGAAGTGAATGATATCTTTGAAGAAAACAGGATAGATGCGGTCATCCATTTTGCAGCTTCCAAATCTGTACCGGAATCTGTTGGTGAACCATTGCTTTATTATCACAATAATCTGCTTAGCACAATAAATTTACTTGAGTTGATAAAACAATATGGTATAAAAAGATTGGTGTTCAGTTCCTCCGCAACTGTATATGGTACAAAAAATACAGTACCGCTTACAGAAGAGATGCCATTGTCAGCGACAAATCCTTATGGTTGGACGAAGGTAATGAATGAACAGATTATTAAGGACTATGCTTTAACAGATAAGGATATGAGAGTAGCAATTCTCAGGTATTTTAACCCAATAGGTGCAGATCCAAGCGGACTGATCGGAGACAAACCGAATGGAATTCCCGGCAATCTGATGCCATATTTATGCATGGCGTCCGTGGGGAAATTACCATCTGTTATGATCTATGGAACTGATTACCCAACGAAAGACGGAACAGGCGTGAGGGATTATATTCATATCGTTGATGTTGTAGAGGGGCATCTGAAGGCATTAGAGAAACTTGACAGGATAAACGGAGCGCAAACCTTTAATCTTGGAACGGGAAAAGGAATTACTGTGCTTGAACTGCTGGATACTTTCGAGAAAGTTACCGGTTTACAGGTAAAACGTGAATTTAAGGACAGAAGACCGGGAGATATCAGTGAAATATATGCGGATGTGAGTAAGGCAGAGAGCGAACTTGAATGGAAGGCAAAACATTCATTGGAGGATATGTGCCGTGACAGCTATAATTTTATAAAGATGGATACTTGATGCAACATTGGTTCATATGATAAAGATGCCGTCATGAGATAAGTCTTTTTAAGAATTGGGGCAGGAATTTATTCCTGCCCCATCATAAGGGATTTTTATACAGAGCATGTAAAACTAGAAAATTTTGAACTTTTTAAAAATCCATCGTAGATAGTTATAAATAATCAATTGATATGACGAGATTTTTAATATATAATGGAATTTACTGGGGAAAATTGCTGGGGAGCGCGATGGGTCTAGAAGTTAAATTGATACAGCGAATCCTATCCATAGTGGTATAAGTTCTAGTACAGCGTTGTTGTCAATCAACATCACTGCGGTTCATTCCCTCACCTTGCCCCAGCGCAAAAATCAGGCACCAAAATTAAGCAAATTTTTTTCAATGCTGTACTAGATAAGGGGGAGAGTTTATATGAGGAAGAGAAAACATCATTTATTAAAGCTGCTAGTGTTGACAGTAACAGTTATATTTTTAGCAACTGGTTGTGAGAAAAAGCAGATTGTGGGAAAAACAAAAATTTATGAGGATATTACTTTATTAACTTATGATTATGGTAGTTTTTTCGGTGGATATTATGAATTTAAACTGTACTATGAAAATAGTATTCCTTATATTCAAGCAAGAGGGGGTAATGGGGTTCAGCTTTCCTATAAGCATGAGATTCCAAAGGAAAAAGTAATCGCTTTTGAAGAGGCTTTAAATCAACAAAATATTGCGGAGATAGATGGCTTTCATGAAAGTGATGAGGATATCTTAGATGGTCATAGCTTTTCATTGGATATTCAATGTTCTGGTGAAGACCTGTCTGCATCTGGATATGAGAAATACCCTGAGAATTTTTCAAAGATTGATAAAGTAATAACTGACTTTTTCTTTGGCAACATAGAGGCTAATACTACATTTGATAGAAATCATCCTATGGAATATTCTACTGCATTTGATGAATTTGCCTTTCTTGGTGTGCCATCAACGAATTCCAGAATAACACATTTTACTTATTCTTACATTATAGAAGGGAATGAAATCGTTCGTTTTACATATGATAATGAGAGTGAATCGATGTTCGATGTTAGTTATTTATTTAATACAATGCATGAGATTAAGGATTACGAATGGGAGGAGACAAAGCTCGATTCGTGTATTCGTTTAGAGGATTTGACAAAATTAGAAGAACTTATAAAGGTTTATGACTTGTTTTCTTATTCCGGTTACTATGACATGATGCCAAGTGAGAGTGATACGGAATCTGTATTAAGGTCAGATATCTATGTAGTATATGAAGATGGAACCAATGTAAATATTTCCTATAATAATGTAATGAATGAGCGGTTTAGTGGCTGGGAAGATGATTTTAGGAAAGAGATTGAAGATTTGTTTGGTGTTACTATATCAGATTATCTTAAAATGAATTGACAATAGAATCAGCTACAGCCATGTCACATTGATTTCAGTAATAATACAACTCTGTTCGTAGACATTTCTTCTGAAAAGATAAGCCACTTATCATTAAGATAGGTGGCTTAAATGTAACAAAATATTTTACAGAATTTAAAATCAAAGAAATAGAGTTCATAAATCTATTGATTTTGGAAAAGATAATTTCCACATTTAATTAAAATGAAGTACCTTTTACGTTCATTTATTATAAATTTTTTTCTACATATTATTTTTATTTCGTTTCCCTTAGCCTCACTATATTGGCGGCACTGCGGCGGCGGTTATCTTCAATTGCCGCGTAGTGTTTTTTTGTGGTATTAACGTCCTTGTGGCCAAGAACATCGGCTACCAGGTAGATATCTCCGGTTTCCCGGTACAGGCTGGTTCCATAGGTGCTCCGCAGCTTATGAGGAGTAATTTTCTTTAACGTGGTGACGGTGGAAGCGTATTTTTTCACCAGGTTTTCTACAGAGCGCACATTGAGCCGTTTTTGCTGGAGGGAGAGAAACAGCGCATTGGAATGGCCTTCGCAGGGAACGATCTGCTTGCGCTCCACAAGATACTCCAGCAGGGCAGTACGGACCTCCTCCCCGAAGTATACTATTACCTCGTAGCCTCCCTTTCTCCTTATTTTAATTCCATTATTATCAAAATCTACGTCGTTGATATCCAGGCCTACGCATTCGGAGACACGGATGCCGGTTCCAAGGAGCAATGTCATCAGAGCCAGATCCCGCAGCTTTGTCTTTTCATGATATTTCTGCTGGGTCTTGGTCATATTATCCGCAGACTCAACCTCATCCAACAGCTTTGCCACCTCATCAATTTCCAGGCGGACAATCTCCTTTTCATGCAGCTTTGGAACACTGATCAGGGATGCGGGATTCGTGGTGATCATTTCCTTCTGGAAATAATACTTGTAAAAACTCCGCAGAGAAACCAGCTTTCGTTTCTTTCCCTTTTCTGCGTTCAGGTGCTCTTTCTCATCCGAAGATTTGTAATAGGTCAGATAGTCAAGATATTCCTCTATATCAATTGCTTTAACCTGATCCAGCAGCTCCAACCGAAATTCATGAATCGGCGTATCTTTAAGCGAGGGATTGGATTGCTTCAGCCACTCAAAGAAAACGCAGAGATCATATGCATAAGCAATTCTGGTGCGGGAAGAAGTGGTCGGCTCAATCCCGCGAAAGAAATATTTGCAAAAACGAGGCAGCCTTTCCTCCAGGACTCGCAGCCGCAAGGTATTGTCAATATTGATCTGGTCATGATAATTACGTTCTGTCATAGTAACCTCCATCTATATATTAAATATGCTTCATCTCTAATTTGACTGTATTCTGTCAATTTTCCTATATCATCATTACTCCTATATTTTCTATATTTATATAATCATCTATACTTTATTCTCCATTTATACAATCGTCTATAATCTATACTGCCTTGTGATATTCAAGGATAATTTCTGCGATCTCTAATTCTACAGCCGTATACCTCAGTACAAACTCTCAGCACAGCCTCAACTCCAATTTTCAGCATAGCTTGTTGACGGCTATAAAATCAAGTTTTTTATACCCTATATTCACAGCGGCAGCTTTAAGCCAGGAATCTTTTCGGGTAGAACCGACACAGATCGGAGAGAGGATACAGCAGAGTCAGACTGTTCTTGCCGCCTGAAACAGCAAAAGGCAATCCTATATCTTATACACATGAACGGCTCAAAAACAGTGCCTTCTTGTAATGGAGATACACAGTGCAAAAGCAATGCCTTTTATTTTGTCTATCGACATTATAACATATCACAGTCATAAAGAAAACCATTCCATGATATTCTATCTCGATAGTAAATAAAAATAGAAATATGTAATAATTAATTCGTTTTTCATTTATTTCGATGACTGCTGTAGAATCAATCGTAAAACGACACGAAATTACATCTACACAAGTAGAACCACACGAAAGGGCTATTTATTCACACTCTCTACCGGAATATGCTGATGATTTCTGGAAGTATAGGTATAAAAAACAATATTTATGTGATAATTCTGGAAACTGACACACTTTTAACAATTTTTAATATTATTGTAATATCTGTAATAACGTATGACAAAGAAAGACCCAATCAGACTGTGACAGGAGGTAGGAGAAAAGAGCAAATGATTTATGGATTACAAACGATTTTTTCAATCACAAAAGAGAACAGAAGCCGAAGCCGTCTAGGCTTAAAGCTTGGATTTATGCTGATGACAGCGTTTATCGCGCTGGGAATAATGTATAGTACCGCATCGGCGGCCGGCGGGCTGAAAATATACAATTATTCCACCAAGAAGGAAACATCCTACACGGACAAGCAAATCAAAGTTACCCTCAATGGTAAAGCCATTGGAAAGAAGCAGGCACCTGGAATATTGGTGAATGGAAATGCTCTGTTACCCTATGATGATGTATTCAAGAATTCCGGTATTGCTGCGGAATGCGTATATAATAAGGAGAAGGGTACCGTATCCATATCGAAGTACGGAAAGACCATCCAGATGACCATCGGCAGCACGAAAGCGAAAGTAAATGGCAAGGCAGTAACCCTGCCTGTCGCTCCGGTAAGGATTAAATATGTTGCCGCCAATCTGGTTAAGGTATTAGTCCCTTCCAGATATGTATCCGAGACTCTGGGACTTGGCTATACCTGGAACAGCAGCAAGAGCACAGTTGCAATTGTGAGAACCGACCTTCCTCTGTCCTATAATAACGGTAAAGTGTTTGATTATACCGGAACCCAGGGAAAGGTAACTGTTAACGGAAAGAACATCAATCTTGGGAACATGCCGAGTATCATCACCAATAATACGGCTATGCTCCGTGCCAAGACCGTATTTACCAATGCAGGAATCGGTGCTGCTTACTCCTACAACAGTGCGGATAAGACCATCACCCTCACCAAGGAAAACACAGTCCTGGTAATGACAGTCGGAAGCAAGACCGCATATCTGAACGGAGTTGCGAAAAAATTAGAGACCGCTCCGCTGATTGTTAAGAATCATAATGTGGGTACCTCTTATGTAATGGTTCCGGGCAGCTTTACCGCTTCCAGCCTGGGCTATGATTACCAATGGAATAATACTACCCGAACCTCAGTGATTACAACCAAAAAGGAAGATGCCCCTGAACTGGGAGATGAAAGCGTTATCATAGATCCCGGCACAATTCTAAATCAATGGAGCGGGAATGAAACCCTGCTCGGGAACGGAAGCAATACCCAGGAGCTAAATCCGGAGACCTCCGGAACCAATTCCGGTTCAATCTATACCGTAACCAGAGATTACAATAATATTAAGCTGAATGCGGAGACCTTCCAGTTCATCGCAGACGGCAGCTTTGGCAGGGTTACCTCCAGCCGCAGCGGTAAGAGCCTCGTGATTCAGGCAAATAATATGACCTGTACGGATACGACCTATCAGATGTTTGGAAGCTCCAGCAATTATGTAAATACCATCGGCACCTATGCAAATACCGCAGATGGGACCACAGCAATGGAGCTGGAGATGCTTTCCGAGGATTATACCTATGAGATGTCTTTATCGGAAGACAAGCAGATCCTGTATGTTACCGTATATTATAACGCTCTTACCTCGGCAGTTCTTGGAACGAATAATATAGGAGATTATCTGACTCTGACCGGGATTAAGCCGCTGAAGGTATCCTTAAATAAGACCGAGAATCAGGTATATATCGATCTGCCTTACACTGCCAACGGACTGGGCGAAATCAATACGGGCGTTGCCGGCTCAAAATACATCAATCTTATTTATACCGTCGGCTTCAGCGATAAGACGCAGCTGGTTCTGGGCGTGAATGAGGGTTATGAACTGTACATATCGGAGACAGAGAATAAATTCTCCCTGCTCTTTCAGTCCCCCGGAGCAACACAGCCGGTTCCGAATCCGGGAGCTCCGGATGCAACCGACCCCAGCCAATATAATATCGTGATTCCCAAGCCTGCCCAGTTGACCGGAAGCATGATAACGGATGAGGATAACTATTTTAATAATAATTTTGTCCTGCGTCTGGCCGGAGATTATACCTCCGTCATCAATAGCTCTGTCATCAGCAGCAATGTTTCAACGGTTAAAGATATCACCGTATCGCTGAACAGCAAGAATGAGACCGAGATTACATTTAAGACCACCAAGCTTCAGGGATATCGGTACGCGATAGACGATAATAACATCTACCTTAAGGTGGGCAATCCCAAGGATATCTACCCTAATATCGTTATTCTGGATCCCGGACATGGCGGCGGAGCCCCTGGAGCCCAGTATTTTGGGGCAAAGGAAAAGGACTTCAATTACAAGATCCTGTATACCCTTGGAAAGAAGTATTTTAATCAGGATACCTCCAAACTCAAGGTATACTATACCAGAATTACCGATGTTGATATGACCTTGAGCAACCGTGCCGCTTTTGCCGGCAACTACGGAGCGGATCTGTTTGTCAGCCTGCATATGAATGCTTCAGTCAATAAGAGCGCCCATGGGACCGAGGTATATTATTCAACCAATAACAACAGTCCCAATATAGCGGGCCTGAACAGCAAAAAACTGGCTGAGCTGTTCTGCAACAAGATTTCCAGCACTCTTGGTACCCAAAACCGCGGTGCAAAAGCGGAGCGCTATACTGTTGTACATAAGAATACGGTTCCCGCAGTGCTTATTGAACTTGGATTTTTATCAAATGAGAGTGATTTCTCAAAACTATCCAATTCTACCTTCCAGGAAAGCGCTGCAAAACTCATCTACCAGACCCTTTTAGAAGTATTTGAGAATTATCCGACAGGAAGATAGACAAGCCGGCGGATAAATCTGATTGCTAAATCTGATCGATGGCAGAAGAGGGGTGTTGCAAAAGTTTGAGAAACTTGCAGCATCCCTCTTATTATGTTAAATAGTGACTTACGAAGGAGAAATAGAATATGTTTAAATTAAACAGCAAATTAGAAAAACTTCTGTGTATCTTGCTGGCCGTACTGATTCTTCCTATTACACCGGCGGCTTATATCCATGCAGGAGAAGATGGCGGTGAAGATGAGTTTCATGCAGTGTGGATATCCTATCTGGAATTTCTGGAGCGGTTAAAGGACCCGGCAACAGGCAAACCGGGCTTCACAGAACAGCGCTTCAAAACAATCATTGACGGAATGTTTGACGAGGTTGTCCGGATGAATATGAATGCGGTGGTAGTCCATGTCCGTCCTTTTGGAGATGCTATGTACCCTTCCGAATATTTTCCGTGGTCTAAATATATCTCCGGCACTCAGGGGATAGATCCGGGTTTTGACCCGTTGGAATATATGGTTGAGGCGGCCCATGACAGAGATCTGGCGTTCCACGCCTGGATTAATCCTTATCGCGTTACCAGTGACACGACGGATGCCGCCACCCTGTCCAAGGATAATATTGCAAGAAAATGGCTCACCGGCAAAGCCGCAAAGGACAAACGCAAGGTGCTGGCCTTTGGAAGAGCTTTGTATTATAACCCTTCGGATGAACAGGTCCAGGAGCATATCCGGGGCGGTATCCGTGAAATAGTTGAAAATTATGCCGTGGATGGAATCCATTTTGATGACTATTTTTATCCGGTTCTCGGTAAGGATTACAGTAAAACTTTTGATTCAAAGGAATACGAGAAATACTCTGCCCTATGCAAGCAAAAGGGAAAGAAGGCAGAAACTATCGCTGTCTGGAGAAGGGAAAATGTAAACAGGTTAATCAGGAATGTCTACCAGGATATTAAGGAGATTAATCCTGAGGTAGAGTTTGGCATCAGCCCTGGCGGTTTTCTGGATTCCCTGCAAAGGGATGATGGGTACTATACGGATATTCAAACCTGGTTGTCCGAGCCAGGGTATCTGGACTATATCTGTCCCCAGCTATATTGGTCCTTCAGCCACAAGAGTTATCCCTATGATAAGACTCTGGATCGCTGGCTGGACCTTCGCACCAATGAGGATGTCAAGCTGTATGTGGGGATTGCCGCATACCGTGCCGGCTCCTCCGATGATGCAGAGTGGAAGAAGGATACTAAGATTTTGAGGCGTATGGTGGAATACGGGAGAGAAACAGAGGCCGTCGGCGGCTTTGTATACTTCCGATATGATTTTTTCTATAAAAAAGAAACTGCCAAAGGGATTGCCGAGCTTCTGAAAATAATCAAGTAATGGATTTAATCAATTCTTGTTTTAAGTATTACGCAAATATTAAAAGTATTACAAAAATATTCCAATAATGATTGATTTTCCTGATAAAATTTGTTAAAATTAGGACAAGCAACTATATACCTACGGTTAAGCGGCAGTAAGCCGCTTAACCGTATTCTAACAATAATGAGGATTATCATGAAACGTCCGGATAAAAAAATAATCAGCACGATATATTTTGGTACCATGATGTTCGGGGCAGGTATCCTGGTATATAACCCGACCCATTCTCCATCCCCGGAACCTGTGTCAAAAAATGCGGTGATTGTGGCAGGAGCAGATGATACGGGAGATTTGTACAGGGAAGAACTGCCGTCTGAGCAGGAGCTCAGAACAATGAGTATCTATTCCGATCCAACCCCAAGTCCGGTTCCCACACCAACCCCTCTGCCGGTTTATGCCCTTGAGACTGCAGGATATCCTTCCGAATTGGATGCCTTGATCCAAACCTATTATGATGCGAAGCTATGTTGTGATATGAATACCCTAAAGAGGATTTCCTCCGATCCTTCGGAAGTGATCAACGAAACGGAGCTGGTCCGATTGATCGAAGGAATTGATGAATACAGGAATATAAAGACCTATGTCAAAAAATCCTATATAGAAGGTGAATACATCGTATACGTTTATTACGATATCAAATTTATCGGACTGGAGGCCTTGGCTCCTTCCCTGTCCAGGCTGTATGTGGTGGCGGACAGTACCGGTGAATACAAGATTTTTGACGGCAGGCTGGACGAGGAGCGCAGGGAATACCTTACGGCCAGAAAAGAAGACCCGGACGTGATAGCACTTAGAGATCATACCAACCGGCTGGCAGAAGAGGCAAAGGCGGGGGATAAGGATTTAAAAGCATTCTGGGAGATACTGGATAATTATTAAGCTGGGAGGCGTAATTGCATGTGGATCGTTTTTGCCTTTGGTTCCGCTGTATTTGCCGGGATGACTGCAATATTATCAAAGGTTGGGATTCGGAATACCGATTCTAATGCAGCCACGGCAGTCAGGACGGTTATTGTACTGATCTTTTCCTGGCTTATGGTGCTGATCGCCGGTTCCTTTTCTGACATCACAAAGATTAGAGGAGGGACGCTCCTCTTTCTTGTGTTATCCGGCCTCTCAACAGGGGTTTCCTGGCTGTGTTATTTTAAGGCGCTGCAGCTTGGCAGTGTTAATAAGGTAACACCCATTGATAAGTCCAGCACGGTATTGTCGATGCTGCTTGCAGTGATCTTCCTCGGGGAACGCCTTAGCTTTTTGGGGGCAGCGGCTATGGTGGTGATCGGAGCCGGAACCTATCTGATGATACAAAAGCAGAAGGAAGCGCAAGAGGCAGAGCCGGTAAGTTACCGGTGGATGATCTTTGCTATCTTTGCAGCGGTATTTGCCGCATTGACCTCCACATTTGGGAAGATCGGTATTGAGGGTGTGGAATCAAATTTGGGGACCGCAATCCGCACAATTGTGGTACTGATCATGGCATGGTTCATTGTATTCCTGACGGGAAAACAGTCCTCTATCCGGAAGATTGACCGAAGGAGCTGGCTTTTTTTGATTCTGTCCGGCCTTTCCACCGGCGGCTCCTGGCTCTGCTATTACCGGGCATTGCAGGAGGGTCCGGCCAGTGTGGTGGTTCCGGTTGATAAACTAAGCATTCTTGTCACTATATTCTTTTCCTATGTGTTTTTAAAGGAAAAACTGACGAAAAGAGCGGTTCTGGGACTGGTTTTGATTGCTGCGGGCACATTATCGCTGTTGATCTAGCCTGTTCCCGACTATCGTAAAGCATTTATACCATGAATAGGAGTTAAAAGAACGAAAGAATGATTGATTTGAAGCAATTACAAAAAAGAATATATGAAAATAAAGTTGCAAAGGGCTTTAATGTTACCGATATTTATAAAGAATTTTGCTATACCTATGGTGAATTATCAGAAGCCTGTGAAGCCTATATGAAGAAGAAGGATGATTTAGGCGAAGAATTAGCGGATGTAATGATCTATTTACTGGGGATTTCAGAAATCCTGGGCATTGATCTGGAAGAGGAACTACAGAACAAAGTAGAGAAGAACGAGAAGAGACAGTATATTCAAAAAGACGGTATCACCGTAAGGGTAAGTGAATAATATCAAAATGCAGCAGGCTGAACTGTTACTTAATATAGGACGGGCTCCACTAAATGGTATGGATTTAGCGGAGTTTTTATTTTATAATAATTGTAATAATGGCCGGAAAGGGGTTTCAAGGGTGAGTACACTTACAATATTTCATTCCAATACAAAGAAGTGGTTTGAACGGACGCTGGGGTCGCCTACCAAGGTGCAGGAGGAAGCCTGGCCTGCCATTGCGGCAGAATGTCATACGCTGGTATCGGCTCCCACCGGTACCGGTAAGACCTTATCCGCTTTTCTTGTATTCCTTGACCGTCTGAAGAGCCAGGCAAGAGAAGGAGAATTAAAACAGGAGCTTCATCTGATCTATGTATCTCCTCTAAAATCCCTGGCCGGAGATATCCGGGAGAATCTTCGCCGTCCCCTGGAAGGCATCTGTGAGGAGGAACAAAACTCCTTCCAAGACAGCGGAAAGAGGGCAGTGGATCTGCGTGTTGCGATCCGTACCGGTGATACCACCCAGAGCGAGCGAAGGCAGATGATAAAAACGCCGCCCCATATCTTAATCACAACACCCGAGTCCTTATATCTGATGCTGACCAGCAAATCCGGCAGTGCCATCCTGCGGACTGCAAGGGCAATTATTATAGATGAGCTTCATGCATTGATTGATACCAAGCGGGGAGCGCATCTGATGCTTTCCATTGCCCGCTTGGACAGGCTCTGTCCGGCCCCGCTGCAGCGGATCGGACTATCGGCAACCATTGAGCCTTTGGATCAGGCTGCCGAATATCTCTCCCCGGATCATGTAAGGATCGTGGCTCCAAAAATGCATAAAGAGATTGAGATAGCCATTACCAGCCCCCTGCCGGATCAAAAAAGCAGGTTAAAGGATAATGTATGGCAGGAAATAGCCAGGGCACTTCATGTTCATTGCAAGGATTCAAAGAGCACCATTGCCTTTGTGGAAGGCAGGGCATATGCCGAAAAGCTGGCTTATTATGTGAATCAGCTGGCAGGGGAGGGCTTTGCCAGAACCCATCACGGAAGCCTCTCCAAGGAACAGCGCTTTGAAGTGGAAGACGCGCTGCGCAGCGGAACCTTGCGCATGCTCTGTGCCACCTCCTCCATGGAGCTTGGCATCGATGTGGGAGAGATTGACCAGGTATTCCAGATCGGGTGCCCCCGGTCCATCTCCAGTACAATGCAGCGTCTCGGCCGAGCCGGGCATAATCCCAACCGTACCAGCGTTATGCGGGTTTTTCCCAGAACCGCATCGGAAGGGCTGTACAGCGGTCTAACAGCAGAGGTTGCCAAAATGGGAGGCGTAGAGCATTTAAATCCTCCCAGGCTGTGTCTGGATGTATTGGCACAGCATCTGGTATCCATGGCCACCGGAGACGGGTATGGACTCGATGAGGTAATGGGGCTTTTACCCAGAGCATACCCCTTTCGTGAGATAACAAGGGAAGACGTGAAGGATGTTCTATGCATGTTAGCCGGGGATTATGAGCATGAACGAAATATACCGGTCCGGCCCCGCGTCCTCTATGACCGCATCCATGAACGGGTTGAGGGAGATGCCTACAGCCGCATGCTGGCAGTATCCGCCGGAGGTACCATACCCGACAAGGGACTCTATACCGTTAAGACGGAGGCCGGAATAAAGCTGGGAGAGCTGGATGAAGAATTTATCTTTGAATCCCGGGTAGGTGACCGGTTTCTTCTTGGCACCTTTACCTGGCAGATTACGAATATACAAAAGGATACGGTTATCGTGGCCCAGTCCCCCATATTCGGGGGAAGGCTTCCCTTCTGGAAAGGGGAAATTAAGGGCCGCAGGCTGCGCACCGGAATCGCGTTCGGGAAGATCCTCCGCCGCCTGGTGTCCGCCAATGAGGCCGGAAAACTGAGACAGGAGCTGAGCGCGCTGGGGCTGGATGCCGATGCGGCTTCTAATGCGGAGGATTTCATAAAGAGACAATTGGCGGCAACAGGCCTGCTGCCGGATGACCGCACCATCCTGGTGGAACATTTTCGGGACGAGACCGGGAATCAGCAGATGATGGTTCATTCTATCTTTGGCAAACAGATTAATGCTCCCCTGGCCATCCTCGCCATGGAGGCAGCGAAAGGCCATATCCATGCCAGTATCAGCTGTGTGGAGGATGATGACGGCTTTCTGCTGTTTCCCTACGGTGACGAAGCAATTCCGGAAGGGGTGCTGTCGGAGTTAACGGTGGAGCGGGCAAGGCCTATCCTGGAGGCGATCTTACCGGTTACCCCGGTATTCAATATGAACTTCCGCTATAATGCGGCCCATGCGCTTATGATGGGAGTGAGAAAGGCCGGGCGCCAGCCTCTGTGGGTCCAGCGAATGCGCAGTGCCGAGATGCTGGATTCTCTGATGAAATATGAGCGTCACCCTCTGATTCGTGAAACCAGACGGGAATGCCTGGAGGATTACTGGGATCTTCCTGGCCTGGAATATGTCCTTAGTTCAATCCGTTCCGGAAACATCCGTATCTGTGAGCTGCACCTGGATACTCCGTCTCCCATGTCCTTTTTATTGAGACAGCAGACGGAAGCGGCCAATATGTATGATTATTCGCCCACGCCTATGGGCATTCACCGTGCATCAGAGGAGGCCCTTAAGGATGCGAAGCTCATTGCTCCTGAGCCGGAACAGCTGGCCAGACTGCTCACACGGACCCGTCTGCCGGAGGATGCAAAACAATTGCATTCTCTTTTGATGATGGAAGGGGATCTGCTGGCGGGTGAATTGGAAGTCCCCATTGAATGGCTGGAGACTCTGGCTGAGGCAGAGCAGGCAAATTATATCGAACCGGGGTTATGGATAGCGGCAGAGCATTCTGAAAAATACTCCTCTGCTTTGGAAGAACGTAGTCCTGAGACCGGAAAGCAAATCGTGCTTCGGCTGCTTCGCTACCGGGGAGCGCAGACAGCGGAAACCGTCAGCGAGCGGTATTTCTGGACCGTGGAGTACGCCCTGGTACTTTTGCAGGAGCTGTGCAGGGAAGGGGAAGCCATAGAAAGCGACGGCCTGTTCCATCATTCCCAATTATATGACCGGGCACGGAAGGAAACGATTAAAAGCAGAAGAGCCCAGATACGGACACAGCCCTCCCAGCACTACGCCGCACTCCTGGCAGACAGGCTCTATATTGCTGCCGCACCTGCGGATCAGACGGAAGCGGTATTAAAGCAATATGCTGACCTTGTGTATCCGGTCTCTGTCTGGGAGAGTATTATATTGCCCGCCCGGGTATCAAAATACCGCCCGGAGCTTCTGGATACGGTGCTGGCGGGAGGGAATCTGTTCTGGAAGCTGCACGCCGAGGAAGGCATCAGCTTTCACCGGTATGAGGATATCGACTGGGAGGCAGCGGTTTCAGCGGAGGAAGCCGGGCTGGAGGGAAAGGAGAAGCTTCTTTATGAAGCCTTATACAAGCGCGGGGCCTCTTTCATACAGCGGCTCTCCGGCTTGATTGAAGGAGAATCTCCCTATGATCTGCTGCTTGGCCTGGCTGAGAAAGGGTATGTTTGCGCCGACAGCTTCGCTCCTATAAGGCATAGAGAAATCAAAGAGAAACTGAATAAAGCCACATTAAAGCGGCGGATATCCGCCAAAGCCAAGGTGATGTCCACCGGACGATGGGAAATCATCCGGCCGCTTAAGACTCTGACAATGGAAGAGCAGTTGGAGCGTATCTTCGACCGGGCAGTCATTCTCAGCCGGGAAACGGCTCGGGGAATTTCCTGGTCCCAGGCACTGGAAACACTGCGCATCTGGGAATATACCGGAAGAGTGAGAAGGGGATATTTTATTGAGGGTCTGTCAGGTATTCAGTTCATCCGGGAGAAAGAGTTTTCTGCCGTCATGTCGGCCCTGGAGCAGTCAAAGGAAGAGGTAGCCTGGCTATCCGCTCTGGATCCGGCACAACCCTGGGGCAGATGCCTTCCTCATAAAGAGGGCCGGTCATTCTCCCTGCTGCCGGGTACCGCAGTTGCAATGCGTGCCGGGCTTCCCATCGCAGTTCTGGAACGGCAGGGAAAGCTTCTTCGGGTATTTGAGAGCGAATATCTGGTTCAGGCGATGCGCGCCTTTGCATTGGATTACAGCCGACGCCGGATCTTTACCGCACAAAACCGGCTTTTGATCAGGGAATATCCGCCGGAAGCAGTCAAAGCATTGACCGAGGCTGGTTTCAAGCGGGAATTGCAGGATTATGTGCTATACCGTATATGAAGTAGTTTTCGGGACAGTACTCATTAATATCCGCCTCAAACGCTATGAGGGCACATGGATGCTACGGATGAAGCATAATAAAACAGGAGAGCCGGGGCCATACTGACCGCCCGGTCTCTCCTGTTTTATTAACATAAGAACGGCTTGCAAAGCGTTCCGTTCGATGTTTAAACACCAAATGCTTCGTAAAGTATGCCTCTGGTTGTTTATACTGACTTCCTTGCTGCTATGTGCTCTTTTCCCTATGAACTAATCGGTAACCGTGACATCAAACATAACTGTTCTTCCGTCAACAAAAGCAAATATGGTTGCGGTTCCCTCGGATAACGCGGTAACGGTACCATCTGCGGATACGGTGGCAACGGAGGTATCGTTGGAATCCCAGGTTATGGCACTATTTGTACCGTACACCTTAAGAGCCTTGGATTTGCCGGTACGAAGGCTGAATTCCTTGTCACTTGCCTTGATTACCTTAACCTCACTGGTTACCTTCTTTCCGTCAACCGTAGCGGTAATTGTCGCGGTACCCGGACCCTTTGCACTTACCAGACCATCCGCGGATACGGTGGCAATGGATTTGTTACTGGTCGACCAGGTGACCTTACGGGAGGTATTCTCTACCTTCAAAGTCTTGACATAGCCGGACCAGCCGCCAAGCTCAAGTACGATGGAAGAGTGGTTGATGCCGATTACGGATACTTTGCTGGTCAGCTCCTTACCATCAACCGTAGCGGTAACGGTTGCGGTACCCTCATTCTTTGCGGTCAGCTTTCCTTTATTGGAAACCGTTACGATGGACGGATCACTGGAGGTATAAACTGCACTTCCCTTGGCTCCGTAGATTGTTAAGGTAGAGGTCTCCTTATTGGCCATAGTGGTATTTTTCTTCATGAAGAGGACATTGACCTTGCATTTCAATTGCTTACCGCCGACATTAGCGGTTATGGTAGCATAACCGGGCGACTTTGCAAAGACCTTGCCGCCGGAGGATACACTTGCCACCCGGCTGTCACTGGTACGCCAGGTAACCTTTCCGGATGTTCCGCGAACCCGGAGAGTCTTGTAATGATCCAGTTCCAGGGTAAGATTCGTATTGCTTAAGTATATGTTTCCAGCAGCCTTCGCTGTTGTGATATCATTCGTAAAAAGGATGGATGAAAAAGTAACCATACTGAAAATCAGTAAAAAAGAAAAAAACTTTTTTGTTTTTTTCAACAGAAATCGCCTCCTTCTGTTGTGTGACCTATAAAAGGTATGTATGGGTTGCAAATATCAATGGGCGTAAGGGAAAACCCGTGCGCACACCGATATCTCCATTATAGGGGAAACCTCCGGGAGAATCATTATAGAATTATTGGTAGTTAAATGCCAGGATATGACTGGGCTTGAAGTAACAGGCAGAGAAGACTTTACTTGGAGAAAATCAGATATGTCAATGGGATTTGATTGAAAAACTGCTAAAACTGTATTAAGATTACCTTAGATAGCAGCTCTTTGACGCTGAAGCCAAGCTTCACCTATCACAGGAGAGTGGGATTGTATGAATAACATAATGAATTATCTGGATTGGCGCGGAGATTTAAGTTTTGCGCAGGACCCTTTCAATGAGGTGGATAATTTAATTTTATCCGCCTTATCCTATATTGAATACGACGGGATCGTTCCCTTCCATCTTCAGGAAGGAAGCGTTGTACTGTCGGAGATAGCCCAAGCGGCTTATGATGAGATTGATTTCGAAGCTCCCAGCACTAAAAACCCGTTTTTTGAAGACATCCCCGACCTGCTGCTCAAAGCAGCTGCTACAAACCGTTTCGGGAGTTTAAAGATGTCCTGCTACATTAATCGGCTTAATTATGATGATTCCGAGCAGTTTTCAGCGGTCGTGTTTACGATACATGAACGGCTGCATTACATTGCCTTCCGGGGAACGGATGATAACCTGGTCGGATGGAAAGAGGATTTCCAGATGAGCTTTATGGATGAAGTTCAGGCTCAGAAAGATGCGGTGGAATATGCCAGATATCTGCTCAAGGATCTGGAAGGGGAGCTTTATCTGGGCGGGCACTCTAAGGGGGGAAATCTGGCCGTATATGTTGCCGCCTCGGTAAAAGAGATGCAGCCCCGGATTCTAGCGGTATATAGCAATGACGGTCCCGGATTTCAGGAGAATTTCTTAAAAAGTGAGGGGTATCATGAGATTCTCCCCAAGATTCATACCTTCATCCCCAAATCCTCCGTGGTAGGAATGCTGATGGAGCATTTGGAAGACTATGTGGTGGTGAACAGCAATCAAAAAGGTATCATGCAGCATAATGCATTCTCCTGGGAGGTGCTTGGCAGACAGTTTGTATATGAAGCAGGAGTAAAAAAATCCAGCATTTTTCTCAACCAGGCACTTCGCCAATGGCTGAACGGAATTACACCGGAAGAGCGCGCTGCCTTTGTAGAAGGACTATTTGAAATCTTATATGCCTCCGGCATGAACACCATCAGTGACATTACATCGGAAAAAAGAACCGCGGTCAACGGGATGATTAAAGCCTATAAAAATATGAGTCCGGAAACGAAGAAATTTATTAAAAAACTTATTTATAAATTTATTGAGGAAGGACAGAAGATATTGAAACAATCCATTGAGGATGAGATTGCAAACGGACGGCTTCAAATCGAAGAGAGTATTACAAAAGGAAAAGGGAAGGGTTATATTAAGTTAAAATAACGCGACAACATTATATGCATGAAGCGGAAACCATAAGGTCCGCCTCATGCATATACTTATAAGAGGAGGTAATGCTCGTTTTAGCAGCGTATTACGGGATAGCGATTACAAATAAGGCCGGTTGGGGAAGGCCGCCTGTTCTAGCAGAAGGAACCTCCGCCGCACAGGGAAAGAATTAGGATAAGAGGAAGAATTCCCTCCAAACCGTTATCACAGCCGCCGCATCCGCTGTTTCCGGAGCCGCCTCCTAAAAAGCAGCTATTGCCACCGCATAAGGTAAGTAAAAGGATAAGCATCATTGGGTTCATTCCATTGTCGCATCCGTTGTTTCTGCCGCAGGAAGAAGTTGATAAATCACTCATAATTGAGCCTCCAAATCAAATATTTTTTATACTTTATCATATGCAGGGCGTCAATATATTTACATTCATCAATGTGACATAGTCACATTGCAGAAACAAGGGAAGCAGGGATATCAGCTTCCTCTATTTTTCTCTGCCGCGGATAACCTATCACACTTGCATTAATCAGGAAGTTGCGGAAGGTAGTCTGCAGTACTTTACTATCTATGTCACGATATAAATTCATAATATATTGATACCAGACATTTTGCGGATCATCTGCAATCTTATGAAACAGCTCTCTTTGATTCTTCCATTTATTATCCCTATCAATGACATCCGCCCAACCTAATAGCTTAGGCAAATTCTCTTCCGGATTTCCGGAGATATAGTTCATCGCTTTTTCCAGTACAAGGCTTTCTGCTTTCTCTTTTAAATTCATATTCTTTCCTCTTTCAACGTTCATCGTTCCTTTAGTATTTTTATTCTTTAACAATGAAACTGGTGACTGCTTTAACGGTACATGGATGCAAAAACAGGCACAAGTTTATTGCTTATGAATAAAAATACTAGAGAAGCAACTCATGGGCAATCCATGCATCAAATTCGGGAGGTTTGGGTATGAGCGGCAAAAAAATAATGATTATTGGAAAAAACGGCTTTATCGGCAGTTCTCTTGCACATTGGCTCACAAAAAAAGGACATGAGGTCCTTCTGGTATCCGGCAGAAAGGAAGAGTGGAGAGACTTTGCCATGGAAGGGATCGATACTGTAATCTATGCGGCAGGACTTGCTCATACCAGGGAAACGAGAGAAAACGAGGAACTTTTTTATAAAGCAAATGCCTGGCAGGCGGAGGAAGCGGCCAAAAGAGCAAAGAGCTTGGGGGTTCATCAATATATATATATCAGCAGCATGAATGTCTTCGGAAGTACGGGAAAGCGAGTAGGAACCGGCACCCCTGTCAGGCCCGACAGCCTGTATGGGAGAAGCAAGAGACAGGGTGAGCTGAAGATACTTGAGCTGGAGGAAGGGAGATTCGCAACCGCTATTATCAGACCTCCGGTTGTATACGGTTCCGGCTGCAAAGGGAATATTCGATTCCTGATGAAGGCCTCAAAATATATAAAATTCTTTCCCTCTTATCCTAATCAAAGAAGTTTAATTGACATAATAAATTTATGTCAATTTATAGAGCGCCTCATTGAGAATAATGCCAGAGGGATTTACCATCCCCAGAATAAGGAATATGTATCCACCTATCAACTTCTGTCACAGATGGCTCATTGCAGTGGAAAAAAACTTTATCCCATAAGCTTTTTAAACCCTTTGATATCCTGGCTGATACCAAGATGGAAGCTTATCCGCAGAATATTTGGGGATGATTGCTATCATAAATCACTTTCCGAATACCATAACCTTTCCTATTGTATCCGCAGCTTCGAGGAATCTGTACAGGATATGGTGCGATAGTTAAGCAGCAGATATGAACTCATGGCAGCCCCAAATCATAAGATAGTTATGAACAGAGAATGCAAATGTCCGGCCGTAGGATTTTATGAAATGAGGTAAGGTTGAAGGAAATAGAATATATAAATGAAGGGGGACCGGGTCCATGCCAGCATTTTCATGGCGATTTGTGCGGTAAAAGGCATGGACATATTTATGAATTATTTATTTGTGGTAGCACATCCCGATGATGAGGTGCTGGGAGCAGGAGGAACAATCGGAAAGCTCGCGTATGAAGGTCATAGGGTAGAAGTGTGCATCCTATGCGGGAAAGCAGGAGCCAGAAAAAACCGACCGGAAACAGATAAATTATATCAGGATACGATCCGATGCAATCAGCTGCTGGGCGTCAAACGCCTTTTCCTCGGCAGCTTCCCCAATATTGCGTTTAACCGTGTCCCTCATTTGAAGCTGGTGCAGTTTATTGAAGAAATTTTAACAGTAACACAGGCGGAAATCATATTTACCCATCATCCCGGTGACCTGAACAATGATCATTATCAGACCTCCGTCGCATGCCAGGCAGCAGTTCGGCTCTTTCAGCGAGGCAGTACTGTCCCTCCCCTGAAGGAACTGAATTTTATGGAAGTACCGTCATCTACGGAATGGGGCCTGAATACCTCGCTCCGGCCTTTTACACCAAATTTATTTGTGGAGATATTGGAGAAAGGCGTCGAAGGAAAGCTCCGAGCCCTTTCTCAGTATGAAGGAGTCATGAGAGAATATCCCCATCCCCGCAGCGAAGACGCAATCAAGGGATTGGCCGCCTATCGGGGTTGTCAGGCAGGCGTGAAGTATGCCGAGGCTTTTGAGACGGTCTTTCGCAGGAAAGGGAATGGATATGAGGAAAATATATGAGAAAAAAATAAAGCAGGTACTGGACCGGGTAATAAGCGGTGTTCTCCTTTTATTCCTGTGGCCTTTACTGCTTCTGATCGGTCTCTTCATTAAGTTGGAGGACGGAGGCAAGATATTGTTCACCCAATACAGGCTTGGCAGGGACCGAGTGCCGTTTAAAATCTATAAGTTCAGGACCATGAAGGAGAACCATGACAACCCGGAGATAAGGGCGTATCTGGGGGATGAGCGGATCACCAGAGCCGGGGCCTTTCTCAGGAAAACCAGCCTGGATGAGCTGCCGCAGCTGTGGAATATACTGAAGGGCGATATGGCCATCATCGGTCCAAGACCCGTATTGCCGGAGGAAGCCGAGGAGACGCAGGACGGTTTTCCTTATGAAAAAAGATTCTCCTGCCTTCCGGGGCTGTGCTGCACCGTAGATATCAAATACCGGGCCGCAGCCGATAAAGAACTGCAATATAAAATGGATGTGTCCTATGCTGAAAAGATCAAATTCTCAGAGGATGTAATGATTGCATTGCAAACGGCAGTAACGGTGCTGAAAGGGAAAAATATATATTCTGCAAAGGCTTCTGATGAGGAGAAAAAGAAAGATGATGAAAAGAAAGAAGGATAAATTAATATACAATGGCAGGACAGCAACAGAGGTGTTCTTGCCCGAATTCACATTATATTATCAAAATGGAGGCAGATATGAGAATCGCGATCCATCAGCCGGACTATATCCCATACATAGGATATTTTTATAAGATTTCCCAGGTTGATTTATTTGTCCATCTAAATGATGCCCAATTTTCCAATGATAATATGCATCACAGAAACAGCATTAAAACCCCTCAGGGCAGGAAAAGGCTTACCATACCCCTAAAATATCATTTTAAGGATAATATCAATCAGGTACGCACCAAGGATGAGCTTGAATGGAAGGAAAAGCATCTGGGGCTTTTGGCCGCCAATTATCAGAAATGCCGCTATTTTAATGATATTTTCCCAAAGCTGCGGGAATTGCTGCTCACGGAATATGATAATCTGGCGGATATGAATATGGCCATCAATCAGTTTATTATCTCCGGCTTTGGCTTTTCCGCGCCGGTTATTAAAGCCTCGGATCTGAATATTTTTACTAAAAAAGAAGAAAGAGTCCTTGATATCTGCTCCGTTTTAGAAGCCGATGAATATTATTCCGGGCTTGGGGCAGCCGGCTATCAAAAGGAGGAGAACTTTAGAAACCGCGGAATCACTCTTACCTACACCGACTATAAACCCTTTATCTATCCTCAGCAATGGGGGAGCTTCGAGCCAAATCTGTCCGTACTGGACTATCTCTTTAACTGCGGATTCGACTGGAAGAGGGTACTGGAGGGAATCAGAAAGGAGGATCTCCTATGAAGATCGTCATAGCGGCAAGCTACGGTCCCTCTCTTCTCAATTTCCGAAGAGATATGATTCAGGAAATGACAAGAAGGGGACACAGTGTAACCTGTATTTCCATAGAGCCGAAGGAAATAATGGAGGGGCCCCTGGCAGCGCTGGGAGCCTCCTATGAGACGGTGGGCGGAAGCAGAACAGGAACGAAAATCCTGGAGAATTTAGCCGTGTTTTTTTGCTATTTGAAGCTGCTGAGAATCATTAAGCCGGATCTTTGCTTCTTCTATATGCCTAAGCCCATTGTATTCGGAGGAAGCGCTGCAATTATTTTGGGAATTAAAAAAATATACCCCTTTATTACCGGCCTTGAGACTCCCTTTTATTCCAGGGGAAGGACGGATCTCCTGCTCCGGCTCTTGCTTTGCTGCTTTTATAAATTTGTATTTCATTTCAGCAAAGCCTGTTTTTTTATGAACAAGGATGATTTTAGCCGGATGCGAAGGCTCCGGCTGATCAAGGAAGATAAGGCTGTTTTGGTTAACGGCTCGGGCGTGAACATGGATTACTTCACCAGATCACCCCTGCCAGGCGAACCCTGTATCTGTATGACGGCAAGGCTGGTGAGCGGCAAGGGTGTCCGGGAATATTTTGAGGCGGCTTCTCTGCTGAAGAAAAAGCATCCGGGGGCTTCTTTTCTTCTTGTGGGCGGATTGGATGAACATAAAGAGGCAATCAGGGAGGAAGAGCTGGCTGCTTTACTGAAGGAGGGAGCCGTTACTTATTGCGGTTACGCTGAGGATGTAAGACCCCTTCTTGAGCAATGCTCGATCTTTGTATTACCTTCCTACCATGAAGGAAATGGGCGCAGCATCGTAGAGGCAATGGCCGCCGGAAGGGCGATCGTAACTACAAGGGCTCCGGGGTGCAGGGATACGGTAATCGAGGGATATAACGGCTTCCTGGTCCCTCCGGGGAATGGAAGGGCATTGGCCCGCAAGCTGGATATCCTTATCCGGAATAAGGATCTCCGAGAAGCCATGGGCAACAACTCTTACCTGTTATGCCAGGAGAAATTTGAGGTAAGTAAAATAAATAATATCCTGCTGCTTACCATGGGGCTATAGAGGAGGGATCACGATGAAGCGGTTTTTCCTGGGGATCTATTACCGGCTGCCTGTTTTTTGCCAGAATATTGCAATCAGTTTATATGGGTTAGCGCTTTATATCAGGCGTTACACCGGTGCTTATAAAAAATATCTCAGGCTGTTTTCCAGCAGCAGACATGACGATATCCGGAGAGAGCAGAGAATTCAAAATAAAAGATTCCTGCGGCTGCTTCGGTATGCGGTTGCGAAAAGTCCCTTTTACCGCGAATTCTACCGGGATGTGCCCCTGGAAGAGATTAAGTCTGTAAAGGATATCGAAAAGCTTCCGGTACTCAGCAAGGATATACTGCGGGAAAATCTAAACAGCATCTACACCGTTTCCAGAAGGAGGAGCTTTTGCTTTTACACCGGAGGAACGGGAGGTATCCCTCTCGCCGTAAGGAAGAGGCCTGTGGATGTTCAACAGAGAATGGCATATCTGGATGCTTATAAGCTGAGCTTTGGATTTTACAACAACAAAATGAAATCCGCCAGGTTCTTCGGCAAGAAGATTATGGAGGATTGTCCCAAAAGGCCTGTATTCTGGAGAAGCAATTACCCCTTAAGACAGCGTCTATATTCCACCTACCATCTGACACAGGAAAATCTCCCCTACTATGTCCGGGACCTAAACCGGTTTAAGCCCCAGGCCATTGACGGCTTTGTCTCAGCAATCTACACCATTGCCAAATATATGGAGGAGAACCATATCCTGCCTGCCTTTACACCCATGGCAGTCTTTACCACCTCTGAAACCGTGCTTCCCCATCACCGGAAGGTTATTGAGGGGGTCTTCGGCTGCCCTTTGTCCGATCAATATGCTTCCAATGAGGGAGCCCCCTTTATAATCCAATGCAGACACGGATTCTATCATGAGGCCATAGATACGGGGGTCTTTGAGCATATCCTCACAAAAGAAGGTATAAAGCTTCTTGTTACGGGTTTTGATACCTTTGGCACCCCTCTGATTCGTTATGATATCGGAGATATGATTTTGCCGGAGGATAATATGATGCCGGAGAAAATCATGCAAGAGAAGGCTGCACCAGAGGAGACTACATCGGAGAAGATTACATCGATAGGGAGGACCGCCGCCTGCGCCTGTCAAAGCGTTCATCCTATAATTAAAGGAATCGCAGGAAGGGAGGCCGAATTTCTGGAGACCGGAAAGGGCCGCCTCAGTCAGGTTCAGCTATCTGTGCTCATCAGCCAGTTGTCAGATATGGTAAGACAGATACAATTCCGACAAAAGAAGGACGGTTCCCTGGATATCCTATGTATCCTGTCAAAGACTTCCAGGGAGGAGATCAGCAGAAAATTAATCAGCAATGCCATAAAGAGATTTCTGGGTGCAGAAACCGTATTCGAGCTGTATTTCACCGACTGCATTGATCGTGCGCCCAGCGGAAAATATCAGCTGATTGTGAAGGAATAAACATCCCATGCCCTGGCCTCTATGGTTAGGGCGTAACAAGAAAATGGAATGGGGGAGTGTATGAAATGGAAAAAAACAGCCTTGTTAGTGTAATCATACCCGTCTACCAGGCGGAAAAGTACCTATGGCGCTGTGTCGAGAGTGTTATGAGACAGTCCTATAAGAATATCGAAATAATTCTGGTCGATGACGGTTCCACAGATAAGAGTCCGGCTATCTGTGACAATCTTGCCAGGATGGATAAAAGGATTAAGACAGTTCATCAGAACAACAGCGGGATTTCCGGCGCAAGAAATACGGGACTTCAAAATGCGGCAGGTGAATATATTGCTTTTTTGGACAGCGATGATTTTATTCATCGGCATTTTATTAAATATCTTCTGTATCTGTGCGCAAAGCACCGGGCACAGATGGCGGTCTGCGGTCTGTACAGCGGAAGCGGTTCGGATTTCAAAGGAATCCCTATGAGAGGAAGCACTTTTGTTTATTCCGGAAAGGAAGCGATTTTAAGCCGGAGGATGAAGTCCGGCGTGGTCGGAAAGTTGTACAAAAGGTGGCTTTTTGACGGACTTCTGTTCCCGGTCAGCGATCATTTCAATTATGAGGATGAAGCTTTAATCTATAAGCTTTTATACCGCTCAATCAGGGTGGCTGTGACAAAAAATCCCCTCTATTATTATTATCAGAATCCGGCCAGCACAACGAGAAAGGAAAACCATTATAAGCCTACGGATTTTTACCATGTCTTACAGGACCGCATTCTTTTCTTTGCAGATAAGGACCGGGAGCTGCATGAATATTCCTATGAATATCTGTGTCTTAATCTGATGCTCTTTTACTTTAGCTGCAAAAAAGATCCGAAGAATATCAATGATATGCCGGAGCTGTTAGGCCTGTATGAGGAGGCCTATTATGAGATGCTTTACAATCAGGTGACCCCTCTTAAATATAAGCTTATGTTCACCGGTTTTTACTATTACCCGGGTCTGTATGCCGTTATAGCCAACAAGGCGGGCTTCCGGATAAAGAGGCTCTATGAGGCCCTGAGCGCAGGGAGGAGGATGCCATGAGGCTTTTGATCCTTTCAGAGGAAGTATGGAACGACAAATTATACCCAAACAATGTGATGACTAACTGGTTTGAAGGCTTTGACGGTCAGATAGCCAACCTCTATCTGGCCTCCGGCACGCCGGATAACCCCTGCTGCAAAGAATATTTCCAAATCACTGACCGGATGGCATGGGGAAATCTGATCGGAGCAAAGAGCGGAGGGCGGTGGTTTATCAGTAAAGATAGTGATGTGGCAAAAGGTCATCCTCCCCGCATTGCCGCACCTCCGGCACAATTCCCCCATAAAGCAGAAGTTTTGTATAAATTAATTATACCGCTGGTGAGGCAGGGAATCCGGCTGGCAGCAGGAGGAGCCCTCCGACTGCTCCGTGACGCTGTCTGGCTGAATACCAGATGGGAGGAAACCCGGCTTATGGATTTCCTGAAGGCTTTTAAACCGGATATCATCTTCAGTCTTCGGTTCTCCTCCAGAAGGATGCTGTACATGGAACGCTTTCTTCATTCCGTTACCGGAGCCCCCGTCGTCGCATTCACCGGCGATGATGAATTTTCCCTGAGGCAGATAAATTTCTCCCCCTTTTATTGGACAAGAAGATTTCTGCTTCGGAAGGATATAAGGCAGAATGCAGCTTTCTATAGAAAATATTACACTCTGTCGGAAAGACAGGCAAAGGAGTTCAATGACATTCTTGGGGTAAACAGCGGTGTCCTGTACAAAGGAGGTAATTTTGCAATGGCTTTGAAAGCGAAAAGAATATCAAAGCCAATTCGAATGGTCTATGCAGGACGGCTTTACTGTAACCGGGACCGGACACTGCGCTGCATTGCCCGGGCACTGGCAAAGCTTAACCGGGAGGAGATCAGGATAACCCTGGAGATATATACAAGAGACAAACCGGGAAAAAGAGCCCGGGATGCCTTCCGTAACGAAAGGTCGGTATTTCTGAGGGAGGCTGTCTCTGCCGAACGGCTAAGGAGTATTTACGAGGAAGCGGATATTGCTCTTCTTGCAGAGAGCTTCGACTTAAGAAACAGGAGACTGACACGATATTCCTTCTCCACAAAAATCGTTGACTGCCTGGCTTCCACCTGTGCAGTAATTGCAGTGGGGCCTTTGGACAATGAAGGCATCCGCTATTTGAAAAAGAATCGGGGGGCTGTCTGTATCGAAAGAAAAGAAGAAATTTATCCTGTACTGTCACATATTGTAAGTCATCCCAATAAAATAGAAGTATACAGAAGAAACGCCTGGAGGTTAGGCATAAAAGCACACAAAAAGGAAGTGGTCCGGCACACCTTGTATCAGGAGCTTTTTTCCATACGAGAGAATGTCGATGAGACAAATCAGGTTTAATATTTGGTATTATATCGGCGCGAGAGTCTGCTTGCGGACTCTTTATTATTATATTTTATGCCGCTGCCCGAATTCATAAGGCAGCGGCAGAATGGGGGATTAATGTGAAAATACTGGTAACCGGAGCCGAGGGATTCCTGGGTAAGAATCTTATCTCCAACCTTAAGGCCCAATACAAAGAAGAGCATACCATTCTTTCCTATGATAAATCAAATACACTGGAAGACTTAAAAAAATATACCGGAGAATGTGACTTTGTATACCATTTTGCCGCAGTACACCGGCCGGTGGATGAGGCACAGTTCCTGGAGGTTAATTATGATTTGTTCCGGACCATGCTGGAATTCCTGCGGGAAAGCGGCAACAAATGCCCGATTCTTTATACCTCCACCGTACAGGTGACACAGGATAGTGCTTATGCCAGAAGCAAACGCATGGCGGAAGAGGCCTTACAAGAACACGAAGAACGAAATGGCAGCAGGAGAATCATATACCGCCTTACGAATACCTTCGGCAAATGGGCCAAACCCTATGCCTATTCCGTTGTTGCAACCTTTTGCTGTAATATATCCAGGAACAGGGAAATTGAGATTCATAACCCGGGCACCGTTATGAATTTTTACTATATTGATGATGTAATCGACGAGTTTCTAAGACATCTGAAGGAGGAGGTCCCTCCTTGCGAGGATGGTTATTACCGGCTGAAGGAGGAATATTGCTATCAGGTAACGCTGCAGGAGCTTGGAGATATGATCAAAGGCTTTCAAAAGGCCCGGAAAGAACTATATATTCCAGATCTTCGGAATTCCTTTGCCAGAAAACTGTACAGCACCTACTTAAGCTATCTGCCTTCGGAAGAACTTACCACACCTGTAGTCAGCCACAGGGATGACCGGGGAAGCTTTACGGAGGTATTTCGGACCGATGGGCTGGGCCAGTTTTCAATCAATGTGACAAAGCCCGGCATTAAAAAGGGTGAGCATTACCATAACAGTAAATGTGAACGCTTTTTTGTCATATCAGGCAAAGCAATGATACAGCTCAGAAAAATCGGCACCAACGAAATTATGGAATATCTGCTTTCCTCTGAAGAACCCCGGATTATTGAGATACCTCCGGGATATACCCATAACTTAATTAATATCGGTGATACCGATCTATATACCTTAATCTGGGCAAATGAGGTATTTGACAGACTGCACGCGGATACCTACCCGTGCTCCGTACCTCTTGAAACAATGGAAGAAGGGAGAAACTCATGTTTACAAATAAAGTGCTTCTGATTACCGGCGGTACCGGCTCTTTCGGCAACGCCGTATTAGACCGTTTTCTGCAAAGTGATATCGGTGAAATCAGGATATTCTCAAGGGATGAAAAAAAACAGGATGATATGAGGCATCTCTATCATTCCGATAAAATAAAATATTATATCGGGGACGTCAGGAATCCTGAAAGCTTAAGGGAAGCCTTCTACGGTGTTGACTATATCTTTCACAGTGCGGCCCTGAAGCAGGTTCCTTCCTGCGAGTTCTTTCCCATGGAGGCGGTGAGAACCAATATCATCGGGACTGACAATGTCCTCACCGCGGCTATGGAGGCAGGAGTAAAAAAGGTCATCTGCCTGTCAACGGACAAAGCGGCGTATCCCATCAATGCCATGGGAGCCTCTAAGGCGATGATGGAGAAGGTGATGGTTGCAAAGGCCAGAACAGCAGAAAAAGGCAGAATACAAATCTGCGGCACCCGCTACGGTAATGTAGCGTGCTCCAGAGGCTCGGTAATCCCGCTGTTTGTAGAACAGATCAAGTCGGGAGGGCCCCTTACCATAACAGAACCCGGAATGACCCGGTTTATCATGACCCTGGATGAGGCGGTGGAGCTTGTAATCTATGCCTTTCTCGAAGGCCAGAGCGGAGACATTCTGGTTCAGAAGGCTCCTGCCTGTACGGTAAGGACGCTGGCTCAGGCTCTTTGTGAGCTGTTTTCCTACACCAAGGGCATAAAAATCATCGGGATGCGGCATGGCGAGAAAATGTACGAAACCCTGCTGACCAAGGAGGAAAGCCTGTTGACCGAGGATATGGGGAATTACTACCGGCTCCTTCCGGATAACAGGGACTTGAATTACGACAATTATTTTACAAAAGGCGAGAAGAGAAGAAAAAGAGTCCGGGAATTTAACTCAAACAACGCTCGGCAGCTCAGTGTGGAGGAAATGAAGGAAATACTTCTGACTCTGCCCTATATTCAAAAGGAATTGCTTAGCCTTTCGAATACGGAATTACAGCTGCCAAGGGACAGTTAAGCTGTATTGTGCGCTGCCCAAATTCACAGGCAGCAGCAGAATGGAGATTTCGATGAAGATACTTCTCATAAACGAGGTTTACGGCGTATTAAGCACCGGGAGGACCGTGAAGGAGATACGGGAATACCTGACAAAGCAGGGGCACACCTGCCTTGTCGCTTATGCCTGCGGGAAGGCGGGAGACAGGAAGAAAAACAGAAAATCAGGAGGGAAGGAAGGATATTTCGTCATAGGGTCCATGGCCGGAAGGAAGCTTCATGCCCTATGTTCCAGGATATTCGGTCTTCAGGGCTATTTTTCCCGCAGGGCGACAAGAGAACTGATTCATTATATCGACCTCCAAAAGCCCGACCTTGTGCATCTGGGGAATGTACATGGTAATTACCTGTATTTAAATCTGCTGTTGAAGGCACTTGCCAGGCGAAAGCTTCCCGTGGTTATTGTGCTTCATGACTGCTGGTTTTTCACCGGAAGGTGCACCCACTATACGGTAAACGCATGCGGTCAGTGGCGTGACGGATGCCGCAGATGCCCTAACAGCAGAAATACCCCTCCTTCCTGGTTCTTTGATCGATGCAATAAGATGTGGAAGGATAAAAAGAAATATTTTACAAAGTTAGACCGACTTGCCGTCGTTGGGGTATCGCAGTGGATTGCGGACCAGGCAGGAGCCTCCTTTCTAAAGAACTCCTTCCTCATAAAACGGATTTATAACGGAATTGACCTGGAGGTCTTTAAGCCCCTGGAGACGGGAGATCTGCAAAAGGAGCTGGGGATCGAGAACAAATTCGTAATCCTCTCTGTTGCTTCCATATGGAGTAATTCCAAAGGGCTGAAAGGCTTCCTGAAATTAGCCCTTCAGTTGAAAAAGGAAGAGGAAAGAAAACGGACGAAGGATCTGCAAGAAAGCAACTCCGTACAAGAAAGAAACTGTATGCAGGAAAGGGATTGTATCATCCTTCTGGTGGGAAATATGAATGCAGATATTGATTTCCCTGACAATGTAAGAATTCTGCCGCCCACGGATACCTCATCCCTGGCAAAGCTATATAATGCCGCGGATGTTTATGTCTCCCTTTCCAGAGAGGAATCCTTTGGGAAGACGGTAGCGGAGGCTCTGGCCTGCGGAACTCCTGCTATTGCCTTTTCCTCCACCGCCTTGCCGGAATTGCTGGGTGAGGGGTGCGGCCATTTGGTTGAGGACAAGAGCTTAAAGGGAATTCTCCGGGGCATCTATCAGGTTAAGGGCAATGGGAAGGAGTATTATTCCGGCCGCTGCGTCAGTTATGCAAAAAAACACTTTGACAGGGAATTATGCGGAAAAGAATATCTCAGCACATACAAGCAGCTTCTTTCCTAGGAGACAGACACCAAAAAGCACCCTTTACATATTTTATCAATAAAGCTTGCAAAAAACTTGAGTGTAAAAATATGGACTCAATAATATAAGCTTAAAAACTGTGTGCAAAACGGTACAGGAGTATTTTGTACAATAACAACAGGTATGGGTACATTATATAGACGCAAAGGTGGAGGTAAGGATGATTGTATATGGTTCATTATTGGCGGTTCTTGCTGCATCAGCATTGATCCGAATTAATAAACAGGAAGATAATACCGCATGCAGAGCAGGAAAAGAAAATAATACAACTCTTTTTCTTTCCTGCCTTTCCATCTATCTCCTTATGATTCTTAAGGCACCTCTTACCGGAGATTACAGCAGGTATGCATATAATTTCCTTGACACTGCAAATAAGAGTCTGCAGTTTTATTGGGAGAGAGGGACGGAAGCAGGTTTTTATATCCTGACTAAATTAATCGGGGATCTGCACTACAGCGTCTTTTTTTACTTTGCCGTCACCTCCGCCTTCCTCTGCCTGAGTCTGTTTTTCTTTTTGAAGCGTTTTGCCGTCAACAAGAAATACGCGGTATATTTTTATTACACCATAGGGCTTTTCGCCTTCTCCCTGGCAGGGCTGCGACAGGCGCTGGCCATGTCGGTATGCCTCTTTGCCTATGAGTCTGCAAGAAAACGAAAGGCCATTCCCTTCCTGCTTCTTGTGGGAGCAGCCTTTTTCCTTCATAAGTCAGCATTATTCTTCCTGCCCGCCTTCTTTGTCGGCCAGGTTCCCTGGAAGAAAAAATACCATCTGTTGATCCTCACCGCCTATGCCATCGTCGGAATATTCTTTCAAAGGCTGTATGCCTGGATAACGGACTGGATGAATTATGATTACTCCATAGAGAGCACCGGAAACGGGGGTATTTTTCTTCTTATTCTTTTGGTTATCGCATTTTTAGGAGTGGTATACCGGCAAAGACTCATGGATGCGAATCCGGATAGTCTGTTTTTTCTTAACATGCATTTTGCTGTGATTTTGCTGTGGATCTTTCGAATGTTCACCAGAACCGCGGAGCGGCCCACATTTTACTATCTGTATGCCAGCGTGATCCTGCTGGACCGTATTCTTTCGCTGAAATCGGAAAAGGACGAGGAGGAAAGGACCAGAAAACTCCTGGTATTGCTTTCGGTTCTGCTCTTTGGTGTTTTCTTCCTTTACCGTACCATAAGAGATGGGAACCTGGTTCCTTATACCTGGATATTCTGATGATTTTTCCGTATAGCCTGTTTCATGATACAGACAAATCATTTGTAAGGAGGCCGTGTAAAAGGAAATGGAGATGTGTTTGAAAGAAGCCGGGATAGATATCGCGGTGCTGTTGATTTTTTTTGCCAGACCTAATCAGTTTGAGAAGGTATTTGAGGTCATAAAGGAAGTGAGGCCCTCAAGGCTGTATCTGTACCAGGATGGCCCCAGAAAGGGAAGACCCGACGATATGGCAGGCATTCTGAAGTGCCGGACAATTGCCTCCGGTATCGACTGGAGCTGCGAGATACATACTTATTTCCAGAGGGAAAACCTCGGCTGCGACCCGTCGGAATACATCGCCCAGAGATGGATGTTTCAGACAGAGGAGGCAGGAATTGTGCTGGAGGATGACGATGTGCCCTCCCTGAGCTTCTTTCCCTTTTGCAAGGAACTCTTGGACCGGTATAAGGACGACGAAAGAATTAACATGATCTGCGGTATGAATAATACCGGTATATGTGAATACACACCCTATGATTATCTGTTTACCACCTCCGGCTCCATCTGCGGCTGGGCCTCCTGGAAGAGGGTAGTGGATACCTGGGACGGGGATTATGGCATATTGAAGGATACCTTTCATCTGAATCAGCTGAAAACTTACATTGACACCTTTTCCGACGGGGAGAAACATATCGGTAATTTGAGACGACATCACAGCGCAGGAAAAGCATATTATGAATCGGTGCTCAGTACCAGCATGCATCTGAACCATAGGCTGAATATCGTACCCTCCAGGAATATGATATCCAATATCGGCATCACGGCAAATGCGACCCATTCCGTATCTGATATCCGGATGCTCCCCAAGGGGATACGAAAAATATTTCATATGCAGACCTATGAGCTTGACTTTCCCTTAAAGCATCCTCCCTATGTTATAGACGATACAGAGTTCAGAAACCGGATCAATCGGATCATGGGGAAAGGGCATCCTTTTATACGATATTACAGAAGGCTATCCAGCCTGTTCCTCCGAATTAAATACGGGGATTACAAGGGGCTGAAAAAAAGCTTGCTGCGCTTATTCAAAAGAGGTTGATTTTAGTCCGGTGTTCTTAATCTAACATTGAGTAACATAGGTCCGGATTGGGTATGAGTGACTTAAGATTAATTAGAACATAGCGGCTTGATTGGAACATAGAAGGTTTGGTTGTAACATCGAAGAAAGCAGTGGGTATTGGATTATGGCTGATATGAAAGAAGCGGAGAGCTCCAGACAGATAAAGGCTGGTGCGATACTTGGCTATATTACCATCGGAATTAATCTCATAGCGGGTCTGATCTATACGCCCTGGATGATCCGGAGCCTGGGACAGGATAATTACGGCCTATATACCCTCTCGGTCTCCCTGATCGGGATTCTTGTTATGGATTTTGGCCTGGGCGCTGCAGTTACCCGCTTTCTGTCCCTTTATAATGCGGATAATAATGAGGATGCGGTAAATAACCTTCTTGGAATTATTTACAAGCTGTTTATTCTGTTGGACATAGTGATCGCGATTGTTTTGGTCGTGGCATATTTTCAGATCGGGGCTGTCTATAGGGAGCTTTCTTTTGAAGAAATCAACAAGCTTAAGGTTATCTTCATTATTTCAGCGGCCTATAGTGTTATCACCTTTCCCTTCGGCACCCTGAACGGAATCCTTACCTCTTATGAGAAATTTGTACAGCTAAAAGTCTGCGAGCTGTTCTACAAGCTTCTGAACATGGGAATGATTATCGCAGCCTTAAGCCTTGGTTACGGTTTGTATACCCTGGTTTTGGTCAATGCGGCAACCGGTGTTGTCAACGTCGTATTCAAACTCTATCTTGTAAAAAGGACCACCCGTATCAAGGTTAATTTCCGCTACAAAGGAGGGAAAACCCGGGCGGAAATATTTCGCTTCTCCCTGTGGTCCACAGTAATAAATATTGCCCAGCGTTTTATCTATAATATCATTCCCAGTATCCTGGGAATCTATTGCGGTGCCGTGAGCATATCGGTTTTCGGCGCATCCGCTACCGTCGAAGGAATTGTATTTACCTTCGCTGCCTCCATCAACGGACTATTTCTTCCCAGGGTATCCAGAATTCTGGGTAAGGAACAGCGGGAAGAGAACCTTCTGGCGCTGATGGTTAAGGTGGGACGAATCCAGCTCTTTCTGATCGGATTGATCTATATCGGTTTTTTGGCTGTCGGCAGGGATTTTATCAGTTTCTGGCTGGGAGACGGCTTTCAGAAGGCCTATCTTTGCATTCTCCTTCTGATATTGCCGAGTATCCTTGAGCTTCCGCAGCACATCGCCAGCCTTACCGTGGTCGCTTCCGGCATGGTAAAGCTCCAGTCCCGCGTCTATATCGTGATGGCAGTGATCAATGTGCTTTTATCCGTCCTGTTAACCAAAAGGTTCCAGGAGGTGGGGGCTGCCGTATCGGTCTGCTGCGCCTATCTGTTTCGTACAGCTGCCATGAATGTGATTTATCACCGCAAGCTGCATATCAATATATTCCGTTTCTTCCGGGAATGCTTTGTAAAGATGGGGAGCTGCCTGCTTTTATCCTTGGCCGCAGCGATCCTTATTGCAAATTTGCCGGGAGGAAGCCTCTCTTTTTTCCTGCTAAAGGGAATTACCATTGTGTTAATCTATCTTGTGCTATTTTGGAAATTTGGACTGAATCTGTATGAGAAGGAATTATTCTTATCGGTGTTAAAGAAACGCCTAAAATAAAATTAATTATTCAGGGGGAGCGCTTATGCATACCAGATTAGGGATTATTATACTGAACTATAAAAACTGCGGGGAGACCATCGACTGTGTTCTCAGCGCTTTAAAACAACAGGGAGAGGGATATGAGATTGTGGTTGTGGACAATGGTTCCAATGATGGCTCCTATGAGGCGTTAAAGATGCTCTTCGAAGAGATCCCCCATGTCACTGTGAAAAGGCTTAAGAAGAACCTCGGCTTTGCCAGAGGCAATAATTGCGGTATCCGTTATGTGCGTTCCCATTATGGAGCAGAGAACTGCTTTATCTGCAACAGCGATGTGGTATTTGGTCCCACGCTCTTTGAAGAGCTTTTGGCAGCCACGGGAAAAGGGATCGGTGTGGTGTCCCCCTCCGTCTTTGATCCGGATAACAATCCGCAGCCCCTTTCTGTTAACAGCAGGAACCCCTATCAAACCATTGTCTTCACCTGGTTATATATCCTTTATATGAGCCTGCCGGAAAATTTCCGAAAAAGGCTCCGCCAGGTTCTCCAAATGACTCTGTTTAAGCTCTTAAGAAAACTTATCAGGGGACTTTATGGACTTTATACCCGGATTCTAACACATCGTCCATCCGCAAAAAAAGGCAAAAAAGCTTTCATAGGCCCTAAATCTGACATGCCGGATACTAAAGCGAAAAACAGCTACCAGATACAGGGTTGTGCCTTTTTGCTGACCGAGGAATATTTTCAATTCTATCGCCAACTATATCCCAAAACTTTTTTGTACGGTGAAGAATTGAACCTGTCTCTCTATCTGAAAAAAGCAGGTCTTAACGCAATTGTGGCCGCCACCTCGCCGGTAATCCATAAAGGAAAGCAGTCCTCCTATGGATTATATCAGAGAGAAGGAGTGCAAAAACGGCTTCGTCTTGTCAGACATAGCCTGATCCGTTCTCTGCCCCTTGTGTTTTTAAATCACGGCACGATACGTAAACTATACTAGAAAACAGATGAGTTTCGTCCGCACCTCCTATTCTGATATAAGATAGGATATAAATGGCACAATGGAAAGACTGTCAATGGTGAAATGAACAGCAGAGCCGCCATTGACAGCCTTTTACCGTTGAGCTTATAGACAATCAAGCGGGATTTATAGTCACCGCCTGGATTAACCCTCCCTTGCCCATGATAGGAGTTGTTGAAATGGCTTTTTGTGCAAGACCAACTTCACAGAAGATGAATTTATCCCTGCAAACAATATTTAATTATGCATTTTACAACTAATACATCAAAAACATATTGACATGGAGTTAACTCCATATGATATAAGATAACGTAGATAGACTTACTTTGGAGGTATCGTGATTTGAAAATAAAATTGTGGACAAGAAGATACATTATGGCACTAATTGCAATGTTTGGAATTTATATGGTATCAGGTGTTTTATTATCTGTCATGGCCATTCATGCAAAGAATATAACGGGCCTTGATTCCTATGCGGGAATGATGGTTACTTCCTTTACCTTGGGTGCCCTGGCGGTAAGGTTTCTTGCGGGAGGGCTGATCGATCGATTTGGCAGCAAGAAGGTGATACTGGCTGGAATAGGAGTTCTTCTGGCAGGGTCCGTCTGGCTGCTGATGGGTAAGGATATCACACAGATTATCATTTCCCGAACCCTGCAGGGCGTAGGATTCGGCCTGTCCGCAACCGCAACAAGCACTTTGATCGCTACGATTTGCCATCCATCCAGATTATTGGAGGGAATCAGCTATTCTGCCGTAGCCCAATCATTGACATCGGTAATCGGACCGTCGGTCGGGTTTTGGATTATTGGGACAAGCTATGACCGTTTTAACGCACTCTTCCTGGCAGCAGTCGGTATTGCGGGTATAACCCTGCTCATCATGATTTTTCAAAGAAATGAGTCTGCACAATCCGAGAATGTGCAAGCAGTACATTCTCAAAGCAGGAAGCAGCAAGCTTCTGAATATCCTTCCGGAAGAATCCGATGGGCATTCATCAGTCTTCCAATTCTTGTGCTTTTTATGAACGCCCTGTCACAGAGCGCAATCACATCATTTTTAGCATTATACACCATAAGCCTGGGGCTTCAGGGTGCCGGCTCATTTTTCTCAATTAATGCACTCGGTATGATATCATCGCGATTTATCATGAACCGATTGGTAAGAAGATATGGTGAATTTAGAATGATATTAATCAACACGATTATTTTTGTATGCTGCATCTTCTTTATAACGCAGGTATCCAGTATTCAACTATTGTTGCTGCTGGCTTTTCCAGCCGGATTTGCAATGGGTTCAGTTGCACCAATCATCAACACATATTTAATTCAGACGCTGCCGGGTAATAAAAAGGGGCTAGCCAACGCTCTTTATTTCAGTGCTCTGGACATCGGATATGGAATCGGTTCGGTTATCTGGGGGGTGATCGCCATGAAGATGGGGTATGTTCAAGTATTCTATGCAGCATCCATGCTGCAAGGGGCAGCCATCCTTATGACCGTGTTACAGATGAAAGTATTGAATAAAAATAGTCCTGCTGTTGTTATGGCAGTCGGTAAACATGGCAATAGTGAAGGTAGCAGCTTGTAACATATACACTTAAAAATACATAGAAATATGGGAGGAAGAAGAGTATGCAATACAAAAAATTCCAGGAAATGAACCTTTCCCGCCTGGGTCTTGGAGCGATGCGGCTGCCAAAGGTTTCAGGACAGGGAGAGAAAATTGACGAAGCAAAAGCAATGGAGTTAATTGTCTATGCTATGGAAAACGGAGTAAACTACTTTGATACCGCTTACCGTTATCATGCCGGGGAATCAGAACTGTTTCTTGGCAAAGCGTTAAGCTGCTATCCCCGTGAAAGCTATCACCTTGCCACGAAAATGCCTGGCCATATGATGGAATACAAGAACGGAAAATATCAATTTTCTGGTCTGCTCAGCAGCTTCCCCGGCCGTTCTCCATCAGAACTATTTGAGGAGCAGCTTGAGAAATGCCGGACGGACTATTTTGATTTTTACCTGCTCCATAATGTTTGTGAATCCGCATGGGACTTCTACACCAATGAGGAGGTTGGCGTTGTAGCCTATCTTATGGAGCAGAAGCGGAAAGGGCGTATTCGTCATTTGGGCTTTTCCGCCCACGGACGTGCCGAGACCATCGAGCAGTTCCTAACCAAGTATCATTGCTTTGAGTTTGTACAAATACAGTTGAACTACCTTGACTGGGTATTGCAGGAGGCAGGCAGGAAGTATGAGATTATCACAAAGCATGGGCTGCCGGTTATTACAATGGAGTCCGTGCGGGGCGGGCGGCTGGCATCGATCAATGCCGAGGCGGATGCCATGCTCAAGGCGGCACGCCCGGACGACAGTATCGCGTCGTGGGCATTTCGGTTTTTGCAAGGCCTTCCCAATGTGCAGCTTGTTCTAAGCGGCATGAGCTCTATGGAACAGCTCAGGGAAAACATTGCACTCTTTTCCAAAGAGGATCCTGTCACATTAGAGGAAAGGAAGCTGCTTGATCGTGTCATAGAGCCGCTGCTGAACCTTGTGCCTTGCACTGCCTGCCGCTATTGTACCGAAGGCTGTCCGCAGAGCCTGGATATCCCTAAGTTGATTGCCATGTATAACGAAGCGGCAAACTCAGATGATTTTGCATTCATGACATTGGGCTTTACATTAAGAGCCATGGCCGAAAGTGAGCTGCCTGCAAGCTGTATCGAATGTGGTAACTGTACGCAAATTTGTCCCCAGGGCATCAATATACCGGAGGTCATGCAAAAATTTACGGGACTGCTTTTGCAAAGAAATAAGAAATAATAACATCACAATTATAAAGTAAGAAAAACCGAATTATAAAAGGAGGTAACAAAATGGAGTATTCAAGATTAGGAAATTCAAATCTGCAGGTTTCACGCCTTTGTGCCGGCTGCATGAGCTTTGGTGATCCGGCAAGCAATATGCACGCATGGACACTGAACGCCCAGGAGAGTGAAACATTAATCAAGCGCGCACTCGAGCTGGGAATCAATTTCTTTGATACTGCGAATATCTATTCGGGCGGCACCAGTGAGGAGTATCTTGGGCGTGCACTCAAGAACAATGTGGCACGCGATAAAGTGATTATCGCAACCAAGGTATATTTTAACGATGGGCATCTTTCAAGGGAAGCCATCCTTCGTGAGATTGACGGCTCGCTAAGACGGCTGGGTACGGATTATGTCGACCTTTATATTATTCACCGCTTTGATAGCGGCACCCCGATCGAGGAGACAATGGAAGCTCTTGACAGCCTTGTCAAATCGGGAAAAGTGAGGGCGCTGGGTGCTTCTGCCATGTATGGATATCAATTCTACAATATGCAGCTCGCTGCCGAGAAAAATGGATGGACGAAATTCATCTCTATGCAAAACCACTATAACCTGCTTTATCGTGAGGACGAGCGTGAACTTATTCCAATCTGCAATCAGCAGAACGTTGCACGCACGCCCTACAGCCCCCTTGCTGCCGGCAGGCTCTCCCGCCTTGAGTGGAAGACCGATACCATGCGCAGTCAGACCGATAAAACGGCAATCTCCAAATACGACAGCACGCAGGAAACCGATTATCAAATCGTACTTCGCGTTAATGAACTTGCTGCCAGATATGGTGCCACAATGACTCAGATTTCCCTGGCCTGGCAGTTTGCCAAGGGAGTCGTCTCCCCGATTATCGGTGCGACCAAGGAAAAATATTTTGACGATGCTGCAGGCACCTTCCGCGTAAAACTCACGGAGGCGGATATTGCCTACCTTGAGGAACCATATGTTCCTCATAAGATTGTCGGCGCAATTTAAAACCATTTGATTTGACACAGGAATAACGGCGTACAGGAAACCTTTACACAGGCTTCCTGCACGCCGTTATCTCTATATCAGAGTACTTTACCAAAAGGGTAAATCCAGAAAGCATATTTCAAAAAGTATATTTAAATATATTACTGTACAGTTAAAAGTTTTATAACCCTAAGAAGCCTTCGTTTCCTCAGAAATATCAGGCTTTTCCTGCTTGCTTTGAATATATCGTGTTATGCTTAATTCAGGCTTTTTAGCCATAATGCGAAA
>JAFAGA010000073.1 GCA_023423045.1 Bacillota bacterium | reverse complement strand
GAGCATTGTTTTGTCATGCTGTCAAGGGCGGCGGTAGCCTGCCAAAGAACTTTATTTAACGATTTTCAAGGTTCTGAACGAGCCTATTTTTATGCTCGGGGTTTTCATACGTTACTTTACACTACCTCACCTAACCTGTAATTTCTCAATCAGCTTGTTTTCAAATTGTATCATCAAGGTTGCCAAATGAATTTACTTTATTTCATACCAGTTTGAAGTTGTCCGCTTCGTGTTCTCCTCATATGATTCGCCTATTCTTTTTGTCGTATATCACAACGGTTACAATTGAAACAAAAACAATCACAGCATTTGCGGCAATGGTTCCCGCCCAGGTCATAGGCAGGATGCCGAAGACGGAGCTTGCCGCATTGAACATGGTGTGGCATAATACGCACATAAACACACGGCCTTTGCCTGATATTTTGTAGATTGCCCCATACAAAAACCGAAACGCAATGAGTTGAACTGCAAACATCCAAAAGTCAATGAGCCCCTCATAGTGACTCGTCCCTGGAATAAAGAAGAGAGGGATATGCCACAGTATCCAAATACCTCCAAATAAGAGGGAGGATAAGACAAAACCATATTTTTTGTCAAGCATAGGCTGTAATATGTACATCCAGCCAGCTTCCTCCAAGCCGCCGATAATAAGATTGCCCGGCAGAGCAAGGAAAAACATGTAAAATGGAAGTACCATTTCAGCGCGTCCTGAAATTGCAAGATGAATCATAAAATATAGCGCAAGCCCTGCAGCAACAAACAAATAAAGAGAGATGTTATTTTTGGCGTAAAAAACAGTTTTCAACCATTCCTTAAAATCTGCTATTTTGTTATTTTTCTTCAGAAGGATATATGAGGCAATCGCGGGCGACAAAATATAGATTGCAAAAGGGATATTCATCCCAAACTGCTGTAACGATTGAATCGAAGAGTGAACCGAAAATCCGAATTGCCCAAGAGCAATCAAAGCACCTGACACAATATAGGCTATGCAAAATGTCAGCATCGTAAATTGCACTATTACTTTTTTGTCTGTCACGCTTTCTTCACCTCACATTATGAAGTATAAAATAATAATCATAATCTTTACTCAAAGACTGCTCAGCAAAATCCTGCTTATCTATGACTTATTATATCATCCTCTTATCCTTTTTTCTATTTTAATTTTAACAAGGCAAATATTGCTTCAGATATATCTGGCACTATTTTTTACTTGCCAGGCATATTAACTTTTGTATTAATATTTGTATTAATATTCAATAAAATAAAACAGGAAGTGAATAGTAACACCTCCTGTTCTTATATCTTTTATTTTTTACTGACCAATAAGCCTTTCCTATCTAAAAAGAAACCAGGACAAGATTAATCTACGGTAATAGCAGGTTTCTAAAATATCGGATTGTATAATCAATCCCCTTTTCCCCTATTTCTTCTTTCCAGTTTTCCGAATGAGGCTCTATGCTTAAATTGCCGTGATACCCTTTGGAATATAGGATTGCCAAAAATGCACCCCAGTTGATCTGGTCCATTCCTGCCGGCGGATCGTCATAGCGCTGGCCGTCGATAACAAGAACTCCCTTCAGATGCACATGGATAAACCGGTGTCCCCAATCCCTTGCCTCCTTCAGATAATCTCCTCCATCGTAGATGGAGTGGGAGCAGTCATATTTGATATATAAATCCTTCAGATAGCCATGTATCAGTGTATAAGCCATCGGTGTGCAGACAAAATTATTCCATCTGCAGTTATAGGTTGCAATCTTCACACCATGTGTTTTGCCGAATTCGATAAGCTTTGACAGGTATTCAATCGCATAACTGCAATTCTCATAATAGGATAATTCCTCAACATAATTGCAGCCAGTGATATAGATACCACATCCCAGCTGCGCCGCTGCTTCCACAAGACGACACTCCAGCTCCAGCTCTTCCTGGCAGATTCCCTCTGCCCCGATCCGATTGCTTCCCCATCTTCCGATTGCCCCTACAGGCATTTGATAAGTTTCACTGTATTGCTTTATGTTTTCCAGATTGGAGAAAAATTCTTCTGCTCTGTCATTCACATCCAGCTCTACAAATTCCATTCCCCGCTCTTTTGCTTTTTTAAACTCATCCTCGCCAATCCATGCAATAATTCCTAAGTTCAAGATAATACTCCTTCCTGTGCATTGATGCAGCATTACAAGCTCTGCATCATCCTACCGGCTTCCCTCGTATGTCGGTATACTTCATTGCCAATGAAATTATATCTATTTTTGCAATGCAAAAGAAAGAACATTATTGCTGTACATACATATGATTTTGCTGTTTCTTAGAATTAAATATGTATTTGAAAATCTACAAAATCAAAGACTCCGCCTCCTTGCCGCAGTTTTCCGGCATTCGATAATTCCATAAATCCAGCGGCAATTTTGTCTATTATATCCGGTGAAATATCCAATTGATGATGTCCAGGTAAAATCTTCTTAACTGACAGCTGTTGAACCGCTTGTACCGAATGCAGAAATAACCGCGGGTCGGTAGTTGGATAAAAAGCATCCAGGCACCCCTTGTATATTAAATCACCGGAATAGAGATATTCTCTGCCCGGCTCATAGAAGCAGCAGTGTCCCGGTGAATGTCCCGGCGTATGTATGACCCTTAGCTGCCTCCCGCCAAGATCAATACAATCTCCGTTGTGCAATATCATTGTTGGTTTCCTTCGGCAAATCTGATATTTATTAATATTAAAATATCTCGGGAAATCACATGGTTCTTTCAACAAATTTGCCTTTACTACCGCAACGGGAATTGGAAACTCTTCTTCCAGCCATTTTACTTCCGCTTCATGCACCGCTATATTATTAAACCAAGAATGGCCGCCAATATGATCCCAGTGTACATGTGTTGTTACAATTTGAACAGGAAGCCGCGTCAGCCTGTCAACTATATTTTTGATATTATCAACACCTAAACCGGTATCAATCATAACTGCCTGCTTCGTTCCGCATAACAAATAGCAATGTGTTTCTTCCCAATGCTTGTACTCGCTGATCACAAAAGTGCTGCAATCTATTTTCTCAACTGTATACCAATGATTCATATTTTTTATTCCTCATTCCCTTGTGTCCCTGGAATTGCTGAATACAGATGAGCCCCGGTCATCTTATTCTCTAATACATCTGCAAATTCTTGTATCGAAGGTCCAAGCATCTCCAGCCAATCCTGAACCTCTATATCATCTTTATGCTTTAATGGATTCTCTCTAATATTTATTACCTTTTTCATCACCTCTGCGTCTGGAACCAGGCCTTTCTCGATTGCCCAATAACCCGCTTTTGTTTTAGATATGATCTTTCTTTCAGCTAAGGTATATAAGCATCTTGCAATATCCAACATCCATCCTGCCGAATATAAACTTCTCCCTGGCTTAACCCCATATTCACGAATTGTCTCATAATGATTTCTAACTGCTTGAAGCATCTCGTCATAGGTCGGATATTGTATCCGGTCTCTGATCTCATTCCCATAGATCAAAATACCATAATCCTTTAATTGCATTGTTGAAAATACGTCAAAGGAATAACTGTCCGTGATTCTCTGTCCGCTTGTTCCCCAATAAACAACCCGTTCCATGCGCAACCCCTATGAACTAGATAATAGATATCGCCATTTTCTATTCCTCATAGGTCATCTCTTTTCTATATATTATTCTATGGATAATTCATCCAGCAATTTAATTTTATCACATTAACCCCAATAATCAATGATGGACATCAAAAAAGGCCATCACAGCTCAAAAAAATGACTGTGTGACCTTTTCAATTAATCATATATCTTCCTATGCCGGCTTACAGCTTCTTAATTCTCTCAACCGCTTCCAAGGTGCTCTCATAGGTCCCGAATGCAGTCAGGCGGAAATATCCTTCCCCGCTGGGGCCGAAACCGGAGCCGGGAGTTCCGACTACATTGGCCTTGTCCAGGAGATAATCAAAGAATTCCCAGGAGGTCATTCCCTTCGGCACCTCCAGCCAAATATAAGGCGCATTAACACCGCCGGACACGGTGTAGCCTGCTGATTGCAGACCTTCCCTTATAATCTTCGCATTATTCATATAATAGGCAATCTGCTCCCTGGTCTGCTTCCTGCCCTCTTCGGAATATACGGCAGCTCCGGCAAACTGTGTGATGTAAGGGGCTCCGTTGAACTTGGTGCCATGCCTTCTGGCCCACAGGCTGTTTAAGGATACCTCACCGCACTTTAATTCCTTGGGAACTATCGTAAAACCGAGCCTGGTACCGGTGAAGCCGGCATTCTTGGAGAAGCTGCGCAGCTCGATGGCACAGGTCTTTGCACCCTCACACTCATAGATGGTATGAGGAACATTTTCTTCAGAAATATATGCCTCATAAGCGGCATCATAGATGATCACCGCTCCGACGCGATTGGCATAATCCACCCACTGCTGCAGACCGTCCTTTGTGATGGTAGATCCGGTGGGATTATTCGGAAAGCATAAATAGATGATATCCGGTGTCTCCTTCGGAAGCTCCGGAGCAAAATTATTCTCCTTGGTACAGGGCATATAAATTACCTCTGACCACTTGCCGCTGTCCGCAAGATATTCTCCGGTTCTGCCTGCCATAACATTGGAATCCACATATACCGGGTAGACGGGATCACATACGGCTATTTTATTATTTTCTCCGAAGATCTCCTGAATGTTGCCAGAATCACTCTTGGCACCGTCACTGACAAAGATCTCGTCAATCGCAACCGTAACGCCGCGGCTTTGATAATCATGCTCTGCGATGGTCTTGCGGAGAAATTCATAACCCAGGTCCGGTGCATATCCTTTAAAGGTTTCCTTATTACCCATATGATCCACTGCTGTGTGGAGGGCACTGATCACCGCAGGAGACAGAGGAAGCGTAACATCACCGATGCCCAGGCGTATGATTTTACTCTCCGGATTCGCCTCGCTATATTCTCTTACCTTTCTGCCGATGGTGGAAAACAAATAGCTTCCCGGTAATTTCAGATAATTCTCATTAATCTTGAACATACATCAACCAACCTTTCCCTTTGACTAGCCTCTTTTGAAATGAAAAAACATTAATTATATTTATAACCTATAATGTAAGATTATACAAGTATTAAATTATAAAAGCCTCACAGCTCAATCTCACCGTAACAGTTCAGCCTGGTCTGTATCCCACAGGCCAGACCAAGTGAACTGTTACATCTCACCATCAAATACCTTGACTGCCGGTCCGGTCATGAACACGGTATTCTGCTTCTCATCATAGCGTATCTTAAGATCTCCGCCCAATAGATGCACCGTAACCTCATGCTCCGTCAGTCCGTTCAGGATGCAGGCCACCACACTTGCACAGGCTCCGGTTCCGCAGGCCAGGGTTTCCCCCGAACCGCGTTCCCACACGCGCATTCTGATATGGCTGCGGTCAATCACCTGAATAAACTCCGTATTGATTCTCTCCGGGAACATTTCATGATGCTCAAATTTTGGTCCTATTGTCTTGAGCGACAGGGAAGCGGTGTCCTCTACGAATACCACCGCATGAGGATTGCCCATGGATACACAGGTTATTTCATAGATTTGGTCATCCACCGTAATCGGTTCCCGGATGAGCAGATCTTTATCCGATTTTGCCGGAATTAATGCAGTATCGGTAATGGGAGCCCCCATATCCACCGTAACCCAGGTCACTTTACCATCCTCTACCGTCAGATCCAGCACCTTAATTCCGCTTAAGGTCTCGATCCGGAGCTGTTTTTTATTCGTCAAGCCATAATCATATACATATTTCGCCACACAGCGGATACCGTTCCCGCACATCTTACCTCTGGAGCCGTCATTGTTATACATATCCATCATAAAATCCGCCGTCTTAGAGGGCTGGATCAGGATCAGTCCGTCGGAACCGATACCGAAATGCCTGTCACTTACCCTGATTGCCGTCTCCGGTATATCCTCCATTCTTTCCTTGGTACAATCAACATAGATATAATCGTTTCCACAGCCATGCATTTTTGTAAACTTCATACATAATCCTCCTTCCGCTGCTTGATCGCGGTATAAAACCAATTACCCGACTTTACACAACGGTATGTCAAATATTTTGTGCAGCCGCATTCTCGCTGCCGCCAACCTGCAATCTCTTTCATGACTGAAAGTTTCCATCTATGGAAAATAACTTTTCAGTGATTGCTATTATAACAAAAACTCTCCGGGCGGTAAAGGCATCTTTTGGTTCAGGGCACTCAATCTTTTGGTTCAGGGCACTCAATCATTATAAATAAGCACTATTCCATAAAAAAAGCCCATACGCACCACTTAACATTGATCCATGCGTATAAGCTCTTTCTCTGTGTTCAAATCAATATATCATCACTGATAAAACATTTTCAGCACTATCTCCGCCATCTCTACCAAATTGGTACCGCTGTCCATGCTGTTTTTTTGCAGGTAACGATGCGCCTCCTCTTCGGTCATATTATTTCTGTCCATCAACACCAATTTTGCCTTTTTAATCAGATCCTTTTCCTCCTGTGTCCTCTCCTTCGGCTTTTCTCTTTCCTTCTTCTTACGCCGCTGGTATTGGTATGACATCATCTGAAGTGTATTAAGAAGATCATGAGTTTTAATTGGCATAGGCAAACAGACGATATTATTATTCAAACTATACTCTAATTTCTCCGGTGATGCAATCAGGAGCATCTCAAAGCCCTTGGGAAGATAATTGTTGAGCTCGCTAAAATGCATATCGGAAAAACGGTATCCGCATACAACAATCCCTTCATCCAGATCATTGGCATGGCTGATGATTTGAGAACCCAGAGTACAGGCTTCGCTGACATGGTATCCGCTTCTGCTTAATAGATTCTTAATGCTGTTGGCATCTTCTTGCTTTGGAAACCCTACAATTATGCTAAACACATCTGTTCACCTCCGTTCCCTCCGGATTAATGCCCGTTCTATATTCTGTATAAATACTGATCCAGCTCCCATTTGGTAACCTGAGTTCGGTAATCCTCCCATTCAACCTTCTTTGCTTCAATATACTTTCTGCTAACGTGCTCGCCCAGTACTGCCTTTATGAATTCACTGTTTTCAAGATCCTCTATTGCCTCGCACAGGTTAGCCGGCAGGCGTCTGATCCCGTACTCCGCCCTTTCCTGCTCAGACAGCTCAAAGATATTGCGGTCAATGTTCTTCGGAGGTGTCAGCTGGTTCTTAATACCGTCCAAACCGGCTGCCAGGCACACTGCCAGCGTCAGGTAGGGATTCGCCGACGGATCCGGATTGCGCAGCTCCAGCCTGGCAGAGGCCCCCCGATTGGCCGGAATACGAATTAAAGGGCTGCGATTGGATACGGACCAGGCAATATATACCGGGGCCTCATAATTGGGAACCAGTCTTTTATAGGAATTCACCAGGGGATTAGTAATGGCAGCGATACTTTCAATATGCTTCATAAGGCCTGCAATAAAATGATATGCCTCCTTGCTCAGACCCAATTCATCCGAGGGATCGTCAAAGATATTCTTTCCGTCCTTATTGAGGGACATATTCACATGCATGCCGGATCCATCCACTCCGTATTTTGGCTTAGGCATAAAGGTTGCATGAAGTCCGTGGCGTTTGGCAATGGTGCGGGCCACCAGCTTAATGGTCATGATATTATCCGCTGTGGTCAGGGCGTCATCATATTTAATATCGATTTCATGCTGTGCAGGCGCAACCTCATGGTGGGAGGCCTCCACTCTCATCCCCATCTCTTCCAGGGTCAGAACCATATCACGGCGTGCATTTTCTCCGAAATCCAGCGGTCCAAGATCAAAATAGCCCGCCTTCTCATTGGTGGAGGTGGTAGGCTGACCGTCTTCCTCCATCTGAAACAGGAAAAACTCCAGCTCCGGGCCCACATCAAAGGTATATCCCAGCTCCTTTGCCTCCTCTATCGTCCTGCGCAAAATATATCTGGGATCGCCTTCAAAGGGCTTGCCGTCCACCGTATATACATCACAGATCAGGCGTGCAACCTTGCCCTGCTGCGGTCTCCAGGGAAAGGTGACATAAGTGTCCAGATCCGGATGCAGGTACATATCCGATTCCTCTATGCGCACAAAGCCTTCAATCGAGGAACCGTCAAACATACATTCATTATTCAAGGCTCTTTCCAGCTGGTTTGTGGTGATGGCAACATTCTTCAAATTGCCGAACATATCCGTAAACTGCAAGCGGATAAACTCAACATCATCCTCTTCCACCATTCTAATAATATCTTCCCGTGTATACTTTTTCATATCCACCTCTCCTTGTAATATAAGATTTGCTCCTAAGTTTTCGGTAAAAAGGGCGAAGCATCCCTTTTACGGAACATCTTCGCCCATGTTATCTGACATAAAAGTGGTTTATCAAGCATTCCACTCATTGCTTACGATAATAACAGCAGACTACTTCTTTGTCAATATACTATTTTCTTGAGTTTCTATAGATTTATCCAAAATCTTTGTTCAACTATTCCATTTACGATAACTTCATTTTCTAACTATACTGCCGTTGTTTTAAATACTTTTTTTCAGAATCGGTGTTTTTTTGCAAGTTCAGTAAACCTTTCAACGCTCATACAAAGCGAGTATTTTTCTACTTCTTACTGTGTTATTTTATCAAATCTGTATAATAAATAATTTCTTTATTTAATGATTTAGCAAATTCAATTTCACTTTTTGTGCTGCTTCCTATATAATTATCTACATTTGCAACTAAAATAGCATCAGATATTTTTATTCTCTCTTTATGCATTTTACCCAGCATAATAGCTTCTTCATCTGTATAATCATCTTTATTAGGTTTGGTAGGATATATAGGGCTTAACATACAATTTCCTTGTAAATCCATTTTTTCTGTTATTTCCATTATTTCTTTCATAAATCTTAAACTACCACATACAGTTATTATTTTCATATTCTCATCTCCTCAGCAAATTCAAATTTATTGTATTATATACCTCCAAAATTTACAATATAGTTTATTATATTGGTAATTTAAAAAGCAAGGTAAGAAAATAAATCCCTATCTTGCTTCATTTTTTATAACTATTTTATTTGTAAAGTTAATGACCGCCGGTCCTGGCAGCCCCTTAGTACAGGGCATATGTTCAATAATTCTGACGTTCAAACCTGTTCTTTATACGGATATTCACAAGAACATGCTCACAATTCAACCTTTCATTACTGAAATAACTGCACGGCTGATCTGAGGAAAAAACAACGCCATAATACCCGTTGTGTCATGCAACTCCGGAAGCAGCAGTATGGTAAACGCGGCTGCACATATCAGAAGCATCCGAAATACCTTTAGCAGCCGGCTCATTATGACCGCTTTGTCTCGTTCGTAATTCACGGCAATTTTTACGGTTAATATCTGTAAATAATAATTCAGCATAGAAGCTGCGCTGCCTGCGATGGTTCCCAATATTACAGAGAGATCACATTTGCCTGCGATAATAAAGAAGCCAATCATGAAAATAGATAAACCGGCCACGCAGAAAACTGTACTCATTATCTCTAGTTGTAACTTCGTTTGATGCTTCATTTTCATCCTCCGCATTCTTATCACCTTATTGTGAGAGATCCCCTTAATAAAAATGACCAACCCGCTATTTTGCAATATCTGTTGCAGGAATTTTCAGCAGCAGAATCCTTTTTTCCACGTTGTCATGAGGTCAGATACCGTTCAAATTTTACAATGCTATCCTTCGTACCCACAACGGCGATCAAATCGTTTGTGTTTAATTGAAGGTCCGGGGTAATTTCAACGATGGTTTGATTCCCTCTTACAATCGCAATAATGTTGAGTCCGAACTTTTTACGAAAGTTCAGTTCGAGAATGGTTTTTCCACTCAATCTATCGGTCAGCTTACTTTCTGAAATCGCATATTGATTTGAAAGGTCAATATAATCCAAAGCTCTGGGAGTTGTCAGCGAATTCGCAAGACGAACGGCACGATCCTTCTCAGGATAAACCACCTCTGCTCCGATTTTTTGCAGCACCCTTCCATGCTCGGCGCTGATAGCCTTTGCAATAACCCGGGGAACGCCCAACTCAATTACATTGAGTGTTGTCAGGATACTGGCTTCAATATGTTCGCCTATACATACAATAACTGTGCCGCAGTTCTGTATTCCGGCCTCCTCTAACGTTGGTTTATCCAATTGGTCAATCACAAAGGCCTGCTGCACTTTATCTTGAATTTGTTTGACTTTGCTCTCGTTGTTATCAAGGACCAATACTTCTTTCCCGTTGTCGGAAAGTGTCTCCGCAAGGGCAAATCCAAAACGGCCCAGTCCGATCACTCCAAAAGCAATACTCGATTTATAACCCGGCATAATTATTCTCCTATCCTATAGTTACTCTTTCTTCCACGTAAGAAAGGTTTGATGATGGTTGGTACACCCAAATGCAAGCCATTGTGAGCGGGCTAAGCCGACCGATGAACATGGTCAGGCATAAAAGTATCTTGCTGATGGCTGTCAGATTTGGTGTGATGCCCGTTGACAAGCCGACCGTGCCAAATCCCGATACAACTTCAAAAAGCACCTGAAGGAAAGTAAATTGCGGCTCAGTAATGCAGATCAAAAAGGTCATGACACATACAATGATCGCCGCCAGACTTGTAACGGTAAATGCCTTTATGATGCTTTCGTTTGAGATTTTTCTCCGGAAAGCCGTGCAATCCCGATTAGTAGAGAACGCAAGGAGGCTCTTCAGCAAAGTAAAAGTCGTTGTTGTCTTTATACCGCCACCCGTTGACCCCGGTGAAGCACCGATGAACATCAGGATAATCAAAGCAAATTGCCCCGCAGCGGTGAAATCTCCAAGTGCATACGTACTGAAGCCCGCTGTTCTGGCGGAAGTGCTTTGAAAAAAAGCACCCAGCCATGTCACATCATCCGTAAGCTTCAACAAGACCGTACCAATAGCCAGCAAGGATACCGTCATCGTTAGAACGATTTTTGTATTCATGCTCAGATTTTTCAGAGAGCGCTTATGCAACATTTCACGAATTACATAAAATCCCAAACCACCAAAGATGATCAGACCGCAGGTTGTCAGGTTCAACAGCACATTGTCTCGATAGGGAATCAGATTCTGATATCCGCCGAGGATGTCAAACCCTGAATTGTTGAACGCCGCCACGGAATGGAACGCGCTGATTCCTAACGCCGACAAGGGCGGATAGTCCTGTGAAAACACGATATAACTGAGCACCATGCCAACGACTTCAAAGCATAGCGTCACAAGCATAACGGATTTCACCAGCTGCACCACTCCTTTAAGAGTATTCAGGTTTAAGGCTTCTTTTACAAGGACGCGCTCTTTGAGTCCAATCTTTTTTCCGGCCAGTAAAATGAATGCAACACCGATAGAAGTAATGCCCAGCCCTCCGATTTGGATCAACAGCGCAACTATGGTTCGCCCAAACACACTGAAATGATCTGCCGTGTCGATGGCGATGAGCCCCGTCACACAAACGGCGCTTGTGGAAGTAAACAGCGCATCCACAGGATGAATCGTAACGCCGGGATTCGCGGAAACAGGTAAAAGCAACAATATGGTTCCAAGCAGGATTACAGCAGCAAACCCCAAAACCAAAAACCTGCCCGGATTTAGCCATCTGGTTATCAATAGATCACACTCCCTAGTCTGTATTATAAGTAAAGCTCCATTTTCCGTCGTATATGGAACATTTTCAATATACCATTTATGGCATTAATATTGGGTTAGGGTTTCTACGAGAACATTAATACCGCATTAAGACGTTGACCTCTTTATTCTTTTATATCAATAGAGTGAGGTAATATTAGATTGGGTTAATAAAAAAACGGTTATCAAAAAACGGACTGTCTGCATAAAGCAGATAGTCCGTCCTCACTTTTTAGGGCACCGCAAGCCTCAACTGGATTTTCCGTCTTCCCCTACCCGGAGCATCCGATAGCCGACACCAATATGAGTTTGAATATATTTTGGCTGGGAAGAAGTCTTTTCAATTTTTTTGCGCAGCGTCGCCATAAAAACGCGCAAAGCAGGAATATCATTGGAGTAATTCCCCCATATTTCATGCAGAATATAATTATGTGTCAAGACTTTCCCTACATTTTTAGCCAGAAGGCATAGGAGCTTATATTCCATCGGCGTCAGGTGTATTTCCTCGTTATCCAGCCATGCGCAGCCTGCCGCATAATCGATTTTCAGATTCCCATTTGTAAAGACTGTTGCATCCTTTTGCAGTTTTTCACTGTCATAACGTACCCGGCGCAGACTGACCCGGAGCCGCGCCAGAAGTTCATCCACACTGAAGGGTTTTGTCAGGTAATCGTCCGCACCGGCATCCAATGCATCAATTTTATCTCGATCCTCGCTGCGGGCACTAACCACGATAATGGGCATATTCGACCACTCCCGAACCTTTTTAATAATATCCACGCCGTCCATATCCGGAAGCCCCAAATCAAGAATCATGATATCGGGCTGTTTGGAAGCCGCCAGGGGAATCGAGCTTCTGCCTGTTCCGGCCGTATGATATTGATACCCTTGCGTTTCCAGCGTTGTGGTAATCAGCTTCTGTATAGCTTTATCATCTTCTACCACAAGAATTAAAGGCTTATTCATGGACATCCACCTCCTCTGCCTGCAAGGTAAATCCAAACACGGTACCTTGCCAAGCATTATCTTTTACATATATCGTACCGCCATGGGCGGTAATAATTGATTTACACAGGGTAAGCCCTAACCCAAGTCCACGTCGGCCATCCGCGCTGATATTATATGCTGTAAAGAACATGTCGAACAATTTTGCTTTTGCTTCATCCGAAATACCGGGGCCATCGTCGGCAATTTCAACACAGGCGTATTGTCCGTCTTTTTTTGCCGAGATTGTAATACAGGAACCCGGCGGCGTATATTTAATCGCATTGTCTACGATGTTGATAATGACTTGAATAATGAGCCGGGAGTCCATTTTAGCCATAAGGAACTCGTCGCCGAGAACCGTCTCAATCTTATGCTCTGCACTTTTTCGATTGACATGAAGCAACGCCTCCTCGATGACCTCATCCAACAGCTCCGGCTGCAAATTCAAATTCACCGTCCCGTTTTCAATCCGGGTAATGGAAAGCAGATTCTCCACCAGCTTAATCAGCCACATGGCATCGTCGTAGATGTCGGTATAGAGTCCATCTTTTTGCTCTTCGCTGAGAATTTTAGAATTCCCCATAAGGATGCCCGCATTCCCCGAAATGCTGGTAAGGGGGGTGCGCAGATCATGGGAAATGCCTCTGAGCAGATCGGCACGGAGCTGCTCCTGATGGGCCTGCATGGTGATTTGCTTTTTAGTTTCATTCAGCCATTCCTTTTCCAGTGCCAAACCGCACTCCCCAAGCATGGCAATCACTAGGCTCTTTTCAAATACCTCCAAAGACGCTTCTCTTTCCATGGCAATTCCTGCAACAGCAAAAACCCTGTCTTTTCCGCGCACCGCGAGGTATAGGCATTTAGCGGTTGACAGGGTGTTTGTAGTAGCACCCGCCCGCTTATTATTCTTGTAGACCCACTCAGCTACCATGCGTTCATCCGCCGTGAGATAAACCTGCGGATCTGCCTCCAATCCTTCTTTTAGGAAAACCATCGGCTCGGACAGAGTACCTTCCTGTACAGAATAAAAAATGATGCTTCTATCCAGCAGCTTGACCATCTGCTGCGCCGTTTCACTCAGGATTGCCGATTCATCCTTGGCCTGCTGCAGTTTGTGGCTTGTTTCCAAAAGTACTTCTGTACGGTAGGCTTTTTGTACAGCCTGCCGTGCTTGCTCTTTGACCCGCTTGGTAAGTGTGCTGGTAATGATGGCAGACGCCAGCATTACCAGAAAAGTAACCGGATAGCCGGCACCAAATACATGAAAATAAAAATAGGGTTTGGTAAAGATAAGATCAAACACCAGCACACTCATAACGGAGGATACCACACTGTAAATCTGCCCGCTTGTCACAATAGAATTGATCAATACACCCAGAATAAAAACTGTTATGATATTTGTATCGCTGAAGCCGAGAGAAGCAAACCACAGCCCAATCAGCGTGCATACAATCAAAATTCCTATGGTTTTTAAGGAATCTGCCAATGAAAACTTAGCGTACCTTGTGTGTTTCGGCAGTCCCAAATGGAAGGATGGCTGGGAATCCGGGATGATATAAATATCTATATTGGGTGCAAGGGTAGATAGCCTGTCCACAAAGGTAGGCTTTGCAAACCATTTATTCATATGATTGGAGCGTCCCATGACGATTTTTGTAACACGGCTCACCTTGGCGTATTCCGCAATCTGTCCCGGAACATCTTCCCCATACACGGTGGCAATTTGAGCACCAAGCTGCTCGGCAAGCCTCAAATGTTCCTGAAGCCGCGTTTGGTTATGATTTGCCGCACCCGGTGTTTCCACAAAGAGCGCAGTGAACACACCATGGAATGCATCCGCCATTCTCGCCGCCGTGCGGATCACCTTGGCGTTGAAGGGCGCCGGGGAGAGACAGACCAAAATATGCTCGTTCGCATAAGAACCACCGCTTTGTGTCTGCTCAGAATTCTGCAAAGAAATCCGATTGACCTGATCAGCTGTGCGCCGCAGCGCAATTTCACGAAGGGTGATCAGCTTTTCTCTGGTAAAAAAAGTGGAAAGAGTCCGCTGAGGCTTTTCAAGATAGACTTTTCCTCTATGAAGGCGTTCAATTAGTTCATCCGGCTCAATATCCACAAGTTCAATTTGATCGGCACTGTCAAACACGCTGTCCGGAATACGTTCACGTACCGAAATACCGGTGATGGACGCCACTACGTCATTCAAACTTTCGATATGCTGCACATTAACCGTGGTATACACATCAATTCCTGCGCGCAGCAGCTCCTCCACATCCTGATATCTTTTTTTGTGGCGGCAGCCTTCGGCGTTAGTATGGGCCAGCTCATCTATCAGGATAAGCCCCGGCTTTCTGTGAATCGCCCTGTCCAAGTCAAACTCTTTGAAAGCGACTCCTTTATAGGAGCTTTCCAAAGGAGGCAGGAGCTCCAGCCCTTCTAAAAGTGCCGTCGTTTCCGGCCAGGCATGGGTTTCAATATAACCGGCAACAACGTCGACGCCGTCTTTTCTTACCTCATGAGCGTCATGCAGCATGGCGCAGGTCTTGCCAACCCCTGCCGCATAACCGAAGTAAATTTTCAGTCTGCCACGTTTTTTCTCGGTAGGTTCGGCAGAAAGCTGCCCAGGCAAAGCTTCGCAATCGGTTTGACTAATTACCATCCCAATTTGACCTCCTTTCCTTATTATCATTAATTATATCCGTAACCTGCCTTCATCAATATAATTATCCTATGTCAATTTGTTTATTAATTTCAATGCATCTAATAAATCATTAACCGTGTAAATCCCCACTCTATTATCAAAAGTATTTGTTGATTCGATAGTCCAAAGACTATAATATTTGCAGGCTCCTGGCATAAATATTCTCGATATCCTCCCGGGTAGGAACCACTCTTGAATTTGCCGCATTCCTCGACTGAACCGCAATGGCTGCGTACCGCTCCAGCTCCTTTGCCGTAATCACTTCCCTTTCTCCCAGCAATCTCAAAAAGACAGCCTCCAATTCATCCATGGAATTCAGTCCCATGGCAGATAATATCTTTTTTACCGCCTCCGGTTCATGCTTTGCGACAAAACGCAGATAGCTGGGCAGCAACAGAGCGTTGGCCCGGCCATGATCCACATTTTTAAAATAGGTCAGACTATACCCCATGGGGTGGACCACGGTGGTTCCCGTATGGGTTATGACCACTCCTGCCAGCATGGAACCAAGCAAGAGCTTTTCCCGGAGGTCCGTAGGAAGCCGTCCCGCCTCATCCAGCGCCTTGCCGGGTGATAAGCCGCGCAGACATTGTGAAATCCTCGCTATGCTTTCCGCAGCGATAGAATTGCTGATGGCCGTCGCCCTTACGGTGAGCATGCCCTCGATAGCATGGGACAAAGCATCCAGCGCCGTATTAATTGTAATTGTCATGGGCAGGCTTTTTGTATACCTGGCATCCAGGAAGGCGATCCTGGGAAATAAGTACGGCGATGCTATGCTGGTTTTTGTCTGCCTCTTATCATTGGTCAGAACAGAATATGGAGTAACCTCCGCCCCGGTTCCGGCGGTTGTAGGAACCGCAATCACCGGCAGAACCTCCGGGCCGTAGACCCCGGAGAACAGCTCCTCCTCTTCAATCTCCTGCATTGTCAGGAGCGCGATGGCCTTTGCCGCATCCATTACCGAGCCTCCGCCGATGGCGATCAAAAATTGTGCTCCCGCCTCTCTTGCATAAGCTGCCCCCTCATATACACTGGCTACGGTGGGATTACTCTTAATCCTGTCATAAAGATCATACAAAATCCCCTGTTCCTGCAGCGCCTGTGTTATATCCGGCATAGCCCCGCACAATTTTGCAGACGCAGATCCGGTGACGATGAGAGCTTTCTTTCCGAATTCCTTAAACAGCGGCGCATTATTAATAATTCCGTTCTCTGACATAATCACTTGGGTCGGCATAAAAAATTGAAAATCCATACTAAGCATCCCATCCTTTCGGAAAAATCAGTTTCATCCGGAAAATCACAGCGTTAATATCTAATATCTAACGATATTATACCATTCATCTTCTGTCAATGAAAAGAATGGTTCCTATATTCTTCGCAGAAGGAATCCCATACAGGGAGCCTGTTCGAAGGATATAAAAACCATTCATCAAAAATAACACTATGAATTATTTCAGTTGAAACCGGATAACATTCCAGGAATGCTTGTTCAGGGTAGCAATGGCGGCAGAGGAATTCACTCTGGTTGCTCCTCCCCTGTGGGGCTTCACCTTGTCCGGTGCAGCGGCGGTATTGGCCGCCTTCAGATCCTCATGCTCCAGCACAATATGTTCAATAAGCTCCATGCTTCCAAACTCACGAAATGCTATCTCCAAATCCACACTTTCCTCCAAGGACCGGTTAACAGCGAATACCGTCAGCTCACCCGTTTCCTTGTCATAGGTTCCGACAGTCTCCACATAGGGAATTTCCTTTCTCTTCCCCGTGCTGTAGCTGTCACAGGTTAGAACAGGGGACAGGGCCGCTCCCTTTCCATAGTTGGAGGCATGGAGGAAGGGATAGTAGATTGACTGTACCCAGGCAGCACCGCCGCTCTCGGTCATAATGGGAGCAATTACGTTCACAAGCTGGGCTAGACAGGCCATCTTCACCCGATCGCAGTTCTTTAACAGGGTAATCAGAAGACATCCCACTGCCAGAGCATCCTCAAAGGTATAGACATCCTCCAGCTGAGGAGGCGCAATCTGCCATTTTTCCAGCTTCTTATCCGCTTCATTGCTGTGGAACCAGATATTCCATTCATCGAAGGACAGATAAATCGTCTTATCGGACCGCTTCACCGCCTTCACATAATCACAGATCGCAGCAACGGATTTGATGAACTGATCCATATCCAGGGAACAGGCCAGGAAGGAAGGGGTATCGTTCTCCTGGTTTCCGTAATAGCTGTGCAGGGATAAGTAATCCACATACTCATAAGTATGCTCTAACACCGTAGCCTCCCACTTGCCGAAAGAGGGCATGGAGAGACTGGAACTGCCGCAGGCTACCAGCTCAATGGTCGGATCCAAATCCTTCATCACCTTGGCTGTCTGGCAGGCAATCCTCCCGTATTCCTCGGCTGTCTTCGCACAGATTTGCCAGGGCCCGTCCATCTCATTGCCCAGACACCACACTTTAATTCCGAAGGGCTCCTCAAAACCATTGGCGCGGCGCAGGTCGCTATAATAGGTTCCTCCGGGGAAATTACAGTATTCCAGTAAATCTTTTGCTTCCTCCGGCCCCCTGGTCCCCAGATTCACCGCCTGCATCACCTGACTTCCGGCACGCCTGGCCCATTCCTGGAATTCATCAATTCCTACCTCATTGGTCTCGATGGTCTGCCATGCAAGCTCCGCTCTCCTCGGGCGCTTGCTCCGGTCGCCAATTCCATCCTCCCAACGGTATCCGGATACGAAATTGCCTCCGGGATAGCGCACAATCGGTACCTTCAGCTGCTTTACCAGCTCTATTACATCTTTGCGGAAGCCCATATCATCCGCAGTGGGATGGGTCGGCTCGTATATCCCCTGATACACCGCTCTTCCCAAATGCTCAATGAAAGAACCGTAGATTCTTTCATCCACTTCGCCGATTTTAAAATCCTTGTTCAGTGTCAATTTTGCCTTCATTCTGCTCTTCCTTTCCATGTATGATATATGATGAATTGTATTAATGATAATTAATACTCTCATGCAGGCCGCTGTACGTATGTCTTTCTCACACTGTTCACTGCACTTTGTTACAGTGCATTACGGGGTATTATGTCCTTCGCCTGGCCCTCCTCTGATCAATGTCATTATGTTAAGCTTGGGCACTGCGCTTTCATCATATCTTAATACCATCTGTTATAGCATATTGACACCGGAAATAACAATGATATATGATGTTTTCATACTGATGAATCCGACTTTTTCATAGAATGGAGTCCATTATGACAGTTCATGCCATAGGCCTAAATTACACCCACAGCAGCCAATTTTCCATCAACCGCCCCAACGGTTCCGGTGACTATCTTTTTCTGTATTTTAAAACTCCCGCCATTCTTTGGCTGAATGGAGCCGAATATATTGCGTCAAAGAACTCCGCTATCATTTTTAACCGGGGCACTCCCCAGATCTATCGTGCCAATGGTACCGGCTATGCCAATGATTTTATTCATTTTGACGCAAAAGCAGAGCCGGACTTCCATACCCTGCCCCTGGATACCCTGATACAGCTTCCCTCTACCAAGCAGCTGGGTAAAATCTTAAAGGAGTTATATCTGGAATACATCTCCACCAACGCAAAGCGGGCAGAATCCATGGATTTGCTGCTGAGGCTCCTGTTCGTAAAAATCATCGAATTATCAGCTTATCAGCCTCAGAATACAAAAATATACGGCTATTATGATGAGCTGCTGAATCTCCGTTCCCTGATTTATCGCCATCCTGAGGAGAAATGGACCGTGGAACGCCTGTCCCGCCAGGTGAATCTGAGCCCCTCCCATTTTCAGCGGCTATATCGGCAGACCTTTGGAACCACCTGCATTGCCGACGTTATTTCCTGCAAGCTCCAATATGCAAAAACCTCGTTAATTGCAACCAGCGATACCATCCGTGATATCGCTGTCCGGTGCGGCTATGAGAATGAGGAGCATTTTATGCGCCAATTTAAACAGTATATGGGAATGACTCCGACACAATATCGGCTGATGAACCGCTGACTCATCGGATTATGCATACCACTGAGCCTGTGCCCGATACATTTTTGCGTAATGGCCGTTTTGCGCCATCAGCTGTCTGTGAGAACCATCTTCGATTATTTCGCCGTCCTTGAACACAAGGATCCTGTCAACAATTGATGTAATACCAAGCCGGTGTGAAATGAGTATCGTTGTTTTCTCTCCGGTCAATTCTGCAAAATTTCTATATAACTGAGCTTCGGCAATGGGATCCAGTGCAGAGGTCGGCTCGTCAAGAACCATGATCCTTGCACTTTCCCGATATGCAGCCCGCGCGATGGAAATTTTCTGCCACTGGCCTCCGGAAAGATTATTTGCCTTATCAGAAAAAGAACCTACCATCTCATCCAGCCCATGGGGCTGTTCTTCCACCACATCACTTACATTAATTCTTTTCAATAAATCCATTATCTCCTCATCGCCTGCATTACGGTTTTTATCTGAAATAGTAATATTCTCTCTTAAACTTGCTTCGTAATGGGCAAAGTCTTGAAAGACAACGGAAATCATATTGCGTGCGGCAGCAGGATTGGCAGAAACGTTAATACCTCCAATGCTGACACTGCCTGTTTTAGGGGCAAACATTCCGCAAAGCAGACTGATAAACGTTGATTTGCCGCTTCCATTTTCTCCGACAACGGCAATCTTCTCACCCTCTTTTATTTTGACCGTAATATCTTTTAACACCTCGGCCTCAGAATTGGGATATGAAAAGTTAATATTCTCAAAAGAAATATCGCCGGAATGCTGCGGTCTGTCATCTTCTCTCTTATACGGCTCGCGCTCCAGCTCCTCCAGTCCGAAAAATTCCTGCATATAGGGAATATTTTGGGCAAACACCATAATGCCCACCAAAAAATCTCCCGTAATCGTTTGCACCTGCCCTGACAATGCAAAAACTAAAGTAAAAGTTCCCAACCCAATCGCAGGATTTTTGTAGATCGACCATGCCGCCAGCAACAAAATCCCGATATAAACCGCACTTCGGAGAAAATCAGCGGCCGTATTATACCTTACATGCTTTACCATCACCTTATTCTTCTTGCCGATATATTCATCGGCAATTGCCCGCCACCGCGCTTTTAAATAATCGAACAAGGCGAAATGCCGTATCTCCTGCAGCCCGTCAATTGAACTATTCCCGGCGATCAAAGAGAAATAATGAATCGCAAGCGCTCCCTCTTCCATCCATTTTGTCCTGACACGAAAGGTTTCGTCCTGTTGTAAATAAGCGAGAACTGCCGCCGGAACACTTGTGACAAAAAGAATAATCACAATGACCGGGCTGATGCTCCATAGAGCAACGGCTGCTCCTAAAAAAGACACCAGCAGCTGCAGGATTGTTATCATGCTTCCAATACATCTTGCCATTGTAAATCCCGCAAACTCCTCGGTAAAGGCGATACGCTTTTGAAAATCATCATAATTCTCAATATATTTATACCGTACCTCACATTTATGGCGCATGATGATATACTTGATGTACCTTTGAATTTTTATTTCATCAAGACCATTCCTGTACTGCCCCAAATTCGTGATAATGACCTGCACAACATATAATCCTGCCAGGGAAGCGAAAACAGTCAATGCAGGAGTAACGCTCCCCTTGGAACCCATGAGAAGCTGCAATTCATCTGTGAGCGCTCTCAGTCGGCCGGCCAGCAGAACAGGCAGAAGTGCGGCGGGAAATCCAAGAAGGCTGATTGCCATCGACGCTGTGCCTTTAATTTTTATACTGATCTTAAAGGCTTTCATAATCGTTTTCAGCTTGCTCATGTATTTCGCCTCCTTCCGTTTCATACCACTGGGCCTGCTCACGGAAAAATCCGGCATAAATCCCACCCTGTGACATCAGCTCGTCATGCGTACCTGCTTCCGCAAGTCTTCCGCCGTCCAGTACGATAATTCTGTCCGCAAGCCGTGCGAACCCGACCCGATGGCTGATAAGGATCGCCGTTCTGCCTTCTATTTTTTCACGTATGGCTCCAAATTGCTTCATCTCGGCGATGGGATCAAGAGCCGCGGCAGGCTCGTCAAAAATCAGTATTTCCTTATCGCTCATATGTGCTCTGGAAACTGCCACACGCTGCTTCTCACCGCCGGAGAGCATGGCTCCGTCTTTCATAACATTACGCAGGAGCCATTGTTCCAAGCCTTTCGGAAAACGGGATGGGAGCTTCTCCGCTCCGCCTTTTTGCATTGCAAGGCGGATTCGGTCTGTATTCCCAAGGTTCTTTAAATCCCCGAACCCGACATTTTCCCGCAAGGTGGAATGAAATATGTGAAAATCCTGAAAGAACATACCTACTCTTTGAATCACTGCTCCGCGGGTGCGGTTGTCATACGGCTTTCCATAAAAACGAAGCGTTCCCTTCGAAGGAGCAAACAAGCCTATCAGAAGCTTCACAAGCGTTGTCTTGCCGCTCCCGTTCACACCCACAAGGGCAATGGTTTCACCCCTGTTTATTTTAAAAGACAAGCTGCTCAAAACCTCATGTTCATCGTCATAGGAAAAACATACCGAATCCGCTTCGAATACAACCTCCCCACCGGCAGGTTCAAAGCCCTCTGTCCAGTCTTCTGCTGTCTTTGGAACCGCATTTAGAAACTTACGCTGCAGATTTAGGAAATATAATCCTCTATCAGCTTCCTGAAAACTGGAGGAAAGAATCTGTGTGACTTCGCTTATGCTCTGCCCCATCACATAAAGCATGAGAAATACGTCCACAGACATGCCGCCGTCCGCTACCCGGTAGATGCAATACGCCATCATCCCTGCCATGAAAACGTAGAATCCGACGCCGCTGATCAGGGTTACAAGCTGGCGTACCTTAACATATCTCCTGTCTATCCTCTCAATTTTATCATATGATTTATCCCATTTTTCAATTGTCTCTTTTCCCAAATCATATACGCGTAGCTCTTTTGCCACACCGGGTGACATCACGGAACTTTGATAATGATTGGAAAGGCGTGACGCTTCGTTGTATGGCCGCCCGTCCCATCGCAGCCTGTCTGCGGACAAATAATTCAAAAGCAGTATTGCTATTATGTACCCTGTGGAAACACAGAAAATAACCAAAGAGGTTTGGGCGGCGACACATAAAAGTGAAACTGCTCCTGCTAATTTGGAAAGAAACAGACAGCCGGAACTCATAAAATCCGCCAGAGCACCGCATCTTCCCATGACAGCATGATGATCATCCCGGTATTTTTTATCCATAAGCGTTTTGATCTCTATCCGTTGGACCACATCCATCATGTGTTCTTCCAGTCCAAAATAGTAAGCATCATACATGATAAAGTAGAGGAAATTTCCGTTTATGCGCTTTGACAGGCCAACAGCAGTAAGTATTACTCCAAGAATCAGGATTGACGGAACCACATCTTGAAAGCTTCCTCTTCCCGTTGAAAGGTAATCTGAGATGATGGATACCGTCTGCCGGTTGTATTTAAGCGCAATCGCCGGCAGTATCGAAAGAAGAATGCTTAAAAAACCCCAGCCAAGAAAAATACCGGCATTGATGTGAAAGGCCAGCTTGATTGACCATCCCACCGTCAGAATATTCTCTTTAATCTTTTTCATTTCTCTCCCCCTCGGAATACAATTCTCTTATGCCCTCTAACACCTTTGCGCGTCTTTGCCGGCTGACCGGAATGCGCTGGCCCGTTACCAAAACAAGATCGCTTTTTTCCATCTTTTCCATAAATAAAAGGTTTACAATATAGCCGGTATGACAGCGAATAAAATATTGCTCAAACAATACCTGCTCGTGTTCTTTCATACGTTTATAGCTTAGAATCGAATCAGTTTCCGTATGAATACGAGTGTTATGCTCTTCCGTTTCTATAAAGCAGATGGCTTTCGCATAGATTTTATAAACACCATTTGCATTTGTTTCAATAAAAAATCTATTTTGTCCCCGGCGCATGCGGGCCTGTTCTACTTCCTCCAAAAACCGGGCATAACGCAGCGGTTTTATTAAATAATTATCCGCACGCACCTCATAAGCCTCCAGCACATGATTCAAAACGGTTGTTAAGAATACGATTCCAACCTGTGTGTCCGCTTTCCGGATACGCCTCGCAATTTCAATCCCGTTCATTTTTGCAAATGGTATTTCAAGAAAGATTAAATCCATCTCAAGGGGATAATGCCGGAGCAGTTTTTCGCCGTTATCATAAGAAAGGACTTGAATGTTCAAGCCGGTTTCCTCTCTATACCTTTTTATGAAATTGGAGAGCATAACGCGAACGGCAGTATCTCCGTCGCATATTCCTATTACAAGCATTGTCATCCCCCTTTTGAAATATTATAATGAAGCATTTTAGAATCTCCAAGAGATTTTAGATAACTGGTGCCGGAAAATGCATAAGTGGTTATATCAAGTGATTTAGCCTCCGTCTGAATAACGAAAGAGGATTACCTTGCAGCAATCCTCTTTGTCCGTATGCTGTTCCATCGCGGAGAGCAGCTTGATTTTACGAATTAGATTTAGGCCTTTTGGCCTTTTTCCGGAAGAAGGTATCAATGATGAAAATGCCCAGGGCAATGGCCCCTGCAATCTGTAAAGTTTCAAAGAAATAGAAGGAGGTACGTTCCACATTCCCCTCTACGATACTGAGTACAATCTGATACATCCCCGCACCGGGAACAAAGGGAATCACCCCGGGTATCAAAAACATGGTTACCGGTATCTTATATATTCTGGCCAAAATGTGAGCCGCCAACGCCACCAGCAGGGTTGCCGTTAAGGTTGCAAGTACCTTGTCACCCATATAACCAAGGCTCACCAAATAGATAAACCAGCCCAGCCCTCCGGTCATACCCGCATGGATAAGATATCTCTTGGGCAGATAAAACAGAACGGAAAAAGCGGCTGTTGCAAAAAAAGCACTGATCCCCTGTACCAGCATATTAAAACATCCTTTCTACAAAATTAAAAAGTCCCATACCCAGGCCGACTCCCACCGCAATCCCCAGGGATATGACAAAAGCTTCTACCGCCCTTGCCGTTCCGGAACTGTAATCTCCCTGGAGCGTATCCCGTATGGCATTGGTAATTGGTATTCCCGGCACCAGCGGCATAATGGAGCCTATAGTGATCAGACTGCGGTCTGCTCCGGTAAGATATTTCACAAATACCATGGTCATAAAGGCAACCACAAAGCTTTTCGCCATATCAATGATGAAGGGACTCGCGATACGGTTGTCGGCAATTCTCCCGATCAACACGATAAAGATCCCGTTGACTCCAGCAAGAATGCAATCCAGCCAGGAGCCTCCGAACAGCCCAACAAAGCCGCCCATGGATATAATGGTTGCGATGGTGAGTGTCAGATTGGAGTAGGCTCTGCTATATCTTATCTGCTCCAGCTTTTCGCAGGCCTGGGCGGCGGTGATTACCCCGTCGCAGATATTTCTGGATATCTGATTCACATCGTTAATCCGGCTCAGATTATTAGACCGGTTGGTAATCCTCTTTACACCGGTAATCGCCTCTATGGAAGGATCCGACAGCGTCGCGACAATACCCGTGGTAGTCGCATAGACCTCCACCGAGTCAAGGCCTGTGGATTTAAGAATTCGTATCATCGTATCCTCCACACGAAAGGTCTCAGCCCCGCTTTGCGCCATGATCTCACCTGCCAGCATTGCCGTCTTGAATAGTGCCTTATAGCTCATAATAGGTTAATCTCCCCGCATTTCTTTCAAAATTTCTTAATTTATTGTACCACAAAAGGTATCCGGAATAAAAGATATATGAATTACGATTTATTTTTCTTTTCATTTGCTCCAATATCATGTATTATTTGATATAATCCTATCTATGCGCAGTTTTTTACATACCCAATATCGATGCTTTATTTATTATTACAAACCGGAACGAGGAGAGCCACCTATGAAGAAATTCACTATTAATAAGACTGCCCTAAATCTATTGATGATCAATGCATTTATCTATATCTCTTTCTCCATGTATGTCCCCTTCCTAAGCCCTTACTTCTCGAAGACAGGCATCAATGCAGTTGAAATCGGTATTCTGCTGACCATCGGTCCGGTTGTCTCCATCCTGGTACAGCCCCTATGGGCGGTCATCAGTGATAAAACAGGAAGGCGCAGGGGCGTGCTGTCCATCGTTGCCCTGGGCAGTGCTCTGTCCATTCTAAGCTTTTATATCGGCAAATCTTTTGCCTCTTTCTTTATTGCATTGACATTGCTGGCGGTCTTCAATACCTCCCTGGTCCCTCTGAGTGATGCCATTACTTTGCGGAGCAGCCATGAGAACCAGCTTGATTTCTCCAAGATCCGAATGGGAGGCACCCTTGGCTACGCCATCTTTGTGATCTTTTCCGGAATCATTGTCAGAAAAAATCCTGATCTGGCCTATATTATGGGCTGTGTCAGCTTTCTTATTCTGTTCCTGTTTATTCGTATGCTTCCAAAGGATGAACCCAGGAAGCTTTTCGCCAGCAGCCTTCCTGACACCTCCGGGCACGAAAAAGCTTCCGGACGCTCTCCGTTTCATATCTTTGAATCACGGCAGATTTATTTTCTGCTGGTCTTTGCCTTTATCAGCCAGGTAGGTTTAAGCTTCAACTACAGCTTTCTCGGGGTTTATATGCTGGACATGGGATTGTCCGAAGGAACCATCGGCTTCACCAACAGCATCTCGGCCCTCAGCGAACTTCCGGTGTTATTTTTGATGAATCGGGTGCTGAAGAAAGTGAGTACCACTAAAATCACCATATTCGCCTGCTTGCTGCTGGGGCTACGTATCCTCACCGTCACCGGCGGAAGTCTTCCCTTTGTCGTGCTCTCCCAGGCGCTGCACGGCATGAGCTTTATGACAATTTACTTCAGTATCGCGGTATTCATCAGTAAGAATGTAAAGCCGGAAAACCAATCCAAGGGGCAGAGCATCCTTGCATTAATTCAAACCGGAATCGGCAGTATTACGGGCAATATCCTGGGCGGCTATCTGGTAGATGCCTATGGTCTGAAATCTGCCTACCAGATAATGACACTCCTTATTATAACTGTAGCAGGGCTCGTCGCCCTGCTGCAATATTGCTATATGAGAAGGCATAAACCCTCGGTTATCTAACACTCCGGCTAAAGTAACAGTTCAGGTATGGCCTGCGGATGAAATATTTTATCCCGCAGGCCATACCTGAACCATTAACGGTTAAGAATTTCCTCAATATTATCCGAAGTGACAATAATATGGGGCTTGCGTATATATTTCCCATTGATCAATTCAATGGACTCGGGCAGCTCCTGATGAAATACCACCGAATAGGCTAGTTGGGTGATACCTTCGGCCTGGCCGAAGCTGTCATTGAGAACCGTCCCTATCATATCCTGGTTTTTCACAGCCTCAAGGCCAACCTGGGTTCCGTCAATTCCCACCACCACCGGAGGCTTCGCCAGGTTCTCCTTCTTCATCGCGTCAATTGCTCCCAATGCCATATCATCATTGTTGGCGATCACAATTTCTATCTCATCCCGATTGGTCTTCAGCCACTGCGACATCCGGGTTTCCCCCTGCGCCCGGTTCCAGTTGGCAATCTCGTCCCCCAGCTTCTCCACCTTAATGCCAGCCTCTGTAATTGTCTTAATCACATACTCCGTGCGGATGGATGCATCCTGGTGCCCGGCTTCTCCTTCCAGAATTACGTACTGCAATACCTGATCACCGTTCCTGTCGATCCCGGCAAAGTCCTTCTCACAGGCATCCACTATAATCTGTCCCTGCATAATTCCTGATTCTAACGCAACCGCCCCCACATAGAACAGTTTATCCCAACGTTCCAGATCCTTCTCTACCAGCTCACGGTTGAAGAAAATTACCGGAATATCCGCATTCATTGCCATATCAATGGCGGTGGAAGCATCCGTACGGTCCACCAGATTAATGCAGAGTATATCATATTCTTTCTTTATAAATTCTTCCACCTGATAATTCTGGGATACCTGACTTCCTCCCGCATTGACGATATCCAGGGTTATGGTGATGTTCTTCTCCTGCTCCATCCGCCTTGCTTCTTCCTTCAGATTTTCCACAAGGCTGGAGATAAAGGTATCATACTGATTATAGATGCTGACCCCCACCTTCATGCCGGTCCGTTTTCCATCCTCATCATCCCTGCCTCCATGCCCTGTGCTGATATAATTCACCGCAAAGATACAAAGAATGATAAAGGCGATCACCACAGGCAATACGACCTTCTTCATATTCATACTGTATACCGGTCCGATTCTTCCGGCCTCCCCTCCTTATTGTACAATCGGAAATACTAACCTCTGATTCTTAGGCAAATACATTGTTACCTTATTCACGGTACGAAACTCAATATCAATACCGGGTTTCTTCCCCTCCTGTCCGATTCTGCGGACAGCCTCCTGAACGCTCAGATATCCCATATTAAATTCATTCTGGAATACAATGGATTTAATCAAGCCATAGTCCAGATAATAGACAATTTTGTTGGTGCTGCCTATACCATAGACATCAATACTGCTTTTGGCTGTCTGTACCGCATCGATTACCGCCTCCAGACTCCTGTCATCCAGCGCAACAATGACATCCGCCGGCTCCTTCTTCAGCTTTTCATTCAAAAATGCGGCAATATCCTCACCCTCTTCCGGCTCCCAGGGCATTATGGTGCATTTTGTATACTGCAGGCTGTCAAGAAATCCTTTGTACCGCTCCGACACGCTGTTGCGCTGAAGATTATCTACAAATACCGCCACTGTCTTGTTCTCATCACCGCTCAGATACACGGATCGTCCTATATTCAGCCCCATACTATAATTATCTGCTGAAATATAAGTCAGCCCCTCCGCATTCTTAATGCTGGTCTCCACCAGCACAACGGGCACCGATGCCGCATACTCTCTGACCACATCGGACAGCTCCCTGCTGTCGGCAGCCGCAAGAATAATCCCCTGGGAACCGTTGGCAAGCTCACGTTCTATGAGGCTGCTTTGCTCCTTGACATCCTTTTCCTCCGTGGTGGTGACAAAATTAATCTCCGCATGGAAATCCAGGGCTCCCTGCTCCAGCCCCTGCTTCATGGTCGTCCAGCGGTCACTGGCCCCCGAGCCGTATACGATGACGGAGATCCTTGCGGTATCGTTCTTTCCGCTGGTATCATTGATATATAAATAGCTGCTGACAATCAGGACTCCGGTCAGCACCAGCAGCAGCGCTATGGCCAGAAAGATTTTTAGATTATTTTTCACCGCTTCGCCTCCCCTCTTCCTTAAGCTTCCGTTTTCTCATAAGGTATATTCGGGAGATGAATGTGAATCGTGGTACCCTCATCAAGGATGCTCTCAATCTCCAATCCGTATGCTTTGCCAAAATACAACTGGATTCTCTGGTGGACATTGCTGAGTCCGATGCCGGAGCCCTTTTTATGCTCCCGCTTTTCATCCGTCAGTACATAGTCCAGCGCTTCCTCCGGTATCCCCAGTCCATTATCCGTGACGTCGATATAAACCTCGCCTTCCTTAAGATATCCTCTTACCTTAATCTCGCCTTCCCCATCCATATACTCCACACCATGATAGATGGCATTCTCCAGGAGCGGCTGTACAATCAGCTTAATGGTACTGCATTCATGGATCTCCGGATCGATATCGATATCCACCTGGAAACGGTTCTTGTAGCGTATCTTCTGGATATAGAGATAGTTCTGGGCATGCTCGATCTCCTCCCGGATACTGATAATATTCTTTCCCTTGCTTAAGCTGATGCGAAACAGATTGGCAAGAGCCGTCACCATGAAGATCGCCTCCTGGTAGCGTTCGCTTTCCACCATCCATACGATGGAATCCAGGGTATTATAGAGAAAATGCGGATTAATCTGGGCCTGGAGCGCATCAAATTCGCTCTTGCGCTTTTTCTCCTGCTCAATCACCACCTCATCCATCAGCTCATGAAGGCGGCGCACCATGGAGGTGATGGTTCTCCCCAAATGCCTGATTTCATAGGAGCCTCCGATATAAATGTTCAAATCCAGCTTGCCGTATTCCAGATCCTTAACCGAATCATCCAGCTTCTTAATAGGATTGCCAATCAGATAGGAGACAAACTGGTTTGCAACAAAGATCAGGATAATCGTCAGCAGCAGTATGATCCCGGTAAAAAACTGCATCTGATGGTAGCTCATATAGAACTCCTCCGTGGGGGTCACGTGGATAATCTTCCAGCCGGTATAGCCCGCGGTTCTTACGGTTACCATCCTCCTCTCCCCCTCATAGGTCTCCTCATGGGTGCCGTCCTCATAGGTGACGGCTGCCCTGTTATTTTCATGGAGCAGGCTGGAATTAATGAGATTCTGCTTGGGATGGTAGATAATCTCTCCATTGCCATCGGTCAGGTATACATAGCCGCTGGTGTTCCGGTTCATTTTGGTAAAAATCTGCTCAATGCCGCTGTAATTCATATCCACCAGGAGAATTCCCCGGCTGATGTTGCCGTTTCTGGTCAGCTCCACAACCCGGCTCAGGGAGATCACCCAATGATAATTAAAGCTGCTGTCATTAAACAGATTTTGGACATGGGGAATGGAAAAATGCAGATTCTCTATCTCCTGGTTCGCATTGACAAACCAACTCTGGTTCGTGGCATTCAGCCCGCTTTTCAAGCTGCCGATGGGTGTGGCGGCTATCAGCGTGCCGTCCCCTTCAAAGCAGACAATACTCACCAGGTTGTCCTTACTGGCTTCATAGAGCAGGCTCATCTCTCCCTCCAGAGTCTCCCTGGCCAGGTCCTTCTTCTTAATTACGGTATAATACATGGAATTGGAGATGCGCATCATATTGCGAAGATAAGCGTTCAGATTCATATTGACCTGGTCAATCAGCTGCTCCTTGCTCTCAATTGTCAAAGCCTTCGTAGAAGCGGCATAACGTGAATAAACCATATAGCCGCTGAAGCCCATTCCAAATAATGCCACCAGGGAAAAGGAGATGGACAGCGTAAACTGTATGGTTCTTCGCCGGGAATACCGCGCAATTTTTAAAAGCAGCTCTTTCATCCTGGTCTTCATAGGTGATATGCCTTTCCGGTTGTATTATTGGGTAACAGCTCAGCCTGGCTCGGCCTGTTACACTATTTGTTCTTACGGTAGTTGGAGGGTGATACTCCGTATTGCTTTTTAAACACATAGCTGAAATAATTCGGCTCCGTATATCCTACCATTGCCGATATATTATAGGTTTTTTCATCCGTCGTATTCAGCAGCTGAAGCGCCTTTTCCATCCGCACCTTGGTCAGATAATTGATAAAGCTCAGGCCCGTCTCCCTCTTGAATAAAATCGAGAAATAGGTAGCGCTGACATTGAGGTAACTGCATAGGGTATCTACGGATAGTTCACTGTCACAATAATGCTCTCCCAGAAAATCCACCGCCTTATTGATCAAAAGCTTCGCTGTATCGGTCCGCTCCCGGCGGATGCTGTTCCTTACCTTGACGCAAATCTCCAGCAGCCATTCCTTCAGGGCATCCAGGGAAGCAAACTGGGATATCTTACTGTTAATATTGAAATCCGGACCGAACACCTTATCCATGTCCAGCTGATAGGCCCAGCCCAGCTTAAAAATCTCCGTGACCATCTCCATCAGGGATACCTGATACAGCTGAATGGAAATGTTGGAATTTCTGATATAATTCACCAGCTCCTGAATTGCCTTAACCAGATCCTCCACCTCTCCCAGCTTGATTTCCCTGAGAATATTCTCCGTATATCTGCTTTCCCAGATATTCTGCACATTATTCTGGATCTCCACATCACTGATATAGATTGCCTGGTTGGCATCAAACAGAATGCGGTAATCCAGGGCGCTCTTCGCTCCCTGATAGGAATGGTGCAGCTCCATCAGGTCATTGCACGGACTGCCTATTCCCGCGCAGGTGTTGTGCTCCAGAATACGGAAGGCGCTTTTACAAATCTGATCCATGGTATGGATAAAATCCTTACTCTCCTTCGGATCCTTCAATAATGCGATTACAACCACAGTCTCCAGATTGAAGAAGCTGACAAAATCCAGGCAGGAGGCTAAATTCTCATCCACGATCTGCTTCAGGGATAAGGTGATCAGACTGCTCCCTCCCATATAGTCCTCCTCCGCCCTTGTTCTGCTGCCCGCCGTATCCATACGGACAATTCCGGCCATATAGCAGGGAGCATCCAGCTTCATCTCATAGACCTTCATTAATTCCTCGATCCGTTTTCTCTGAAGCCTTCCCTCCAGAATGCCGATCAGCAGCTGCTCCTTCATCAGCGGAAGGCTCTCGATATAATAATTGCGCAGCTGCTCGATATCCCGCTTGCTGTTGATCTCCGTATCCAGCTTCTCCTTGATCCGCTCAAATACACCTTTCAGCTCAATGGCATTGATGGGCTTAAGGATATATTCCTCCACCTCCAGCTTGATGGCCTCCTTGGCGTATTCAAATTCATCAAAGCCGGAAAATACAATAATTTTAAAATCCTTGGTGATTTGCTTTAACTTTCTGGCCAGGGTCAACCCGTCCATAAAGGGCATTTTTATATCTGTCATGACAACATCGGGGCGGAGACGCTCCGCAAGCTCCAGAGCATCCTCCCCGTTATCTGCATAACCGATTACCTCAAAGCCGATGCTCTCCCAGTCCAGCTTTTTAATGATGGCCTGGCGCACTTCCTCTTCATCGTCTACAAGTATCACGGTATATCGCTTCATTTCAATCTCCTTCTATACAATTGATGTCCGTCCTATTCCTGTCCGCTTTGCGGGTCATTCCCGGATAGCTTGAAGAATGCTGCCGCAGCCTCCAGCTCCCTTGATTGAAGTCCCAGCCTCGCAGCTGATTCCTTCAGCTTTTCAACCGCCAGCAGCTGCTCATTCACCGTAACTCCCAGCTCATTGGCCGCTGCCGCTGATTCCTCCGCCGTGGCGGAGATGCTTTCATTTGCCGTCAGGGTATCGCTCTTGGTTCTTTCCATTCCCGCAATCCCTTCCACAATCTTCTTCATATTATTATTCAGGTTTTCCACCCGCTCGTTCACTTCATCGAATACCTTTATTGTATCAGATAATGCCACCTCTTGGGAAGCCACAATATCTTCTGCCTGCCGCGCGGTACCTGCGGTCTTCCTGGTCTGTTCCTGAATATGGCTGACAATCCCGCCCACATTGCTTGCCGCCTGGGCAGATTGTCCGGCAAGCTTCCTGATCTCCAGAGCAACCACGGCAAAGCCCTTTCCCGCTTCCCCGGCCCTGGCTGCTTCGATGGACGCATTCAGGGAAAGAAGCCTGGTCTGCTCCGCAATATCATTGATGGTTGCCATAATATCACTGATTGCGGCAGATTCCTGCTCCAGGGCGGAGATATCCCGGATAACGCTCTGCGTAACCTCCGAGGTTCCCTTCGCCTTTCTGCCAAGATCACGGACAACCTCCATGCCCTGCTCCAGCGTGTTCTTTGTTCCGGTGGCAATCCGCTCCATTTCCTCCGTATTCTCATGTACCACATTAATCTGCCCCGCCAGATTGGACATCTGCAGCAGGCAATTCTGCGCATCCTCCGCCTGCTGTGCGATCCCCTGCTCGATATCCTTTACCGCCCCGGAGATATCCCTGGATGCCTGTAATAACAGCTCGGCCGTACCGGTTACTTCACCGGAGGACAGCGACACGGTGGCGCTGGCCCCGGTCATCTGAATGATCAATTCCTCCATTCCCCGGATCATATGATTGATGCTGCTGCCCAGAATGCCGAATTCATCCCTTCGCCTGATGCTCAGCAAGCCGGTCAGATCTCCTTCGGCCACTCTGCGCAGCGTAATATTGGTCCGGTTCAGAGCTCCGGAGATACCGGCGGAGATGAAGGTTGCCACCAAAACCGCGATCACAGTCGCTATGGCGACAATGGCAGCCGTAACACCGCGGATCGCAGCCACCTGGGACAGAATAAGACTTTCCGGAATCAGGGTACAGAGCAGTGCATTGCCCGCTTCCAGCCTGTTATAGATGAAAAGATAGGAGGAACCCTCCAGTTCAACATATCCGGCCCCGCTTTCCTCCCCGCTTTGCACCGCACTATGATAGAACTCCTGGTCTAAGAAAGAAAGGGCGGACACCTCTTCGCCGCTCATGATTTCCCTGCCATCGCCGGACAGAAAGGCCGTATGGCTTCCCTCACCAAAACCCGCCTCCTCCAGAGCATCTGCAATAAAGCTCTTCTTCAAATCCGCAAGGATATAGCCGGAGCGCTGATTACGGGCATCAATAAAAGAGCTGATATAGGATAAGCTGTAGCTGCCGAGATTTGACTCACCGTTTTTGCTGACCTGCCGGTCCACCCAGGGATGAGAACCTACCCAGGCGGAGGTGCTGCGGGACGTTGACAGGCTCTGAAGCTCGGGAGAGGCTTTGAACGCTGCATAATCCTCCACCAGAAAAGTTCCCGATCGGCTTACGCCCTTACCGTAGGCTGCAATAATATAGATCTCCTCCAGATAGGGATCTACATTCCTCATATTACGCACCTGGGTTCCTACCGCCTCCAGGGAGGTCATCTCATCCGCCGGCCTGTCCTTCAGGGCCCCGGAATAATATTGCTTTATCTCGTTGCCCGATGCCAGTTCGGCAACCCTTGCCGCTATATTCTGCAGCTCCAAAGAGAAGAACTTGCCCATCATGGACAGGCTTGTTCTGCTGGCGGTCTCATAATTACGGATAATCCCCCTGGATGCCGTCGAATAAGTAATGGTCCCCAATACCACAATCAATAAAACCGGAATAAAAAATGCAGCCATCAGCCTTGCACGTATTCCGTTCATCCATTTCAATTTAAACTGCCGTCCCCGATGAAGTGAATTTCTGTCCTTTGCTCCTTCCCTAACCTTATCCCTTCTCATTGTTTTCTCCTCATAAGTGTCCGGATCGGCCCCCATCAGCCATATTTCCGGATGATAAAATAAAGCATCATAATCACCAGAATCCCGATCAGACTTCCGATAATGATATCCAGGGCTTTCAAGGGTATCGGTATCTTATCGTAAAGCTTCTCCTTTGCATTGCGTGTGTCCTGTCCCTCATTCTTCGCTCCGACGTCCTCTTGCATGTCCTTCTTCTCTTCGTTCATCCCTTCCTCCAATCATAATTGCCGGCTGCTGTGCTCCGGCGCTGTTATATATTTTGCTGCAATTCAGAATGCCGCAGGCTGAATTGTAACTATATTTTACCTCAATTTCACAGATTTCATTTGCAGTCCCGGGTCAATAGCTGAATCTTTCCCTCCTAATGCAAAAGGATATATAATCACCTCTGTAATTATACATCCTTGTTGCTTGTGCCGGATATTATCTCTTTGCCAGGTATTTTCTTAAGTCAAGTGCAACTGCAATTATAATTACAAGACCTTGAACAATATAGGTATAGGAAGATTCTACACCGAGGAACTGAAGCGATATCTTGAGCAGCTCGAATACCAGCACACCGATGAGTATTCCGGATATCTTGCCGACACCGCCGTTGGTGGATACACCGCCTATGGTACAGGCTGCAATTGCTTCCAATTCGTAACCGGCACCCATGTTAACGGAGGTTCCGCCGGATTTCGCTGCCAGCAGGATACCTCCCACTGCATAAAGCATCGCTGCCAGGGTATAGATAATGATTTTAGTTTTACTGGTATTGACTCCCGCTACCTCGGCTGCATTTTCGTTACCGCCGATGGCATACATGTATTTTCCGTGCCTTGTCATATTAAAAAGCACCCACATAAAAATTCCGAATACCACTGCGATAATTAACAGATAAGGAATTTTCAGAAACGAACCGCTGGCTATACGGGTATAATCATCTCTCAGACCGCCGATGGGCTTTGCTCCGGTAAACACCAGACAGATACCGTATACCAGTGTCTGCATTCCCAGGGTTGCAATAAAAGGCGGGACCTTCAGGAAGGAAATTACCGATCCGTTGATGAAACCAAAAGCTCCGCAGATTACAACAGTGATAAAGAATACAAAATAGATATTCATCTGCGGCAGCTGCGGGAACAGCTTCGAGCTGAAATCAGATTTCTGCAGCAGTACCGCGGCTATGCAGGAGCCAAGTCCCACAAGACGGCCGGCAGAAAGGTCGGTTCCCTTCGTGATCAAGGCTCCGCTGACACCAAGAGCGATAATAAAACGTCCTGCCGTATTCACGGACAAATTTCTAAAGTTGCTTCCTGAGATAAAGTTCGGCTCACTGATGCCGACAAATATTACGATCAGGGCAATGATCAGTATAATAGCGTTATTCTCCAGAAAACGCTTCACGGATTTTGAATTAATCGCTGTTTTCTCCATATTTGACCTCCATGCTGCCCTTCGGCAGCCATAACTTATTCCTGCTTATGCAAATTTTGTCGCCAGGCTCATGATATTCTCCTGGGTCGCTTCTTCCTTCCTTACCTCACCGCTCACTCTGCCGTCACACATAACCAGAATTCTGTCCGACATACCGATCAGCTCCGGCAGCTCCGAAGAAATCATAATGATACTCTTTCCCTGTTTTGCCAATTCGGCAATAATAGAGTATATCTCATACTTCGCTCCCACATCGATGCCGCGGGTCGGCTCATCCAGAATAAAGATATCAGGGTTATTGGCCAGCCAGCGGGATATAATAACCTTTTGCTGGTTTCCGCCGGACAGGGTCTGTATCTTTGTTCTGCTGCTGGGCGTTTTGATGCTGAGCTTCTTCACATTCTCCTGCACCAGCTTCTCTATTTTACGGTGATCCAGAAATAATCCCATTCTCAGGTATTTATCCAGGGACGCAATGGAAACATTCTCGGCAATGGAAAGCACCCCGAAGATTCCGTTGGCACGCCTGTCCTCGGTCAGCAAGGCGATCCCCTGGTTGATGGCATCCTGAGGATGCTTGATTTTCACCTGCTTTCCCTTGTAGGAGATGGTACCCTGCCGGATACCGCGGATGCCGAATATCGCTTCAAAGAGCTCGGAGCGCTGTGCCCCCACCAATCCGCCGATACCGAGTATTTCGCCCTTGCGCAGCTGGAAGCTGACATTTTTAAAGGATTTTTCGGTAATCGAGGTCAGAGCCTCTACTTCAAGCACCACCTCTCCCGGGACATTGGATTTGGGAGGATACAGGTTCTTTAGCTCACGCCCCACCATCCGGGTAACAATCATATCGATTGTCAGTTCCTTTGCGCTCCAGGTTCCGATATACTGACCATCGCGCATGATGGTAACATCATCAGAGATGCTGAGGATTTCATCCATCTTATGGGATATATATATAATGGAAATTCCTTTTTTTCTTAACGAGTTAATGATTTCGAATAAATTATCCACTTCATTCTGTGTCAGGGAGGATGTTGGTTCATCCATAATTATTATTTTTGCATCGGCAGAAACCGCCTTGGCAATTTCAATTGCCTGCATCTGAGACACGGATAAGGAGGACAGCTTGACCTTGGGGTCAAAATTCATCTTAACTTCCTTCAGCAACACTTCCGTATCCCGGTACATTTTTTTATGATCAACAAAAAATCCGAATTTTCGGGGAAAATTACCGCAATAAATATTCTCAGCCACGCTTCTCTCAGGGATGGGCTGCAGCTCCTGATGCACCATGGCAACGCCTTTTTTTAACGCATCATAAGGATTGACGATGTGCGTCCGTTCACCATTTAATAAAATCTCACCCTCATCCTTGGAATAAATACCAAAGAGGCATTTCATCAAGGTAGATTTACCGGCACCATTCTCGCCGACAAGAGCATGAACCGTACCCGGTCTGACTTTTAACTGCGCATGATCCAGCGCTTTTACGCCCGGAAAACTTTTGCATATGTCATTCATCTCTAATAAAAAGTCCGACATTGGTTAAACCTCCTATAAATAAGTGTGCGTTGTTAACAACGCTTAACCCCATAAGGGGCTGCTGCAAAACGCATGACTGGCGCTCTGCAGCAGCCTCTTGGAGTTCAGGAACTATTTTGTAACCTTTACATAATCTACGGTGTAATTCTTATCTAACGCCTCACCGGCAACTGCCTTTACTGCAACATCCGCTGCGGTATGAGCCTGGCCGATATGGTCATTCAAAACGGTACCTGTGATTTCGCCGCTCTTAACATAAGAAACAACTTCGTCAAGGGCATCCACACCTACCAGATAGATATCCTTGCCAACGGTTCTGCCGGCAGACTGGATCGCCTGGCGAGCGCCGAGAGCCATGGCATCATTGTTACAGAATACAACCTCAACGTTATCACCGTACTGTGTCAGGGCTGCCGCTACGATTTCCTGTCCCTTTGCCTGGTCCCAGTCACCGCGCTGAGCAACTAATTCCTCAACAGTAATGCCTGCATCCGTAAGTGCCTTAACGGAATACTCTGTTCTGTACTGTGCATCCACGTTCTCCGGATCACCGATAACCATAACGTAGCTTACCTTGCCGTCGCCGTTGATATCACCCTTATTCTCTAAATCAACAATGATCTCGCCCTGCATTGTGCCGGACTGTCTTGCGTCCGCACCTACATATGCAATTTTATCCCAGAGATCCAGGTCTTCAGCGGTAGGCTCACGGTTGATGAAGATACAGGGAACATTCGCTTCCTTACACAGATTAATTACAGTGGAAGCTGCGGAGGACTGAACCAGGTTGGCAACGATAACATCATATTTGTCAGCAATGAATGTCTGAATCTGATTGGTCTGCTCCGCCTGGTCATTCTTGCCGTCAACTACGGTTACCTCATAGGTAACTTTATCATTGCTTAATTCCTCTTTGAAGTATCTCTCTAACTCCTGTCTGTAAAGAGTCATAAAGTTGTCGTCAAATTTGTAGATGGTAATACCCACCTTAACAGTCTTTGCTCCTTCTGCCTCGGGAGCCTTGGTTGCTTCTGCTCCGGTAGTTGGAGCCGGATCGCCCTTTTTCCCATCCTCTGACTTGGCGCAGCCTGCTAATAATGATGCCAGCATAACAACACTAAGTACGAGTGCCATAAATTTTTTCATATCAAATATCCTCCTTTTTTGAAGCCCTCGCTTCGATTTTACACGGCCGATGACCGTAATGTAATTTTCTTACACTTGAGATTATAACAAATGTCTTTTAACAATAACATACAATTTTCTTCTCAAAATCATTGAAATTATTCACTATTTATAATTTTTGCAAGTTATTTTATATTTTATTGTATGTTTTTTATCGGGTGCAGATTTTGGATATCCCGTTTTCGTAATACTACATAAATTTCGGCAGGTTTTAACGCCTGCCACTTAGACATATTTTAGAAGGTCTTACTGTTTCTGCAAAGACAAAGGACCGAAGCCTCCCGGCTCCGGTCCTTAAATTCATTCTATTCCAGCTCAAAGGCTCCTGTATAGAGCTGATAATATTTCCCCCGCTGCTTTATCAGCTGGCCGTGATCTCCCCGCTCAATAATACGGCCCAGCTCCAATACGAGGATTGCATCGGAGTTACGAACCGTGGAGAGGCGGTGGGCAATCACAAACACCGTCCTTCCCTTCATCAGGCTGTCCATTCCTCTTTGGACAATCGCCTCGGTACGGGTATCAATGCTGGAGGTGGCTTCATCCAGAATCATGACCGGAGGATCCGCTACCGCCGCTCTGGCAATGGACAGCAGCTGCCTCTGGCCCTGGGACAAACCGGCTCCGTCACCGGAGAGATCCGTATCATATCCCATGGGCAGTCTGGAAATGAAATCGTGGGCATTGGCAATCCGCGCCGCCTCATAGATCTCCTCCTCGGTGGCATCCAGCTTGCCGTAGCGGATATTCTCCATCACAGTGCCGCTGAACAGATTGGTATCCTGCAACACAATTCCCAGAGAACGTCGAAGATCGCTCTTTTTTATCTTATTGATATTAATTCCGTCATATCGTATCTTACCGTCCGCAATATCGTAAAAACGGTTGATCAGATTGGTTATCGTTGTCTTTCCCGCTCCTGTCGCTCCGACAAATGCTATCTTTTCTCCAGGTTTGGCAAACATGCTCACATCATACAGTACCTTCTTATCTTCTACATAAGCAAAGTCCACATCATAGAATCTCACATCTCCCGTCAGCCTGGTGTAGGTTAACGTGCCATCCGAATGAGGATGCTTCCATGCCCAGATGCCGGTATGCTCCTCGGTTTCAACCAGGGTATCCCCCTCATAGGCCGCATTGACCAGAGTAACATAGCCCGCATCCTGCTCCGGCTCCTGATCCATCAGAGAGAAGATTCTCTCTGCGCCGGACAGTGCCATAATAATTGAGTTGACCTGCTGTGAAATCTGGCTTACGGGCATGGTAAAACTCTTGCTAAGCTGAAGAAAAGCAGCTATCACACCCAGGGTAATACCTCCGATCCCGCGGATAGCAAGGGTTCCTCCTGCAAACGCAATTAAAACATAGAGAAGATTACCGATGTTCACCATAATCGGCATCAGTATATTGGCATACCTGTTTGCTTTGTTGGCATGTTCAAAGAGAGCTTCATTCAATACATTAAATTCCGCTTCCACCTTTTCCTCATGACAGAATACCTTTACCACCTTTTGTCCGTGGATCATCTCTTCGATATACCCATTGACCTTTCCCAGGGACATCTGCTGCTTCCGAAAGAAGGTGCCGCAGGCGCCGGTGATCTTCTTCGCCACCCGAAGCATGACAAATACCGTGACCAGAACCAGAGCCGTAAGATGAACGCTGGTGGTGATCATTGTAATAAATACAAAAAATATTGAAATCATCGAAGCGAAGGTCTGGGGAATGCTTTGGGACAGCATCTGTCTCAAGGTGTCGATATCATTGGTATAATGGCTCATGATATCGCCATGGGAATGTGTATCAAAATATTTTACCGGAAGTCTCTGCATCCCGGAGAATAATTCATCCCTGATTCTCTTCTGCACCCCCTGGGAGATTACAACCATCATTCGGTTATAAAGAAAGGTCGCTACGATTCCAAGAGCATAGATACATGCCATGGTAAGAATTGCCCGGAGCAGCCCTCCGAATTGCGGGCTGTCCTCCAGCATCAACGGCGTGATGTAATTGTCGATGAGGATTTGGATGAACTTGGAGCCCAGGACCCCTGCCAGGGCACTGACCATGATAAATACCAGCACAAGACCAAACTGAAGCTTATACTGAGCGAATACGTAGGAGAGGAGCCTTTTGATGGTTTTAATATCGACCCTTCTTTTAGGATTATTCTGTTTCGTCTTCTCCATTTTGCTCCTTCCCTCCTTTCACCTGGGAGTAATATACCTCTTGATAGATGGGGTTATTCTTCAGCAGCTCCTCGTGGGTTCCCACTGCATTCACCCTGCCGCCGTCCATAATAACAATTTTATCCGCACTCTCTATGGACGAGATACGCTGTGCAATAATAATCTTTGTAGTATCCGGAAGCTCCTCATAAAATGCCCTGCGGATGCTGGCATCTGTTTTCGTATCCACAGCACTTGTAGAATCATCTAAGATAAGTATCTTGGGTTTTTTCAGTAAGGCACGGGCGATGCAGAGCCGCTGCTTCTGACCGCCGGATACATTAGAGCCTCCCTGCTCGATATAGGTATCATATTTATTGGGGAATGCCTCAATAAAATCATGTGCCGAGGCCAGCTTACATACCCGAATCATCTCCTCCCGGGTCGCATTCTCATTGCCCCAGAGAAGATTATCCTTGATGGTCCCCGAGAAGAGGACATTCTTCTGAAGCACCATCGCCACCTCTTCCCGCAGCGTCTTAATGTCGTAATCCCGTACATCCACGCCCCCGACCCGCACCCTTCCCTCCGTCACATCATAGAGGCGGGGAATCAGCTGAACCAGACTCGATTTGGAGCTGCCTGTGCCGCCAATGATTCCCACGGTCTCACCGGACTTGATCTCAAGGCTGATATCGCTCAGGCATGGTTTATTCTTATCCTTCGCATAGCTGAAGCTGACATCTTCGAAGATAATTTCTCCGTTTTTGACTTCTGTCATCGGGTTCTCACCATTATGCAGATCGCTTTCCTCCTCCAGCAGCTCACTAATCCGGTCCGCGGAGGTGCGGGAAATCGTCAGCATAACAAATACCATGGAAAGCATCATCAGGCTCATAAGAATCTGCATGGTATAAGTAATCAGGCTGGTAAGCTCTCCCGTCGTCATGGTACCGCCTACAATCAGCCGGGCGGCAAACCAGGAGAGCAGCAGCATACAGGTATATACCGCCGTCTGCATTAAAGGGCTGTTAAAGGCCAATATTTTCTCCGCCCTGGAGAAATCCTGAAACATACTGCCCGATACCTGCTTAAATTTATCGATCTCATAATCCTCCCTTACGAAGGACTTCACCACCCGGATGCCCCGCAGGTTTTCCTGTACTACATTATTCAGCCTGTCATAGGTTTTGAATACCCGTTTGAAGATCGGGTGCGCTTTGCGGAAGATGTAATATAGTCCAAGTCCCAGGAAAGGAACGACAGCGATAAAGATCAGTGACAGCCTGCGGTTGATCCCAAATGCCATGATCAGAGAGAAAATCAGCATCAGCGGACTGCGGACCGCAATACGGATCACCAGCTGAAATGAATTCTGAACATTGGTCACATCGGTGGTAAGCCTTGTTACGATACTGGCCGTCGAAAATTTATCAATATTAGAAAAAGAGTATTCCTGCACCCTATAAAACATTGATTTTCGCAGATTCTTGGCAAAGCCGGCAGATGCGTTCGCCGCAAACCATCCCGATGCCGCTCCAAAGAGCAGGGACAGGAGGGCACATCCGATAAGCAGAAAGCCGTATTTTGCGATTACATTCATATTACCCTTGTTTATTCCATCATCAATCAGATAAGCCATCAGCAGCGGTAATATAACATCTACCACCACTTCTATGGATACAAGTATCGGTGTAAGGATCGTATCCCTTTTATACTCTCCTATACATCTTGCTAATTTTCTTATCATATATACCTCCGTTCTGTCGCTGTATTGCAAAGATATTCATTCTGCTTTTCTTCTTTCTCGTTAGCCTCCGAACTGTAAGGAAGCTAACATTTACTCTAAACAAAAAGCCGTCCCGGCCGGATAGCATTCTATTTCTATCGGTATCCTTTTCAGATTGGCTTTTTATTCCAGATTGGCTTTCATTTTACGGATAATTACAAAAAATGCATCAATCTCTTCTTCTGTCAGCCCTATCACCAACTGCTTCTCCAAATCTCCCATAACCCGGATAACCTCCTCATGGATCGCGATCGCCCTGGGTGTCAGGATCAGCTTTTTCAGCCTCGCATCGTATTCCACCGCTTCTCTGGTAATGAGATCATTCTTCTCCATGAGCTGCAATAGCCCTGTAGCCGTTGATCTTCGTATGGAGAATTCCGCTTCAATATCTCTCTGGAAGATGTCTCCCCGTTCGCGGTTACGGTACAGATAGCCAATGATCCAGCCATGCATTCCCGTGACCTCCTGATTCTGGGCAAATACCTGTGCACTGTCTATTTTCCGCTTAATCATATTGGACAAGACTTTTACCTCACGGCCTATGGCATCTCTCTGCATCATATCTCACCTCTCTATGTTGTTAGGATACTAACATTATATCCTATGTTTTCTTTTTTGTCAATCTACTGTAGGCCAATGCCACTTTTTACAGATATGTCCTGGTTTTACAACGCTTTACATATAGTAAAGCGCTGCCTCGGCATTATATAATTAGCGGGCATGCCATTATGCTTTATCTAGTATTTTGGCATGACTATACCTATTATATAAGGAGATAACATGAAAAAACTGGGGATATTTCTCTTGTTGCTGACTCTATTGTTTGGTTTCCTTCCACAAACAGCACTGGCAGCAGAAGGTTCCGTCTTTGAAGAGGATGTGAACATGTACTTAAGCAAGGTCAGTGAGGAACGCGGTTTTGAAGTAACCAGGGAGGACCTGGATGCTTACCTCTCGGCCAACGATCTCAATTTATCGTCATTTACATCGGTAGAAGAGATGCGCATGATCTGCGGGACTGTCATTAAGGCTGACCTTAGCAATCTAAATGGTATTTACAAAACATATAATCTGGATGAATCCTCTTTGAACCAACTCCTCTCTGATAAGGGCGAGGAATTAAAGGATTATATCTATCTGAATGACTTGGATTATGCTATTTACTTTTATACCTATGAAAATACCTTCGAACAGGATCCGGAATTTGACAACAATCTGGTTGATTATCTGACAGCAGTCAGCTTGGAACGTGGCTTTACAGTTACGAAGGAGATGCTGTCTAAGGCTCTGAGTATCTATGGAACCGACCTGGATACCTTCAAGAGTGTGGATGAGTTAAAGGATTATATGGGCGATGTCATTAAAGCGGATCTCAGTAATCTCTCCATTATCTATGATTCATATGATTTAGATCAGGAAACGCTCTTCGCTCTTTTGAAGCAGAACGGAAAAAGTATCAACGATTACATCTTCGTTTATGATTTAAATGAGATCGCTTACAGCGATTCCGAAGACTATCCGGTGATGGACGAAGCAATGCTTGCCCAGCTGCTTAAGATGATGGATCTTAGCGAGGCTGAGATTAAAAACCTTGAGAATTATTTTTCCTCGATGGAGGATTATTATACCAGCCCTGCTTTTATCGATGGCCTGACCTCCTTGTTGGAACGCCTGTCCGAGACAATTGAAGGCATGGATCCTAATGCAGAAATCACTGAAGAGCAGGCCCAACAGATGGCTGCATATCTGAGTGAACTGTTTGATCTGATGAAGCTTAGGTTTGAAATCACTGTATTTTCCGACGGTAAGGAAATATCCTTACCTATCTCCGATCTCCTGCTTATGAGCGAGTTTAATACTTCGATCAATAAAATCAAATTAACTATCTATGGCGAAGATAATATCTTCCTTGCTGATTATTATATGTCACAGGATATCATTAACTATCTGATGGGAAAGCCCAGCGATATCGGGAACGAGATTGAAGAAATTATCGATCAGAAGCCCGCGGGACAAAAAAACGTCGTACCTAAGACAGAAGATGGCGGAAAGCTGCCCAAAACTTCCACCAATTATATTCCCGGTGCAATTCTGGGAGGCCTCCTGGCAGTTGCCGGAGTTCTGATGTATAAGAGGACAAAAAATGATAAGAAAGAATCCGCAAAATAAATTGCAAAAGCAAAAAATGCGCCGGCTCTCCCGGATGATAGCCGTCACAGCGGCAGCAGCCGGAATATGGTTGGCTGTTTTCAATCTCTATCATTATTCACGCGGCTATTTTGCCGGTTGGATTTATACTACAGGAAAGGCCAGGGAAAAAGTTTCCCAGGAGCTGAATTTAGATATGAGTTCAGAACCGGGGAAGCTGCCCGCAAGTACCGGTACTTCTGTTCTGGGGGATGAGATTGCTTCTACTTCGTTGGAATCCGACGAACCCATCATCTACGAAGAACGTCCGGAAGCAGGCGAGCGATTCGGCGAGCTGTCCATCCCTAAGCTGGATACCATTCTTCCTCTTTATGAAGGAACCAGTGATGAGGAATTGGATCTTGGCGTCGGCCATTATGCCGGAAGCGTGCTTCCGGGAGAGAAGGATAATTGTGTGCTTGCGGGACACCGGGATACGGTATTTCGCAGGCTTGGTGAGATAGGCGAAGGTGATTCTCTCATCGTCAGAACAGAGATGGGCGAATTCGAGTATGTGGTAAAAAAGGTGAGGATTGTGGATAAGGAGGACCGAACCGTGATTGTCCCAAAACCAAAGGCAACCTTAACAGTCAGTACCTGCTACCCCTTCGAGTATATCGGTTCCGCTCCCCAACGTTACATTTTGGTTGCTTATCTATCTTCCGCCAGCTTAAATAAATAAAATCTGTTTTTCCATTTACATGACCTGATTGTAGATGCGGTCCAACGTCTCCTCCAAGGAAGAATAATACTCCGTCACACCAAAATCCATCAACGGTTTACAGGCTTTCCCCGCAATCAAAGCCGGATTATCCCTAAGACGTTTCTGGATCTTATGGGTGACCTTAATCGCAGGCAGCAGTCCGGTCTCAGGCAATACAATTAACAGGTGCTGCGTGTCCCACCTTCCCACAAGGTCCAGCTTGCGCAGATGTTTGATCAACAGCTCGCCTGTGGATTTGACCAACTGGTTGACCATCTCCTGCTCCTCCTGGGCGGTCATCAGCTTAGTCATTGCTATTTCGCACAGAATCAAAGAAAAGGTATTCCCGTAACGGTCATACCGTATGATCTCCCGCTCAATATTCTCCAGCAGCCCTCTCTGGTTCATCAGACCAGTACTATTATCTATTCTGCTATGATTCTCCATCAGCTCGTTCAGGACACTTTTTGCATTGAGCAGCCCTCTTAAATCATTGAACTTATTAATGATCGGCTCCAGCTTCTCATAGCCGAGGAATACCCTCCACCGTCCATTCTCCAACACAATCACCTTGGTAAAGCTGTCCTTTTGAACCATGTCCATCACAATATTATATTCCACGGTATTCACACTGAATTCCAGAACATCATCGAACATCCGCCCCTGAATCAGCTTATTCTTATAAACGCCGTAAATATCACATCTAAATTCTTTCATCGTATATACTCTGGATACCGCAGTCTGCCAATGAATAAAATCCTCTTTGGGAATATTGCGTTTATCCAGCTCGGAAACCAAATCATAACATTGGGAATAATCATTCTTTATGATATGACGGAAATACTCCTCCAGCAGCGCCCTGGCCGCCAGAAACCTCATATCCTGCTGCCTCTCCTGCTTCGGACCGGTTTCCTTTGCATCGGGAGGGGAAGAAGTCCTGGTATTCTCCCGGGGTGCGGGGCGGATATTCCTGTTCTCCCAAATCCGGTTATATTCCTTACGCTTTCCAGGGTCGCTCAGAATGGCATATGCCTCGTTAATTAGCTGCATTCTGCCATCGTTACAGCTGTCCGGCCTTACATCAGGATGATATTTGCGCGCCAGACGCTTATAGGCGCTTTCGATTATCTCCGGCTCGGCCTGGTAATGAACCTGAAGAATTTTGTAATAATCATTGGACTGCATTATTTCACCGCCTTATATCAACAAGCTATTGACTATATAACATCTATCGACATTATACCTTCTCCTGTTAGCAGTTACCAGCAGAAAAATGTCCTATTAAATCTTTTAACAGGCAATCCATCGTACAAAGTCGTATGCCCTACACAGCTTTTCCGGCTTTCTTATTACAGCTCCCGCAGTATTAAATCCGTGCTTCCCTGATTCATCCCAAGCTCCACCCGTATCACCTTGGGATGCTTCCTGTATTCTGTCCGGACCATTTCCCGCAATCCGGTTCCTCCCTGATAGCCATGAATGACCCGGATGCGGTATACATCTCTTTTTACTTTCTTCAGCTGACTATCAAGATATATTTTCGCCTGGTATCTCGTCATTCCATGGATATCCAGTTCAAGAATTCCCTGATTCATAGCGGTTACCTTCCGAATTCAGACAGCTCCAGTCCCTTGTTACGGTCAAGTGCCGTCTGGATGCTCCAGTTATGGACAAAGAGCAGCAGAGGATTTCCCTTCAGATCCTTCACCCGCTTCGTGTCCGAGGATACGCTCAGCTTGCTGACATCGATATTCTTGTTGGTTACCCAACGTATATACTCATAGGGAAGAGTTTCCATTCGAATCTCCACTCCGTATTCGGATTCCAGACGGAATTTGAGAACGTCAAATTGCAGTGTTCCCACCACTCCGACGATAATCTCCTCCATTCCGGTATTAAATTCCTGGAAAATCTGGATGGCGCCCTCCTGCGCAATCTGGGATATTCCTTTCAGGAATTGCTTTCTCTTCATCGTATCCACCTGCCGCACCTTAGCAAAATGCTCCGGCGAGAAGGTAGGGATCCCCTCATAGGCAAACTTGCGGTCCGGAGTGCACAAGGTATCCCCGATGGAGAAAATACCAGGATCGAAAACTCCGATAATATCCCCGGCATAGGCCTCCTCAATAATAGTTCTCTCGCTTGCCATCAGCTGCTGGGGCTGGGATAGGCGGAGCTTTTTATTGCCCTGGATATGATTCACTTCCATACCCGCACTGAACTTGCCGGAGCAAATTCTCATGAAGGCAATACGATCCCGGTGAGCCTTGTTCATATTTGCCTGTATCTTGAAAACAAAAGCAGAGAACTCATTCTCCAGGGGATCGATCTCTCCCTCGGAAGAATGTCTCGGCAGGGGAGAGGTTGTCATGGAAAGATACTTCTTCAAAAAGAACTCTACTCCAAAGTTCGTAAGAGCCGAACCAAAGAATACCGGTGTCAGCTTGCCGCTCAGCACCTGGTTAATGTCGAATTCGTCGCTGGCTCCATCGATTAATTCAATTTCTTCCGACAAGATGTTATGATTCTCTCTGCCAATCAGCTCATCCAGCCCAGGATCGCCCAATTCCGCTTCCACTGTCTCAACTTCTTTCATGCCGTTATGGGAAGCATAAAAGCGGGTGATATGCTTCTTTTCCCGGTCGTAAACTCCCTTGAAATTTTTGCCGGAGCCGATGGGCCAATTGACGGGACAGGTGCGAATTCCGAGAACGCTTTCGATTTCGTCCAGCAATTCGAAGGTATTCCTGGCCTCACGGTCCAATTTATTGATGAAGGTAAAGATCGGTATCCCCCTCATCACGCATACCTTAAAAAGCTTCTTGGTCTGGGCCTCTACACCCTTGGAGGCGTCGATCACCATGACCGCAGAATCCGCCGCCATCAAGGTACGGTAGGTGTCCTCGGAGAAATCCTGATGTCCCGGTGTATCCAATATATTGATGCAATAGCCATCATAATTAAATTGCATTACAGAGGAAGTAACAGAGATACCACGCTGCTTCTCGATCTCCATCCAGTCGGATACCGCATGCCTGTCCGTTTTCTTTCCCTTCACGGAGCCGGCAAGATTAATCGCTCCTCCGTACAGCAGCAGCTTCTCCGTCAGCGTTGTCTTACCCGCGTCGGGGTGGGATATAATTGCAAAAGTCCTTCTTTTCTTTATTTCTTCGGTATAATTACCCAATGTAAATCCTCCAAACTGATCCATCCGGTGTCTTTACACCAGAGTTTTCATAATCCTAAATGAACAAACCAATTTATCTTAATATATAGGAAAGCGGATTGTCAAGGGATTTGCATTAAGAACAGCAGTGAGGAGTAAATTATTTTGAACCAATCCATTTCTATGTCAATAATATTTTTCAGCACTTTATCCACATTTTTATTTATTTGTGATGATTTCTCGTTCTGTTATCCACATCATATAACCATAGTTGGCCAATCTTATGAAAAATGTGCATTTTCAGTTCATTTTTTACTTCCCATCGACCTCCTCCTGTCAGAGTACTGCGGGTGCTATATTCACAATTGTAAATCACAGAGAAGTAGGGAAATACTCAAAGCTCGTCTTTCGATATGGTATGTTATAAGCACTGGATTTGTATATAATGGCTGTAAATGACTATCCTGATAGCCAGCCATTAGTCCGCAAAATTTAAAAGCAAGATTAATGGTATCTTATAATATCTCAGATTCCACTAATCTTGCACACTCTAATCTCAATTGCTCAAATATATACTTAATTACTCAGGAATAATATCTCTCAGCACAGTTTCTATTTTGAAGCTTCCTATCACAGTCTCTCCATCACTTTCATATAATGGAATCTCCCAGTTATTTACTCTTTGTGCCGTTAATTTTATCGCTTCTTCCGGAGTACTTGGTACCTCTCCATTTAAATCGGTGGAATATACATAGCCTTTTGTTCCATCTAAGCCTATCGCTGATATTAAATCCGGTTCGTATCCCTTCGTTAAGGCTAACATTGCCGATCCATATACTTGACCTTTGTCATTTATCTGATAATCGGGTAATTTATCAATCTGCACTAGCATAGAACTTGACGAATTATTTTGGTTTGGAGACTGATATGTGTCATACGGAGTATATCCATCTCCATTATATAAATGCACTTCTCCCTTTCCATAGAAAGTGCCTCCCTGTACACTATATCTTCCTGTTCCAATACTCACAAAACTGCTTGCTTCGCTACTATAAAGCATCGCACTCGATTTTTTGACATTGCCACTTGAATCAAATACTCTTGCTCTTGCACCCATATATCCAGCAGGTGCATTACTCCAATCAGCTGTATTTAAGTCAGTAAAAGACCATGCAGCCGTTCCGTCAGTATTTACTGAAGCACGCCCTTATACGTATATCCATTTGTTGTTGGAAATGTTTTGTATGGAGAATACGCCTCACTAGCATACGATATTGATACATTACTTAATAAAATTAGCATGCTCAATATGGCACAGAATATTTTTTTTATTTTCCCTTTCATAATAGCTCCTCTTTGTGCTAAATATTTTTATAAAGTATAGCGTCTATCTCATAACCGTGGACAGTCTGAAAATTCCCAGGATGGTCTCTCCATCACTCTCATAAACCAATACCTCCCTCCCATCCTTCCATTTTTTCATAAATGCAAATGCCTCTTCTATGGTAGTGTGGGATGGGCCGACTAAATCTCTTTCATAGCAATAACCTCTGACACCCCCTTCCGTATCTTCCGTATTTACAGACACTAAATCTGCGGTTATACTTTCATATAAATCAGGTCCATAAGTATAACCGTTCTCGTTAACAGGGAAATATCCGATAGCCTTCTCATTCTTTTCACGTACTTCAGAGATATAAAGCATTTTATTCACAGAAGGATCGTACAGTGGGTTATAGTCTGATCTTTCCTTTGCATAGGTTAGGAATGTCGTACCTGTCAGAAGGATTAGAATCAACGACAGCGCAACTCCCAGGCATGTTATTTTTTTATGTTTCATGATATACACAATCCTTTCTTCAACCAAATTTTTACCGAAGCTGCTATAAAGCGGGACTATTTCGCTTTGCTTCTCTGCAAGCCGTATTAAAGTCAAAGCGTACTCTGCTTTCTTCGTGCCGCCAATGAGAGAAATCACCTTTTCATCGCAAGCCACCTCCATGTCACGCTGCAAAAAGTAATACATCAGCCAGGCCAACGGATTAAACCAATGTACTGCTGCCGCAATGAGTGCAATGATTTTCCATAGGTTATCCTTTCTGACAATATGAACTATTTCATGAATTAAAATATAGTCCAATTCACTATCATTATCATAACTCACATTTTGAGGAAGTATAATCTTAGGACGGAAAACACCTGCCGTGAGAGGTGATGTTATCCTGTCCGTGGATAATATTCTAATATGTCGTTTCGGTATCCAACGGGCTATTCTGCCTTTTGCATGGGCGACCTCATCTCCGGTGGGAACAGCCTCACTCATCAGTCGGACAATCCGGACATATTTTAAGATATGGATTGCCAGAATAGATATCATTCCGATGATCCAGAGCATCATTAATAACCATGAAGCATCGAATAACTTATCGTCTGTCATAGCTGTATCCATGCCATATTTTAGACCGATGGTTCCTTCCTGCATGCCAGTAACAGATTTATCTTTGATAAACCTTTTGTCCAGCTCGTTTAACAAATCAATTTTTACCGGAATTTCGAAGGGTATCAGCATCCGTACTATGGTAACCTTCCATAGCAAAGGATAAGTTGCCTTTGGGATAGTACGGATATCTGAAATCCGCAGAACGAAAATAAAAAATATTATAATACCTGCAGACAGCGACATGTCGATGAACCCCATGCTTGTCACCTCACTTTAAATGTTCAACCATGTGCTTTAGCTTGTCGATTTCATCATTGGAAAGCGGAGTAGTGTTCAGGAACGACGCAAAAAATTTCTCTATGGAACCGCCATACATTTTGTTAATTAATTCAGCTGTTTCATACTTTTGAACTTCTTCTTTACTGATCACTGCTTTGCACATGAATTTATCACCGTATCGTTCTATTGCTCCCTTATCAATGCACTTCTTTATAACTGTATACGTAGTGTTGCGATTCCAGCCGATTTCTTTCTTTAAAATCTTTGCCAGCATACCCGCATATAAGTCACCTTCTCTCCACAATACCTCCATTACCTTTAATTCAGAATCATATAGTTTCATAAAAAACTCCTTCGACTATTGCAGTAGTTATTTCACTTACACGCTAACACAATAGCAGCAATCTGTCAATGACTATTTTAATAGTCACCATTTTTATGACTTGAATTGTGATTTGCATCAATTGGACTAAACACCCTAAAATATTGTACCTTACAAATCAACACAGAAAGAGTTGCCTTTTTGCTTGGAACTTCTTCATCCTACAATTAGATCTCTACTTCAAAATATTTATCTAACTTCTGATTCCAGTTGGTAATTCTCAATCTCTTCTCCTTGCTTACCAAAGAGGCGACAGGAGACCGGTTTTGCCGTTTCAGAGTAAAATAATAGAATCGCAGGCTCATTATCTGAAAGTGAATGGCTTTCACCAGTACCGTCCGCGAACGTCATATCAATCTTGGCAAAGCCAGATGGAACCTGCTCATCATTCACCGTATCATAACGGGTCTTTTTAATTATTCCAAAAAAAACGTCTTGATCATCCATGACTTTCAAATTCGGATAAAATCCTGAACTAAGCGGGATTTCTCCACTAACACTCTCTTTGATACTAATTTGACCATCCTCTGTTAAATAAGAGACAACATGAACACCATTGCAGCCTTCGTCACCTACTGTCAAAACTACACTATATTGCATATCGTTGTATTCCTGTGTATCTAACACAGCCATGTTTTCGCGCATAAGATACCACCAGCCATATACCTCGTGGTATCGATCTAAAAGAGCCGCTTCTTCCTGTGTTTCAGAATGACTATATCCATATTCCTCAAGTCTGCCCTCCTGCTCAGAATAGTGTGCTATCATACTATTATTCATAAGATTGTTCTGATTTACATACTCGACCTGCCAGTCCTTCATTTTCTGAAGGGAAATATCTGCTGCTGATAAAGCTGTATCAGAAGGTTTTATATCCTCTTTTTTCTCATCTCTCTTCGAATCAATATCACTAGGCGAATCTGTAGAGCACCCCGTAAGAATCGACAGCAAAACAGCAAATAATAAAACAAAGTAATAATAGCCTATTTTCTTCATGTTGTTATCATTCCTTTCGCTTCATTCAAGTCACAAACAAATTATAAAAATACAAAAAACTGCTACGTCCTTCTACTCTTTTTAAAATTTCCTTAAAGGACTACAATATCATGACTTTCCCTCTGATACTTATCATTTTGGTTTAACTTTATTGCCAGGAAAACAGCTCTTTAAAATCCTTCTCTATCATCAATTTAAACATCATTGCCCTATGCGATTGGCTCCTCGCAAGGGCAATGACATCCATTGGGAATCTACACTTTGATACTAGATTTCCACTTTCAATATCTCAAACATTACATAATTCTTTTAAAAAATGTAATTAGTGTTCCCAAATTATGGTTTTATTATGAATTCATCATTACAGAAAAATCAAGATCAATTTAATATATTTTACAAATTAACGTGAAAAATTTGCGCTTGTGAATACCAATCTTCGCATATAACAATTTGTTCCTCCCCAGCCAGAAACCAGGTCTGCCACTGATCTAGTTACATTACTAGTGTGCTGTGCTACCCCTATTTCATTCCAATCATTTAATCCTACGGCATAGATGACATAAACTGAATGGCTGTAATCATTTGCAGCACCGCTCGATGTCCTTACTTGCAAAACATTTCCTGCTTGTATTGAAGGTGCATCCAAGTAATAGTACGGATTATTGTTATTATATCCCGTTGCTTTAGGTCCTTCAGAAGGGCTGGAAGTCACAAAATTCCAAAGACCATTTACGCTTTCCCAAGGTGTTCCTCCTCCACCAGAACCTGCAAACCAATTAGACAAATATGTACTATTCATCATTCTTTTCTTCGCAGTTATATTACTTTGCATTGTCGCATCAGAATCTGATGTACTCCATCCACCATATGCTGCCCATATGCACTGAGATACAAAATTGGTACAATCAACTCCCGCATCGTAAAAATACAGATTTCTATTCTTATAATATTTATTCGCATACGCGACTCCAGTAGATGCATTATAAGAATAGGAACTAAGCGCTGCTAAACTAGGCGTATCTTCAATATTGTCATTGGTAACACTATTTGTTTGCTCAGCAAATGATTGCTCCATTAATTTATCCAAAACATACAAATCGTCAATACTGTCACTAACTATTTGTTTCGCTGAATCATAGGATTTCTGAACATCACTAATGCTCAATATATTTTGCGAAAACTCACTATACATAACTTCATTGGTATCTATGAAAGATATTCTAGTCCCTTCCTTTGTATCTACAGCTGTAATAGTATATATTATGTCTGCCTGCCCATACTTATATGGGCTGTTTAGATAATAATATTCAGCATTCACTGTAGCCACTAAAGTGGTAGAACTTGAACTTACTATATCTACAATCTCATAATTGTATTTATCATAAGTAGTCCCCACAGCAACTGCTTGTTCGATTCTCCATTTTAAAAATAACTGATAATGACGTGTAATATCATTTTCTACGAATAGCTCCGACGCATCTACGGATTCTCCTGACACAAGTCCTTCAAATTGCCGTAAAAGAAGGGTGTCTAGCAGCTTCTCGCTCGTCACTATGGTAATATCATCTGTAGGAGTTATTGCTTTAGCATTAGCGTATGAACTACTTGGTATAACAAATACAAAGATAACTAATAAAAGAGCAATAATTTGTTTTTTCATAAACTTCTCCATTCTACCACACTCACGTATGGATTTAATAATATGGCACAATATTAACATCGCCATATGATAATATTGCTTACTAAAATATTTATCCAGTAGAAAATATTCGTAAATATATTCACATATTTACTTTCAATACCGCTCCTTATCAATACATTTCTCCATATAAATAATATTACGATTTTAGCCGATTTCTTCCTTTAAAATCTTTGACAGCATACCCGCATATAAATCACCTTCTCTCCACAAATCCTCCGTTACCTTTAATTCTGTATCATATAGTTTCATAGAAAGTTCTTATTTGACTATTGCAATAGTTGCTTTATTTACATATTATCACAATGGTAATAATTTGTAAATAACTATTTTAATAGTCATAAGATCACAAAAAACATAAGTATTCTGCAGACAAAACACAGCAATAGCTTTACACCTGCAGGATACTCCTATTTTTACTCCTCCAGGCCGCTTTCTCCAGGCATAATGTGGAATTGCTTTTATTTTTGTCGCTTCTCTGCTCGGAGCCTCTTCCTTATAAAGCTTTGACGCAGAACAGATAGGCTTATGAAGGCACAATGCGCATCATTAGTGACAATTAATAAAAATCAGGATTGAATGGTTATCTACTATGTGGCTTCCACAAGATTGACGACTAAGATCAAAGGATTACAAAGCGGTCTGTACCGCACAAGATGGTTTAATCCCCGTACCGATGAATACACGGATGCTTCAGAAAACCTAATACCGATCCATGGGGATTGGGAATTGCCAGATAAAAAAGATAATGATGATTGGCTGCTGGTTGCAGAAAAACAGAAAAGCTAATCTGCCTGTCTAAGCTTTATTATAGGGATAATAAAAGTGGCGTATCATTTTTACATGATACGCCGCTTTACATGCCGTATTAATTCTGAAATAGAGCTCCCCGAAGCACACTGACACCGGTATTAATCATGTCCGGCCCCGTATCGAAGCCACTTAGGGAGGCCACTGCCTCGGCCACCCCCAGATATCCCATGGTATAGGGGTTCTGGATCACAAGTGCCGCCAGACTTCCCTCCTTTAATAAATTCATCAGCTGCTCTGATTGATCAAAGCCCACCCCTATAATATTTCTCCTCTGGACCTGGGCTTTAACTTCTTTAATCGCATTGCCGACTCCCACAGTAGAGCCCTCATTGGTCCCAAACAGTCCCACCAAATCAGGGTAATTCCTCATAAGAGCCATTGCTGCATTCTGTGAAACTTCCGGGTCACCGTTGCTGTACTCCGTCGGGACCAATGTGAATCTTCCATCCGATTTTATCGCTTCGCGAAAGCCCTCCTCCCTCCTCAGGGTAGAATCCGTAACCTCATTGACTCCGATGATCCCAATTCTTCCGCTCTCTATCCCAAGCTCCGCCAACTCATAGAGCATTGCTCTCCCCGCCTGCAAACCGGCGCTGTGATTATCCGTGGACAGCGTAATTACAGCTTCCTCATATGCCGGTGTATCCACATAGATGATCCTTACCCCCTGCGCCTTCGCATCTTCGATGACACCGGATAAAGCTACCGGGTCATTCACTGCAATCAAAACAGCTTTCGCTCCCCCTCGTACCGCCTCCTCCAGAAGTTCAATCTGTCTCTGTGTATCCTTTGTCTCCGGTGCAGTCCATCGATATCCTACTCTTAGCATCCTGGCCATATCGGAGGCTCCCTGATCCATTAGGTACCAGTGCTGATCCATCTTGTCAATTGTGATCAGATGAATGTCATAGCGCTGGCCGGGCACGGAGGAGGTAATCATTGTATCATTCCAGTTTTTTATCCTCAAAAGTACCAGAAATAAGATAACGACCAGCAACGTCAGCAGATCCGCAGTAATCCTCTCTCTATCTGTATTCATAATAATGTGTCCCCTTTTCCTTATGCATGTTATACTGCCTCTTCCCTATAGCTTATTCCTGTTTTGGGAAAATTATATTATCGAAACGAAAAACATGTTCCCATATCTCCCTTCTTTTCCAGCAATCGTCCATAGGAATAGTGCATAATAGTGCGTTACAATAGACCCAGTAACAAAGTAACTGTGATAATCACCAAAGGAGGATCTAATCATGAAACGACCAGGTAAGATATTACTGATTACTCTATGCATTCTATATTCCTTATCACCGGTAACCGCATTCGCTGCCAGCTATACCGTAGCGGCCAACGATTCACTCTATAAGATAGGCCAGCTCTTTCACACACCGGTGAGCACCCTGAAGCAGGACAATAATCTGTCCTCCGGCACCATCTATCCGGGCCAGGTTCTGTATGTCGCCGCCAAGGTTCATACCGTAAAAAGCGGCGACAGCCTGTACACCATCGCCAAGCAGTACGGGATAGCCCTGGATGCCCTTCGCAAGGCAAATAACAAATGGGATAACCAGCTGATTCCGGGCCAGAAGCTAACCATTCCCGGTGTGAAGGCCTCCGGCAGCTCGGATGCGGTAATCTCTTATACCAAAAGTGAACTGGACCTTCTTGCCAGACTAATTGAAGCAGAAGCCGGAGGCGAGTCCTACCCGGCAAAGGTCGCAGTTGGTGCTGTGGTGGTCAACCGGGTGCAAAGCCCTGACTGGCCAGGCACCATTAAAAAGGTAATCAATCATGTGGCCGGCGGATACTATCAGTTCACTCCTGTTAAAAACGGCATGATCAAGAAGCCTGCCTCTTCCGATTCGGTTAAGGCGGCCAAAGCAGCACTGTACGGCAGTGACCCCAGCAACGGAGCCCTCTTTTATTTTGATAACAGCTCCACCAATGCATGGCTATGGGCAAAGCCCAGAACCGCTTCTATCGATAATATGATATTTGTAAAATAAATAACAAACCATAAGAAGCGGCAAGCCACTTCTTGTTGCTAATCAAAAATATCCCATAGAAGAAGCAGATATCAAATACTGCTTTTTCTATGGGATATTTTACATTTTAGAAAAACTCATCCAAAAGAATTCCCTTAAGCTCTTCCTGATGCATATTCTGCTTTTTTGCCAGTTCCATCAGATCTATTTGCAGCTCCTGCCGGAGAATATCGGTATCCATAGGAGAGACATCATTGCTTCCTGCTCTCTGCAGAGAGACAGCGGATTCACCATCCTTATTCTGCTTCTTATCCTGTACCTCTTCTCTCTCCTGCCTTGCTTTTTCCAGCTTCTCTTCCTCTTCCTGCTGTTCCTTCTCCCGCTGCTTTGCTTCCTCCAGCTTCTCATTCAGATCTTCGTCAAACTGTTCCTTCACATCCTCCATCAGCATATGTGCGATCTGCTTTGCGGCCTTCTCCATAATATCCGCCGCTTCCTTTTGAGCATCCACCATCTGGTGGGACTTAACACGCTCCCGTTCAATCGCTTCTATTGTTCTGGACGCATTAAAGATCCCGTTCCTGGCATCCTCCATTCTCCTCTGCCAGACTTCCTCCATCGAGAAATAATACAAAGATTCTTTTTGGTATTCTGTCAGCGGTCCCATATTATTGAGACGTTCCTGCTCCTCTTCCGTCAATTTACCTGAGCCGTAACGGGTTTTCGCCAGAGCTTCCAGAGCCTTGAGGTTTTGCTCCTCCTCACTGTCCTCGCTGACGCCATATCCTTCTCTCAGCCTCTGCCTCCCTGCCCTCAGAGCCAATATCTCTTCCGATGCCTGATCCAGGGCTTCCTGTTTTTTCTTCTGCATCTGCTTAATATCCGATATGCCCCGATCGATATTCGTTTCACTTTTATAGGCATCTGCAATTACCTTCATCGCCCTCTTCCGTGCCTGAAGTCTGGTCATTAACGTATCCTCCGGCATGAGATTCGTATCTCCTGCAAATAAGGTTTTACCTCCGTCTTTCCCCTTCTTTGCTGAAGTCTGGGCAGCGATGGAAACCGTAATATTTCCCGCCTGATCCCTCTGCAGACTTGAATTAACTCCTTTTATCGACATACACTGTACCTCCTTGTTGGTCGCTTCATCCTTGATATTTAGCCGAATGTGTCCTTATATCATGTATATCGTAGCTTTCCCGGAAATAATTTAATACTTTTGAAGTAATTATTGTTATTTTCGTTTTTCAGCCCCTCTTTCCGGCAGAATCAGCGGAAATATCCCGTAATTCAATGACCTGATGAAAGATTTTTTCCACATATCTTCTGATAAAGTCAAAGGAATTAATCATCGGAAGCTGGACCGTTCCCTCGAAGGGTTCGTCAATCACTCTTTTTCCATATCCCAGCTCTTCCGCAAAGGAGGCAACAATGCAATACATATCCACGATAATATATTGCCGGAACAGCAAGGAATTGCGGCTATCGTTGCTGATGCTTCTCAGATACTCCTCCACAAAATAGCCAATCTCTTCTTTATTGCAGTTCTCGAGAAAGTTCTCCACTTTTCTCTTGTTTAGCTGCATTATACTCCCCGTCTCAAAGCCAAATCCCGGAATGACTGCGTTATCTCCTGAGACATCGGAAAAACGGAGTATCTCACTGGTGTCCAGAATATAGCGATAGACAAAGGCTCTGCTGGCTTCCCGAAAGGCATCCGGCAATTCTAAGATTGTTCCCACCGGCCTTCCTGCCCCTCCGAAATAGCTGCTGCCCTTACTCCGCTCCATAAGCTTCTTAACATAATCAATACAGGCCTCCTGTGTATTTAGAACCTCTTCGATGCTGTTCCCTTTAATAAGCAGGGCCAATATTTTCTGCGGAAGGTAAAACTTGATGATCTCCTCCCTTCCCTCGAATAAGCTCTCCAGCTCCGGGGTAATATCGGCGGCCTGTCCCACTTCAAAGGGCTGCTGCCTTGCCGGTTCTAGCTTGAGCAGGAGAATGCTGCAGGATAAGACATCAAGCTCCAGCCCCAGCTTTTTCCCCTGTTCCAAAAGTTGCCTCGGGGAGCTGTCTTCTCCCACCATATCATTAAAAAGGCGGTTCCTATCCTCCATATTATATTCTTCCCGACTGCTCCTGCACTTCTTTGCATCAGCAGCCTGTTCCTTGATGATATCCTTAATGCCGTCCCCCGCGGCATCCCCGTCTTCCACCAAAAATATCTTCCGCATTCAAACCCCTCCTGTACCTTCTGCTTTTGTGTCCTTCGCAGCTGTATATTCTATTCTTGTATGTCCTGTTTTTAATATTATTATTGCCTTTTATTTTTCCTGTCTTCCATTCCTTCTGTTCTTGTATTCATCTTCTGTTTATTTGCAGAAACCTGCTATATATAGTATACTACATACTTCTCTATTTACCAATATGTGGATTTATAAAGTATGGTTTTATTTTCTTAATTTTTTATTACGAATTTGATGTTTTGCAAAAAAACCAAAGGCACCAGGGTTTTTGTCCCGTGTGTCTTTGGTTTCACAATGTCCGTAATCAAGTGCAGCTTAGCACATTAAAATCGAAGCATACGCAATGAGCTCTTGCAGCCGTCCTATGATTTGCTATAATTGGAACAGGGAGGGAAGAATATTGAAAATAAATTACTATCAGAATGATACAATTAAGGAAAATAGAATCGAAGTATACTACGGGGAACTGGATTCCGAGATTGCCGGTGTTATGAATTATCTGGAAGCCTGCGGGGCAATTATGGGAAGAATGGATAAGCTGCAAAGAAAGATATTTCCGACGGAAATTTTTTATCTGGAAGTGGTGGACAGACGCTGTTATGCCTATCTAGAGCAGGGGGTCTACCAGGTTGATTATACCCTGAAGGATTTTCAGGAGCGCTTTTACAGCAATGGCTTCATCCAGATCGGGAAGTCCATGCTTGTGAACGTTTATAAGGTGAGCCATATGAAGACCGATTTCAATATGAAAATGCAGCTTATGATGAATAACGGAGAGTGTTTGATTTTAAACAGAGCTTACAAAGCACGGTTTATTTCATTTTTAAAGAAGATGGAGGGAAGTCATGAAGTTAATTGATAAGAGGACGTTTTTGCCGACGGTGTGTGTCGTATACACAGTGATATCCGCCACCAAAATCATACTGGAAGCCGTCTTTCAGAAGGTATTCGGAAACTATCAGCAAAACCTGGCCATGATATTGCTTTTATCCTTTCTTGGAACCCTGGTGCTGTCACAGCATTACCGCCTGAGCCATATTCCCCTTCCGATTGTTATCATCGGACAATATGTATTCTTAACGGGATGCGTGATGCTTATTACCCGGATCATAAGCATTTACTCAGAAGTCCATCCCAACGGATACCGGGATATACTTCTGTCCTTTACCATTCCGTATATCATAGGCGCTTTCCTGTACTATGTCCAGCTATGGAAGGAAGTAAGCAAAATAAACCAATTATTAAATAATATCAAGAGGGAGGATAAAGCAAATGAATAAGAAGATTACCGGCTTTGATTTTTTGTCATTAGGCCTTTCTGCATTCGGAGGCTTGGGGTTGGAGGCGCTCTATGCCTATCTAATCGAGCCTGCTCTGTACAAAAGCCAGATGCAGGATTGGACCAACGCCCAGACAATATTTCATTGGGTTATCACCTGCCTTACCTGGGGACTGGTAGCGTTTTACCTGATTAGGACAGCAGAAAAAAAATATAACTTCCGCCTTTTTGACAGGACCCCGCCAATGAAGCTTTGGCAATGGGCCGCAGCAGCAGGCACGGTTTTATTATCTTTTGCTATGAGTTCTATGAGCCGGGGCGGATTTAAGATATGGATAGAATTCCAGCGAAAAGGTCCCCTGCTCTTTACGTTCCAATATATCTACTACGCCTTTGAAACCGTGCTCTTTATGTTGATCATTGTTTTTGGCCAAAAGGCCTTTGAAGTCTGGACAGGTAATCGAAAGCTCCCTTATGGCGGTATCCTTTGTGGTCTTACCTGGGGGATGGTTCATACTTTAACAAAGGGAAGCATCTGGATTGGGCTTCATGGACTTGTTCTCGGATTCATGCTTGGCGCCGCTTACCTTCTTGTGAACCGGGATATTAAAAAGACTTATATTGTATTGCTGCTTATGTTTATTCTGTAAATGCCAGTTTGTTGATCATCATCTTTGCCTGCTTCGCATAAATATCAAGCAAATAATTTTCATAGGTTGTTTGGAGAGATGCTTCCTTGAAAAAACTTCTTTTCCCCTCTTGTATTTTTCTCATGGATTTTTTTCCATTGCCAGAGTATAATTTAAATATTATATCTCTGGTGGAGGAAAAGACAAATGAAAGGTAAGAAGCGAAAAATTATTATTATCCTGGGAATGGTCTTAATTGTACTGCTGCTGATACTTCCTGTCGGCCTATCGGCAATGATATACGAGGATAATTTCGGTGAACGATATGAGTCATATCTGCCGATGGCCCGGAGCATGGATGAATTTGCGGGCTTGAATTCACAAAGGTATACGTTTTCTTCAAATAAGGGACAGAAGCTTGTCGGCTATAAATATTACAGAACCCTGGAGAATATCAAAGGAGTTATTGTAATTGCACACGGCCTTGGCGGCGGGGGGCATAACTCATATATGGACATGGCAGATTTGTTTGCTGCAAACGGATATGTTGCTTTTGCTTATGATGCCACCGGCAATGATGAAAGTGAAGGTCAATCCGTCAAAGGACTTCCGCAAGGTTTGATCGATTTGGATTATGCGATTCAATTTGTGAAGCAAACACCTGACTTTGAGGGATTACCCATCATGCTGTTTGGACATAGCTGGGGCGCATATTCCGCCGGAAGCGTTTTAAAGCTTCATCCTGATGTTAAGGTCGTTGTTATGGTGGCCGCTTTTAATAAGAGTATGGATATCATTGAAGAAGAAGGAGAAAAAATTGCAGGTGACGGAATTCATGCTCTCATGCCGTTCATTTCATTCTATGAGAAAATGAAATTTGGAAAATATTCCTCCTACAGCTGCATCAGCGGATTCGACAATACAGATGCCGGAGTAATGATCATACATAGCACCGATGATGAAATGATTTCGCCGGAGAAAAGCTATGATTTCTTTTATTCTCTTTACCGGGACAATCCACGGTTTGACTTCGTAAGATATGAAGAGCGAGGGCATAATTACGTTTATTATTCTGATGTATCGCGGGGATATGTGAAGGAGTTTAACAAAGGATTTGAACAATATTCAGAGTCCTTGGACGGAGATTTAACTGCAGAGTTAAAGGCGTCCTATTTCAATGATAATCTCGATAAAAGGCTGCTATATGATCTTGACAAAGAACTAATGGGACGTATTATAAACTTTTATGACAGCTATCTCAAATAAACATAATATAAAAGAGCTGTTGCACATCATTCCGTAACCTTCCGGAACAATATACAACAGCTCTAATTTATTTTAAAAACTCAATTACCAAAACAATAACCTTATCTTTTTAATCCCCTCTGAATCGTTTTTACAGTCTCGACAATCGGTATAACACTGAGTGCCAGAAGCATCGCTATACCATACTCCGCCAGGCTGATGTGCTCAAAATCAAAGATATTGCTGAGGAAAGGAACGTAGATTACCGCCGTTGTCAGAACGAAGCTGATTAATGCCGCACCGATCAGAACAATATTCTGTGTATTCATACGGAAGATGGACCCGCGCTGGCTTCTCATATTAAAGCTATGGAAGATCTCAGCCATGCTCATGGTTAAGAATGCCATGGTCATGCCGTCAGGGCTGTTCACAAATTCCCATCTGCCGGATTCCATATAATGTCCGATATAAAAGGCTGCCAGAGTAACGATGGTTACCATCACACCCTGATATGCCACGTCAATCCCTACTCCGCCGGAGAAGATACCATCCTTTGAAGAACGGGGCTTACGCTGCATCAGATCCTTTTCTCCCTTTTCCATGCCCAGGGCTAAAGCCGGGAAACAGTCGGTAATCAGGTTAATCCAAAGGATATGTATGGGCTTCATGATTGTAAAACCGAGTAAGGTCGCCGTAAATATGGATAAAACCTCACTTAAATTGGAGGATAACAGGAACTGGATTGCTTTACGGATATTATCATAAATCCGTCTGCCTTCTTCTACTGCCGATACGATGGTTGCAAAATTATCATCCGCCAATACCATATCCGCCACGTTCTTCGTTACGTCAGTACCTGTGATACCCATACCGACACCGATATCGGCACTCTTAATGGAAGGAGCATCATTTACACCGTCACCGGTCATCGCGGTAATCATGCCCTTCTTTTTCCATGCATTTACGATACGTACCTTGTGCTCCGGCTGAACACGGGCGTACACACCATAGTTCTCGATGGTTGCCTGAAGCTCTTCATCCGATATGTCGTTAAGCTGGGCACCGGTAATTGCCTGCTTCGGATCGTTGATAATAGCGATCTGGGAAGCAATAGCAATTGCCGTGTCCCTATGATCACCAGTGATCATTACAGGACGGATACCGGCACTGCGGCATTCCTTAATTGCATCGATTACCTCCGGGCGGACAGGATCAATCATACCTGTTAAGCCGATGAATACCAGCCCCTTCTCCAGCGCCTCCGGAGTATATTCTGCCGGAACTGCCGCATGGATGCGGTAAGCTGCCGCAAGAACACGCAGAGCTTTGTCAGCCATACGTTTGTTATCTTTCAAAATCTCACTGCGCTTCTGATCGGTCATAGGCTGGACCTTACCGTTCTCAATATAAGATGTACATACACGAAGCACTTCATCCGGAGCACCCTTGGTATATTGAATCATTTCCTGATACTGATGAACGGTTGACATCATCTTACGTCCGGAATCAAAGGGTGCCTCTCCGATACGGGGATATGCCTTCTTCAGTTCAGGCTTAAGAATTTTCAGGGAAGCCGCATAATTTACCAGAGCGCACTCAGTAGGTTCGCCTACCGCCGTGCCCTGCACCAGCTCAGCGTCACAGCAAAGAGCCATTGCTCTTGCAAGCAGTTCCTCATCAGCACCGTAATGATCAACCACAGTCATCTTATTCTGTGTCAGAGTTCCCGTCTTGTCACTGCAAATAATCTGGGTACAGCCCAAGGTCTCAACTGCAGTCAATCTGCGGATTACCGCATTGCGCTTACTCATATTGGTAACACCGATGGAAAGCACGATGGTTACCACCGCGGCCAGACCTTCGGGAATCGCAGCAACCGCAAGGCTTACAGCCACCATGAAAGTATCCAGAATAATCTCTCCGCTGAAATCTCCGGAGCGCAGCAGGCTGAAAGCAAAGATAAATACACAGATTCCAATTATCAGCACCGTAAGAATTTTGCTCAATTGATTTAGCTTAATCTGAAGAGGGGTCTCGTTTTCCTCTGTCTTTGTGATGGCATCGGCGATCTTGCCCATCTCTGTTTCCATACCGGTGGCAGTGACTACGGCACGGCCGCGGCCGTATACTACGGTACTGCCCATATAGGCCATATTCTTACGGTCGCCCAGAGGAACCTCTTTCTCACCCTGCTTCAGGCCAAGCAGCTCCATCACCTTATTAACAGGCACCGATTCACCGGTCAGGGCGGCTTCCTCGATCTTTAAGCTGGCACTTTCCAGAAGCCGGCAGTCTGCCGGAACCGCATCCCCTGCCTCCAGAAGGATCACATCTCCCACTACCAGCTCTTCACTCTTTACATTGATAATGGCTCCGTCACGAAGGACCTTGCTGGTTGCAGCAGCCATTTCCTGCAGCGCCTCAATTGCCTTTTCCGCCTTACTCTCCTGATATACACCCAGAACGGCATTAATAACGACTACGAACAGAATAATAAATACATCAGCGATGGATTCACCCGCATAAATATTGGTCGCCCCGGATATTGCTGCCGCTACCAGCAAGATAATGATCATGGGATCCGTCAGCTGTGACAGGAAACGTTTCAGCAGACTATCTTTCTTCCCTTCCGCCAATCTGTTCCTGCCGTTTTTCTCCAACCTCTCCTTTGCTTCGGAGGAGGTGAGGCCTTCCGCTTTACTTCCTACTACTTTTAGAACATTTTCCGCTTGTTCAAGATAATACTTCATTTACGACAAGTTCCTTTCCCATTAATAGTAAATGTCACTTTGTAACATTGGTAGAAGTTCCGTGGCAAGGTGTAATCCGCCCTATACTCAAGGTTTCAAGTACAACAATTCTCCGATGCGGGTATGCATCCTGCCCGGAGGATTGTTTGCTTACAGGAATTAGTTCCCAATAAAACAATAAAGACTCATGTATATCCTATTCTATAAGAATAAGATATACATGAGTCTTGTCCTTTCCGGATAAGCCAGACGTTGCCGCCATGATTGTTGACTTAGCCACGCAGAGTCCGCGCGAACTACTCCCTCACGATTATTAAGTTTTCTACAATATAACGATCATACCATAATTAGATTAAATAATCAACAAAAAATACAGCTAAAAGCAGCGTTGATTTACTGATCTGGGACAGGCTTCTCCCTTGCTGCATTGATAACAAACCTCGTTCTCCAGCGGCAATCCATCAAAAAAAGTACGGCAATTGGAAAGTGTCGTCTCCGCGATATTATACAGGGCTTCCCTCGTAAGAAAAGCCTGATGGGAGGTGACAATCACATTGGGAAGGGAGATAATCCGCGCCAGAACATCGTCATGGATGATGGTATAGGACATATCTTCATAGAACAGCTCCGTTTCCTCTTCATATACATCCAGACAGGCACCTCCTACCTGCTCCTCCTTCAGTGCTTCCAAAAGCTCTTCTGTTTCTATCAAAGCTCCTCTGGAGGTGTTGACAATATATACCCCCCTCTTCATTTTGTGAATCGTATCCCGGTTAATCAGATGAAAGGTATCTTTGGTCAGCGGGCAGTGAAGGGAGATGATATCGCTTTCCCGATAGAGCTCCTCCAGGCTGACATACTTTATCCCCGCATCTGTCATGGGATAGGGATCATAGGCCAGAATATTCAGGCCAAACCCCCGGCAGATATCAATGAAAATTCGGCCTATTTTACCGGTCCCTATGACTCCTACCGTCTTTCCGTGCAGGTCAAACCCGGTCAGACCCGTGAGGCTGAAGTTGAAGTCCCTGGTCCTTGTATAGGCTCTGTGAATCTTCCGATTCAAGGTAAGCAACAGGGCCATCGCATGTTCCGCAACAGCATAGGGGGAATAAGCCGGCACGCGGACCACATGGATCTTACCGTAAGCCGCTTTAAAATCCACATTATTATAGCCGGCACATCGCATCGCGATCAACTTAACCCCATGGTCATATAAAATCTTGACGGTTTCTTCGTCAATTGTATCATTGACAAAGGCTACCACCGCCTCATAGCCTTTTGCCATAAAGGCTGTTCTGGGTCCCAGCTTGGGTTCAAAATATTCTATCTCAATCCCATACTGCTCCCTGAGCTGTTCAAAATAAGTCTTGTCATAGGGCTTTGTATCAAAAAAGCATATTCTATTCATCTATATCTCCTTTCCGGTACATTCCTATACCAGTATTCACGTTCCGTCAAGGATCTATTACAAAGGAAAGCAATTTAATTCATAACAAAGATATGATAGATTGCCTTCATCGCTTCTTCAAAATCCTCCTCCGCAACGCCGATAATAATGTTCAGCTCTGAGGATCCCTGGTCAATCATCTTAACGTTTATCTTCGCCTGAGCAAGAGCGGTGAATATCTTTGCCGCAGTGCCTCGCGCCTTCCTCATGCCCCGTCCCACCACGGCCACCAGCGCCAGGTTATCTTCGATTTCAATATTATCCGGGTGTGTTCTGAAGGTGATCTCGTCCAGCACCGCCTTTTCCTTGCCGCAGAAAGCCTCCGTGCTTACAATCACACTCAGAGTATCAATGCCGGAGGGAATATGCTCAAAACAGAGATTATTCTTCTCAAGGGCCCGAAGTACATTTCTTCCGAAGCCAAGCTCAGAATTCATCATGTCCTTCTCAATATTGATAACGGAGAAGCCCCTTCTTCCTGCAATACCTGTGATAACATAAGGGCTGCTCTCCACCGTTTGGGCCACAATCATCGTACCCGGGTCCTCCGGATGGTTGGTATTCTTGATGTTAATGGGAATCCCCACCGTACGGACCGGGAAGATGGCATCCTCATGAAGCACCGTTGCTCCCATATAGGAGAGCTCCCGCAATTCTCTGTAGGTGATGGTGGTGATTGGCTCGGGGTCCTTGACAATTCTCGGGTCACAGATTAAGAATCCGCTGACATCCGTCCAATTCTCATAGATTTCCGCATTCACCGCCCTCGCTACAATGGACCCGGTTACATCGGAGCCACCGCGGGAGAAGGTCTTAATCGTATCATTGGGCATGGAGCCGTAGAAGCCGGGTATTACTGCATTCTCCATCTGCTCCAGCTTGGGTGCAAGCTTCGATATAGTTCTCTCCAGATCGAATTCACCGCTTTCATTAAAGTAAAGTAGTCCTACCGTATCCAGAAAAGGAAAGCCCAGGTACTTTGCCAGCAGGATGCTGTTTAAGTATTCTCCGCGGCTGGCCGCATAGTCACGCCCTGCGCTGTGTGCAAAGGCCGCCTTGATGAATTTGAATTCCTCCTCCAGGGAGATATCCAGGGACAGCTCCTTTATTATACTGATATAGCGTTCTTCTATCGCTGCAAATTCCAACTCAAAGTCGTCACCTCTGGTAGCCTTGTCGTAGCATTGATAAAGCATGTCCGTAATCTTAATATCCTTATCATTGCGTTTACCGGGCGCGGAAGCCACAACAAAACGTCTATTCTTGTCCCTGCGGATAATATCCGCAACCTTTTTGAATTGATTTGCATCGGCAAGCGAGCTGCCGCCGAATTTCACTACCTTTGTACCACTCATGGCTTATCCTCTTTCTTTTCTATGTTAATGCATTAAAGTATTTCTATTATTATATATGCAGTCCTCAATTTTATCAATATAATTTTTTACAAAATGCAGCAGCTTTACCCCGCTGCCATAAATCCAGTTTAAAATTTTAACAAAAATATGGTTAGATCTCCGTGGTGGAAAACCTAACCATATAAATATGAAAGTTAACTTAATGACATTGATTCAGCCTGCTTCTATATTTACATTAGCTTCTGCGTCCTGTCAGCTCCGCTGCATTCATCTGTGCTAACACGCCAAGTTCCGCAGCCTTGAAGGCATGCTCCTGAGTCATGGCATTTTCGGTACGGTTCAGGCAATCCAGGATAAGCTGTCCAAAGTAAGGATATCCCACCTGGCCGGATACCTCATAATGATACTCACCCTTGCCGTTCGCCAGGAATACATGATTACTGTCCTTAGATGTACCAATATTAATATACTTTCGAAGTTCGATATAACCTTCGGTTCCCAGGATAATCGTTCTTCCGTCTCCCCAGGTTCCCAGACCGTCAGGAGTAAACCAGTCTACTCTAAAGTAGTTTGTAGTGCCATTATCACCAACGATATTGCAATCGCCGAAGTCATCTAACTCGGGATAGTCAGGATGATTATAATTACCGATCTGGCTTCTTACTACTTTTCCATCCTTTACCCCGCCATAGAACAGATACTGCTCTATCTGGTGGCTTCCGATATCGCATAAGATACCGCCATACTTGTCCTTCTCAAAGAACCATCCTGGTCTGCCCGGTGCGCCTAAGCGGTGGGGTCCAAGGCCGATTACCTGTACAACCTTACCGATCGCACCGTCATTAATCATGTAACCTGCATAAATCGCACTTTCCACATGAAGCCGTTCGCTGTAATATACCATGTATTTCTTCCCGCTGGTCTTTACCTTTTGCTTTGCACGCTCTAACTGCTCTAAGGTCGTAAGGGGAGCCTTGTCTGTAAAATAATCCTTCCCCGCATCCATTACTCTCATTCCGAGATCACAACGCTTGGAGGTAACTGCAGCACCCGCCACTAATTTAACCTCCGGATCTGATAATACCTCTTCCTCGCTGGAAGCAACTTTTACTCCAGGGAACGTATCTACAAACTGCTTTACCTTTACCGGGTCGGAATCATAAACCCATTTTAGGTTGGCACCTGCTTCTGTCAGTCCGTTACACATTCCATAAATATGTCCATGATCCAGTGCAATGGCAGCAATGCTGAACTCTCCTTCTTTTACTACCGGTGCCGGTTTTCCCTGGGGTGCATAGTTCATCCCGTCGCTTTTTTGCATACTCTCCTCCTATTCTGCGTGAACCACATTTGGCCTATCCTCTGCGCTCCTCTTTATTTATAATCACTTCCGACAGTGATTTTACTGTCTGAAAAGTTCTCTACTGAAGTTGTCTTCTCATAGAAATGCTTTACATTTTTCATGATCCCTTCCGAGGTATACCAGAGATCTTCCTTCGCAAGCGGAAGTGATACGGGTCTCTCTTCAAATCCAGCCTTATAAATTGCAGTAATCAACTCAACCGTATTACGGCCGCTTTCTCCTGTGATCAGAGGCTGCGTTCCGGTTTCAATCGCCTGCAGCATATCTTCAATCTCTCCCCCATGTCCTTCATACTTAAGCTCCGGCAATCCCTTATAATAGGCCTCTATCTCTTCTTCCAACCGGATATTCTCCGTAGGGAAACCGTTTTCCTTAGAGGTTGAAGCAAACACGCTCCAGGGCGCTGATATCTTTGCATCTGTTCCGTGGAATGCGATTGTCTGTATCTCACCGTGATGCACAACAGAGCTTGTTATTCTAGCCATTGCTCCGTTCTCATATTTTAACACAGCTACTGATACATCTTCTACTTCTGAATTATCATGCGCTACATTACCGAGGGTTGCCGTCACCTTGGAAGGAGCTCCGCCCATCATCCAGTTCAGCATATCAATATGATGAACCGCATGATTAAGAGTACAGCCGCCTGATTCCTTCTCCCAGGTACCGCGCCACCACAAATCATAGTAACAATGACCTCTCCACCAATAGGAATCCACATCCGCCCATATAATCTTTCCTATTTTACCGCTATCCAAAGTCTTCTTAAGGTTCATAATCGGAGTCCGGAATCTGTTCTGTGCAACAGCACCAAGGATCCTGCCGGATTCTTGCGCCGCCTTTATCATCCCATCGCATTCTTCTACTGAGGAAGCCATCGGTTTCTCACACAGTACATGGATCCCTGCACGCAGGAAATCGATGCTGATTTCCGCATGAACATAAGGAGGGGTACAAACACTAATCATATCGATGTCCGTGCGGCCAAGCAGCTCCTTATGGGATGCATGGACAGATGCTTCCGTCAGGTTATATTCTTTCTTCTTTGCCTCCGCCTTCTCCGGAAATATATCAACGAGAGCTACGATACGACAACGATCCGGAAATTCAAGATACCCTTGAATATGACTTGCTGAAATATTGCCTGTTCCAATAATTGCTATATTAATCAAGTAAAATACCTCCCTACAAAATAAATAAATTACATAAAATGAGTCTGGGCGGTTAGATCGCCCAGACCCAAAAAGTTGCCAGCTTTAATGATTATTCCACATATTTGGCCGTACGCTCATCAATAATTTCCTGTGCGCCGGATGCAAGCCAATCCTGAATATTTCTATCCCATGTGGCATCAAATTCTTCCGGCTTACAAGTAACTGCTTCAGCCATAAGTGTATTTCCTTTATCAACTAAGGTCTGGGTATATGGACCGGCTACACTTAAAGTTACCGGAACGATGATTGCCGGACGCCCATCCTTCATTGCATAATCATATGCATCTACAACTAACTGTGGATCTACCGTATAGGACTGAGCAAGAGCCTGACCGTACTTGGATGGATCTTCCACGTCAATACCATTAATCATGATAGTATAATCGATATTCTGAGGAGAGTTCATAATCTTCTCGTTTGTTGCAGGAATAATCTTCGGAACACCATCAATCATCTCATGAGTAACGCCCTCGTCACCAATCTGCAGATAATAGTGGTTCTCAAACTTAGCTAACCAGTTCACATAACGAAGAGCGCCTTCCACATTCTTGCTGGCAGCAGGGACAAAGAAATTAACGCCAGCCACATCATATAAGCCCTTCTCTGTCTTGCCTAATGAGTTCTTAAAAGGATCAATTGCAACAAGTTCCGCACCAGGAACATTCGCCTGAAGCTCATGAAGCCATCCCGGGTTATCACGGAATGCCTGATCCCAGTTATGAATCGTTGCACCAACAACACCGCTCTTGATTAGATTATCACTATCAACATCATCTTTATAAAGCATAAACTGATTATCAATTAAACCTTCGTTATACATCTTGTTTACGAAACGTACGCCTTCCTTGTAACCGGGAAGCAGGAAGTAACGATCTACAACTGTATTGACCCAACGATCCTTTCTGGACAGATTGGGATCAACAAAGGATTCAACAAGAGTAGAGGTTCGGAAATTAACACCGCTGGTCATAGTAAACGGAACAACCTTATCCTTGCCAACGCCGCCTGGATCCTGTGTCTTAAACGCAACAAGTGCCTCATAGAATTCCTGGGTAGTTGTAGGTAACGGTAAACCTAACTTATCAAGCCAATCCTTTCGAATAAAAGCACCAAATTGAGCAACATTCATACGACGGGCAGGAATGGAGAACAACTGTCCGGTTTCTGTAACCATATTACGCATAATGAGATCCCGTCCCTCTATTGCCTTGTCGGGTCCCAGGAAAGCCTTAAGATCAGGTAACAGAGTATCAACATAGGGGGCAAGATCTGCAAGTCCGCCTAAATCACGATAGTTAGCAATTAAATCGTTACTGTAAGTCAGACATACGTCAGGTGCCGATCCTGCTGCCATCAAATTGTTCAGCTGATCAACCTCTTCCCAACGGGATACTGCAACAAAGGTAACGCCGATATTCAGCTCCTCAAGAACCTTTTGCTTGATCCAATCGGTGTAATAGTTATTCGTCGGATCAGTTCTTCCTCCATCCGTACCGCGATCAAAAACCTCTACCGTAATTTCACTGTATTCCGGCTTTGCTTCCTCCGTTGGTTCTGCTGTCACTTCAGCCGGAGCGCTGGTAGCAGGAGCAGCCGTAGGTGCATCCGGCGTTTTAGTCTCCTCAGTCTTTGACTTACAGCCCCCCAAAATGCTGATAATCATCATACATACAACCATGAATGATAATAATCTTTTTTTCATTTTTACATCCTCCTGTTTTGTTTTTTTATAAAATCAACGAAGCAAAACACTTCATTGAGTTTACCTAATTAATCGCTAAGCTGGTACCTGGTTGAAAACTTTAATTTTTACTCCCTATTCTTTAACAGCGCCAAGTGTAACCCCTGCTATAAAGTACTTTTGCAGATATGGATATACCAGCAAAATCGGCACAGTCGCAAACATTACGGATGCTGCCTTTAGCCCTTCACTGGCTGTTGGTGCATTAAAACCTTCCTGTTGGGCAACATCAATGGCAGATAAGTTATTAATAACCTGATACAACTTTAACTGGATTGGCGCATATTTCGGATTTGGTACATACATAAGCGCATCCGAGAACCCGTTCCAGCGACCTACTGCATAGAACAACGCCAGAGTCGCAAGCACCGGCTTGGACAACGGCAAATATATTCTTAAAAGAATTGCAAGCGGGCCGCCACCGTCCAACTGTGCAGATTCCCGCAAGCTGTCCGGTATACCATATAAAAAGCTTCGTAATATAATCATATTAAAAATAGATAGACAGTTAGGTAAAATGAGTGCCAACGGATTATCAATCAAATCCAGCTGCTTCATCAGCAAGTAGTTCGGAATGGTACCCGCACTGAAATACATAGTGAAAATCATCATTCCATTTAAGAATTTCTTGCCCTTCAGTGAATCATAAATCAATGGATAAGAGCAAAGTATTGTCATAAATAATGATATACAAGTACAAATAAGAGTTAATATTGCTGTCCAGCCCAAAGAACGCACAAACGCTTTATCCTGTAACACATAAAAATAGGATTCCATTGTAAATCCCACAGGCCAAAAGGATACCTGATTATTAACCATAGCTTGTGCAGAACTAAGTGATCTTGCAAAAATATTAATTAGCGGCAGCAAGCAAATCAGGACAAACAGAAAACATACCGCTGCGATAATCAGGTCACCTGTTTTTCGCTTATTAGATTTTACCATATTTTATCACCCCTCTTACATAATACCGCGTTCGCCGAATTTCTTAGCAATCGCATTCGCAGATAACAAGAATATAACACATATTACGGACTGGAATAATCCAACCGCTGCAGTCAGTGAGAACTGCGAACCACGAATACCTACACGGTAAACATAAGTACTTAATACATCAGCAACACTCATAACCAGGCTGTTTGACATCGCATACGGACGATCAAATTCGCTTCCCAGGATACGTCCCAGATTCATAACCAGCAAAACAATAATCGTCGAACGAATCCCCGGCAAAGTTACATGCCAGATCTTACGGAGCCTTGACGCGCCATCCACCTCTGCTGCCTCATACAGTTCAGGATTAATACCGGTAATTGCCGCAAGATAGATAATCGTGTTCCAACCCATTTCCTTCCACAGACCCAATGTGATATATGTACCTATATAAAGGGCATTCTCTGTAAGGAAATTAACGGAATCAATTCCTACACTATTTAATGCCACATTTACCACACCTGTACGCGGTGCTAAAAGCTGCTTTGCAATACCGCTAATAATAATCCATGACAGGAAATGAGGTAAATAAACAATTGCCTGTGTAAACTTTTTATAACGCCGATATGCAAGTTCATTCAGCAGCAGCGCAAGCGCAATTGGCAGAGGAAATCCGAATAGTAAATCAAGTAAATTCAATGATAAGGTATTACGCAGTGCAAGCCAGAAATCCCGGGTTGTAAATGCCTTGATGAACCATTTAAATATCGGATCTGACCACGGAGAATCCCAAACCCCTTTAAACATGTTATATTCCTTAAATGCCATTGCAATATTGGTCATTGGCATATAGCGGAATATGATCGCAAATGCCACAGGCAGAGCCATCATCAAATACAGTGTCCATGTTTTCTTAAAGTATAGAATAGTTTTGCGAGCGACACCCTTTTGCTTCATATTAATCCCCCTCGTTTGTTTTTTTACTGAACCAACTAATCATGATAACATTCAGCTTCTTACTTTTAAAATCAGTCCACAGCATCATACGATCTCTTTTCTATCATGATATTTACTATATATCTCGTATTTACTTGTGCAATATATACATAATTTCATAATTAGCCAACTGATTTTAATTCATTATACCAGTGAAACCTATAAAAGAACATGGTAAAACTATAGAAATAATGTAAAAATCATGGATAACTTATTCGATTTTAATCTTTTATACAATAGCATGTATAACCAAAATGATTGACACAATCTATTTATTCATATAAACTTAGCTATAGAAGCTATCACTATTTCAGAGGTAATATGTGCAATATATAATATCATGAACACGGTTTTATTCATGATATTCAGCTCCGATCACATGCTTGCAGGCAAGCTTGCAGTGCGAGTATTTTTCTCATACCATACTCTGCTGCGCTTTATTAGATGGGTTTATATATGTAAAATATTGTATATCAAGAGGAATGCTGATGGATAATGAATTCTTAGATAATATCATGGTAACCATTGAATATTTTAACCACAGGATTTGTACCCCTGCATGGTCAATAGGTGATACGATTATCTCTTTTGTTGATATTACTTATGTAGTAAACGGACAAGCGGAATACACAATAAATGGAAGCAAATATATCGTATCCTCCGGCGATCTGATCTGTATCCCGTCGGGAAGCCAACGCTCGGCTGTAAGCTGTCCGGAGGCTCTGATGGAGTGCTACAGCATCAATGGAATTGTTCGGGATATTAACGGTAAGAATTTCACGCTTCCATTGCCCCTGATTTGTAATATCGGCTTGCATAAAGATATTATAGCCTTATATAATGATTTGAGTTCTGTTTGGAGACTACGGGATCCGGGATACCAGCTGAAGGCGCGTGCCTTGTATATGATGATACTTCAGCGGTATTTTCAGCTTATCGTATATCATAAGGACACCAGTATCATTGACAAACGAATTAAGAAGGTTCTGCATTATATGTCAAATCATTATAATGAGCCCATCACAGTTCGACAGATGGCTGCATCGATACATTTAAGTGACATGTATTTTGGTAACCTGTTTAAGCAAGAAACCGGCATGTCTTTTCGCAAGTTCCTGACTATGATTCGGATGAACCGTGCTGAGGATATGTTATATAGCGGCGAATATAAGATCAGTGAAATTGCTGATGCCTGCGGTTTCTCAGATGTTTTTTATTTCAGTAAAATATTCAAGGAAAGCCGTGGGTATGCACCTTCCACGGCGCTGCAATCCAAAAAAAATAAAAACATTAAATAATTCTATTGCTTTTTAGGCACAAAAAAGAGCTGCTGCTCAACTATGATGATGAATTAGTTTTGCAACAGCCCTTTATTGTTATTTCCTTAATATTTTCTCCATTGTCTTGCCTTTGGCCAGCTCATCAATTAATTTATCCAAATACCGGATTTGCCGCATTAATTCATCTTCTATTTCTTCTATCCGATATCCGCAAATTACTCCTTTGATGAGGGAAGCATTGGGATTAATAAGAGGCGCTTGTTTAAAGAAGGTTTCCAGATCCACTTCATTCGTTATTTGCTGTTGTAATGAATGTTCATCATAACCGGTAAGCCAAAAAATAATTTCATTTACTTCTTCTTTTGTTCTTCCTTTTTTCTCTGCTTTTTGCAGATAGAGCGGATAAATACTTGAAAAAGACATTTTAAAAACGCGCGGTTTTTCCATTTTGATTTCTCCTTTGCTACATATAAATTTTGTGCTAATTTATCAAAATGTATTCCAGGCATTCATAGAGCAGCCTTGTTCCCTCCATGAAATCACTCCTCACACAAACCAATTATTTCATTCTGCGCTCATTAAAAAGCCGCCCAACTCCCTGTCCACCTTCAGGATATGACCTGACAGCCAGTTCAGCAGATAGTCAAACATCTCACAGTAAAACTCCCTTGGCTGTTCAATATCCAGCACATAGGTGTTTTGCAGCTTATCCCGGAATACATTATGCTCCCTTGTATGCTCCATGATCCGGGGATAGGAATGGCGGACCATCAGCTCCTCTTCATAATCAAAATGGACCCGCACATAATTCTCCAGCCCTTCCACTGTGTTAACCAAATTAATATAATTAAATTCCTGACTCTGTATTATTCTTTCCATATCACCCAGCATTCCAATCAACACCTTATGCTGCTCGTCAATCTCATCATTATTCACGGAAAATTCCGTCTTCCATTCTATCATAATAATCGACATCCTTCTTCTGATATTCTAAAGCATATGCCTGAGTTCACACTACATTCTCCTACTTCTCATCATAGACCAAAAACCGATATTTTTCAATCTGTTTTATCAGGAGTGTTCAAAGCATTCTCCCGCAGCTCCGCACTGTTGAATCCCAGGCTTTGATCCGTTGGCTTACGGGTCAGGTAATTTACAAAGGCATCCACCACTCTGGCATCAAATTGCGTATTTCGGTGCTCCCGCAGCTCCCGGATCGCTTCCTCACGGCTTAGCGCATTCTTACGGTACGGCCGGCAGCTGGTCATGGCATCGTAGGCGTCGGCTACACATACAATTTTAGCAGGAAAATAGATATCCTCACCGCTTAGTCCATTGGGATAGCCTTTGCCGTCCACTCTCTCGTGATGCTCATTGATAATCCTTCTGCAGTTATGTAAGAAATTCAGATTCTTTAATATATTATTCCCCTTCCCGGGATGTTTTTTTATCTCCTCATACTCCTCCGGTGTCAGCCTTCCATCCTTATTCAGGATGTTCTCCGAGATCCCGATCTTCCCTATATCATGAAGAATGCTTCCGAACTTCAAATCATCCAGTTCACTCTGGCTAAATCCCAATTCCAGAGCAATGATCCGTGAATACTCCATCACTCTCTCACAATGCCCTCCGGTATAGGAATCCTTCTCATCAATAGCATTAGCTAATGCACGAACCGTCTCAAAATAGCTGTTCTGATTTTGCCGCAGCATTTCCTCCAGTTCCTCATTCAGGGCGGTGGTCTCTTCATATAATGCAGATATTTCTTCCTTTTGGCTGAAAATTTCCTGGTTCTTGAGCTGAAGGTTACTCTCAAACTGGAACCGTTCCTCCAAAAGCCGGCGGATTTCTCCCGTCATTGTATTAAATTGCCTTCCCAGCATGGATAATTCATCATTCCGGCTGGTCCTGAATTCATAATTCAGATTGCCGGCTGCCACCTGTTTTACGCCCTCTTTCAGCAAATCCACAGGCTTTGTAAGCCTTATGGCCATAAAATACCCCATAGAGGCTGAAAAAACAGCACTTCCCAACACCACCAGAATCATGATTCCCAGATTATTCTCCAGCTTGACTTGCATGTCCCGGTCATTATATATAACCTCGATTACATTTCTCTCATTGGCTCCCTGGGCACCCACGATCTCATAAGGGATGTATTCATAATATGCCTCTCGGTTATTGTATTCCCCCACTGTCTTTATTGCTTCCAAAGTGTCCCGCGCCTGGCAAAAATACTCTTCTTTGGATGCATCAATCCGGATATTCTCACCGTTGCCATCCTTTTTATAGGAAAGCCCCTGGTAATCATATAACTGGATATTATCGATAAAATTATTCTCCTCCAATAATTGATACTCAAAATTATCAAAATCTATATTAGAATCATACAGGCTTTTGTTTTCGATGACAGAACCGGCTTCGAATATATATTTTCCGTCCGAGGATGGCAGATAACAGAATTTTGTAATATTACCCTCCACAATTGACTGGGTGATCCGGCTGGTGGAAAATTCTCCTCCTGCCCGTATCTTATCCAGATATTTCACAAAATCCGGATAGTCACTAAAGCTCAGTCCCAAATCATTCTCATAGGTCGACGCAATGATTGTATTCGTAGAATCGATAATATAGAGATTAAAGTTCTCCTTCCCGGTTAGGAATTGATGCAGGTCAAAATCAATCTCCCGGGCAGCCTCATAATAGTCCCCGACCCGGTCCAATATCTCCCTGGCTTCCTCCTCAACCGGCTTTTCATAAAGCATATTGACATAATCCGCACTTCTCATCATGTTGAGAACACGATCATGGACCAGCTTCTTATTCTGCTCAAAATTATCTTCGAGGCTGCGGCGCATAATAAGATATTGAAATACTCCCAGGATACCTGCCACAAAAAAAACCACAGTAAACAACAATATTCCCAGCTTGTACCTAAATGGGAAAAACCTGCTTCTCTCTGCCATATTATCCTCCTCAAATCCGCTAATATGAAGGAAATGTTTCGTATGTGCTTATTTAAGTTTCTCGTCTGTCCCTATTATATCGTTATCTCCGTTATTATTACAACCAGTTTTTATCTATTATGTCATATTTTGTTATATTCTGCAAAAGAAGCAACTATATTAAGAAGCTTCCGGATAAATTTCGCCCCAACTTCCACGCAGTTTTACTTACCTCTCGATTTTACGAATTCTATGGCTATTTCCTTCATTCTATCGTAGCAGGCGGCAAAAAAGATCCGATATCCCTCACATAAATAATTCCGGTATAAACCCGTCCGATCATCCAAATCTCTGTTTCTTTGACAGCCTCCCCTGCAAATACCATAATAAGGGCAGGCCTTGCATTCCGGGTTTAACTTCATGGAAGTTTCTATGAAGCCGATCCTCTTGCGCTGTTCATCAATGAATTCCAGCTGGTTTTCGTTAAAATTACCGATGCGGTACTCATCCAGCATATAGAAATCACAGGGATATACTCCTCCGTCCGCTTCCACCACATACTGCATCCCACAGACTCCCCTCTGATCACAGGCTTCCGGCGGATAGCCCACCAGCATGGCAATATAATTCTCAAACTGGCGGATATAGGGTTGCTGCCCCTTCTTCAGATCCTGATACCACAAATCGAACAGGCGGCTGAGAAAGCTTCCGTATTCCTCGGGCGTCAGCGCGTACTCCTTTTGGCTTCTCTCCTCGCCAAGGGGCTCCAGGCAAGGTATGTATTGCTGGTATACCCATCCCCTTTCCCGGTAGCGGCGGTAGATCTCCTCCACAGACCCGGCAACCTTTCGATTTACCACAGTAAGAATATTGTAATCCACCTGATATTGATCCAACAGCTCAATTCCCTGCAGGATCCTGTCATAGGTGCCATTCCCTCTCTTATCGTGGCGGTATCTGTCATGGAGCTCCCTTGTCCCATCGACAGATACGCCGATCAGGAACTGATTCTCCTTAAAAAAACGGCACCAGTGCTCATCCAGAGCATAGCCGTTGGTCTGCAGCGCATTGTGAATTTGAATATGATTTTTGTTATATTTCTTTTGATAAAAAACCGCCTTTTCAAAAAATTCCAAACCGGATAAGGTGGGTTCACCGCCCTGGTACGCATAGTTGATGGATCCTTCGGCCTTAAGAATTGTTTTGCGAATTATATTTTTAAGTGTATCCTCTGACATGAAGCCATAGGATTTCTGTTTCCTGTTCTCCATCTCATCACAATAAAAGCAATAATCACAGAACATATTGCACAGCCCGGAGGAAGGCTTCATTAACACACTGATTGCAGGCATGGCAATCTCCTTTCATAGGTAAAAAGCTCTCTGTCAAATGACTGGTACAATGACTGGTACTTTATATAAGTAATGATAAATATTATATACAGGAACTCCTTTCAATGCAACCTGTAAAAGCTGCCGTTTTATGTAAGTTGTTTTACAAATGCCTGTGGATCGTATGGACATTAACATGAAATGCGCTCCACAAATATTACTCAGAACCAATCATAGAAAAAGGTATGCTGCAAAACTCTTTTAACAGTTTTGGAACATACCCTCTTTATTTCGATACTATTTTTACTTCTATAACTTAACCATATTTCATCTCTATTGAAATAAATATTAGCTCACCCAACCCTAACCTTTACTTCAGGCTATCATAAATCTTGGAAAGATTCGTTTCCATCCGTTCCAGATAGGTCATATCATCTTCACTGCTCTCTATTGTATAGATGGTTTCGACCTTTGCACCAACTTCATCCGCCAAGGTCCTGGAAACCTCCGGGCTTGCCATCTCTTCGGCAAAGACAGCAGTAACCTGATGCTTACGACAGTATTCCACTAACTCCGCCAATTGCCTTGCGCTGGGCTCTCCCTCTGCGAACGTATCCGCCACACTATTTTGCTCCAGTCCAAAATCCCTGCAAAGATAACCAAAAGCAGCATGCCCTGTCACAAAACTCTTTTTTTCCACCGACTGGAACTTCTCCCTGTATTCACTGTACAGACTTTCCAACCGGACAATAAAATCTTCGCAATTTGCCTCATAATAATCCTTATTCGCAGGATCGGCCAGAACCAGCGCATCTTTAATATTTTTCACTTGAATCTGGGCACCCTTTAAGCTAAGCCAGATATGGGGATCATACAGTCCGTGTCCATGCCCGTCATCTTCGCTATGTTCCTCACCCTCATGCTCTTCGTCTTCATGCTCTTCGTCCTCATGTTCCTCATCCTCATGCTTCCCGTCCTCATTCCCTCCATCTTCTTCGTGCTCTCCGTCTTCTTCATGATCCCCGCTCTCGCCGTTCTCAATTATGTCCGCTCCCTTGGAGGCTTCTACTATGATCAGCTCAGCATTGTTCACCGCCTGGATTGCTTCCTCTGCCCATTCCTCCATATTCAATCCGTTATACACAAACACTCTGGCTTCGCTGAGCCGGGCCAGATCCCGGGCCTTAGGCTCAAAATCATGGGGCTCCATGCCTGCCGGTATGATGGTGGAAATCTCCACCTTATCCTTCCCCACTGCCGCAACAAATTCCTTCATAGCATCAAAGGTTACAGAAACCTTTAATAACTCTTCCGCGGTGCTTTTTTGCTCCCCGTCCTTTGCCTGGTCTGTGCTGTCGGTTGGCACGGCACTTTCACCCGGCTTATTTTCCTGCTTTCTATTACTGCCGCATGCCAAAAAGCTCACTGAAACAATCAGGCATAACAGTATGATGGCCCATCTCTTTATCATGATTTCTACCTCCTAATTTCCACTTGCAAATGTTTCCTATTTGCATTAATATAATAACTTGTAGAAACAACTTTGTCAAGTGCAAATGCATATCATTTGCATTTAGAATTAATGATACTATTATATTCTATCCAGAAAGGATGGTTTTCTTATATGATTAAAGCAGAAAACTTATTTTTCTCCTATTCCGGTTTACCCCCTTATGTCCTTGACGGAATCAACCTGGAAATTCGCAGCGGCGAATATGTATCGGTGGTAGGAGAAAACGGCAGCGGCAAAAGCACGCTGATGCGATTAATTTTAAAATTCCTGAAGCCCTCCAGGGGAAGTATTGTTACCCAGGCCCAGAGAATCGGATATGTACCTCAGAAAAATGATTTCTCCAATTCCAATTTTCCCATTACGGTCTACGAGGTATTGAATTCGTACCGAAAGCTGCTGGGAGCAGGAAACAAAAGCACCGTTGCAGAAAACCTTGAGCGGATCGGCATGGCTGATTTCACAGGCTCACTCATGGGTAACTTGTCCGGCGGCCAGAGCCAAAAAATACTCATTGCAAGGGCATTGATCGGAAATCCGGATTTGCTAATCCTGGACGAGCCCTCTACCGGAGTGGATATGAAAAGCCAGCAGGAAATCTATGGCTTCCTGAAGAAAATCAACAAGGAGAATGGCATCACGATTGTTTCTGTCGAACACAACCTGGATGCCGCCATCTCAAATTCAACATTAATCTACCACTTAACGGATGGCCGGGGACACCTTTGTACCCCCGGACAATATGCGGATGAATTCTTAAAAATCAAAAGAAAGGTTGAGGATAGCCATGCTTAGCTACAGTTTTATGCAAAATGCAATTTTTGTCTCCCTGTTCATCTCCGTACTCTGCCCCTGCATCGGTATCTTCCTGGTTCTTCGGCGGTACTCCATGATAGGCGATGCTCTCTCCCATGCCTCGCTGGCCGGCATCACCATCGGCCTGCTGGCAAACCAAAATCCCATACTCGGAGCCTTTCTCTTTACCTCCATCTGTGGAGCGCTGATTGAATTCCTCCGCAGCTACTTTAAAAAATATACCGATTTAATCCTTACCATTGTACTTTCCTTAAGCGTAGGAACCGCAATCACTATCATAAGCTCCGGAAAGCTTCGCGCCAATGCTGATTCCTTTATGTTCGGCAGTATTCTGACCGTAACCCGGTTTGATATGCTTATGGTGTTGATTCTCAGCGTGCTCTCGGTACTGACCTTGATTTTTTTATACCATCAAATGCTCTATATCGCCTATGACGAGGAGACCGCTAAAATCGCCGGGGTAAAAGTAAAGCTGATTAATTATATTTTTTCCATCCTGGTATCTGCCGCTATCTCCGTATCCATAAGAATCGTAGGCGTGCTTGTTCTCAGTTCCATGATTGCCCTCCCTGTCGCCACAGCCCTCCAGCTTGGAAAGGGATTTAGGCTTACCCTGATATTTTCCATCCTTTTCAGTGCCATAGATATCATGCTGGGCCTGTTTCTTGCATATTACCTCAACGTTGCTCCCGGTGGGTTTACCGCCCTTGTTTCTGTTGCGGTCCTGATTCTGGTTTTAGTGATAAAGAGGCTGCATGCGGGAATCAGCATACTCCGAAGCAAATAACAGCTGTTCGCACTGCGGTATTCTCAAATCACTTGACTTCCCGGGACCGTCATCCTATAATGAAACAAGATGCGAATAGCATGCATTTGATGCAAGACCTTTACAGTAAAAGATGAGGTGAATAGTATTGAAACAGATTCAGAAGAGCTGGCCTGCAGGAATAAAAAGAACAAAACAGCGCGAAAGTGTACTCGCCATTCTGGAACAAGCTGAAAAACCTTTAAGCGCCACAGATATATGCTCCAAAATGGGAAAAGGCGGCGATACCGCCTGGCTGTCCACAGTCTACCGGATACTGGAAACATTCTTAAAGAATGACATCATAATTAAAACAACAATAATGAACAGCGATATGGCAGTATATGAGCTTAACCGCTATCAGCATAAACATTATGCCGTTTGCGTCAATTGCCGCAAGGTCATAACAATGGATAATTGCCCGATGGAAAGCTTCATTCCGAAGCTGGAGGATAATGATTTCTTTGTGATGGGACATAACCTGGAGATATTCGGCCTTTGCAAAAACTGCAAATCCGACTGACCTGCCACCGGTTTTACCATATCCATTTTTTATGAGGAGGCCATTTGCTTCTGTCCCTTCAAACCGGATTTATACTCTGAATACCGCAGCTTGCCGCTGCGGTATTTTTATATTATTGTCCCCTCTGTAACATCCCCATATTCTGTCATCGCTGTGGTACTCTCAAGTTATTTTTATTGATGTGGTACTCACAATTATTGGAAGATGGATCTCAAATCACTTGACTTTACGGCAGGCACATTTTATAATAAAGCGAGATGCGAATAGTATGCATTTACACATCATATAATTAAGATATTAAAAGATGCGATTTTTTGATGTTCTAACGGAGGCATTCTATGACAACAGACATATATGTAATATCCGGCTTTTTGGGAGCGGGAAAAACCACGCTGATCCAAAAGCTGTTAAAAGAAGCTTTTCAAAAGGAGAAGGTTGTTCTCATTGAAAATGATTTTGGTGAAATAAGTGTGGACGCCGCCTTGCTTAAAGAAGGTAACGTTGAAGTAACGGAGATATCCTCCGGTTGTATTTGCTGCAGCCTTTCGGGTGATTTTGTGAAAGCGCTCAAAGAGGTCCTGGACCGGTTCCGTCCCGATAAAATTGTGATTGAGCCTTCTGGTGTGGGCAAGCTTTCGGATATCGTCAAATCCTGTTCAGACCCCCGCATCCAGCCACTTGCCAGAGTACAGAGAAAAATAACAGTGGCGGATGTGAAACGCTGTAAGATGTATCTGGATAATTTCGGTGAGTTCTTTGAGGATCAGATCAAAAATGCCGATATCATCGTGCTCAGCCGCATAGAAGTATTCCCTGACCGGGTCAACTCTGCGCAGGAGCTTATAAGAAGCTTAAATAAATCCTCCGCTATCATCGCAAAGCCCTGGGATCAAATTGATGGGGCAGCACTTTTATATACCAGGGATAATTGCAGCATACATACCGGGCACAGCAGCCATGAAAACTGTTGCGGCCATCACGGTGACAGTTGTATGAGCAAGCACCATGATAGCCATGAACACAACCTGCATAGTAGCTGTGATCAGAAGCATCATAACAACTGTAAGCATAAGCATCACGATGACCGTGAGCACAACTGCCATGGCGGCTATGAACACAATCATGACAGCCATAGACACGGGCACTGCGACGGGCACAAGCATACTTCTTCGGCGGAGGATGTCTTCGATACGGTAACCATAAGGACAAACCAGATCTTCGACATAGAGGACTTGAGAGCAAGGGTATCCGCAATGGATCACAATACCGGCACAACGATACTGCGCGCCAAGGGTATCGTTCGCGGTACAGCAGGGTATATCAACCTGCAGTATCTCCCTGGCGATATTCAGATTGCAAAATGCACGGCCGCCGGTAATATGATCTGTATCATCGGCCGGAATCTAAATCGCAGGGAGCTCTGTGCCATCTTTGGGGGTGAATGATATGAGTACACTGCCCGTTTATGTTACCACCGGTTTTTTGGATTCCGGAAAAACAACATTTTTGAATCTCCTTCTGAACAGGCGCGGCCAAGAGGAAGCCAGAATGCTCGTAATACAATTTGAAACCGGCGAGGAGGAATTGCAAAGCCGGAACGGCAATTGCCATAATCTCACTTTTCCTAAAAAAGTATTGGAACAGCAGCCGGAGCTGATTGTGGAACAGCTCCAAAGCTATATTCAAGATCATGAGCTTGACGAGATCTGGGTCGAATGGAACGGAGTTGTCCCCTTTTCCCAGCTCCAGTCATTGCTTTTGTCATCTTCCCTGCGCCGCCGGTGCAGAATAAAAAAAGTATTGCATCTGGCAGATGCGGTGAATATAGAAAATCTGCTGGGCCGGACCGGTCAAGCCCTGCCCGAACAGATTGCCGGCAGTGATCTTGTGGTTGTGCGCAATATCGTCTCTTCAAAGGATTTTAAACGTATCCAGAGGCTGTTCAACGGCATAAACCCCGGTGTTGATATCCAGAAAATAGAGGAGTTTGACGATTTGTACGAACTGCTCTTCGAGGAGAAGGATCAACCTGTTAACTTTTTCTTCCTGACAGTCCTCCTGACCGCTGCTCTGTATTTTGTTGCCGGACCGTTTTTGGAGGGACTGGAAATTCCGGTCAACGCATTTATCAATATCTTCTTGGGAATATTGCTTCAGGCTTTCCCGTTTTTGCTCATCGGAATACTGCTTTCCTCCGCCATTCAGGTTTTTATCCCGCAGAGGGTCATTGAGCAGCGTTTTCCCAAGTCCCTCGGATTAGGAATGCTTGTGGCCGTGATGGGCGGCTTCTGTCTTCCGGTATGCGACTGCGCTTCCATTCCCATCTTCCGAAGCCTTGTAAAAAAGGGAGTTCCTCTTCCTGTTGCCGTAACTTTTATGACAGCTGCACCAGTAATTAATCCTGTGGTTATCTTATCAACCCATTATGCTTTCAGCGGGAATATCAAGGTTGTAGCTGCACGTGTATGCTGCGGGATTATAGCTTCTGTGATAATCGGGCTCACCTTTGCAATCCGGCCGCCAAAAGGCCTGGTTTTATCCGGGGGGGCGCTGGACCGGTTTATGTGCAGCTGCGGATGCTATGAGGATCCGGAGGCTATTACTACACTCAAAGGAAAAATCAGTCTGTTTTTCCGTCATTCCCAAGCAGAATTTTTTAGTGTCGGAAAATATTTAGTCATAGGAACATTGATTGCCTCCGGCTTTCAGGTGCTGGGAACCGGGATCTTTACCACCGCCCAGAGCGGTGCGGGACTGGCGCTGTCTATTTTGATTATGATGGTAATGACCTTTGTTCTTTCCCTCTGTTCTTCCTCCGATGCCGTGATCGCCCGCAGCTTTGCCAAGCAGTTCCCCATGGGCGCAATTATGGGCTTCCTGGTGTTTGGACCGATGATGGATATCAAGAACGTGATGCTGCTTTCCTCCGGCTTCTCAAAACGATTAATCGGCCGGCTGCTATTCACATCATTTGCGGTATGCTTTGTCCTGGTCTTTTTCCTGTCCGGGATAGGAGGAATATTATGATTTTCATAAGAGTTGAATGCATAAAATATATGCGCGGGAACGGAGGCAGATATGAAGACAGATAGAAAGGCAAAAGCCTTTAATCCTCAGATTTTTCTTGAACTTCTCTGTTACTGTGTGTTTGGCGGGCTGATGATTTATCTGGCGAGAAGCGAAAAATACCTCTTCTATGTTACACCCAGAATGAAGCCCTATCTATACTTCACGGCAATTATCATGGGTGTTTGGGCTGTTACGGGGGTAGGCAGGCTATTCCGTCCTCAATACAAAATACGCTCCACCCACTGCTATATACTGGCTATCCCGGCCGTACTGCTGGCGCTTTCTAACCAGCCCATGAGTATCTCCGATCTGTCCGGTTATTTTATCGGCGGAAATACTTTATCCGGCCAGGCAAACCGAAGCCCTTATAATGCATCTTCTGAAAATGCTGCCTTTCCTACCGATGAACCCTCCTCTTATTCTGAGGATGCGCCTTTTTCCATGGATAATTCAACCGACACACAAACTGATGTGCCGGAGGAAGAGTTTACTGTTGTTTTATCCGGTCTGGACGAAGCAAACAGGAAAATCACCGTATCCGACCGTGATTTCAGTATGTGGCTTACGGAGCTGTATGACAATATGAAGAGCTATGAGGGCTATACGATCATTATGACCGGATATGTTTTTAAGGATTCCGAACTGCTTAATGAGAATGAATTTGCCACAGCCCGTCCGATGATGTCATGCTGCGCCGCGGATCTGGCACCCGCAGGATTGATCTGTCAATACGACAAAGCTTCCCAGCTGGAAGCAAATTCCTGGGTGACTGTGGAGGGAATCCTTACTATAGAGCAATATGAATATGAGGGTACAAAATATGACGATCCGCAGATCTCCGTAACAAAAATTACACCGGCCGAAGAAGTGGAAGGTTATATCTATCCCTTCTATTAAGCTTAACACAACGAAAACCCGAAACTGCCGCCTGCTTTGCAAGCCACAGTATCGGGTTTTTCTCCATCCTGATCCCTCCGGCCTTAATCCTCGAACTGCTGAATGGTCACGATGTTATCTATAAACTTGTACTGAAATCTTACTGCCGTATTATCTTTCTCCACCCTAAAAAAGCCTTTATTGGAGGAACCGCTTCTCGGATAGGTATCATAGCAATAGGTGGACGATAAGGTTCCATAGGTGGAGATGGCATAGTCATATTCACCGGCATAGGGAAGGATCACAGAGAGGGAATAAGTATTATCTCCGATATAATACATTCTTGTAATTTCACTGTTGGAGTCATTCTTTACCGCTCCGACATAGGGCTGAAAACTGCCGTAGACTACCACCTTTTCCGGCAGCTTCATGCCGGTTTCTTCATCATAGGTATCCTTTGCTCCATAATCGATCAGCCCTTCCGGATTACCTGCCTTCTTACGCAAACTATCTCCCATAGCCCATAGCCTTTTCACTGTTTCTTCCTGGTTAAAGCCCATGGGACAAGCCGGACTTTTGGTGTTGATCTGGTAATAGTCCTGAAGGTCCGTCTTTCCATTATCGGCACGCTCCACGGCTACGGCAGCCCGCTCCAATGATCTTCGAAAGGGTATCTCAAAATATGCATTCACATTATTGATTGCAGTCCATTTATAGGTATACTCCAGAAATTTACCCTGATCTTCTTCTCCCTGATTGGCAAACCAGCCGATCTGATCATATCCCCACCAGTCCTTCCAGGCACGCTCCTCATAGGAACAGCTTTCGAAATCGTCCAATACCTTGCCGCCCCAGTTGTCATACTCCATAAGATAGGGCATCGTATCGGCACTCCAGCCGTTGGGATTTAAGCCTCCCTCGCTAAAGCCTTCCCGGACCAGTACCAGCTTTTCCCCTTCCCGGTCCGGCACCGGATATCTGGTGAAGGGCATGGCATGATAATCCAGCAGCAATTTGCCCCGTATGCTAATTCCATGGCTGTGGGCATCCATGAGTACTATGTGCCGCCTTCCATGCACCTTCGCGTAGGCACGGATCATCTCCATCAGCCCGGCCATTTTGACCATTCCCCGGTCATTGGCTGTGTACAGATGAATTTGTCCCATATGAAGCGCTTCATAGCCGGCATCAATATATCCGGTTGCACGGTAATAGAACCACAGTCTTGTCTCCAGGCGGTCGATATCGGGCAGAGCACCGTTCTCACCCCAGATAAATCCCCGGGGACCCTGGGGAAATTTCATTTCCTCAAAGCGAAAGCCCCTATCCTCCGGTTCCAGACCGAAGGCCTCAAATACATGGGCAGGAACCTTAAAGTTTTCGATGTGACGGTATACCGCCTCAAAAATACATGCTTGCAGAATAATCTCCGGATCCACCTCATGAACCCGGTCTGCCAGATATTTTGATTTTCTGAAATGCTCCTCGTCATCCGGATCAGGCTCCCATATCCCGGAGGCTCTTCCGATGAATTTAACTCCCAGGTTCCGAATTGCTCTCAGATCATCCTCCAGAGTCCTGGTATGGATCAAGAATGCGGCTGTCACCGCTCTGGACAAGTAATTTTCCAGGACTTCTTTCTCAATGGTTGTATCAAAGGTATAGTTCTTCATATCTCCTCCCCGCCATAAACTTGCATCACAAATAATGCAAACAGGGAATTGGCCCATGCAAACCACTCTCTGGTGAATTGTTTCGGATCGTCACAGAAAAAACCTTCGTGCATAACCTGCTTTTCTGCATCGGTATTCATCAAAAGTGCAAGCAGACCATCCTTTTCCTCCTGACTCTGCGCAGTGAGTCCCTGCATGGTCAGCGCTATATGCCAGATATAACGGTCCGGGGTATGAGGACTTCCGATCCCCTTGGCATAGGTTCCTTCATAATAATAGGGATTTCGTTTGCTTAGCACAAACCGCCGGGTATTCTGATAGATTGGATCCTGTACCCCCTTATATTTCAGCCAGGGAATGGATAACAGGCTCGGAACATTGGCATCATCCATCAGATTGTAATTCCCCATGCCGTCCGTCTCATAGGCATAGATATCCCCGAACTCATCGTCGTGAAGGATACCATATTGATGAATGCCGTTTTCTATCTCATTCTTTAAATGTTCCGCTTCTTCCGCCAAACTATTGTCATGATAAATATTTCCGGCATACTCCGACATGTAGCCGAGAACCACCGCCGCAAACATATTGGAGGGAATCAGATACCCATACTTGCAGGCATCATCACTGGGACGAAAGCCTGACCAGGTCATGCCCGTATATGCTGTCGGCTCGCCCCTTCCCTCCCTGGTCAGGGTATCTGACGGAGGGCAGTTCTTCCGTATGAAGGAATACTTAGAATCCGTATCATGCCTTTGTTCCCTCTTCCACAACTCCAGAATTGTCGCGAAGACCTTCTTCACTTCCTCTGTAAAGATGCTTTTGTCGCCGGTCCGGCTATAGTATTCATGAAGCAGCCAAACAGGATAACAGAGGGAATCGATCTCATATTTTCGCTCCCAGTTCCAAGGTGTGGACTCTGTAATATCCACCTCCCAGCAGTTACCGTTAGCCTCTTCGTTGAACGCGTTGGCATAGGGGTCGATGAGGATATAGCGCATCTGTCTCTTAATCAGCCCCTGTACCAGCTCCGACAAAATCGGATATTCTCTTACAAAGGGAAGATAATGGACCACCTGGGCAGAGGAATCCCTCAGCCACATTGCAGCAATATCTCCGGTAAATACAAATGCTTCCCCGTTCTCCAGGAATTTCGTTGTTGTTTTTGCCGTGCTGCCATAGCAATTTTGAAACATCTGAGATAATTTTTCATTATCTCTAAATCGATCCGTTATTTTTGCAGCGATTTCGTCAACCGCCTGATTTAATTGTCTTTGTTTTTCTTCCGGCTTCATATGCTTTCCTCTCTTTCATCTTCTTTATTCGAATAACGGCAAGCGACAAGCCGCTGGCCTTATGTCAGCAACAATTGATACACTTTGTGAACCAGCTTTATGTTAAGGTCCCATCTCCTGCCCCTCCTGTAATTATTCCAGGAAGGCGGCAATGGAAGCGGCAAGTACACCGGTTGCACCGGCACCCAGAAACCTGCTTTCGCTTCTGTTCACTGCGGTCCCCACCACGTCCAGATGGATCCATGGCATTTCATTCTCTACAAACTCCTCCAAAAAACAGGCGGCAACGTTGGCACCTCCATGGCTGCCGGGGGCATAGTTAATTAAATCTGCTGTTTGTGTACAGTATAGGGGCCTATGGTAAACTGCATCCAGCGGAAGCCTCCATATCCTTTCACACTGTTTCGCGGCCTTTAATGCAAACTCCTCATAATATCCGTCGTTATTGGAGTATACTCCGGATATTTCATCTCCCAGCGCACTCTGGCAGGAATAGGTCAAGGTTGCAAGATCTATGAGACGGTCAGCACCCTTTCTTATGGCATAAGTAATGGCGTCGCAGAGGATGAGCCTGCCTTCCGCATCGGTATTATAGACCTCCACTGTCTTCCCTGACATGGTCGTGAGCACATCTCCCATTTTGCAGGCATCCGGGCTGATTACATTCTCCACCGCCGGTATCACCAGAAGAATATTGCTTTTGCTTTTTCGCCTTACTATGATCTCCAATGCGGATAACATATTGGCTGCTCCGCACATATCATATTTCATTCCGGACATTCCGCCGATGGATTTCAGATGATAGCCGCCGCTGTCGAACATAACAGCCTTCCCAATCAGGGCGGTCAGCGGCGCTCCCGGGCTTCCTTCATAATAAATTGTAATTAGATTGGCTTCCTCATTGCTTCCTGCATTGACTCCCAGGATACCGCCGCTATGTAAGGCCTCCAGCTCCGGCTTTCCCAGAATTTCAACCGGAAGCTTATACTCCTTAGCAAAGTCCGTAAGGTATTCGGCAAACTGTCTCACATGGAGATAGTTGTTCGGAATATCCCCCAGCATCCTGGCATAATTGATACACTCACCGTAATCCATCCCTCTTTTGATGCCGCTTTGGAGGTTATCACAGCAGATCAGGGTGATATTTAATCCGTCTTTCTCCTTCTTTAGCTTGTCCCTCCGGGAGAACAGCCTTGCTCCGGCGGCCTTCCCAAGCTCCTCCTTGGAGAGGGAATAAGCTCCTCGGAACATGGCTTTAATGATTGTCTCCGCGATCAGCTGCACATCGTACTCATCAAATTGCAGCCCTTCCAGAAGAATCTGGCAGTCCCCCTCCACTTCCTTTCCGAAGCAGGAAAATAATTCGCTCAGTTGATGCAGCCAGGACCTGGATTGCTTTCCAATCTTCATGAATGTAAGAGATACCATACCTCCCTTATACGGAAGTAAATAGTTTTGCTCCCGGTAACTTTGCTGCGGAAAGCCCTGCTGCTTTCCCTTATGGCCGCCTTGTATCACTGCCTCCAGATACTCCGGTGCAAAAGGTAATTGCAGCAGTCTGCTTCTCAGATCGGAATCTTCAAAAAACGGAATAAGAATACTCTCATACTTCTTTTGCAGCTTTATTATCTCTTCCTGTACGAATTTCATTCCTGTTTCCTCTTTCTGCATTCCATGAACGGTTGATTTATTTTAATTTAACCAACAGAGTCTTGATCTCATAAGGCTTAATCTCTATCTGTATCGTTCCTTCCGTATAAGTTCCCAACGGCTGCTCCATCAGGTCACTCTCGCACCAGGAATGGATCGGTAAACTGCTGGTTACGGGAACCTCTCCTCTGGAGCCGGCATATTCATGGAAACGGATCACCACTTCCTCTGTGTTCTCCGCCTGCTTGATACAATCTACAACGATATTATGATTGCCAAAGGTAAAGAAGCTTCCCTGACAGAACCTTCCTGCCCCACTGACAGCCACCAGCGGATTATTGAGATCAAAGGCCTCCTGTTCCAGATCGCTTTGATACCACTCTCCGGCATGGGGATAGATAGAGTAGGTGAATTCATGATGTCCCAGGTCCGCGGCATAGTCCGGATCAATGGCCGATTTAATCAATGTCAGCCGAATAGTGTCCTCCAGCACATCGTACCCGTATTTGCAGTCATTGAGCAGAGCCACCCCGTATCCTGTTTCGCTCAGATCCACCCACTTGTGGGCTACTACCTCGAACTTTGCAGCTTCCCAGCTGGTATTCCTGGTGATGGGACGGCGGATATTGCCGTACTGGATATCAAACCTCGCGTCCACGGCACGAACATTCACAGGAAATGCCACCTTCATAAGCTTTTGGCGCTCCTGCCAATCTGCCTCTGTCTTGAAATCAATCCGCTTTTTCTCATGGTACAGGCACATTACCTGCCGGATCTCTGATATATGGTAGGTCCAGGTGAAGGTGACAAAGATGCCGAGGGGATTCTCCTCCACGCTGATTTCCTTGCATTCCTTTATGGTTTCCTTCTTCCTGTCTATGGTAGGCTCCAGCTCCCAGGCATCAAAGCATCTGGGCTTATCCTCAAAAATCTGGAGGACATTGCCAGACTTGCCTTCCGGAAGGATCTCTCTTCCTGCTTCCTTATCATAGATTCTGGTCAGCTGTCCCTGCTCATTCCAGGACACATCATAAAATCTGGTGGATGCCTGATTAAGCTTCTTCGATCTCTGCTCAGCCGGAACTCCGCCCGCAGCTTGTGCTTTATCTGCAGCTTGCTCCCCGCATCCTCTCTTGATATTGACAAAGGAGAATGGCTCCATATCTCTGACAAACACCAATGCCTGGTTATCCTTAATTCTGCTCTCCAGCAAATTGCCCTTATGGTCTGTAAAGCAGCATTCCTGAGTTATATCAGGAATAACCGCATAGGAGCTCCTCCTCCAATTGGAATTATTCCATACGGTAAAGGAGTCCGCCTCTTTGAGATATAAGCCGTCCCCAACGGGACCTAATACTCCGTCAATGATTGCAAGGGCTTTCTCATATTCCACATGGCTGTCCTCGTATACCTCCTTGATGGATGATCCGGGCAGAATATCGTGGAACTGGTGGCAAAGCACGATCTTCCATGCCTTCAGCAGAGCCTCCTTGTCATAGGGTACACCGGATAAGCTTCCTGCAAGCACACAGAGCATCTCCGCATCCCGGAGCAAAAATTCCAGCCTGCGGTTCATTCTCTTATTATAAGCCTGGGAGGTATAGGTTCCTCTGTGAAACTCAAGATAAAGCTCGCCGTCCCATACGGGAAGAAAGCCCTCCATCTCATTCTTTTCAATGGTCTCATGCAGGCGCCTGAAATACTGGGTTGCAGGCTCTACCTGCACATGGGGTATCCCGGGGATTTTATTAATATGCCGGATGGTCTCGATCATGTCACGGCTTGGGCCGCCTCCTCCATCCCCATAACCGTAGGAGATCAGCAAATCCTTATTCATATCCTTATTTCTGTAATTATCCCACACGCCCTTAATCGCATAGGGTCTGGTATCTCCGTTGTAGGTGTAATAAGTCGACCCTGCCTGATCCGTCGTTGTGATAAAATGAGCCGTAATCTCCGTTCCGTCAATTCCCCTCCACAGGAAGGTATCATAGGGCAGCCGGTTCGTATCATTCCAGCTGATCTTTGTCGTCATAAAGGTATTCACACCGGACTTCTTGAGTATCTGGGGAAGAGCCCAGGAATATCCGAATACATCGGGCAGCCACAGGAATTCATTCTCATATCCGAATTCCTTTTTAAAGAAATTCTTGCCTACCAGAATCTGCCGGACGATGGATTCCCCGCTCGCCAGATTGCAGTCACATTCCACCCACATGGAACCGGAGGGTTCCCATTTCCCCTGGGCAACCCGGGCTTTGATATGCTCATAGACATCAGGATAATCTGTTTTTATATATTCATAGAGCTGAGCCTGGGATTGAAGGAAGGTATAATGGTCATACCGGTCCATCATGCGATTCACCGTCGAGAAGGAACGGGCCGCCTTCTCTCTGGTATGGCGAAGTCTCCAAAGCCATGCCACATCAATATGGGTATGCCCCAGCATGCTTACCCATACATCCGGCTTGCCTCTGCCGTCCATCTTCCCGTTCAAATACTCGTATGCCTGCTCCACACTCTGATAGAAAGCCTCGGAGCCCGGCTCCGTATAGTCCACAAAGTCAAATGCCCTGACCAGAGTGCTCAGCATCCATTCCCTGTGTTCATTGTTTGGATCCAGTATCTCATAGGTCTCCAGCACATTCCTGGCCAGAAAATAGAAATCATCCGTCGGATGATCCAGCACACCGAACTGTGCACGTTCTATCTCCATGACCATATCCCTGGGAACGCCCCCTCCGCTTAATCCGGTCCATACACGGAATTTAAGATCCAGCTCCAGGCCGTTCTCGGATACATTGAGGAATATCTCCTTGTGGTTTCCGTCCACCCCCTGGTAGGGCTTTCCGTTCAAATACAGCAGGCTTTCAAAATGGCTGTTGTTGCCGGTTCCCTCCGGCACGCCAAAATCAAATAAACCGATTACTTCCCTGTCTTTTAGTTCCTCGGGAATGACCAGTCTGGTACACAGCCAGTTATACTGATCCCATCCCTTCCAGCGAAAGCCTTTCTTAACCTCGCTGGGGGTTCCCTGCGGCTCCCGGTTACCAATGGTACCGTCATCGGTATGCCAGGAAAAAGCTTCGATCTCATGGAGCTCTCTATACCGAAGCTCTTTCATCTCTTCAATCAAATTCTTAATACGGTCTCTGTTATGAAAATCAAAGGGCATGGCTTCCTCCTAATATTTTGTTATAAGACACATTATACTTTTCCACCAATTTTTTGGCAAGAGAATAAGAATTAATCAGGGGATGCAGGGTCAGCGCCTGGACGGCAATTTCGGCAGAGCGCTCTTTTATCGCTTTCACCGTCAGCTTCTCATACATCTTAATCAGACGTATCAGAAGATAGCAGTGCTCCGGAATCGTACCGATGGGCACCGGATGGATGCCGTCTTTGGATACCTTGCAGGTCACCTCGATGATATCCCCGTCTTCAAGACCGGAGATACATCCGTTATTCTCCACGGAAAGCACCAGATAATGCCCTTCCTCGCTCTGAAGTCCCTCAATACAATCCAGCATTACCCCTGCATATCCCATTCCGTCGGGAATCGCAAGCTCGCCCTTTTTAATCTCTTCCTCAGCTCTTCCGCCGGTTTCGATACTCATATAGGAACCTTCCCTTACTGCCATATAATACAGGAATACCTGCAGGGCCGCCTCCGGATCCGCATCAATATCCATTTCGTCCAGCTCCTTCATCATCTGAAGGTTGACTTCCTCAATGGTTTTGCCTCTGGTGGCTCCTGATTTCAGGATATTAGCCAGCGCTTTCTCCCTGTGATAATAGTAATAGAGGTATTCATTGGGGAGGTAGCCGATGGAACGGAGCAGGTCCGGATCAAACATGGAGAATTCGTGGACATTCTTCAAAAACTCGTCGTCCTGCAATAAATCAGAAAGAATTTCCTCCCCATGAATTCTCACATCCCTGGTCAGATCGCCGCAGCCGGCATGGTCAGGGGATGACAGATTTTTCGGCATTCTTTTTACACTTTGCATCCAGGACAGATGATTTAATCCGAAGAATTCCACGTAGAGATCCTGCTCTTTCACTCCCAGCTCTCTGGCCATTCGGAACTTGGTGCTGCTGGGTGCGTCACAGATTCCGATCACACGGTCATAACCGGCATTGCGCAGTGCCTGGGTTACCAGGCCGGAAGGATTGGTAAAATTAAAGATCCAGGCGTTATTTGAATACTTTTGAATCATCTCACAATACTCCAGAAGAACCGGAATGGTGCGAACTGCCATGGAAAAGCCGCCTGCACCCGTTGTCTCCTGTCCGATCAAGCCTTCCTCCAGGGCAATCTGCTCATCAACTACCCTGGAATAATCCCCGCCAACCCGCAGGGTAGTAACAATATAATCCGCACCGGAGATTGCCTCCACCGGATCATGAGCAATCTCCAGCAAAAGCTCCTCTCCCCCGCGCCGTATGACATGACGGCACAGCTTGCCTATAATTTCAAGCTTCTCCCGGTTAATATCATATAACACCACTTTATCAATCTTCAGCTTCTTATAACGGGCCAATAAACCATTAATGAATATGACGGTGCGTACACCGGCTCCTCCGATTACTGTAAGCTTCATAAATTCCTCCGTTTCTCCGGCTTATCGCGGTATCTTAATTTTCTTGTATAAATTCCAGCAATTCCTTCTCAGTAGGAAATGCGGTGTTGCCGCCATAAGCGGTTACGGACAGCGCCCCGCAGCCATTGCCGTATTCCAGACATTCATTGATATCTCTGCCCTTGATGTAACCATAGATAAAACCGGAATTAAAGGCATCCCCTGCACCGGTGGTATCCACTGCCTTAACCGAATATGGCCTTCCCTGATAGAGTTTACCGTCCGTCATCGCAACGGAACCTCTTTTCCCCAGCTTTGCCACAGCCAGCCTGCAATGCTTGGAAAAATCAGCCACAGCCTCCATAACATCCGCCGTCCTTGCATAATTGACCGCTTCTGCCTCATTCATGAACAGGACGTCAATATAAGGGAATAATTCATAAATTCCGGAAAACCACTCTCCCGTATCATCCCAGCCCACGTCAAGGCTTACGGTAACATCCTTTTGTTCCTTGATCTTTCTTAGCAGCTCCATATGCTGCGGATGATTCTTCCTGCCGGAATAGGAGGTGATGTGGATATGTCCCGCCTCTCTGACCCGGTCAAGCTGTATCTCCTCCAGATCCAGTTCGGCATTGGTACCCCTGTACGTTAAAAAAGACCGATCCTTTTCATTCGTGAAGCTGAGTGAAATGCCAGTTTTGTTTTTATCACTGATTTTTGATAAGGAATAGTCTACATTCTTCTGACGAAACTCCTCCCGAATGAACTCTCCGTAGCAATCCCTCCCCAGGACTCCCTGAAATGCCGGGGACAACCCCAATTTGCCGACTCCCAGGGCAAATAAAGCGGATCCTCCTCCCACATAGGTGTCCATAATGTCCACCTCGTCCTCCTGGCCTGGAAGCGGGAATTTCTCCACACCCGGAATTACAATATCAATATTGGCATCACCAAAAATAAACACGTCCCATTTTTTCGCGTCTTTTACCTCTTTGCTGCTCATTCCTTCTCTGCTATTCATTTTCCACCTCTCCCTCCTCAATCCACTGTCAAAGACAAAAGCTAATTCTCGGAATATTATCTCCTATTCCTGAAATTCAAAATATTTTTCTCGCTGCGCTTTCATTCTTCCTGATATTGTTTCCAAAATATCTTTTGCCTCCGGAATGCCACACACATAATCCTTCATCGCACGGCCTTCTTCATAACATAAATCATCGTGCAGCGGAAAAAACTCTTTCAACAGGAAACAGGCATATCGTGCCAGGCGCATATCTCCGACCAGGCGGAATTCCTTGCTGATCGTATCCACCGCAATACTATAAAAATCCTTAATCGATGAAATAAGGGCCGTCCTTTCATTCTCAGGTGAGAATACAATGGTTGAGCAGATATGAGAGTTCTTAGAATTAACTGAGTTATGGCTATCGGTGCTGCCCACGACAGGGTACTTACGGCCTTTGATTCTATCTTCGTAATATTGATGGGTCTGGAAGCCATTCTGCTCATAGTATGATTCACCTCCCAGGACTTCAAATGCATCAAATGGCTGGGTCTCCATCATATATTCAACAAACTCCGGCGGCAATTGCAGCACATTCGAGAGCCAATAAGGGTGCGCAAAAATACCAAGTCCGTTGGCTTTGCGTATCTCATTAAAAATCCAATGCGAGGCTGCATAGGTGAAGGTCTCTATGTGTTCCGGGATGGTAAGCCCTTTGGCGTATTCATCAATGAATTCATAATATTCTTCCTGTGACATAATCTTGTCCGGACAGCTGCCGTTGATTGATCTCAGCGATTTATCCGGTCCGACCTCCCGAATATGATATCCGTCAACTAACGCGTTGATGCTGTACTCCCCGCCAAAGTTCACGATGTGTACATCATTGGTATGGTAAGGGTCACCGTCCTTGTTGGGCATATGTACCTCTTCCCCCGGTATCATGGTGAATTCAACCGGAACATCCTTATATGCGGCAATAGCTTCAAGAGAAGGATAATAGCGCTCATGATCCGTTATTGCAAGAAAATCGTATCCTGTTTTTCTGTAGTTCGCACAGACAATTGCAGGCGACTGGCTGCCGTCGGAACGGATCGTGTGCATATGTAAGTCGCCAATAAACGGATATCGGCCAACCAGATCTTCAAAAACAGAATATACGCTTAATTGGAGCTTAAAATCCTTACCATCCATTAATCGGATGTAATGCTGCTGCTCTCCGAAAAACTCAAAAGAAAAGCGGATACAGCCATCTTCACAGGGGCGGACATCATATTCAAAGCTATTTCTACGGTTCGGATAATCCCATGGAGTCCCCTCGTCAAAAGGGCAGATCCTGAGCTTATACACATTGCTCTTAAAAGCGGCATGTGCTCCGAGGGGTTTGATTGTTATTGTACTGCATCTGCCCGCGGGTATTACCTTGGGATAAATATCATAGTAATGTAATTCAGTTTCCATATGCCATTCATGCTTCATAAAAGTCAGTCCTCCATATCAAAAATTCTTTACCAAATCACGGTAAAGAATTTTATGCTTATTTAATAAATTATCTAAGGCAAGTAAAAGGGAGATGGGATGTCACCGGCTGTACGGTAACCCTTAATCAATCCGCCTACCCCTTCACTGCTCCGACCATGGCACCCTTGGCAAAGTACTTTTGAGCAAAGGGATAAACACAGAGAATAGGAACGGTAGTAATAACAACGGCTGCCATTTTTAAAGAATCCGACGTAACCGTATTCGCATTTTGCGCGATCGCCTGTGCTACTGTGGTCACTTCCTTCGCCGCCATGGCTCTGGACAGCATCTGCTGCAGCACCGTCTGTACCGGCCACAGATCACTGCTTCTCATGTAGAAGGCTCCTGAAAACCAGTCGTTCCAATGATTCACTGCGGTATAGAGACCTACTACGGCAATTACCGGCTTACTCAACGGAATCATGATCTTTGCATATATCTTAAAGTATCCGCAACCGTCCAGCTTTGCCGACTCCTCCAGGCTGTCGGGAATGGATTCAAAGAATGTTCGCATCATAATCAAATAGGTCACACTCACCAATCCGGGTACTACATAAATCCAGAAGTTATCAATTAAACCTAATTTGTTGTACTGAATATAGGTAGGGATCATGCCTCCACTGAATAACATGGTAAAGGTGATCAGCATGGTGATAATTTTCCTTCCCGGCAGCTCCTTCTCCTTCAGAGAATAGGCCGCAAAGGAAGTAACTAACAGACTAAAAAGGGTCCCGATCGCAGTCCGGGCAATTGTAATGGTATAAGCCTTCATGATCTTGCCGTCACGAAAAACCTCTTTGTAATTTTCTAAAGTAAAAACTCTCGTCCAAAAGTAAATCCCGCCTTTTGCCGCATCTTTGCCGTCATTGAATGACAAAGCAAGGATGTTGATACAGGGAAGAATGATAATCAGGCAAATCGCAATTAGTACACCATATATTATAACCTGAATTAACCTTTCTGAGAAGCCTGCTTTTATCTTATTCTTCTGATATCCGCTCCCATCTGTGCTGGTTTTCATATGAAGTCTCCCTGTCCTTTCTTAAAATGGAGCCGCCGCAAAACACTGTGGTATACACATGCATTTCTCTTCGCGGCAGCTCCGCTGAAAATTCATATCTTGTATTCAGTGATTGATTAAAATATCAAAGATAAGAACATTGAAATGTTCTTATAATTATTTGGTATAGAAGTCAATGGCAGTCTTGTCTTCGGTATAAAGCTTTGTGATATAGTCGATGAACTGATCCTCACCGGCTGCTTTCAACTGGGAACGGAAGCTTTCCACAATCTGGGTCACTTCATCATCCGAGCCTGCATAAACCGCCTGTACTACCATTTCATTATAGTTCAGCAACGACAGATTCGCTTTCACTTCCGCGAGGGAGTCCGCCGACAGGTAAGCAGTGGCCTTCAGACCGGGAACTATTTTAATCGGTCTCTCATAATCGGTAGCAATCTTGATCGCTCTGGCATAGTTTGTAGCTGCTCCGGCTCCCGGACGGCTCTCGCCAAAGTCACTCATGAAATTCAGGTTAGTCAGGCAGTAATCAAAGAATACGCAGCCTGCGCCGCCAAAACCGCCGCCAATCTCATTGATCAGGTATTCTTTATCACCATCATTTACTTTCTGGAGAGTATCCTCGGTCAGAACGGGCTTGCCGTCAACCATAGTATAGTTCTCACCTTCAATTCCGTATCTTGTGAGGAGCTGTCCTTCCTTGCTGGATAAATAGTCAAAGAATTTCATAATCTCCTCCGGCTTTTCTGCATCAGCCGAGATGGCAAAGGCTCCGTAGCCCGTCTTTCCGGTCTTAATCGTAGCATTGCTGCCTGTAAAATCATTCAAAGGTCCTAGCGGTATCCAATCTTCGGAGCCATAGACAATCTCCTGATAGTTGTGAACATCCGCTATGATCGCCGAGTTATGTGATCTGGACACTTCCTCCGCACGGGTGGAATCCATGGTAAAGAATTCCGGGTTCATCAATCCTTCGGCAAGAAGCTTGCGAAGGAAATTAATCTTCTTATATACATAATCGGTATTGACCTCGTGCATGATGGTCCCGTCTTCTGTAATATTATAATTATCGCTTACGCCCCAGTTATAGCCTTTTGCAATCCAGGTCAAAGAATCCACGGAGCCGCCCCAGAATTTCGGTCCCAGAGGATAGACATCATTACCGTTGTCATCCTTGAAGCCGCCTGCCTTAATCTTCACCAACAGGTCATAAAGCTGATCCATGGTTTTGATCTCTCTGGAATCAATCCCAAGGGCATCGGCGATGGACTGTTGGATGTACATGCCGCCGACATATTCGTTCTGAGGATCATAGATGGCGGATCTGTCCTCTGATTCAATGGCGAGCTGAAGAATATAGGCCGCTCCCCCGAACTCTTCCCGGAAGGTTATGTTCTTGTAAGCATCACTGGGCAGATATCCATCCTCCAGATAACGGCTGTATACCTTCATATCCTTTAAAATGCCGGATACATCCGCAAACATTCCCTCACGGGCTGCTTTTAACAGAATGGGGAATTCCGGTCTGGTAGAATCGTTAAGGTAGCAGACAATTACATCCGGGATCGTGCCGGAAGCCAGCTGGGAAGCCATAACATTGACATCCTTATCGCCAGGGGTATACTGAATATTCAGCTTAATTCCTGTCCGCTTGGTCAGCTCCTGCATAACCTTGGTGTTGTTCAGGTCCGTTGGCAAAGCATAGCCGATGTCATCTACATAGGCCTGTACTGTGATGGTTCTGTCGGCAATCCATGTGTCCGGCTTATCGTCGGAAGGTGCTTCTGTAACCGTATCATTGCCTGAGTTTCCTTTGTTGGTGTCTTCCGGCTTATTGTCTGTCTTACTGCAGCCTGCCAGAGCGGATGCAATTAATACAATTGCAAGACCCGTGGAAAGAAAACGCTTCCAAAAAATTTTTTTCATAGTAAACCTCCTCATAAAATTGTATAGTTACCTCTGCATCTCTTAGGCAGAAGAGTGCATTCCTACCAAAGACCCACTTCCGTGTACTTTTTCGATATCTTATTACATACAACAACCAGCACCAGCCCTACAACACCCTGTACCAATCCCACCGCAGTCGCATATCCGAACTGTCCGTTCATCAATCCGATCCGGACAACAAAGGTGTCCAGGGTATCCGCTACTGCCATATTTCCGGGTGTTCTCAGCAGATAAATCTGTTCAAAGCCCGAGGACAGCAGACCGCCGACGCCCATAATGAAGAGAAGTCCTATGGTTCCTCTGATTCCCGGCAGGGTTATATGCCATATTTTCTTGAGCTTGGAACAGCCGTCAATGCTTGCGGCTTCATAGAGCGATACATCCACTCCGCTCATCGCTGCCAGATAGATAATAGAATCCCAACCGATGTTTCTCCAAAGGTCCATGGAAAACAGGATCTGGTAGAAGTATTTCGCATCCATCAAAAAGAAGGTGCTGGAATTTCCGCCGAAATTACCGATGATCTGGTTCAAAACCCCCGTATTCGGAGCCAACACCCGCTGCAGCATGGTGACAATGATTACCGTCGACAGGAAATGCGGCAGATAAGTAATGGTCTGACTGATCCTTTTGAATTTTCCGTTTTTGATTTCATTGAGCATCAATGCCAGAATAATGGCAAAGGGAAATTCGAGGATGGTTTTCATAAAGCCGACCTTCAGGGTGTTTTTGATCAGGCGGGTAAAATCAAAGCTATTAAAAAAAGTGTTAAAATACCGAAGGCCCACCCAGGGACTTCCCCAGATGCCCTTTCGGAAGGAGTAGTCCTTAAAGGCCAGTACAATTCCTCCCATGGGAATATAGCAGATCAAAATATAATAAATGATACAGGGTAACAGCATCAGATATAGGGGCCAGTATTTGATCAGCCGTTTTCCTATGGAGTTTTTTTTCCTCATCCTTAATTGCTCCTGTTTTACTGTTTGGGCAGTCATGCGGTTTCTCCTCTCTCAACTTCTACCAACATTATAAGTAAGTTCGCCGTATCCCGGCAATGGACAAAACTTTTTTATTCAGTGTATATTTCTACGGCACTATGCCTTCGCCTGTCCCGGGATAATGAAGCTCCGGCTCCTTTATGACGAAACCGTCCTCCAGGCGGACATAGGTTTCTAGTAGAACAAGGCAAGCTCACTTGGGATAATTCCCCTTTATAATGGAGAATCCTACACATTTTAGTGGATATTTATATAACTTTTCCAATCCTTCTTGAATCCGTTTCCGCCTCGTAGTATATTGAGATTAATTATTATTTGTGCCGTCTTTGTAAGCCCAAAATGGCGCACAGAAATGGAGGTAAAAATGAAAACAATTTACAGGGTCGGAGGTATTCTGAATAAGGGGTTTGTCGGCCAGATATCCTATACCGTCTGTCTGGATCAAGAGTACGATACCATGGATCTGGAGTTCTCCTTCGACAAACAGCGTTATACTGAGATAACCGAGGATTTGAAGGCAGAGCTTATCGAGGCTTGTAACGGGGAATATGGAGCGGAGACCGCTTCGGAAGAACAGATTATCGGAGCAGTCAAAGAGATGAAAACCGAGATACATACCATATTATCCATGAATGATACCTTTATCGGCGGTGTCCATAAGCAGCTCACCACACGGCACATGCTCTTTTCCCCCGAGGAAACCAGTGAGGGCTGTATTCCACAAAAGAGCATTCATGGCGTTATTAAAATAACCCTGGTCGTCTTTAATGTGATACTGGATGATACCCATTATGAAGTAGTATTATCAGTCAATCGCTGATGCTTCCCAACGAAACACCCAATGTCATTTAGCCGTAACAGTTCAACCTGCTGCATTTAGCCAAGCATATGGTATTAATAAAAGTTCTGCAGGAAGAAAAGGAACATATAACGATTTGTGCCGCCTCCCGGCGGCGGAATGGAGATTACTATGTACAAGCGTCTGGAATTACATAATCATACCACCGAATCGGATGGCCGCCTCACCCCCTCCGAGCTGGTCGAGCACATGCTCGAGGACAAGGTGGATGCCTTTGCCATAACGGATCACAACACAATATCGGGACACGCTAAAATTGCGAACCTCTTGAAGCAAAAGCAGCTTCCCCTCACCTGCATCTACGGAATGGAATACACCACTTATTATGGGCATATTCTCTGCCTCAACCTGAAGGAGTATGTCCCTTGGGAGAACATCAACCTTCACAAGCCGGAGCTGCTTTTCACCGCGGCAAAAGAAAAAGGAGCCCTGGTCGGCGTTGCGCATCCCTTCTCCTATGGTCACCCATTTGCCCGGGGCTGCCGTTTTGATATGAAAATCACTGATTACCGTACGGTTGATTTTATTGAAATATTCAATAACCCCGAACCCCTTCATGAGGTGAATGAAAGAGGACTTCTATGGTGGGAGGACCTGGTACTGAACGGCAACCGCCTGGCTTTCACCAGCGGCATGGATCTGCACGGCAAATCGGATATGAGCAACCAATATGCCACCTTTATCGAGGGCAGCGCCGACGGCGATATTGAACAGGAGCTATCCTCCGCCATCACAAACCAGCGGACCTGGATCTCCAGAGGACCGATTCTGGAGATGAGCAGGAATGAAAAAGACGGATCTCTGATTTTTACCATCAGTGACACTAAGAAGCCCGGATACCGGCATACTGAAGCGGATTCCTATCTTCTGTCCATACGCACGGAAAAAGGAGCTTTTGCAAAATCAATTTCCGCCAAAACTCCTCTTATGATCACCCGCCAGGATTACGATGCTGCAGCCATTCTTCTGCCAAAGCTTTATCAAAATGACCTGCGCATCGAGAATCTGATCTGCGTTGCACCTACAATTATATTATAGCCCTCTATTTCTGATGCTTCCTTCGGTATTCCAGCGGCGTCAATCCCGTTGCTTTTTTGAAGACCCGAAAGAAATACTGACTGTCCTCATAACCGACCTCCTTAGAGATATCCACGATGCTTTTGCTGGTATTCTCCAGATATTCGCAGGCCTTGGTTAATCGGAGCTCTTTAATATAATTCACAGTAGTGAGCCCCGTCTCTTTTTTGAAGATGGTTGAAAAATAGTTCGGACTGATTGCAAATCGTTCTGCCAGCTCATTGACGGCAATATCCCGGTTGTAATTATCCTGAATATATTTCATGCCCATTCTAATTTTATTCTTCGCATTGACATCAATATCCGCAGTTATCTGGATGCTGTCGAGTATCAACAGATACAGATAACTGCGCAGCTCCTCTACGGAGCTGAAGGTATCCAGAGTCTCAAAATTGAGCACCAATTTTTCCATATTTTTCAGATCACTCGTGTAAGTGCTGCTGGCCGCATTAAGCAGAATATGAATGATCCTTGCCCATATGATGCGGATATAGGCCGCATTGTATTTTTTCAGCCTTTCCTCGGAGAAAATATCCTGAATTAAGAATTCAATATTGCCCACATCATGCCGTTCAATATACTGGCGCAGCATATGAAGCTCGGAGACCGGAAACTGGGTACCCGACAATATCTTAACGTCCTCATAAAAATAAATATTCGACTTGCCGTGAATCATTCTTTGCAAAAACGCCTTCTGAGCTTCTTTATTGCACACCTCGGATATGGTATCTGTCACCGAGCTGATACCGCAGGTCAGTGAAATCTTCATCTTCTTCCACATGATATTTAAAAGATTGGTGAATAGCTTCTCCGCTTCCATACGGATTTGGTTTTTATCAAAATGCGATATCAAAATATAAAGCTGGTTCATATTGGCCAGATTGTTTACTGCAATGCGCTGGCATTCTGAGTGGAGCTCCATCAGGACATTCTTGAGACTGAATTTGATTAGTTCGATATCCTTATGCTCAAAGCTCTTTCTCTCATAGCTTTCCGCATCTATATTAACAATAGCCGACATAATCCATCGGTTTTCCACCGGAAACTCCTGATATACAATCTCATCCGCATCCCTGATTTCCTTCTCCGGATCCGCACTCCTCAGCAAATCATTCACTGTCTTCTCAAAAAGATGATTTTTCTTTTCTGCAATAGACCGTGCCCCTTCTCTTACGGTCCGTTCCAGCGTCTCCTCTTCCTCCAACCGCTCCAGCACCTCGTCGATTACTTTCTTTAAAGCATCGTTAGAGATGGGCTTAAGCAGATATGCCTTAACTCCCAGCTGGATTGCCTGCTCCGCATATTCAAATTCTGCGTATCCGCTGATGATTATGAATTGAAGCTTTGGATAAAGCGGCCTTACTTCCTTTATGAAGGACAGTCCATCCATATCGGGCATCCTGATATCTGTAATAACGATATCCACCTGGTGGTTCTTTAAAATCTCCATCGCCTGCATTCCATTCTCCGCCTCATACAGTTCGGAAGGCTTAATCATCAAATAATCCAATCTGGCTTTAATTCCCTGCCGGATCAATTCCTCGTCATCTGCGATCAAAATGCTCTTATTCATAAAAATAATCGTATCCTTTCTCACAGCCTGCAAACTTCGGGCTCGTCGTGTGTTTTATGAGACACCGTCAATGAATCAGCGGAAGGCTGATGGTAAAACAACTGCCCCTGTTTGGTGTACTCTCTATGATTATTCCATATTCGTTTCCACAGGCTAATTTAATTCTCTGATTAACATTTCGGATGCCAATGCTATGCCTTGTCTGATCGGCTTGCTCGCTGTCATTAATGTAGCGGTTGATTTCTTCCACTCTATCCTGGGCCATGCCAACTCCGTCATCCTCAATCTTAATGACAAGCATATCATCAATCTTATTAATTGCAATTTCCAGTGTTCCCTTCCCCGGAATACCGCTCAATCCATGTACAATTGCGTTCTCAACAATGGGCTGTAGAATAAAACGCAGGAGCAGCTTATTTTCCACTTCCGGATCAACATTGTAAAACACCTCAAATTTGCTGCCAAAACGGGTTTTCTGAATATACACGTAATTCTGTGTGTGCTGCAGTTCCTGAAGAACAGTTACAAATTCCCCGTAATTCTTCCCCAGGCTGTAACGAAAATTTTCTCCCAGCTTTTCACAAAGATCACAAATAGTAAATACCTGATTCACCGCGGCAATGGAACTGATGGTCTCCAGAGTATTGTATAGAAAATGCGGGTTAATCTGAAGCTGCAGATTTCTGAATTCACTTTCTTTCTTTTCTAATTGCTGAATATAATTCTTCTTAATCAGGCGATCCAGCTTGTGAAGCATCTGGTTGAACTGCTTGTCCAGTACGGCAATTTCATCATTCCCCTCCAACTCTCCGGTAATGGTTAAATCTCCGGTCTCCGCAGTCTTAATCTTATGGATTAATTGTGCCACCCTCCTGGAAAAGCCGCGGGTGAAGATAAACGCCGTAATCACTATCGCCGCCATAACAATAAGAAATGCAGGAAGAATCGCCCACAGCATCTCTGCTCTCCTGCTGCTCAGCTGGTTGTTGTTGAATAGAAAGAGCAGCTTCAAATTATAATTTCTCTCGGTATCTGACAATACCATGGTGTCCTTATAATAATTAAGCTCTTTCGTTTGCAGCTGTTCCAGGGACAGCTCCTCCAATATATTGCTGTAGTTCTGATCAGAACAATATACCATGTTATTCTCGCCGTCCAGCACAACCACATCATAGGGATAGGTCTGATCGATATCCTCCGAGGTGGGGGCAAACAGGCGATGCATATAGATGTCCAGCTTAATAAAGCCCACATACTGCCTTGAATAATTGGAGGTATCAATCCATACGATATTCTGAATAAGGGACAGAATGGTATCTTTCCCGAAAATACTATATATGAAATAGTTTACATCCGATGCCTTATTATTTAGATACCAGATCTCCCTGCTGGCCCCTTCCATCATCGCAACCCGGTATCCATAAACCTCCTGTGTCTCCAGATCGGAATAAATCATGCAGTTGCGTATCTCCCGGCTGTCCCGGATTAAGGATTTATTCACTTCTACACTAATACTGCCGCCTTTGATGTATGGATTCGTCTCTTCCACCTTGCCCAGCAGATTGTTCAGAATAATTGTGTTATTAGAGATTTGCTCCAGACTCACACGATATTGATAGAACTTATTTTCTATATTAGACTTGTATTGTGCTACCAGCTGACGGTGCGAGGCAACCAGTTCGTCTGTCACCATACTGCTTATCTTTTGAAACAGCATTGAACTAATAAATATGATCGGAACAACACTCACAACAGCGGTAAACAGAACTAATTGGGTGAATATTGTTCTTGTATGAAATAATCTCCGGTATATTCCGATTGCCTTATCCTTCATTGATAACCTCTCTATAAAAATAGGTATTTGGAAATAATTAATGCATCATCTCCAGATACCTATAGTCTATCATATTTCTACTGCTTTCACATTATTTATTTTTTTATTCAAGTCAAAGTCAGGGTAGCGTATACACCATTCGTAGCTGATGCCTCGAATTGCCATTACATAATGCAGCTGCCGTTCAATCTGCAACATTATTTAGTTCATCCCGTGGCATTCCTCCCTCATAATCGGACAGCTCTTTGGAGATGGCTCAAAAGAAGGATTGTATTTAAATTCCAGTATTATTAGAATCACAAATCTTCCAATAAACATTTTCCTAAATCCCAAGTTTCATTTTCATATTCATCAAAATGATATCTTGTGTACCAATCATTTTTATCAAATATTATTGGTTTTGATTCTAGTTGCATCACAAAGTATGGATCTGTTTGCCTCCAATAATTTATGTTCTTATTTATAATTTCATCATATAAATTTTCAATGTAATCCAAGTATCGGCTCAGCATATAATCAAACATTTCTTGAATTGTTTTATAATAAAACGTTGTTGATGGTTCCAGAGAATTAGTTAGTATATTGGCTAAATGTTTATCATACCAATATGGTAAATCATGTGGCTTCTCGTGATATATAAATCGGTTAATCAGTGAGAAGCTTTCATAATATCGAATGAGCAGAAATTGGATTGTTCGAGATACGTATTTATCTTGATCTTGTCGCCGACAATATAGATATAATGGACCTAGGGTATTATATAATATTAGCGAATCGATAATAGCATTCTGAATCCTTGGCCATCTTTTTTCTCTGTAATAAGATAATTCAAATAAAAGCATTCCTCGCCTATCAATAAAGCTGTTATGTTTATCAATAGATATAGAGAATGTTTTTCGCTTAGCATTGATTGCCATTTCTCTTTTTGATGTGTTCATATTTACCCAGTATGGAACCTTCTTATCTAAATCAACTACTACAAAAAATACTATCACTGGTAAATTAGACCAGTAATTATATGTAGAGACCTTGAGACCTTCGTATGTGGCAATATTATCTATAAAATCAAGATTACTTATTCCCTTAACCTGTAATGCAACTAAATCCCCTGTAACATCACCATTTTTATTTGTAATTTCAACATATAAATCGATTCCATAATCTCTTTCTATAAATTCTCTTATGATCCACTCATCAGGTACATATCCTTCCAGTATTTTTATTGCCTTTCTTTCTTTTATATGAGTATCAATTCTTTTCGGATATTTCATTATGTATTCCTCCTATTTATTAACACCCGCTTTTTCTGGTTACCGCTAAGCTAACAATCCTTGAGTGAAACCTCTGGAGGTTTTTTGCCAAATTTCTTAGCAAATCCTTAATAAGAGTTTTACCGCCACATTTAGGATAGCATTCTCAGGAATAATCTGTCCAGTTCATCCCACTCCGCTTTCCTATCATCTTTTAATATATTTAAATAATTCTTATAGTTCGCGAGCTCATCCTCAATATAGTGATTCAGAATATCAATTCTTTTGCCCTTACCTATTTCCGGTATATTCACTTTAATTGCAAGTAACTTTTGGATTTCCTTCTCGATTTCCTCCGGTAATTCCAGCCTCATCAATTCTGAGAACAGTACCGGCGGCGGAGCAGACTTTTCTGCAATATATTTGCATGCGAGAAGCGGGCGAATTACATAAAAATATTTCTTATATTTTACCTCACTCTCCTGCAAGTACTCAAAATAATTCCCATTCGCCGTGCCATAATAATGATACATGGAAGATTTTATTGAAAAATAATCCATGGCAACCTCATATATTTCTTTCCACTCATCCGTTGTACGGTACACGATCGGGGAATTGCTCCACTCAAACAAAGTCGCATTGGATTTATGAAAATGCTGCAATGCCTTTTTCAGATCCCAGCCATTGATATCAAGAATTTCATCCAATTGCCATTCTATCACATCCCGTTTTTCTCTCAATGTAAGATAATCTTCCTTCTTACGCACATAAATAAAGCGGACATCATAATCACTATCCGGTGAAGCAAAGCCCCAGGCACGGCTTCCCGATTCCACGGCATGCAAAATTTTTACACTTTCCTTCTCTTCAATTTCCTTCAGCTTCTCGCTAATTATATCCGTTATCTGCATCATCTTATCTCCCCCGTTACTACCCTTTCATTGATTCTTTCAACGAACTTTCCAACCTTAACCATATCCGGATTATCGGGCAAAGCGGTATGCGCTGTTGCATACTCCAATCTTTTTTCATAATCCGCTAGCAATTCATAAAATTCATCACAGAAAAGCCCGTCTTCCCGTTGGTATTCACCATTACGTATTGCAATTAACAGTTCCTGTTCTTTCTCACGATACGTAATAATTTCCTCTTTCTCTAAAATGTCAATCGCCATCATGAACAGCCGAATCAGATGCATGGCATGCTTATTTAAATGATTGTCATCTTTTTTATTATTCCGTTTTCCGATTTTATCATAATCACGGACAACATTATGCATAACTGACCACATATTCTCATAGTCCCTCAACGGATAGTGCTTATAATTGGCATCAATAAATATCTCGGTATCAAACTCCGGATTTTGTGCTTTATCAACATAAAGATGGATGGAACCGTTATCAAAGGTATTAAAACGTCTCCCAAAGTCCTCTAAAGCATTCCTCACCGAGTTAAAAATATGCTGTTCTTTTTCACTTTGAGGAAATGCATCTCTGGCCAGGGCATTCTGCAGTCTTCTCAGCTGCGCATCGGCATAGCCTCCAAAGGAACGTGCCGCACGCTTTGACAAAAATATTCTTTTATTATCCTGCAATTCCTTCCCGATCTCCGATATCTTCAAATAGTGCTCCGGCCTCATTCCAAGGATTTCACAGGTATTCGGATTGCATTCCAGAAGAAGCTTAATCATTTTGTTAAAGGAATATATTACAGTGTCGGTTTTATCATCCACATACTGTTCAAATTGGGTCAAGCCCAGAAGATCGGATTTCAGGTTCATGGTGATCCCTCTGATATCCAGGTCACTATTATCATTATTCGTTCCATACGAATAGCTGCCGCCCAGTCCAAGTAAAATTATGTTTTGTCCCAAGCGGGGATTTATATGAATGAAGTTATATTCTTCTTTCTCTAATAAATTGCTTACATCCATTTCTGCCTCTCCTTTCTGCTCTGTCAATGAATACCAAGCCACAATTACTCCTCAATCGTATCTGGTATCTTTCTGTCATTCTATTTTATCATATGGATGACTTCTTCCGGTGAATAAACATAAAAGCAAACCAAATCAAGGGGCAGACACCTTTATTCTTTTTATGTTCTCTGCAATCGCTCTGACACCGTTAATAATAGCAAGCGCTTCCCATACGAATATTATATTCGACATCCATATCCAAAGCAGATGATAACTATAGTTTATAAAATACGGCCAGACAATAATAAATATAATCAAAACTATTCTTAATCCAAGTCTTACTATAATTCCCGTAATACTCCTGCTCTTCGGATTTTCAGTTTTGACAGTTTGCTTCTTCCTTTTAGCAATCTTTATACATAAGTTAGAGGCCTCTATTATTACTAAAACCGAAAATATCAGATCCAGCAATAAATAAAAGTCATCATAACTATATTTTCTCATCTGCTTGCCATTTATATCTCCATATACATTATGAGCGATCTGGGCTGGGATTCCGGAAGATAAATTAGCCAATACGAATATGGCCTCCTCTTTTTCCAAATCTATAATAACATGTGAGGAATAATTCGGATTATTACCTCCGTGTGTAATAACTCTATCCTCCACATTATTGCTCCATCCATAAGAATAGTATTTACCCCCGCCTACGTACCCGGCAGTTTCTTTGATCACTTCATGGGATTTTTTTATGGCACTGGCGAGCTTATTCGGTATATTCCCAATACCAAGCTGGGCGTTGACCCAAAGCCCCAATTCCTTGATATTGGTAACCAGGTATCCCGCCGCAATATTCCCTTTATATCTGGGTGCGTCATACTCTATACTTTTGCCAAAGAATATCTTATAACCCCTGGTAAGATTCCTCGATAGTTTTTCTTGACCGGTGGAGAAATAACTTTCTGTCATTCCTAATGGAAGAAGTATATTCTCTTTTATATAATCCTCATATCTCTGCCCTGTAACCTTTTCAATAATAAGTGCCAATACATCATAATTTACGGTTGCATAATTGTATTTGGTTCCAGGATCGGTATCCAAGGGGATGGCCGATATATTGCGTATTGTTTTTTCAAGCAGGTCTTCTGAGGTTCCTTCCGGAATTAATCGAATACTCCAGGACGGAATCCCGCTGGTATGCGCCAATAGCTGGTCAATGGTTATATCCGCCTGCTTACCGTTATAGACAGGTGTAAACCAGGGGAAATAGTCCGATACATAATCGGAACCTTTTATATCTCCCTGGTCTTCCAATAAGATTACAGCCAATGCCGTAAATGCTTTTGTTGTTGAGCCCAATTCAAACAGAGATTCTTCGTTAACCGGCTTCTGATTTTTTATGTCCCCATATCCGTAGCATTTATAATCCAGCTTTCCCTGCTCTGATATTACCATGGCAATCCCGGGAGCAGCCGATTTATCCATTATGGTTTTTACCATATGGTCCACATCGTGATAGTCTCCCGGCGATAACAAGTTCCCCAGTCTGTTCCATGAAATAGCAGCAATTATTATGACAAAGAATATAATTACTCCTGAACTTTTTTGTATTTTCATACTGAAAATCCTCTCCTATGCCTCAGCATACCTTCCCCTGTCCTTTTCGTTCTCTTTTCACATCATACATGGATTTATCCGCTGTTTCAATCAAAGCCTCCAGTTCCATACCGTCTGCGCTAAAAAGAACATATCCAATGAGTCCTGACATAAGTTCAAGTATTTACATCCAATAGTACCACATTTTACAAACACCTACAAGAAATCTTACTATAGAAGATGTTAAACAAAAGAACTCTAAAAAGAAACTGGGAGCATCTATTGTCCCCCAGTTAGTCTTTAATACATAATTATTCTACCTCTTATACTGCCTTCCCATCTGGTCCACCTTACAATCTCCTGTATAGATCAATTCCGATACCGGAACTATCTCGTATCCTTTTTCCTCCAGACCGGTAATAACCCCATCCAATGCCTCCGTAATATACTTGGCTCCGTTGTGCATCAGTACGATGGAGCCGTTCTCCAGCTGTTCATTGTCAACTACTGTCTTTATGATTTGATCCGTACCGTAATCTTTCCAGTCCATACTGTCAATATTCCATTGAATCGTATAATATCCGCACTCTCTCGCTACTCCCACCAGCGTATTATCATAGGCCCCATAAGGTGCGCGGAACAGCTTCATCTCTACCCCGGTCAGCTTCTTCACCTGCTCGTGAGTCTCTACAATTTCCCGAATACATTCTTCCTTCGACAGCCGGGTCATTTCCTTGTGCTTTTCACTGTGATTGCCCAGATCATGCCCTGCTGCCGCTATGGCTTTTACATCCTCAGGATATTGCTTTGCCCATTCCCCTGTTAGAAAAAAGGTGGCTTTCACCTCATGCTTCTCAAGAATATCCAGTATCTTGGGAATCGTACCGTTAGCCCATGCCACATCAAAGCTGAGCGAAACCCTGGGGCCCTCGCATTCCACACTGTGAATCGGAATATCATTTCTGGTGCTCAGCGTAGTAACAGTAACTGCTCCCGGAATCAACTTTATACCAAGCCCGACTATCATGATTATGCTCAATACTACGATCCCTACCTTAACAAATAAGGATGCGTTGTTAACAACATATGCATCCGTATCCTTTCCTGCTTCTTCCTGACTGAGCCAATCCTGCTCCTTCACCGATTCCGGCCCGGTATGAACACCTGACTTGCTTATCATAGTTCCCTCCAGAAGAATCCTGTGTTAATATAATATATTGGCAGTGCAAGTACAACATTCGCTAAATACCAAGCCAAATGCTACAAGGAATATGCGGAGAATGCCGCACCAGAATGATATACTCTCCTATTTCAGCAGGAAGCTTATAGTTTTGTGAACTTCTTGTTTATCAGATTTATATTATTACTAATTCAAGCTTAGTCATTTCTGAGCCCGATTACAAGATCTGGCAGAATTCGAATTCTTCTCCCGAGGGGCTTGCAATTTTAAAATAACGAATTCCTCGTTCCCAAAAAGTAGGTATCTCTTCTATCCCATTGGTTGTTATCTGATATCCGGCTTCAATGCACTCCTTGTAGTCCGCTTCAATATCCGTGGAATCAAAGGAAAAATGATCAATTTTCCCTTCCAGCTCCTTGGGTACCGCCGGTATGGGTTGATACATCTCATAGACAAATCCATTCCCCTGTAAAAAATAAACCGGCTCTCCTTTTGGTGTGACAAAGGAACCAATTTCTTCAAATCCGAGCACATCCTTGTACCATGCCGCATTCTTTTCAATATGATTTGTCGCCAGTCCCAAATGCCCTATTTTTCGCCCTTTAATCATGTAATCTCTCCTCGCTCTTTTTTCTCTTTTTTCTCTTTTTTCTCTTTTCTCTCTTTTTTATCTCTTTTATCCTGTCTTCTAGTCCTGCTCTGCCTTTTTCATCTTTATCATATTTTCTTTTAGTTTAACAACATTTCAACATTGTTTTAGTCATCCTTATTATATATAGAATCCTCCCTCTTTACAATAATATTGTCGATATACAGAAAAAAAGAGGCTAAATGCCTCTCTTTTGAATATTCGTTTAAGTACTTTCTATTTCAGCACAGAACTAGAGTTTAAGATCGGAGTGCTGTACAGGAACAACACATCCTGATGTTCAAAGGTAAGATAGTTCTCCAACAGATCGCTGCTTATATACCGGATATCAACCAGGGTTACCTTGGAATACTCCTCCAGCAGAAGGGGTGAAAGGCTGCTTCCAAAAGAATCACGAAATACTACCAGTTCCTTTGAAGTATCCGCCTGGGGATTGCTGATCACCAGCAGCGGCGCAGCTCCGGAGAGAAACACATCATAAGGGTCATTGCCCGTAAGCTTTTCCGTATCATATACCGGAGTTATCTTATCCGTCTCCATATTATACACATTGCATCCGGCGATAATATCATTGGTCAGATACACCAAATCATCCGGCTTCATCGGCAAAGCGGCATGCCCATAGTAGACTCCGTAGAAAGGTGCCGAAACGCGGATCTTTGTATACTCCCCCGCAATGCCCCTGTTTCCCATGGCTCTTCTAATCACATCGGCTGCCTTCTTAAGGCTTTCCTGCCTCCAATGAATATCCGTCCTATAGTAATCTTCCACGGTCAGCGTATCTGTAATATCAATATATTGTGCAAAATCCAGATCAGATTTCATGATTTCAAATAGCTTCTGATAATCCATCGAGGGGTACCCATTCTCTTTGGAAAGAAAATAGCCCTTGTCCGGAACAATGGAAAAATATACACTGACATCTTTATTCTCCATATATTTTTGATAAAGGTATTCCAGCTTTTTCGCTGCCTTCTGTACCGAAGCCTCATTCAATGGATAATCCAGCTTTACTGCATAGCCATCCTCAATATAAATACCGTTATTATCCTTCTGCCCCAAAGGATAAAATCTGGTGTAGGCTTTCAGGGTCCGAAAGAAAAAACGATACGGAAACTGATCCTTGGCATACTGTTCAAAATCCTCCATAAATTTCCCGGAAATCAGATTCCCAGCGCTAAACTCGGGTAGCTGCTCCAATTTTCTTCTCTCACTCACGGAAATCTCTTGAGGTTGGTGAAACCAGGAGAGCAGGGTAAGAATAATCCACACACTCCCGATTAGGATAACAGCCGCCCTATTCATCCATTTTTCCTTCATCCCAATACCTCCTAGAATCTAAAATACAAAAACGGGTTAAAGGACGCATCCACCAGATATGCCGCTGCTAATAAAAGAAACGCCGCACATGCAATCGGCTCTGCTGCTCTCTGTACCATATCCCCCAGCCTTGTTCTGCTTAAGCCCTGCCAAAGTTCTTTGGGAAGAGGAGTGCTGCCGATTATGGCAATCAGCAATACCACCAGGTAGCTTCGGAGATAATAGGCCGACTGTATTCCTGAGAGAGGAAGCCCCTTCATTCCCAACATGGCTCCAATTCTCTCCATTGCTGCCGTCAAGCTGGGAGCATCAAATACTACGAAGCTGATTATCACCAGAAAAATGACATAGAGATGGGACAAAGCATTGGGAAGCTTTTTCAAAAGCCTTCCAAGCCATAGCTTCTCCAAAATCAAAAGCAGCGCAAACATAATCCCCCAGGCAACAAAATTCCATGCCGCACCATGCCACAGACCGGTTAACATCCATACCACCAAAATATTGAAGAGCCACCGGGACACAGAAACCCGGTTTCCTCCCAGGGGGATATAAAGATAATCCCTGAACCAGGTCCCCAGTGACATATGCCATCTTCGCCAGAACTCCGTAATGCTGGCGGAGATAAATGGATAATTAAAATTCTCCAGGAATTCGAAGCCAAATATCTTGCCCATACCGATTGCCATATCACTATAGCCTGAGAAATCAAAATATATCTGAAGTGTAAAGGCCAGCGCATACATCCACCAGAACAGGACCGTCTTCTCCTGGGATTCTGTAATAATAGCGCATAACTCCCCAAGAGAGTTTGCAATCAATACCTTTTTGGACAGACCGATCAGAAATCTTCGCAATCCGTGACGGATTTTCTCCAAGCTATGGCTCCTATTCTCCAGAGCCTGGGCAATATCGATATAGCGGACAATGGGTCCGGCAATTAATTGCGGAAAGAAAGCCAAATAGGTCGCCAAATAGGCTATGTTCTTCTGCGCCTTGGTGTTACCCCGGTACACATCGATGGTATAGCTGAGAATCTGAAAGGTATAAAAGCTGATCCCTATGGGAAGTGCCACCTTCTGCAAGGGTATGGACCAACCGGCGGCCGAATTCACGCTCCCAATTACAAAATCTGTGTACTTATAATATCCCAGCATTCCCAGAGATATGATAAGGGACAGGGACAACCAAAGCTTCGGCCTGCCGGTACCGGCATCTTTTTCAATAAGCAATCCCAACATATAATTTACCAGGATGGATATCCCCATAAGCAGAATATATTTTGGCTCTCCCCAGCCGTAAAAAACCAGGGAGAAAAATAGCAAGACATAATTTTTAAGCTTCCAGGGGCTGATAAAATAAATACCTGCTACCAGCGGTAAAAAATAAAATAAGAACGTTATACTTGAAAACATCATAAAAGCTGATCGTACCTGTCCTTTTCTAATTTTATATTTATACTTTTTATATTCCTCTGTCTCTATTTGGTCAGAACCTTCTCGAACTTCGTATCACAGATTTCCCCAAAGGCATCTACCAACTGCTGGGAGGTTACCACCTCATCCATGGAAGAAGCAACCATCGCAAGCAATACCAGATCATCATGGGTTACAATCTTGATATCATCAGCTTCAACACAGATCCACTTTCTTGTATTGATGCCGTCCAGCATGGCCTTGGCGACTTCCTCTGCGTCCGCAGAAGTGTTCGTACGAAGAAGCACCATGGAATAAGCCTGTGAGCTGATCATTGCCTCGGATACCACCGCTTCTTTCACCTTGGATATATCCTCAAGACCGGTATTGTACCTTACAGAATCCATATCATTAAGATCGATGGGTGTATTAAACAGGTTGATCCCAGTATCCTTTTTCTCATAGATTTTCTCAATGATCTTCGTCAGATCACCCTTCAGGATACTCTGATCTTCCTGTCCGCTGCTGCCCTGCTCCTTCTCGTTCTTCCCGTCATCATTCTCCCCATCATCCTTCTTCTCGTCGTTATCCTGTCCGTTATCTCCCTGCTCTATATTATCCTTCTCTTCTGTACCTGTAACAACGTTCTCATCCTCTTTGGGAAGATTGTTATCCGAAACCGGCCTCTGGCAGCCTGTGAATGCCAGCATAATTGCAGCGATGGATAAAGTCATTATCATTTTTTTTACTCTCATTATTGTTTCCTCCAGTTGTTTAAAAATAATTATGATTGAAATGCTTAAAGATGCTTTCGGCAACTCTAATCACTTTCCAGCCATCGAAAAGAATGCATTATCCGCTTTTCCTTTCCGATACGTGGATTAGACGCCGCGGCTTTCTAATTAGTTTCATATTTTTGAATTTTTTACGGCACCATATCCTGGCAAAGAAAAAGCACAGCACGGGGGGCTGCTGCTCTTCTATGACCAAATCCAACGGTTCATTGGCTTCGAACATAGAGAGGCGGCTGCACCGTGCTGTGCAAATCAATGCTATTCCTTTCTTCTCTTCTTCTCCTATCCTGTGACGTCTTCTATCTCTTAAACAAAGTATTCGTTTAACAGGGCCTCAGCTTAAACAGAACTTTAGCTTAAACAGGTCTTTAGCCTAAACAGATCTTCCGCCCAAACAAAGCTTCAACCCAAACAGAGCTTCCGCCTAACAAAACCTTAGCGGATAGGGAACTTGCGACAGTCTGTCATTCAAGCTCTTCAGGTCCGCATTTCTTAAAAGAACACGAAGCCCCAGGTCGCTGCCTTCGGCAGCTGCTTCTTCGATGCTGTAAGGAAGTCCTGCTCCCGCATTCTCTTCGATCGCCCGGAGAAACTGCGGCACCAGCTCAGCCATGATCTCCCGGGTCTGCGCATTACTGAGCAATTCACCCATGGGTGCTGTGATGGAGTACTTCAGCTCATATTCCTTCGTCGGCACATAGGAGAACACATACTTTCCTGCGCCGAGCAGGAGCCTCACCCTATCCCCGGCCTGCTCCGCTCTTAAGCCTTCCGCCCCCCGGACTGAGTCAAGCTTTGCGTCAGGAAGAAACGCTGTCGCTTCAGAATTGAAGGGCACCGTGAATTCGATGGTAAGTGTTCCGTTCTTTTCCCTTCTCCAGCCGCTCTCAATCAGACCCATTGCGGATTTTAATTCTGCCTTTGCATAATACAGCCTGCCGCAGACCTCCGGCTTTAACAGGAACTTTCGAAAGCCCGGGGCCTCCTCCAACGGATTAATGCCGCACATATTCCGATACATCCATTCCGCAATAGAGCCATAGGCATAATGATTCAGGGAATTCATCCCGGTGCCGGACATTTTGCCGTCAGGCAGGACGGAATTCCAACGTTCCCATACCGTGGTTGCCCCCATGATAACCTCATAGAGCCAACTGGGGTAATCTTCTTGAAAGAAGACCCGATAGGCATCCTCCGGGGCCCCGTTATCCGACAGGGTGCGGCATAGATAAGGCGTTCCGATAAAGCCGGTCTTCAGATGCATATCATTCTTACGCAGCAGAGCCCGCAAATCAGCCAGAACACGTTGACGTACTCCAGTCTCTACGAGTTCAAAATGAAGTGCTACCACATGGGCCGTCTGGGTCGGAACCGCAGACCGCCCATTCTTCGAGAAATATTCCTCCCAAATCGCCCTCCTAATCTCTTCGGAAAGCTCCCCATAGAATTTGGCATCCTCCAAAAGCCCCAGAACTCCGGCAGCCTTGGCCAGGATATTTGTGGAAAGACGGTAATACGCCGAGGCCAGTAATCCGTGATCCGTTCCTCCCATCACACCGCCTTCCACCGGACCGTCCAGTGCCAGCCAGTCTCCAAAATGAAAGCCCACGGTCCAAAGTCTGCGCCCGCCTGATTTCTCATCCTGCCTGCGTATCCAGTCCACCCAGTCCTTCATACTCTGATACTGTCTCTCCAGAATTGTCTTATCTCCAAAATGCAAATACACTTCCCAGGGAATTACCGTGGCACAGTCGGACCATGCACAGGCCCCTCCGCCGGTAAAGCTGCTGTCCTTATTCTTTATTTTGCTAAAGGTCGGAACCGTGCTGGCTACCATGCCGTCACTGAATTTCTGGTCCTCATAAAGATCATGCATGAACTTTGTATAAAAAGCATAGGTATCCATATGAAAGGAGGCCGTCCCCGCAAATACCTGGGCATCCCCCGTCCAGCCCATTCTCTCGTCACGCTGCGGACAATCCGTGGGAACATCCAGGAAATTTCCCTTCTGACTCCATAGGGTATTTAAGAAAAGCCGGTTCACCAATGGATCGGAGGTCTCAATCCTTCCTGTTTCCTCCAAATCGGAATAGACAACACAGCCGGTAAAATCCTCCAACCGGATCGGTTTCGTGAATCCCTCCAGCTTCGCATAACGGAAGCCGTAGAAGGTGGTATGCGGCTCAATGATGCGGTCACTTCCGTCACAGATGAAATGATACTCCGCTTTCGCACCGCGCAGGTTATCCCGGTAAAAATTCTCCTCCTGCAGCACTTCTCCATGGGTGATCTTTATCCTGGTTCCCTTGGGCTCACGAATATGAATTCGCAGCCATCCCACCATATTCTGTCCCATATCCAGTACCAGCTCACCGGCGGGAGTATGAAGCAGCCGGATGGGCGCAATTGTTTCCTTTACGAGAACCGGCAGGGAAAGCCTGTCCGTTACTTTGCCCAGCCCTGTAGGTGTGAATTCCTTCATCCTCTCCCAATCGGAAATATCAAGTCCGGGAGCGGACCATCCTGGGATCTCCCGATTGGCATCATATATTTCACCATTATAGATGCTGTCCTCCACCACCGGAGAGGGCTTGCACAGCCACTCGGAATCCGAGGCAATCACCTGTGTGCTTCCATCCTCCATTGTGATATGAAGCTCGCATAGCAGCGCAAACACATCGATATAAGGAGTGTTCAAATCTCCAAAGGTTCCGAAGGGTCCTTTCGCCCAGCCGTTATTCAGCATAACACCAACGGTATTGCTCCCTTCCCTCAACGCTTCGGTAATATCATAGGTTTGGTACTGAACCCAGGCATCATAGCTGTTACAGTAAGGGGTCAGACGCTCTTCCCCGATTCTCTTTCCGTTCAGTTCAAGCTCGTATAAGCCCATACCTGTGATATAAGCCCTTGCTGCTTTGACACCGCCTGGGATGTGGAAGCTCCTTCTTACACAGGGGTGGAGATTCTCATCCTCCCAGGGCGTTGTGATCCACTTTGCCTGCCATTCTTTCGTTCGCTTGCCGGTCTCGAACCAGTTCATCCCGCTGACTGCCTCATCCCCTGCATCTCCCCATACTCTGACACTCCAATAATATCGGGTATTAGGCAATAGACTGATGGGAAGGTCGTACGCCAGACTTACGATATCTTCCCTCCTTCCGCTGTCATGAAGCACCTCTTTCCCTTCCTCATCCATTGACACCATAACTTGGGCAGCCGTCTGCCTTTTTGAAGCAGTATCCTCCGTAATCCAGGATATTGTTGCACGCTCCATGCCATAGCCAAGAGGATTTACCATATGATTTGTCTTACACGCTGTAATTCTCATACCATTATCTCCCTTTCTCTATTCTCGTTTTTTCCCTCTCTGGGATCCCTATTTACTTTATCTCACTATCTCCGTTCACTTTCTTCATCCTGCTTCCTTTATTCTTACTTCCTGCAATACTCATCTTACTATTTCACACCAATCAATATGCTCTGTGCCGGGGCAGCATAAAACCCGAAACCGCTATTGATTTTAAAATAAATACTGGCTTTTTCGCTAATTGAATTATATAATAATCCAAAGGAAACAAAAAGTTTCCCAGGTAATAAATCCAGTGTTATGAGGTAACATTCATGGAACAATACTTAATTAACCGGCTGTGGAAGCATACCCGCGGCGGGGAGGAAGAAGATAAGAACATAGCAGGATACCCTGCCACCAAAGAGGAACTTTTTCAGAATTTAAACGCCAAGCCCCGGCTGCTGCCAGCCGCCGGTTTCTTTCCTGATGCATCATCGGAGCTATTTATGTCCTTTCATAATGAAGCGGGAAATTATAATCGGCACTACCATGATTTCTTTGAAATAATTTATGTATGCAAGGGCTATCCCGTTGGCGTAATTGACGATCAGGAACTTCGGATGCAGGAGGGTAACCTCTGTATTATGAATCCTAACGCGGTCCACTTTTTCTTAGAATACTCTGAAGCCACCGACCTGATTCTCAATATCCTACTTCCTAAAGAGCTTTTCCAGAAATCCATCTTCCGGGTTCTGTTCAGCGATCCTGTGCTGAATGCCTTTTTCATCCGTTACCGGGTGGAGAACGAAGGGCAGCCCTCCTTTTTGTTCCTCCCTGCTCTGGATAAGGATATTGATCGTTTTATCGAAATTCTTCTGAAAGAATATCTTGACCGAAAGCGATATAGCCATGTTATTATCGAGGCTTTACTAACCTTGATATTTTCCTTCATCTTAAGAAGCTATAAAGATAATACAAGCCATGGCAATGCTGCCATGGCTGAGATAATTGATTATATTTATCTTAATTACCAGAATATCAGTATGAATGAAGCCGCCGCCCGATTTAACTATCATCCCAAATACCTGTCCGCTCTGATTCATAAGCAGACCGGGCAATCCTTCCGCCAGCTTTTAGTGAGCATCAAGCTTCAGAATTCCATCAATTATCTGCTTTATACGGATTTTAGCATTGAGCAGATCGTTGAACTGATCGGATATAGGGATAAAAGCAGTTTTTACAGCCTATTCAAGAGGATCTATCATATGAGCCCTTCCCAATTCAGGAACAGCCACCGTTAGACTGCCGGCTTAACTCATAATACGCTCCATGATCTCCTGTCCGGTCGGAGTCGCTGCCAGACCGCCTTCCCCTGTTTCCCGAAGCGTTCTGGGGAGGGCTTCGCCAACCTCCCTCATTGCATCAATCACCTCATCCGGAGGTATCTGACTGCGTATTCCTGCAACCGCCATATCTGCACTGGCAATGGCATTAACAGCGCCAACCACATTCCGTTTTACGCAGGGAACCTCTACCAGGCCTCCAACCGTATCACAGACTAAGCCCAGCAGATTTTTCAGCGCCATTGCGGCAGCATGGGCGATACTCTCCGAATCCCCTCCGTTCAGATAGGCCAGGGCTCCCGCCGCCATGGCGCTGGCTGAACCGATCTCCGCCTGACAGCCCCCTGCCGCTCCGGCAAGAAAGGCTCTGGCTGCGATGACTTCTCCGATACCCGAGGCCACATACAGCGCTTCAATCATTCGCTGCCTTGATGCATGATATTTCTCCTCATAGCTCAGCAGCACCGCCGGGATGACACCGCAGGAGCCTGCTGTGGGTGCGGCAACGATTTTCTTCATACAGGCATTGGATTCCCCCATCTTAAGTGCCTTAGCAATCACCTCGCCGAGGAAGGGACCGCTTAATACCTTGCCCTCCGACAGGGCACGATTCATTCTCTCCCCATCACCGCCAACCAGTTTGCTGGCGGATTTCAACCCTCCGTCATATGCCATATCCGCATCCTTCATCGCCTGGTACAGCTGCTCCATCCGTCCAAGGGATTCCTCGGCGGTTACCATCCGCTCCTCCAGGTCATCCTCCAAAACCGTCTGCCAGAAAGGCTGCTTCTTCTCGTCACATTGCTTTATAATCTCATCCAAGGCTCTAAAACTCATTCTCTTCCTCCATACTAAGATATGTTACCTTCTTTACACCCTCCGCCTTGCGAAGCAGTCCGATGATATCCGAAGGAACCTCCTGGTCACATTCAATTATCATAACAGCATTGCCTCCCCGTTTATCCCGATAGATCCGCATTGTTCCTATATTCACCTCTTTTTGGCTCAGGACCGAGGTTACCAGGGAAACATGTCCGGGCTTGTCCTCATTATGAACGATCAGGGTGGGATAGCTGGCAGAGATATCCGCCTCTACTCCGTCTATCTGATTTATCATAATTGAACCCCCGCCAATGGAGGACGCTACGATTTCAAGCTTGTTTCCTTTGACTCCCTCCAGCTCGACAAGCACTGAATTGGGGTGAGCGTTACGCAGCTCAATACCGGCAAAATGAAATTCCAATCCCCGCTCTCTGGCATGGTGAAAGCTCTCCGGGATGCGTTCATCATCCGGCTTCATTCCAAGAAGGCCTGCGATCAGCGCTTTATCCGTACCATGCCCTTTTCCTGTCGCCAAAAAAGAGCCATGCAGATACAACCTCACGCTTTTTATCTCCTCCCGCAGAAGCTGCCTGGCGGTAAATCCGATTTTAGCCGCTCCTGCCGTATGGGAACTGGAGGGTCCCACCATAATTGGCCCCATAATATCAAAAACGTTCATTCTTTCCTCCGTTTCTACGCACCTGCTGTGCGCATCCGCCGCTCTGTCTGTCTCTTCTCAGCGGCTCCTCTCTTAACTTATCTTCTGCAAAAATCCCTGCCCTATTCCTCGGCCTGGAAGACTTTCCAGATTTACGTACTTTCTTAGCAGCTACTATTATATCTCATATCCCTGCCCTCAGCAATCCATGTTTTTTGAATTAAAATCAACTGTGTTAAGAAGTAGAAAAAGGATGGAATACCCTCCCGCTGCTGCCCTTGGGAATATTCCATCCTTCCTATTCATAAATTACTTTTTTGCATCTGCAATGTCCATGCCACCAAAAGGAGTCCAAACTAAGTATATTTTATACTAATTACTGATATTTTAAGGAGCAGATCAATTCCGGACTCTTTTCTATACCCTGTCATTTTCCTGGGCGCCCTTACGTTCATTTAGAATAATACGGTCCAGTACCGCCTTATACACCAATATGATCTGGGCGTCAATGTAGCAGAATTTATTGGATATGAACTCGTATGCTTTGTATACGAAGCAAGCATTAACCATGATCAGGGAGATGATGGACAACATGGGCTGGGGCACCTTGGCAATAATGAATACACAGGCGGACAGATAGAATAAGAATGCAAAAAAGAAATTCTTGCTGATCTTAAATGCAACGACCATGGTATCATTCAGGCGTCCGTGCATCTTGGTAATCGCCTTGAGATCTCTATATTTCAGTTTCTCATACATATCATTATAAATAGTCTGGCTGTCACTCTTTTTTGTCTCGATATTCTTTTTGACAAAGGAAAAATAACGGAGGTAATTCGCTTCACCCAGCTCTTTGCTAATTAGTTTTTTAAATACATTCGACATACAATCACCTACTCTCAATTCTATGTGGGCAGTCTTCCTTCTGATTTTTATGATTAAATTCGTTTTCTTTTGACGATTTAATCATTTTTATAACATATTCATATTATATTGTCCAGTACCATTTTGGGATGGATTACACTTTTATATAATAGTATTATTCTCTGTGGACACAAAATAAAACTCTGCAAATAATGACACTATTTCCTAATGTATCTATTCTATCTATTTATTTATATCGGATGAGTATCAGAATAATCTTCTTATGTGATTATAATTTTTATGCAAAGTCGAATTATTAACAAAATGTTCATAATATATCCATACATAAAACATATATGTCCATTATAATAAAATCAAGTTAAGAGAATAACTTAAAGAAATAACCTCATTAGAATTGTTAATTTAATATTGCTTACAAGATAATTTTTTTCATAAAATAAGCCCGGCAGCTACCCTCCCCCCTCTACCGGGCTTCTCCTCTTTTTATAGAGCGGTTATTCTTTGGCTTCTGCCGGGATGGAAAGTGTCTCCATCTCTTTTTTTATGCCTAATAACCGGTACAGGGAGCTTTCATACTGATATTCCTTAATTTCGGCCATGGCCAGCTCCAACTCCTGCCTGTGCTCGGGCCATCCTCTTCTGATCAATTGCTCTAATTCCTCCAGAATAGCCGAATAATCAAATCTCCTGATATAATATATGGCGTTTGCAATTCTTTGTTCATATTCTCCCTTTTCCAAGGCAGGGCCGTCAGCCACCTGGGGAAGATTTGCTTTTACAACACAGTCGTATTCCTCCATTGCCCTCTCCAGCTTTTCAAAAAAATCACCGATCCGTTTCACAAAATGATGGAAATATATCTCCAGGGAATCTATTCCATGTTTTTCTACAACCTGCTCCATCCCGGAGGAAAGATCGGCAAGCTCCGTGGCTCCAATATTGGCAAACACACTTTTCATATTATGTATCCCTATCCTCAGGTTTTTCTTCTGCTGCTGCTCGTAGCTCTGTGAGATCAGCGCTTGGCACGTACGGATATCCTTAAGCGACACCTTGAGAATATCCGCATAATGTCTGGGATTTCCTACCGCATAATGCAGTCCGGTCTCATAATCGATTTCGCTGATGCTGTCGATAATTGATTTTATCAAGATCGCTTCTCCTTCCGATGCTAAATTTTTATTTGTCCCAGACATCTCCCGAAGGGACAGGCAGGGACACCTGTTTTTCAATATATCATCCAATTCAGACAATCCCAAGGGCTTTACACACACCTCATCTGCACCTGCCTGACGATACAGCCGGCATATTTCCTCGGTAATGCTGGAGGTCAACGCAACAATTACCGTTTTTGTATGACCGCCCCGCAGGCCGCGAATGGCCTTTGTTGTCTGCACACCGTCCATCCTTGGCATTACATGATCTACAAATATAATACCGTATTCTTTATCTTTAATTAACTGAACCGCCTGCATACCGCTCTCTGCCTGATCCACGCAGATACCAAATAATTCAAGCATATTCGCCAATATTATGGCATTAACCTCATTATCATCAATTACAAGAGCTCTCGGCAGCTTATTCCTCATCTTCCAATCTCCTATTCCAAGGTAACATTTTCCATTTTTTATAAGTCGCATGGTATCTGAACCAGCATCCCATCCCGAACAAAATGGACAACCCCTAAGAATTTATAGTATGACATGGTTATTTACAGAAATCAACATTAATTTGTAAATAACCTTTATTTTCTGCATAATATATAAAAGAAAGAAAAAATATATTTTTTTCTTTTATGTAACCAAATTATTTGTTATAATGTTCGATAGTAAACACAGACAAGCGGCAGAGCATTGTTGTTGCGTGCAGACAATAATCAGCAGTCCCTTGTCCAGTGCCAATCAGAATAAAAACCCAGGAGGTAGAAAAATGTCAAATGTGACTATCATGAACCACCCTTTAATTCATCATAAGTTGGGGATTATGAGACGCAAAACTACAACAACGAAGGAATTTCGAGATCTTGTATCAGAGGTAGCGATGCTGATCTGTTATGAGGCGACCCGAAAGCTTCCTCTTGCCGATATAGAAATCGAGACACCCCTTGTTACCACTACAGCGAAGGAAATTGCCGGTAAGAAGCTGTGCATCGTTCCCATCTTAAGAGCGGGACTCCATATGGCAGACGGTATTCTCAACCTGATCCCGAGTGCAAAGGTTGGACATGTTGGTTTATATCGCAATGAAGAAACTCTGGAGCCGGTTGAATATTTCTGCAAGCTTCCTTCCGACGCCGCCGAGCGTGAAATCTTTGTTGTGGACCCGATGCTGGCTACCGGCGGTTCTGCCGTAGCGGCAATTGATACCCTGAAGAAAAGAGGCATTACCAAAATTCGTTTTCTCTGCCTCATTGCAGCTCCGGAAGGTGTGGATCGCTTAACCAAGGCTCATCCGGATATCGATGTGTACATCGGCAACCTGGATGAAAGATTGAATGAAAAAGGATATATCCTCCCCGGTCTCGGAGATGCCGGCGACAGAATCTACGGAACAAAATAAGGCTATAAATAAACCGGCCAGGGCACTTCCTCCGGCCCGGCTAAAATAATCAGGGGCTGCTGCATCCGATATGGTGCAGCAGCCCCTGTCCTATCTTTCTGTCTGCAAGCGGACGTGAGCTTCTTATCTTCAATCGTCCGTCTTTCATCAAAGAATTACAGTGTTGAGAACTTATAGATAGTAACTGAATCAAACTCCTTGCCGGCCTTCAGCACGCAGGAGGGGAAGCTGCTGATATTGCAGGAATTGGGGAAATACTGTGTCTCAAAGCATACGCCGCTTCCCTTCTGATAAACTGCCCCGTTCTTGCTATGATTTACCGGAGTTAACATATTCGAAGTATAGAGCTGTATACCCGGAAGGTCGGTAAATATCTCCATCCTTCTTCCGCTCTTCTCATTCACCAGCTCAGCAACCTTCTCTACCTGGCTTTGGCTGGTATCCAGCACATAATTATGATCATATCCGCCGGCAATCACTAAGGGCTCATAATCCGCATCGATATCCTGGCCGATGGTCTTCATGGTTCTGAAATCCATCGGGGTTCCCGTAACATCCCGCAGCTCGCCTGTCGGAATCAAGTCCGCTGTGGTAGGGGTAAACTGATTCGCCTTAATCCATACCTTATGCTCCAAAATCGATCCGGAATCGTGTCCTCCCAGGTTAAAATATGCATGGTTTGTCAGGTTGACAATGGTATCCCGGTCAGATACTGCAAGATATTCAATTACCAGCTCGTTCTCCTCTGTCAGGCTGTAGGTCACGGCCACATCAAGATTCCCGGGAAAGCCCTGTTCCATGTGGGGGCTCAACCGTGAGAACTCAATACTTGCAATATCATCATCCTCATAGACCTCTGCCTCATAGACAAGCTTGTTATAGCCGTTGAAACCTCCATGAAGATTGTTTTTACCGTCATTCTTGTCCACCTCATATACCTTGCCGTTCAATTCAAACCTGGCATCCCCAATCCGGTTCGCATGTCTGCCGATAAAGGAACCAAAGCCTGGAATATTCTCCTCATAGCCGGCAAGATTATCAAAGCCCAAATTTACGTCGGCAAAATCCCCCTTGGAATCCGGAACAATAATACTTACAATATTGGCTCCATAGTTGGTCAGGGAAACCTGCATTCCTTTGCTATTGGACAGGGTGTATAGGATTGCCTCTTCTCCCTGTTTCGTTTTACCAAATGATTTCTGTGTGATCTTCATGTTTCTTTCTACTCCTTATTTTAATTTCATAAACCCAGCCTGTTAAAACCATGTCTCAGCCGGGGTTTTTACGCGTCTTCCCGGTGTATCCCTCAGGGTTTTGTTCATATGTTACTTATGACACTTATATTTGATTATAACATAATAAAACAAAATATCAAATATTTTCTTAAGATATCATTAACGTTAACACATACCATTAGCATGGCATCTGTCAATATTCCTTATTCTTAAAAAAGCGATTTTGGGGAACGCAGATTTGATCTCTTGTTGACACTTCTCCTTGTCAATGCTATACTCAACAACATAATTAAATCATACCTATGGTATAAGTGGCCCAATACACGTATTGGGCATAATAGGGAAACAGGTTATAATCCTGTACGGTCTCGCCGCTGTAATTGGGGAGTTCGCTTCCAACAAGGCTCTATGATAGATATCCGGTCTTGTATGAAATCACTGGAATGGGGGAAGGTTTTACCTCCTCCCGCCGGGAAGATAGGAAGCGAATAATGATCCATAAGTCAGAAGACCTGCTTATACCGGTGCCGGAGGATCCACGAAGATTTGGAGGAGGGTGCAATAAGGCTGCTTTTAGCAGTATTTTTCTATTGTCCTTTTCCTTTCATCATCCGGGAAAGGTTTTTTTGTGCATTAATATATTTTATATTAAAAGGAGAGCTTATAATGAAGCAGAACAAAACTATCAGGCGAGCACTTGTTGCCTGTCTCGCCATGGTGATCGTTATTCTGGCCATGGTATTTGCCTATAACCAGTTCAAGCCGCAAACACAAAAGGGTTCTAAGGAAATTGCCATTGAAATAGTAATACCCGGGGAAGATGCGCAGAAGTTCACACTCCATACGGATGCGGAATATCTCAGACAAGCACTGGAGGAGGAGAAGCTGATCAAGGGTTCGGAAAGCGACTACGGCCTATTTATTACAGAAGTAAACGGACGGAGCGCCAATGATGCCGATCAGGAATGGTGGTGCATCACCAAGGAAGGCGCCCAGGTAAATAGCGGGGTGGACACCCTTGCGATTGCAGACGGCGAAAAATATGAGATTACCCTGATGACAGGTTATTAATAATAAATACCATTCTATTTTACGGGAGGAAGCCATGAAGATCAAGGATATTGCATTGATAGGAATGATGAGTGCCATACTAATTGCCGTTCAGGTGGCTCTTGGCTTCATCCCCAATATAGAACTGGTTTCACTCCTGATCATTTTGTATACCCTGGTTTTTGGCAGGAAAACACTTTTCATCATCTATGTTTTTGCGGCGGTCGAAGGCATGATCTACGGTATGGGACTTTGGTGGTTCACTTATCTCTATGTCTGGACCATTCTGTTTTTTGTTGTTATGATATTCCGTAAGCAAAATTCCGTATTTCTATGGGCCGTTCTATCCGGCTTCTATGGACTGGCTTTTGGTGCGCTTTGTGCTATTCTGACTTTGTTTCTTAGCGGACCCAGCTCGGCGGTCAGCTATTGGATCGCCGGCATTCCCTTCGATATTATCCATTGTGTCAGCAACTTTATTGTTACGCTTTTTCTCTTTCGGCCTCTTTATTATGTATTAAATAAAATCAATCAAAGGGCCATACTTCTTCCTTAAGTACAGGCCCCAGGAGCTGATCTCAGATGTTTTAGGAAGCACTCTCTCCCTGATCGGACGGGAAGACAATACCACTTTTCTTTCTTGCAATTGTCAAAACTTCACTTACAATCAGGCTGCAATCCAGCATGTTATAACATTTTTCCAAATTCTTATGATCAATCATCTCCGCAAATTCCAGGAATTCATTCACCATTCGGTGTGAATATTGGTTCTCATTGACAACAAAACCGCTTCCGTCATTCATTCGCAGTTCAAACCTCTCACAGGTATTTGTTGGATTATCCTGATACAGGCATCCTTTATTCCCCTGAATATTATTCGCAATAGGCGCCTTGCAGTCCTTCGCTCCGATACATACACATTGAAATCCATCATATACCAGAATTAATATTCCGGAGGTATCAATGCCTCGCTCCATATTAGGGTAATATTCCACTCCCTTTGGCTTTCCGAACAATCCCACCGCATAGTGGATATTATAAACATTCAAATCCATCAATGCTCCGCCCGAACAGGCAGGATCAAAAGCAGGCATCACTTTCCCTTCCTGAAAACTGTCATATCTGCTGGAGTATTGTGAATAGTTGCATTGAACAATTTTGATATCTCCTAAGGTCGGTACCAAATCCCTGATCTTTTTATAGTTGGGAAGATACTGGGTTGTGATCGCTTCCAGCAGGAATATTCCCCTTTCCTTCGCCATATTGCTCAGCAGGAGGGCTTCCTGATAGGCAGAGGTCATGGGCTTCTCAATAATTGTATTCTTTCCTGCATTCAGAGCCTTTTTGGCAAACTCAAAATGCAGATGATTAGGAAGGGCAATATATACCGTATCTACATCACTCTCCAGCAGCTCGTCATAATTGAAACAGAGGTTTTTAATTCCGTATTCGTCCTGCAGCCCTTTCATTTTGTCTTCGGAGCTTTTCCTGCCGTAAAGGGCCGTTAATTCCAGTTCCTTCAGGTACGGTGTAATTGATAAGAACTCCTTCACAATCATTCCTGCCCCGACAATACCCAACTTCATGTTGATATCCTCCCATATGCAAAATTATGTCAAAATGTAAAGTGAACAAAGAATGTGCCTTGGCACATTCTTGCGCCGAGCGCGGTCGGCTTGGCCGACATAATACCCTGCGCATTTATGCGCATGCGTGCAGAGTGCGCATCCTGCCCGTGAGGTCAAGCATAAGCAAGCTTATGCTTTTTTATTTCATAGGACGCTATGAAATAAAAAAAGTTATCCTTAAGGAGGCTCCTTAAGGATAACTTTTAATCAACTGTCTCAAACAATATAGCCATTTCTTTATAAACTTATTTCTTAACAAGACTAAATTTATATACTAGAAAAAGGTACACTGTAAACCCAACATTGATTATACTCTTGTTACATTTGTTGCCTGAGGACCCTTCGCACCCTGAACTACTTCAAACTCAACTTCCTGGCCTTCTTCTAAAGACTTGAAGCCATCCATGTTAAGACCACTGTAGTGTACAAATACATCATTGCCCTGTTCGTCGGAGATAAATCCAAATCCCTTCTGATTGTTGAACCACTTAACTGTACCTTTGTTCATGTTTATTCCTCCAAAAATTAAAAATTAATATGGTTGTCATATATTTGACAACAAAATTATGATAACACTCTTTCCATACCATGTCAAATACTATTTGTCGACAGAATGATTTAGATCATATGCTTCCGAGGCTGTGCACAAACCATAACCGCTGGAAATCAGATGTTCCAATCCTTCCTTCAGATCCGACAGTTTCATGATGATGGAAGTGTCTCTTCCGGCAGTCGCCAGTGTATACATATATTCTACACTGATATCCGCATCCGACAGGTATTTCAACACCTGATGAAGTGTCCCCGGCCTTTGCTCAATCTTCACCGCGATTACATCGGTCAGCATCGCAGAGAAGCCCTCTTCCTTAAGCACTTTTCTTCCTTTCTCGGGATCAGATACGATCATTCGGAGAAGACCATATTCCGAAGTATCCGCGAGACTAAAGGATGCAATATTGATATTATGCTCAGTCAAGGCTTCCGTAACACGCTCCAGCCTGCCCTTTGTATTTTCAATAAATACCGATAATTGCTTTATAACCATAATCCTCCTCCTTCCCTAACAACGAGCGGCACTCTGCGGACCGCTCTCCGCTCAACAGCAAACGGCATGCCGTCAGTCTTAGGTTAATCAGACAAGCTTTCTCTTGTCTATTACCCGCTTTGCAAAAGCAAGGTGCTCTACCTTACCTTTCTCAAATCCGTAACTCTACTTGCTTTGCCTTCCGATCTCTGTATCGTCTTAGGTTCCACCAGCTTTACCTTTACGGACAATCCCAGGGCGGATTGGAGTACATGGGCTATCTTCCTGGTCAGCCCCTCCAATTGCTTGATTTCATCAGAGAAGAAGCGTTCCTCTACCTCTACCTGTACCTCCAGCATATCCAGATTATTCACACGGTCCACAATCAGGAGATAGTGGGGGCTGGTCTCTGCAATTTCCAGCAAAGCCGCCTCAACCTGTGACGGGAACACATTCACTCCCCGAATAATCAGCATATCGTCGGAACGTCCCTTGAAGCGATCAATCCGGGCCAGCGTCCTTCCGCATTCGCACCGTTCATAAGTGATGCTGGTCAAGTCCTTGGTCCGGTACCGGAATAAGGGCAGGGCCTCCTTGGTGATGGTGGTAAATACCAGCTCTCCCACTTCCCCTTCCTGACAGCGCATCAGGGTCTCCGGGTTGATAATCTCCGGCACAAAATGATCTTCATATACATGAAGTCCTCTGTGGTACTCGCAGTCGGCGGCTACTCCAGGTCCCAGGATTTCACTGAGCCCGTAGATATCATATGCTTTCAGGTTCAGCTTTGCTTCGATTTCTTTTCTCATATTCTCGGTCCAGGGCTCTGCACCGCAAATAGCTGCCTTTAGCTGGATATTGCCGATCTGTCCCGCCTCCTCCAGAGCTTCAGCTATGTGCAGCAGATAAGAGGGGGTACAGGCAATGGCAGTTGCTCCGAAGTCCTGCATCATGGTAATCAGCTTCTGCGTGTTGCCGGTGGACATGGGAATAACCGTTGCACCCAGGTTCTCGGCACCGTAATGTAGACCGAGCCCCCCGGTAAACAGCCCATATCCGTAGGCCACCTGAATCTTGTCCTGAGGTCCGATTCCTGCCATAGCAAGCACCCTTGCCACGCATTCCTGCCACAGGTCGATATCCTTTCTGGTATATCCCACCACAGTAGCTTTTCCGGTGGTTCCGGAGGATGCGTGAATCCGCACCACTTCCGACTGGGGTACGGCAAATAATCCGAAGGGATAGTTATCCCGAAGATCATCCTTTGTCGTAAAGGGAAGCTTGTGCAGATCATCGATGCTGCAGATATCTCCGGGCTCCAGACCCATCTGCTGCATTTTCCTGCGGTAAAATTCCACACTGTGGTAAACCCGGTCCACCATTTTCTTCAGCCGTGCGCTTTGCAGATTGTGAATCTCATCACGGCTCATACATTCCTTTACCTCATTCCATATCATGTGATAACATCCTCCTGCTCAGCAACGATATATCCATGTTCCTTCAAAACGGAGGCGGTTTTCCCGAGATCCTCCGTGTTGAGAATCATCAGCGGAGCCTTGCCGCTGCGAAGTACGATGGAGTAAATATAATTAATTCCTATATTGGCATCAGCAATTACACGGAGCATTCCATCAAGCACGCCAGGTCTGTCCTCCAGCTCAACTGCAACCGCCTCGGACACCTTAACTGCAAATCCTTTGGCGCTCAGAACCTCTTTTGCCTTCTCCGGCTGATCCACAACGATTCGGAGAATGGCAAATTCAGGCGTATCAAAGGATGCGATTGCCCGCAGGTTAATGGTATTATCCTTTAATACCGAAGTTACACCCGCCAGGCTGCCGACCTCGTTCTGTACAAATACAGAAAGCTGTTTAATCATTGTCTTACCCCCTTGTATAATCTTATTCATAAGCCTTACAGGTATGCCCTCATGGGCATACGCTGATAAGCACATATTCGTACCAAAAATCAATGAAGATGATAACCGACTTCAAAGGCCTTTTTATTGATTTCCACTGTCTTAGGCGGAACCGTCTCCTCAATTACCTTCAGCCATTCCTCCTTGGTAAAATCCATATGCTGTGCGGCAATTCCCAGGACGATAATATTGAACACCCTGCTGTTCCCCAGCTTCTTGGCTTCTTCCAGGGCATCCACCTTATAGATCCGGTGGTATTGCTCCAGTTCCTCCAGAATATTCTCCGGATATTTTGCTGCTCCGATTACGACGGGCATCGGATCGATCCGGTTATCATTGACAACGATAGCTCCGTCCTCCTTCAGAAAATGAGCATATCTGAGCGCCTCCAGGCGTTCAAAGGCGATCAGCACATCCGCCTGTCCTTCCTCCACCACCGGTTCGTACACCTTGTCCCCATAGCGGACAAAGGTAACTACGCTGCCTCCTCTTTGAGCCATTCCATGAACCTCGGAAAGCTTAACATCATAGCCGGCCTGAATCGTCAGCGCCCCGAGAATTCTGCTCGTGAGCAGAGTTCCCTGTCCTCCGACTCCGACAATCATTATATTTTTCGTCTCCATGGTGTCCTCCTCCTTACAGATGTACCGGTTCAATTGCACCAAACCGGCAGGCTTTTTCACATAAACCGCAGCCGGTGCACATGGTATCATTGATTGCAATGGTTCCGTCCTCCAGCTTGGTGATGGCAGGACAACCGGGCTTCATACACATTCCGCATTTTTTACATACCTCGGGCAAAATTCGGTACTGCAGCTTAACCGGTGCCTTACTTAACAGCACGCAGGGAGATTTGGTGATAATAACCGCCGGCTCATCCATGGCTGTGGTCTCTTTGATGGTTTTCTCCAGAGTATCAGTGTCAAAAGCATTGATTTCATAAACCTGCCTTACACCTACCGCCCGGCAAAGTGCAGCCAGATCCACCGCATATGCCTCTTCCCCCTTCAGAGTCCTGCCGGTCGCCGCATGATCCTGATGCCCTGTCATTCCTGTAGTGGAGTTATCAAGAATCAGAACCGTTCCGGTTCCTTTATTGTATACCATATTAATCAGGGAATTGATTCCGGTATGCATGAAGGTGGAATCTCCGATGACCGCAACCCAGTTCTTTACATATTCCTTACCCTTCGCTTTCTCCATCCCGTGGAGAGTGGAGATACTGGCTCCCATACACACCGTTGTATCCACAACGCTGAGCGGCGCAACCGCCCCAAGAGTATAGCAGCCGATATCCCCGGCACCATGGATCTTTAATTTATTCAGCACGGAATACACACTTCTGTGGGGGCAGCCGGGACAGAGAATCGGCGGCCGGCCCGGTACCTGTGCCGGATGCACCAGCTCCGGTTTCTCTCCGGCAATTGTCCTGCGTAAAAGATTGGCAGAGTATTCTCCCTGAACCGTCAATATCTCCTTGCCAATGGCTTTTATTCCCCAGGATTTCACCTGTTCCTCGATAATCGGATCCAATTCCTCCACAATATATAGGGTATCCACCTTGGATGCAAACTCTTCTATCAGCTTCTTCGGTAAGGGATTCACAATGCCAAGCTTGAGAACGCTGGCCTGGGGGAAAGCCTCCTTCACATAATGATACGGTATTCCTGAAGTAATAAAGCCGATGCTTTTGTCCTGATATTCCACCTTGTTGACCGTCAGGCTGCTGCCGTCCCGCTCCAGGGCATTCTCTCTGCTTTCCACTACCAGATGGCGCCCTTTGGCATTACCGGGCATCATTACATTCTTCGCCACATCCCTGACATATGGCTTGTCCTCCCTCTCTATCCGCTCTCCCAGCTCTACCATCCCCTGAGAATGAGAAAGCCTTGTGGTGGAACGGATAATGACCGGTGTATCATATTTTTCGCTGAGATCAAAGGCAATCTTCACAAAGTCTTTCGCTTCCTGACTGTCTGATGGCTCCAACACAGGTACCTTTGCCGCTCTTGCAATTGCTCTGGTATCCTGCTCATTCTGGGAACTGTACAGTCCCGGATCATCCGCGATAATTGCCACCAACCCTCCGGTAACTCCGATATAGGATACGGTGAAAAGAGGATCCGCCGCAACATTCAATCCCACATGTTTCATAGAGGCCAATGCCCGAACTCCGCTGATGGAAGCTCCGATTGCCACCTCCATCGCCACCTTCTCATTCGGTGACCACTCGGAGTAAATCTCATCATATTTTACGATATGCTCGCTGATTTCCGTGCTGGGAGTGCCCGGATATGCAGCTGAAACCTTGCAGCCTGCCTCGTAGGCTCCCCGTGCAAAGGCTTCATTTCCCAGCATAATAACTTTTTCTGCCACTATGTAAATCTCCTTTCCTCTCTGTCGCATAATTCAAATTCTCTAAATCAATCCTACCACATCTTCAATTCAATGCAAAGCCACTTTTGTAATTCTATTCGCAAGGCACTCTACCTTTCCTTTCTCAAGTCTGTAACTCTCCTTGCTTTGCCTTCAAAACGCTGCAGACTTCTGGGCGCCACCAATTTAACCGTCGCATCCAGCCCCAGCATTACTCTCAGGTTTGATTTAATCCGGTGCTCCAACTCTCCCAGCTTGGAATAGGAGTCAAGCAAGGCTTCGTCTGCCAACTCCACCTTGATTTCCATATAATCCAGGAAATTCTTACGGTCCACAAGAATTTCATAATGAGCACCGATCTCCGAAACCTTAAGCAACACCTCTTCGATCTGAGAAGGGAATACATTCACTCCCCGGATAATCAGCATGTCATCGGAGCGTCCGGACAGATTTTCCATACGAACTGTGGTTCTTCCGCATTTGCATGGCTCATACATTAACCGTGAGATATCCCCGGTGCGGTATCGAATCAGCGGCAGCGCCTCCTTCGTAATACAGCTGATAACCAACTCTCCCTTGGAACCGGGAGGAAGAACCTCTCCGCTCTCCGGGTCGATGATCTCCGGAATAAAATGATCCTCGTTGATGTGCATGCCGCACAGCTCCAGACATTCCCCCGATACCCCCGGCCCGATCAGCTCGCTCATACCGTAATTCTGGGTGACCTTCATCTCTTCTCCCCAGAGCTTATACATCTCCTGACGCATGGGCTCCGTCATGCCCTCACCGCCGAAAAGACCTATCTTCACCTTCAGATCTCTGGAGGGGTTTAGCCCCATCTGCCATGCCACCTCTCCCAGATGCAGGGCATAGGAAGGAGTGGCTACCAACAGGGTGGTCTCAAAATCCTGCATATACATGATCTGCTTCTGGGTATTTCCCGAGGATGTAGGGCAGACCGTCGCTCCCAGCTTCTCCAGACCGTAATGTAATCCCAGGGCTCCGGTAAACATTCCATAGCCAAAGCAAATCTGGGCCACATCCTCCTGCAAAGCTCCGCCCATTGCGGCAATTCTTGCAACACATTCTGTCCAGATATCCAAATCCTTTCTGGTATATCCCACAACCGTAGGTTTTCCTGTGGTTCCGGACGACGCATGGATACGGACCAACTCCTTCTTCGGCACCGTAAATAGTCCAAAGGGATAGTTATCCCTTAAATCCTTCTTATTGGTAAAAGGCAGTCTCCTTAAATCCTCCAGCCCTTTTACATCCTCCGGCCGGATGCCTGCCCCGTCCATCTTCGTGCGGTAAGCCGGTACCTTGGTATATATCCTCGTCACCGTCTCCTGCAGCCGCCGCAGCTGCAGCTGTTCCATCTCTTCCCTTGAGAGCATCTCTTCCTTTGCCCAAATCATTACTTCATTCCTCCTATTGATATAATCAATCGCTACTATTTGCCGATCGGCTTATAGCAACATCATAAGCTGACTTATTACAATCAAAATACATGAGGAAAGAAAGCCTGCATAACCGGCTTTCTTCCATCAAGCCCGGACGAGCTGAGAATCCGGACGGATATATTTTGTTACCCTGATTGTGGTTATTCTTCAATCGACTTTTTGGTATGTACCGTTACGGTTTCCTCATAGCAGACGAATATTTCCTGCACCTTTGTCTTATCCGGTGCGGGACTAAGCAGGCTGACCACAGGTACTACCACTAATCCTGCTACCATGGCAACTGCCCCTGCATTGATCGGGGATGCGATATATTTGAGAAACAGGTTCGAAACCGTAATTCCGACGCCCGTGGCGAAGCTTGCCCAAACCGCAGCTTTTGTGGTACGTTTCCAATACAGCCCATACAGGAACGGTGCAAGGAAGGAGCCTGCCAAGGCGCCCCAGCTGATTCCCATGAGCTGGGCGATAAAAGTGGGAGGATCCAGAGCAATCACCACCGATAAAACGATGAAGCCTATGATCAGTATCCGCATAACTAATATCTGTTTCTTCTCGCTCATATTCCTGACTATATTATCTTTAATAAAATCCAGGGTCAGGGTGGAACTGGAGGTCATCACCAGAGAAGCCAGGGTTGACATAGATGCGGATAATACCAATACCACAACAATTCCGACTAACATATCGGGTAAGAAAGACAGCATATGGGGCACGATAGCATCATAGGCAATGCTGCCGTCTGCACCTTGAATTGCACCGCCGCCATAGAGCCGTCCGAAGCCGCCCAGGAAATAACATCCTCCCGAGATCACTATTGCAAATACCGTTGAAATGATGGTTCCTGATTTGATGGATTTTTCATTCTTGATTGCGTAGAATTTATGTACCATCTGAGGAAGCCCCCAGGTTCCCAGGGAGGTAAGAATCACTACCCCAAGAAGGTTAAGCGGATCCGGGCCGAAGAAGGAGCTATAGGCTCCGGGCTGTCCCAGGGTTATAGGTATCTCACTTTCGAACTGCGCCAGCTGTTTCACCGCCTCCAAAAAACCGCCGTTATTGCCCAGTACTGAGGCAATTACAGCAATAATGCCGCCCAGCATGACAATGCCTTGAATAAGGTCATTGATGGCGGTGGCCATGTATCCTCCAAGGATGACATACACTCCGGTAAGGACCGCCATTGCCAATACACACACCCAGTAGGGCACGTCAAAGGCCATGCCGAACAGCCTGGATAATCCATTATATACCGACGCCGTATAGGGTACCAGGAACAGGAAGGTGATCGCGGAGGCAACCACCCGCAGAGCCTTACTGTCATATCTCCTTCCAAAGAAATCCGGCATGGTTGTAGATTTCAGATGATGTGTCATAACACGTGTCCGCCGTCCAAGAATAATCCAGGCCAGCAGACTTCCAATCAAAGCATTCCCAATTCCAATCCAGGTAGCAGATAAGCCGTATTTCCATCCGAACTGACCGGCATATCCTACAAATACCACCGCGGAAAAATAAGTCGTACCATAGGCAAATGCCGTTAACCACGGTCCTACTGCTCTTCCGCCCAATACAAAGTCACCTACGTTGGTAGTATGCTTCCTCGCATAAATACCTACCAATATCATGACCGTAAAAAATACAATCAAAAATACTACTTTTATGAGCATTTCTTGTTCACTCCCTATTCTCATCCTTTTATCGCTTCAACGCTTTAAAGCGCAGCGCTTTAAAGTAATAGTAGCAAATTATCAAGGGGGTGTCAACACAAAACCTTGATTCTTTGTTAAATTATTTTCAAATTTATTTATTATCTTACATAAATCGCCGCCCATCTCCCAAGGTTTTCTCATTTGCAACTTTATGCCGCAAGCAAAATTAAGGCAGGGATGAAAGCTTCTCAAGCGCTCTCTCCCTGCCTTATATAAGTTGATTTTAATATAATTATTATTTAAAATATGCTGTTCTTACTCCAGGTATCTGTCGGGGCATGTCCCGCATCTCATCTCAATAGACTTTCACCCTAAAGTTATACTCTCAGTCCCAAGCGATATGCCACAAACAAAGAAAAGGCAGCGGCAATCGGTACCAGAATCTGAAACTTCATATGCCTGGTCTTATGGCGGAAAATATACATTCCCAGAAGGGTTCCGAGGCCTCCGCCAAGAAAAGCAATCAGGAGCAGGGTACGTTCCGGAATTCGCCAGGCCTTCCGTCTGGCTCTTCCCTTATCAATTCCCATAAGAATTAAGCCGGCTAAGGTAAGCAGTATAAAATATCCTATCACCAAACACTGTTTCAATTCCATGGGATTACTTCTCTTGTTCCGCTGCCAGGGCGATCGCCAGCTCCTTCAGCTGCTTCTCCTCAACCACATTCGGCGCATCCGTCATCAGACAGGAAGCATCCTTTACCTTCGGGAAGGCGATTACATCTCGAATACTGTCTTCCTGGGCCATAAGCATAACCAACCGGTCCAGGCCGTAAGCCAATCCTGCATGAGGGGGAACACCATACTTGAAGGCATTCAGGAGGAAGCCAAAACGTTCGTATGCCGCTTCCTTCGTGAAGCCAAGGACCTCAAACATCTTCTCCTGAACCTCGCCCTGAAAAATTCTCACGGAGCCTCCGCCAATTTCAGTGCCGTTCAAAGTGATATCATAAGCTTTGGCTCTTACCTTGCCGGGATCGGTATCCAGCAGGGCAAGGTCTTCGTCCATGGGCATGGTGAAAGGATGGTGCTTCGCCGTATATCTTCCCTCTTCCTTGGAATACTCCAATAACGGGAATTCCGTAACCCATAAGAATTTATATTCATCCTTGTGAAGAAGGCCAAGTCCTTTGGCCAGCTCAAGTCTCAAAGCTCCCAAAACTGCAAATACCACATCATCCTCATCCGCTGCAAACAACAGCAGATCCCCGGGTTTTGCGTTCATTGCTCCAACCAGAGCCTTCAGCTCTTCCTCAGTCATAAACTTTGCAAAAGAGGATTTGTAATTGCCCTCCGCATCAATAGCCAGGTATGCAAGTCCCTTGGCGCCATAATCCTTGGCAAAGTCAACCAGGGCATCAATCTTCTTTCTCGGCATATCTGCCTGCCCCTCCGCATTAATGCCACGCACAGAGCCGCCTTTTTGAAGCGCTCCCGTGAATACGGAAAAACCGCAGTCCCTTACGACTTCGGACACATCTTTAAGCTCCAGACCAAAACGAATATCCGGTTTATCCGAGCCATAACGCTCCATTGCCTCCGCATAGGTCATTCTCTGAATCGGCAGCGGAATATCAATTCCGATGCTTTCCTTAAACATTTTATGAAGCAGACGCTCATTTACATCAATTACATCATCCACATCAACAAAGGATAATTCCATATCAATCTGGGTAAATTCCGGCTGTCTGTCCGCACGAAGATCCTCGTCACGGAAGCATTTTACGATTTGAAAATACCGATCATAGCCGGCCACCATCAAGAGCTGCTTGAACAGCTGGGGTGACTGGGGAAGTGCGTAGAAGTTCCCGGGATGAACACGGCTCGGAACCAGATAATCTCTTGCTCCCTCAGGTGTACTCTTGGTCAGCATCGGAGTCTCTACCTCAAGAAAACCTTCCTCGGCAAGGAACTGGCGGGTTACATTGGCCACATTGCTGCGAAGGATCATATTCCTCTGAAGGTCCGGTCTGCGAAGATCAAGATAGCGATATTTCAGTCTCAGCTCTTCCTTTGTCTTGGACTCTTCCTCAATCGGGAACGGAGGAGTGTCCGCTTCTGACAGAATCCGAAGCTCCTTGGCCCTAATCTCAATGTCACCGGTGGCAAGATTCTGGTTCACAGCACCGGAACGTGCCTCCACCTTGCCGACAATTGCTACCACATATTCGCTTCTCAGCCTCTCCGCTTTTGCGAAATTCTCAGTTCCACAATCACTTTCTTCAAATATAATCTGCAGCAAGCCAGAACGGTCTCTTAGATCGACAAAGATGATACCGCCCTTATTTCTGCTTTTCTGAACCCATCCCATGACGGTTACGGTTTCACCGATGTTCTCCCCGGAGAGCTCCGTGCACCTGTGGCTTCTGTGTAAGCCCTTCATTGCTTCAGCCATCGTTTTTCATTCTCCTTTTATCTGATATAATTCTGATATTCTCTTTTTACTGCCGTCTTGCGGCAAACCATTCATATTTTAAAGCATTTTAGAGCTTCTGTCTATCAATTTTTCACAGGAGTGTTATGCAATAAAATCCATACACTTTCGGCCGCTGACAAAAGGTCTTACATAATTCGTCGCTGCCTTGACATGCTCCGGATGCACCGCATATGCTCTCAGGGCCTCCTCACTCTCCAACTCGCTGTATAACAGCAGGTCAAAATCAGAGGTTTCCATCGGTGTATCATACAGCTTCAGCGTAATTAACCCGTCGATGACTCCCACCAGAGCCTCCAGCTGTTCCCTCATATTCTGTACATTCCTTTGATTCTCTTCCTTTGTAAAGCCTTCCGCATAGTTATATGCTACAATATGTTTTACCATAATAATTACCATCCCTTTCTCACACTTATAAGCATTATTTTATCATTAGTATGTTAAGAGGGCAAGAATATTATAAGGAAGCGCCGTTGAAACATTAAAGTTCAGCCTGAAACGGAGACGCCGGCAGTCCCTCTGCATTATATAGATTGGCTTCCTCCGGATTATCCCTCCATGCATAGCGTACTCCGGCAGGCAAAGCGATCCTATCGTGATATACCAACACCTCTGTCCCGTCTATGGAGGCTTTGGCCGAATAAAATACTCCATCCCCGCCGCACAGCGAGAATTCTTTTAACTCTCCGTTCTTGGATATAAGGCCGCCTTTCCTATGGTCAAAATAAATCCGCAGTTTCTCTCCCTCCCGCTTTGCATCTCTGAAAAGGGGACCGCTGACCTCAAGCTCTTCGCCGAAAATATCCCTTCTGACCCACCTTGCCAGACGCTGCCCCACCGTCTTCTTATCCTTGGGATGCAGGTCATTATATTCGCCGATATCTATGGTCACCGCCATACCTGTGGCGGGAATTCTCAGTGCCTGCCGCTGCTCTTCCCGGAGTATGGCCCAATTGCTTTCCTCCGGTTCCTTTCTCCATGGACAATAATTGGCAAGCTGGACATAGTAAAATGGAAGGGACTGGCTTTCCCATACAGCTCTCCACTCGTTGATTATCGCCTCAAATAACTCTCTATAGTCCCCCGGAAATTCCGTATTTGATTCTCCCTGATACCACAGGACGCCCCGAATGCGGTATTTTCTTAGAGGATAAATCATACCGTTAAATAAGCCGGCGGGCTTGTATTTAAAGAACACATTGGGCTGTGGAGCCGGCATCCTCGCCCCAATCCGGTAAAACCAGGTTCCGGACAGGGGCAGCTCTCTCCTGTCTGCTTTTATCTTATATGGCATATCCGTAATAAACGCCCCTGTGTTATGGGTAATTATCACACGCACGGCAAGCAGGTTCTCCCCTGCCTTCAACACTCCTGCAGGAATCAAATACCTCCGGGGAGGATATTGATAACCGGTGCCTCCAATCCGCACTCCGTTAAGATAGGTATCATCCGCGTCAATAATCGTCCCCAGTACCAGTTTTGCCTCCACACCAGCCATTTCTTCCGGAACCATAATTGTTCTGCGAAACCACACCGAGCCCTTGTGTTTCTCCAACTCGGTCCCATAAAAATTGCATGGCAGCTCCAGCCTGCTCCAGTCCTCATCCTGTAGCTCGGGATGATACCAGGGGATTTCTTCTTTCCTCAGACCCAAATCCTGTTCCTCCAGCTGTTTATACCAGTAATTGCTTTGGATTTCATCCTGCATGATGGTCCTCTCCACATAGGAATCGTCCTGGCACCTAACCAGCGTCTCCCGATATCTGTCAAAGCGCACCAGAGTCTCTTCGCTCATCCAAGCCTGCGCCGGAGTTCCGCCAACGGCCGTCTCGATTAATCCGATGGGTATTCGATATAAATTATAGATCTCCTTTGCAAAATAATATCCAACAGCACTAAAGTCCTTCGCTGTATCCGGATTCAGGCTGATCCAGACCCCTTCGGCCAACTCTTCCTTAGGTTGATGAAAATCATAGGTCTGCGGAACGTGAAACCTCCGGATAAAGTTATAAGCCGAATCCTTTTCCACCTCTTCTTCATACAGATCAAAGGTGCGGCTCACGTTCAACTCCATATTGGACTGTCCTCCCAGCACCCATACATCACCTATCAGGATATCGGACAGCGTTCTTATCTCATCCTCACAGCGAAGCACCATCTGATAAGGGCCTCCGGCCGGGAGCCCCGGCATCGTAACCTCCCAGCTTCCATCCTCCTGTATCTTTGTTTGATAATTATGCTCCAGGAATTCAACGGTCAGCTGCTTCCCCGGGGATGCCCATCCCCAGATGCGGACCGGTTCGCCGCGCTGAAGCACCATTTTATCATTGACCAGGTGCGGAAGCCTGATGTCATGCCTGCATTCTTCCATTATAAGCTCCTTTCTGCCTTCCATAATACCCTTTCAGGCCTCTTTCCAAAGAAATACTCCTTCAATTTTACCATACCATAATAAGAGCGACAATTCCTTTCGAAACAGAAAACACCCTCTGCCGGATACTTACTTATCCGCAAAAGGTGCATTCCATCCTTCTATTCTTCTTCTAACAATCAATGCGGCACGAGGCCGCATTGACCGAATAACTCTTACCGTCCCTTTTCAGAAACTGCATATTGGCTGATATCCTCTATTTCATCTTCCGTAAGCAGCTTTGCACAGTCCAACAGCAGCTTCACATCATTGCCTACCCTGCCGATTCCTTTGATATAGCGGCTGCCGGTCTGGGTAAGCTGGGGCGGATCCACAATATTCTCCTCCTCGATCCTCAGCACCTCGGATACATTATCCACAATCAGCCCGACACAGCGATCTTCTATATCGATTACAATGATACAGGTTCGATCATTGTAATCCACCGGCTCCTTCTTAAAGCGTAAACGTATATCCATGACCGGAATAATTTTTCCTCTCAGGTTAATGATACCCTTCAGATACCCGGGCAACTCCGGAACCTGAGTAATTGCCTGAATCCCGACAATCTCCGTTACATATTTGATTTCAATCCCATAACTCTCTTCCTCGAGCGAAAAGGTCAAAAACCGTCCCTTTTGGGTATCTTCCTCTTCTTCCAATATCATTTCCCTGATATCTGTCATAAATATACCTCCTTCTCAGATCGAGCCGACCTGCCATCTTAATTAATTATATCTTAGAACTGCATTTATTGTCAACTTATGCGATTAGTCCAACATATGATAAATAGAATATGCCATATTATCCAGAGAGGCCTGCTTTTCCACCCCGCCGATATTAAATGCTACCTTGGGCATACCATATACGATACTGGATTTTTCATCCTGGCCGATGGTTCTGGCCCCCATCCTTCTCATGGACAACAGGCCCTTGGCACCGTCGTAGCCCATGCCGGTAAGGATAACTCCCACCGCATTTTTTCCGGCCTCTTTTGCTACGGATTCAAAAAGCACATCGACAGAAGGACAGTGACCATTTACTTTCTCCCCCTCATAGCAATCCACTCTATAGCGCTCACCCACTCTGCGGACTTTCATATGCCGGTCGCCCGGTGCAATCAAAACCTGGCCCCTCTCCGCATAATCTCCGGATTTGGCTTCCTTCACCGTGAAATTCGTCGTATTGTTCAGGCGCTCTGCGAACATCCGGGAGAAATTAGGAGGAATATGCTGTACGATAACAATGCCCGGTACATCCTCCGGCAAGCTCTTTAATATAGAAAAGATCGCCTCCGTCCCTCCGGTGGATGCTCCGATTGCTATTATTTTTCCCTTTCCGTCAATTCCCGCACCGCCCACAATCCTCTTGCCTTGTCCCCCCTGCTCCAGAGTATGTACCTTGGCATGGGCGGCTATTTTAATCTTTGCAATCAGCTCGCTGATAAATTTCTCCACACTTCCGGTCAGGGATGGGTTCGGTTTACCTACAAAATCAACCGCGCCTGCGTCCATGGCATCAAACACGGTTCCCGAGGTGGAGCTGACCACAATAATGGGCAGGGGATATTGGGGCATCAGCCGCTGTATGAATTCTATGCCGTTCATCTTCGGCATCTCAACATCACAGGTCATCACATCCGGTCTCGAAGATATTATTTTATCCCGCGCCTCATAGGGGTCGCCGGCAGTTGCCACCACCTCAATATCCGGGTCCGAGGACAGCCCCCGCATCAGCACTCCACGGAACAATACACTGTCATCAACAATAAGAACCCTGATTTTTTTTGTTCCCAAACAGATCACCCCGCTTACATTTTTCTATAGACTGCGGGCTGTACATATTTAAACCCGGTCTCTTCCCTGTTTAACGACTCTGAATGCCCGATAAACAGATAGCCTCCTGTCTCCAGCAGATCATAATATTTTTTTACCAGCGTATTCTTTGTCATCTCATCAAAGTATATCATCACATTCCGACAGAATATAACGTGGAATTTCTTCCTGAAAGGAAATACCTTCTCCATTAAATTAAGTCTGGCAAAAATCACTTCATTGCGAATTTTCTCCGTAAATATGGAGGTTTCACTGTCCTGTTTCACGGTATAGCTCATTCTCCATTTTGCAGGAAGGGTCTCCATCTCTTTATTGCCGTACACTCCCCGTTTTGCCTCTTCCAATACCTTATTGGAGATATCCGTTGCCAATATCTTCGTATCCCAATAGGGCTTGTCCCTGCCAAAGAATTCATCTAAGAGCATCGCCAGGGTATAGGGCTCTTCCCCGCTGGAGCAGCCCGCGCACCAGATACGCAGATCCCGGTCGGTAACTCTTGAAGCAAGATAAGGAAGAACCACTTCCCTAAAATAAGCAAAATGATCCGCCTCTCTCATAAAAAAGGTATGATTCGTTGTGATTTTATCCATCAGGACGGAGACTGCAATCCCTGTTTTATCATTGATCACATAGTCATAATACTCGGTAAAATTCTTAAATCCCTTTTGAAGCAGCTCGTTTTGGAGCCTTCCGATTACAAGTGTCTCTTTCTCCGGTTTCAGATAGATGCCATAATTTGCTTTAATGTATGCCGATAATTGATCAAATTCTTTTTTCGTAATAGTTATCACAGCCGCACTCCTTTTATACTTCCAACTCCTCCGCTTCATAATCCGTCAGAAGCCTTTCGCAATCCAGGAGAAGCTTAACCGAACTGCCTGCTTTGCCGATTTTCCTGATATACCGGCTGCTCCCTCTATTTACCTGGGGCGGATCCACAATCTCCTCTTCCGGTATGGTCAGCACCTCCGCAACCTGGTCTACAATCAGGCCCATGGAAATATCTCCGACATCAACCACGATAACACAGGTTCGGTCATTATACTCCAAGGCTTCCTTCTTAAAGCGCAGCCTTACATCCATGACAGGTACGATCTTGCCTCTTAAATTAATGATACCACGGATATATTCCGGCAGCTCCGGAATCTCGGTAATGGCCTGCAGACCGATGATCTCCGTAACATATCTAATCTCAACCCCATAGAATTCATTTCCCAGTAAAAAGATAAGATACCGGTCCTTCTGGGTATCCTCCTCTTCCAATTGATTATATAGCTCTTCCACCATTCTCTCCTCCCTTCGGCGCAGCTTTGTCAATCAGTTTAACAGCCTGACAATATCCAGGATAAGGCTGATGCTGCCGTCACCCAGCAGGGTACAGCCGGCAAGCCCTCTGATTTTCTTATAATTCTGTATATATTTGGGTAGTGCCTTCACAACTACCTGCTGCTGGCCCAGCAGTTCATCGGCAAAGATACAGACCGCCTTGTCGTCCTGTTCCACCATAATGATGATTCCTTCGGAGAATTTGGTTATCTCAGTCCTTACCTTATACAGCTCATGCAGCCGACGGATCGCATAACATTCCCCTCTTACCATGATCATCTCATTGCCGTCGGGATCATATATAATATCCGACTCATTCGGACGGAAGGATTCCTTAATGGATATCGTCGGTATGGTATATCTTGACTTTCCTACCTTGAGATTCATTCCGTCAATGATAGCCAGAGTCAGCGGTATTTTCAGGGTTATCACCGTCTCCTTGCCGGGAATGCTGTCCACGGACAGGGTCCCTCCCACCGCTTCAATATTCCTGGATACCACATCCATTCCGACACCGCGGCCGGAGAACTCCGTCACCTTTTCCTTGGTAGAGAAGCCGGGAAGCAGGATCAGATTATAGACCTCCTTATCCGTCATATCCTCCTCATTCTTAAACAAAAGACGGTTTTCCCTGGCTTTTCTGAGTATTTTCTCCCGGTCCAGTCCTCTCCCGTCGTCTCTTACGATAATCAGAACATCACTTCCGGCATTCTTCGCCTCCAGAGTAATGGTTCCCGCCCGTTCCTTGCCTTTTTCCTGCCGCTCCGCTGCCGTCTCTATTCCGTGGTCAACCGCGTTGCGGACCAGATGCATCAGCGGATCAGAGATATGCTCGATGATATTTTTGTCTACCTCCGTTTCCTCTCCGCGAATCTCCAGATGTACATCCTTATTCAGCTTCTTGCACATGTCCCGTACAATCCGATGCATCTTGATAAAGGTTGCGGACAGCGCAACCATGCGGATTGACATTACCATATCCTGAAGCTCGCCGGTTATTTTATGTAATTGGTTCGCCGCCTTTGTAAAATTATTCAGCTGAAGCCCCTTCAAATCCGGATTTTGTATTACCATCGCTTCCGCAATCACCATCTCTCCGACCAAATCCATCAGCTTGTCCAGCTTATTCACACTGACGCTGATGATGCTCTGGACAGAACCAGAGGAGGAGGATGCCTCTCTTTCCGGCATTCCTGTCACAGCCGGCTTTCCGGCTTCTCTGGATTCTTCTCTGGGTAATAGCAAGTCGGGATTCGTATGGTCCATATCCTTTTGTCCGGAAAGCCGTGCAAATTCAGCATCCCCTTCCAGCTGCACCAGCTCCATATCCTTTAAAAATATGGTCTTCATAAAGAAATCCTGCATGCTGCCATAGTCCCTGTCCGTCTTGCAATAGATCCGGAACCCTTCTTTCCTGATGACATTAACACTGTCATCATCGTCGATGATATCCGCAGGAAAATAGAAAAGTTCCCGGGCAAATGCCTTCAGATGATGTATGATGGTATAGGCGCGGATGTTCTCCATCTCACACCCTTCTTCAAAATGAATCACAGCTTTATATGCATAAACAGTCTCCGCGCTTTCCGAAGCATAACCTCCGTTGATATAATCCTGCTCCCACTTCGTTCCGGAACAGGCCACGGGCTCCGGCACTGCTTCCACCGGCATCGGCTCCGATAAATCCGTGTTCTTTTGCTTCAGCCCTGCAAGAAAGGTTTTGATCGCAGCAACCTTGTCCTTTGCACTTGCGTCCGCCGGATCATGATTCTTGATTTTCTCCACCTCGGTTTTAATGAAATCCACTCCCTCCAGGACCAAATCGGATAGAGCGGATAAATCGATATACTTCGGTGCATCCTTGCGGATATAGTAAAAGAGGTCCTCCATGGAATGCGCCAGCTTGGCAATATCATCAAAAAGCATCATTGCTGAAGAGCCCTTGATGGTGTGCATAATCCTAAAAATCTCATTAATGGTATCCTCGGAATAACCGCTTTCCTTTTCACTTGAAAGAATGCTCTGCTCCAACTGCTCTAACAATTGAGTAGTCTCAAACAGATACATATCCAATAACGGGTCAGTAGAAAACTGGTCTGACATTCCCTCACCTCCTGGGTTTATTTTTGCTTAATTCGTCTCTTGATTGCTGTTTGTTTCCATTATAGTAATTTAGTGGTACTCTGTCAATACAGCCATTTTTTTGTCGAATCAAAATACGGTTGTTCTGTTTTTTCCGCTGCATTTTGAGCTGTACATTGCCATGTCGGCCTTGACAATCAAGTCCTTAACCGGGGCAAAGCCCTCCATAAGTCCGATGCTTAAGGACAGAGCCGCATCCACGCCGTATGGCAGGAAGTTCAGGCTGCAGGCACTGGTCCGGATTTGCTCGGCAATCCGGTAGGCCTCCTCGAGAGGTGTGTTCTCCAGAATGATCACAAACTCATCCCCGCCAAACCGGATCGCTTTGGCATCGCAATCCAGATTGCTTTTAATGCATTCGCCCAAAGCAGAGATTATCCTGTCCCCGGCAATATGTCCATACCGGTCATTAACAGATTTAAAATCATCCACATCGATAAACAGCAGAGTCCTCCTGAGCTCGCTTGGCTCCTCCCGGTCCGAATAATAATGCTCATAAAAGTACTGCTTGCTGTATAAACCGGTCATCCGGTCAAGATTAGATTTCTCCATCAGCAAATCCTTCTCTCTTATGAGATCCAGCTTTGACGAGGTAATATCCGTAATCCTCATCAGCTTTGCCGAATCAATCTCCGCCGCATCAATGGGATATTGTGTGACAGAGAGATAGACTTCCTGATCTCCGGCCTTTATCGTGACCTCATGCTGCTTATAGTTCTCCTCAAAAGAATATCCGGCAATGTAGTCGGTTATTTTATCGCCCGAATCCATCTTTTCATCCCGCAGTATTACCCGGGCCATGTTGTTTATACTTATGATTTTCATATTCTAATTTACGATAATAATCCCGTCATAAGCATTCATGAACAGCTTCCGGTGGATATACTCGGCTCTGACATTTAAAAAACGATGCTTCATAATCGAAATAAAAATTGCCAGTATAAAGATAAGAAATGCAAAATACATCAGCGACAGATTTGTTCTGATATCAAACCAGGTAGGCAGCATATATTCTGATATCACGCTGACGGAGCAGGCAATTCCGATACCGGCAAAAATAAACCTCAGCTGAACCTTTAACCCGTGCTCCTTTGTAGTCCTGTATTGCTGAAATATCAAATACAAAGCGACAACCACCGGAAAACTGAAGATAGAGGCCATGATCGGCGCAATCACCGGATCCGTCAAACGCCAAAAGGTCGGATCCGTATAATCTATCGGAAACAAATATCTGGAAAAAAGGGTGAGGACATTCAGCGCAACGGTAAAGTAAAATAACCCATCAAACTTTCGTCTCACCAGACGATAAACAAAGAACAAGAAGAAGAGCGACATATTCAGCATACAATAAAAGTAGATCGTTTTGATTACGATGCCCAGCCGGGAACCGTCATTGAATATATTGCTTATACTTAAGACCATCCATAAAAGAAGTACACTGTGAAAAGTTAAAAATGCCTGATTGATTTTATCATTGCTTTTATTTAAATAAACAAAGCTCCATATAAACATCATGATTCCATAGATTATTGCAAAGGTAACAAATTGCAGCATGCTATTCCCCCCAATATCACTCATTTCCTACAAAGTACATCCTCTGTATTATATTGAAATATTTTGCCAAATGCAATCCCTGCTCTGCATTAATCTAATGATACCATACGCTTCCTGCGAATGCACCTCCTGCCCGAAGGAATGCTTTATGCCACAGATAAACTCAGGCAACACCGGCTTGTGTGGTCCAGCTTAGCTGACATGCCCTACAGCATAAAACAGCGGGAGAACAGGCTATCGGAACGCCTCTCCCTCGCTGTTTTTGTTCTAATCATCAACCGGATATCCGCTTTTTATATATCTTCTCTGCTACAGGAAGTACTCCGCAAGCCGATCCAAAGCGACTTCCGTCTGTTCTCCGGTCTGCATGTTCTTGATATTTGCCTTATTCCCGGCCAATTCATCAGCACCAATGATAACCGTATTCTTTGCACCGATTTTATTGGCATATTTCATCTGGGCCTTCACGCTGCGGTCCATATAATCCGTTTCGACAATGATTCCGGCCGCTCTCAGCTTCTGTACCAGCAAGAAAGCAGAAGACCTTGCCTCCTTGCCGAGAATGCCCACATAAAGCTCCACTTCCGGCTCGGGGGCAAGCTCCACGCCCTCCGCTGCCAGTTCATTGATGATCCGTTCAATTCCAAAGCCAAAGCCGACCGCCGGAATATTCTGCTTCTCATCAATTTCATGAATTAGATTATCGTACCTTCCCCCGCCGCACAGCGTAAAGCCTTCCTCATTCACAAACTCAAATACCGTCTTCGTATAATAATCCAGCCCTCTTACAATCCCGGTATCCACTTCATAGGGGATACCGATTTTCTCCAGAAGCTCCTTCAGCTCCTCAAAATGCTCCCTGCATTCCTCATCCAGATACTCTATGGTCCTGGGTGCATCCTTTACGATGGTCTTACAGGCGGGATTCTTGCAATCAATTACCCGAAGGGGGTTCTTCTGCATTCTTTCCCTGCAGGTAGGACAGAGCTGCTCTTCATGCTGCTTCAGATAGGCAAGCAGAGCCTCGTTATAGGTCCTGCGGCAATTCCCGCAGCCGATGCTATTGATATGGAGCCTTGCCCCCTTCATCCCCAGCTCTTTCATAAACTCGGTCAGCAGTGAGATCAGTTCCACTTCCGCCAAAGGGCTTGCAGAGCCCAGGAACTCTATTCCAAACTGATGATGCTGGCGAAGTCTTCCGCTCTGGGGATTCTCATAACGGAAGGCCTGAGTGATATAAAAAAGCTTCGTCGGCTGGCTTTCCCCGTATAATCCGTTCTCCAGGTAAGCTCGCACCGCCCCTGCCGTTCCCTCCGGTTTTAAGGTTATGCTTCGGTGTCCCTTATCATCAAAGGTGTACATTTCCTTCTGAACCACGTCCGTGGTCTCTCCCACACCCCTCTGGAATAAAATCGTATGCTCAAATGCAGGAGTAATAATCTCCTTGATATTGTATGCCTTGCAGATCTTCCTTGCAATTCCTTCAATTATGGTACGCTTATGCATATTGGAGCCGTACCAGTCCTGAGTACCCTTTGGTCTCTGTGTAATCATGTTAATCCTCCATGGTGCCTGACACCGTTATTGATTTATAACAAATGGCTGTTCGGCTTCATATCATTCAACCTTATCACAGCCTCTGGTAAAAATAATAGTAACACATTATTCTTTATCCGTAAACCTTCTATTTACTGCTGAAAGGCTGTCATATCGGAACAAGTTACAGTTCTGATATGACAGCCTTTCGCTGGTATTATATGCTGTTTATAGTAACTGTACCCTCCAAGATTATACCTTGAGTCCGGACGCCAATCCTTCCGTGCGTAAATGGCGCCTCGTCCCTATATATAATGGCTGGTACATTGCAATCCCCGATAAAGATACGCAGCAGCTCCCCTTTCGCTTCAACCGTTATCCTGTGAGCTTCCCCCGGCTTATGCTCATACCCGGCCTCCGCCAGTAAATGCGAGTCATACGAGTGCCTGGACAGCGTAACATGTGTCCCTGTCAGTCCGACAAAGTATCCCTTGAAGAAGTTTATTCCAAGAACCGGATCATCTCCTTCCCCTCCTTCCGATGGTTGTGAGGTCCGCAGCAGAATACCTGCCTGCCCATTTTCAGACTCCTCTATGGCATTCAGACATGCTGTGATCCGGTAGTCGCTCCATCCGTCCTCGCCCCACAGAAGCTTGCCGTACGGACCAAATTTGGTAATTGCCCTTGTCCCCTCCGGCAGCGTACAAGATGTTTTATAGAAGGAAATGTGCTCCAGTTCAGCCTGACCCTTGCACAGGCAGAGTCCCACCGTATGCAATCCTCCCGGCAGCTCTGCACTAATACTGAATATCCCGTTATCCTTCATCGGGAGATGCTGCTTTGCAACGACTGTTCCGTCAACGGTGATCTGCCAGTCCGTGGCCGTCGAAAACGCTCCAAACAAGTCCAATACATATTTTCCTGATTCTTCAATGTTCACATGGTATAATGCCGCAGACATTGTACCGCACCGAAGCGAAGCGGAGTGTGCATCCTGGCAAGGAGTGCCATACCATGGACACTTGCAGTCATGGTATAGCAGCTGTCCGCCGGCAGTCAGCGGCGATTTGGCGAAGTTTAATGCGGTATCGGCAGGAATTTCTCCCGGAACAGGTTTGTAGAACTCCTTTTCGGCTTCCTGTGAGGTACCTTTACTAAAGCCCGTAAAGCCAACCGCAATATTCCCTTCCTCCGCAAAATAGCCAAGCCTGCCCTTTACCTCCTGTATCCCGGCTTCCAGCTGTCTTCTGTTATCAAGATAGAGGATCACCGCAGAACTGTCGCAAGTCATCCGAAGGCAGTGGAGTGCCGTTTCATCATAGTCGTCCGGCAGCGTACCGGAAGCCATACAGCATTCCCCTTCCTGCTCCACTTTGATTAGCTTTATCACCTTACTTCCGGATAATAAGGACACCTTAAAATAGTCATGCATATCCTTCCAGCCGAATACCATGCCATAGTTGCCGGCATTGCCAGTCGTTCTTATATTTCCCTCTGCCACACCGCGGTCTTCCAGGGCCTCCTCAGTGACACACAGAAAGCTTGCTGAACCGGTATGATAAAGGGAATCTCTGCTATGCCAGGTACCACGAAGTATTCTCCATCTTCCTTCGGAAGCATCCTCGGCATAATCCAAGAAATCAGGCTCCCTGGACGCCTCCTGCCGTGACCCGGCCGAAGTATATATTTGTGTGCATAATCCCTTCCACGACTGATAATCGATATTAAGATCCCTGGATTTATCAGGGTTAAGGTTATGGTACACAAGGACGCTGGATTTCAGATCCGGTCCTAAGACGGTGCAGCTGTGCCCCAGTCCAACATTCCCACCCTCCGTACGAATTAAGACCGGATTGCTCGGATCATCCTCATAACCATACAGGGGATGCTCACTGACAGCCGCATTAATGCGGTATCCGCTGCTTAAAAAGTGGTTGCCGGTGTAGGTCATATAGTATTTTCCATTCCGTTTCAGAACAAAGGGCCCCTCTGTCCACCCATGCATGAAGGCCCCTGTACTTACCTGCTCACCAAATTCCGTGGGTGACTTCATTTTGCATCCCAGGATACCCGAAACATCCGCCCAGTAAAAATACCACTGCCCATCATCATCTATAAAAATCGTACCGTCAATACTGTGCTCCATATTCTTTGTTATTTTATGGAAGGGTCCCGTCGGTAAATCACTTTTTAATACATAATGACCATAGCCCGAAGGGGAGGTATACATATAGAATGCACCGTTCCAATAAGTGACCTCCGGCGCAAAGGGAACCAGTCCGGGGAATTCATCCGGCCCAATCGTCGGGCCTTCCAATTTCCAGTTGAGTAGATCCACGGAGCTCCAGCAGCGGATATCACGATTCGTACAATAGAGGTAATAGCGCCCATTGTACCTGATTACATAGGGATCCGCAAAATCCCCATCTCTTTTTACAGGATTTTTATAGCTCATCATTGTCATTTATCCTTTAATCCCCATTCAAGGTGGACGTACGCTTGATTATTCGATCCTCAATCCAATTCTTCTTATAATAGGAATTATATTCAAACGTGTCTCCGATTTTATTCATTTTCTCCCACATCAATTTTTTTAATTCTTCTCTTTTCTGCCGGAAGGCCGGATTTTGCGCCAGATTATTCATTTGGAAAGGATCCTCGGCATTGTGAAAGAGCAACTCCTGTCCATCCTTCTTATATACCGCATAGGTAAATTCCTTTGTGCGATATGCGCGCCATTCATGACCGTCTCCATAAACTGCCGTCGGGCCGGTGCACATCATCAGGGCCCCTTGATCACAGCTCTGATTTCCTTCTATGCAGGCACTATAATCGCCTCCCTCCACCTCGGCCGGTATCGGCAGCTCCAACATCGATAAAAGGGTCGGCATGATATCAACCGTATTGAATACGAAATCCCTTCTGGTATTTTCCTCCAGATGACCTTTCCACTTAATCAGGAAGGGCACGCGTACCGCCTCCTCGTAGAAGATATTTTTTGCCCGGCGTCCATGTGCACCAAAGAGCTCGCCATGATCAGAGGTAAAAACAATAATTGAATTCTGATCCAGCCCCAGCGCTTTCAGCTCCTTAAGTAAACGCCCGATATTATCGTCCAGATTGGCGGTCATCGCATAATAAACCCTCATCCACTCAGTCAGCTCACTTCGCTCCTGCTCGGAGAGTCTTGCCCAGTTATCCGCATACGGATCATTATCCGGAAGATAATTGATCGGAAGTTTAAATTCCCTGTCTTTAAATTTCTCCAGATATTCCTCAGGGACATTATCGGGAATCCAGGGGTCGTGAGGGGTGCCATAGGACAGAAACATTGCAAAGGGCTTATCCTTGCCGGACATTCGCCGCAGCTGAGCGATGGCAATATCAGTCTGCTCATCAGGTTCATACTTGTTGCAGTAGATTTTTTCGGGAGTATTCAGATGATAGTAAGCTGCTTCCCCATAATATTCATGGTGAAAGTTATAGGCGTTAAAGTAGTCGTCAAAGCCCAGCCGATCAGCTCCCTTCGGTATAAAGGAATTCTTTGACTCATAATGATTACCCAATTCCGCCGCATACATATGCCATTTTCCGATATATGCGGTTTCATACCCATTTTCATTCAAAACATGGGCAAAGGATTTATGATTCGGGCTCATTCTAATTTCGTTGATGACCATCCCGGTGCTCGTCGTATACTTGCCTGTGAGCAGAGAAGCCCGGTAAGGTGCACAGACCGGATGCCCTGAAACTGCCTGGCACAAATTCACACTTTCCTGACACAACGCATCAATATTGGGGGTGATCGCATTGTTATCGCCCGTATAGCCCAGACTCCGATAACGGAGCTGATCCGCAAATATATAAATAAGATTTGTCTTCATCATACTCTCCTTTCACTTCTTTTGGGATATACCCTGTCTCCGCTCCATTCCATCGGAATTATGGCCGGCTTTGCATAAAAGGGCGCATAACTGTCATTTACCGGATTCCCGAACATTGTGGCATAGAAGGTTCCATCCTTGGCGGTAAAGAAGCTATTATGTCCGCCTCCCGTAATCGAGGTATAACGTTCGGAATATGGTCCATAGACATTCGTTGCGCTGGCAATTACGCAGTCATAGCTTAGTTTTCGGGATTTATCTCCAGGCACATAGCCTGCATGATCTCCCTCCTCCATCGTCCAGATCGCCAAAGCCATATGGTATAATCCGGCTCTTTTAAAAATAAAAACACCCTCGCAATATGGCTCCGGTGTATAATGCTGTTGAATTACTCTTTCCGGCTCCTCCGCAAAGCCCGACATATCCTCTTTCATTCGTGCAATTCTTCCATCCTGCCATACATAATATACCGTACCGTCATCATCCACAAAAAGCGAGGAATCGATCCGTTTTGTAAGCGGACCATTGCATGCATCCACATAGGGACCCTCCGCCTTCCCGCTTGCACTTTTCAGGAGGAATGTACAGCTGCCCTCCTCGCCCTTATTTTGCGGCTCCCAGTTAATACTGGCAGTAATATAAAAATCGCCCTTGATTTGATAGATTTCAGGCGCATAGATTGCTCTGCAGCCCTCCATCGGATTGCTTTCCACCCAATTTCCCAAATGAGTATACCATTTATTCTGCCAGGTTCCGTCCTGTTCAAAGCTCCAGACCAGCCCCATATCCTCCCAATGGACTAAATCACGGGACCTCCAGAGCTGTATTCCTTCGTTTGCTCTGAAGGCATGACTTTCGCCCAGCATTTTGATGGTTCCCGTACAATAATAAAAACCGTCATCTGCAAGGGTGATATGGGTATCGCGAAGCCAAACATCAAAAAGCGGCACAACGTCTTTCGGGATCAGACTCCTTGTATCTGCGAACTCCAGCAGTTTTTTCTCTCGCTCCGGTGTCATAGTTGCAATCTCCTCTCTGCTAATGAAGAGTCCGCTCCCGGACTCTTGTGCCGAGCGCAATTGTTGTTTACATACATGAAATGTATTTTTCATACATTTCATGTATGTAAAATTCCCTGCTCTCTCAGCCTTCTGTTTATCGTAATTTATGCCTTCCGGTACCTTATAAGGACCAATTAATCAACCGGCATTTTTTTGCTCATGAATTTTGAATATTCCTCTTGAGTAATCTCAATTGCTTCATCAATATTCATTTTCTTGAGCTGCGCCATATAGTTATCGAATTCTGTCAACGGCGTAGCACCCGTAATAAACTTCAGGGTCATCTCATCCACATACGTTGTAATATCCCTCATTATATTGCTGCGCGCAACAGACGCTTCCGCTGAAAGCTGAAACCTCGGCAGCACCCGGCTGTTATCAACCGTCTTATCATCGGAGTAAAGCATACGCAGATTTAATGCTTCTTCATCCACTAATACATTCGGGTTGCACACTACATCCGCTTCCGCAAGCTTTGCAAATAAATGGATTTTCAGCATAGTCTGAGCATCACCCAAGGCAATTTTATCATTTTTAAACATATAATCCGTATAGGTTTTCTTGCCGCTTCCATCTACCGTATAGCTTTTATCCTTGATACCCCAGTTGGCCAGATCTGCGCCCTCCTGTGTATAGAAATAATTCATATACTTCAGCGCCAGCTCAGGATTCTTACTGGACGTGGTAATTACGGTTGCCATTGTTCCACCATCGGGCAAAGCATCCCAGGTTACACCAGAAAAAGGAATCGACTGTCCGGCACTCATTCTTGGATAATTCGCCGGCATTGTTTTATACCCGGCACTTCCTGCCATTGATTTTGCAAGATCCGTAGCATCGATCAGCATACCAACCTGCAGGTTTGAAAAAAGTGCCCTTCGTTCCGTAGGGGTGATATTGCTCATAAAGTCTTTATATAAATAACCCGACGTATACCAACGATTCATTAAGGTAAGATAGTCCTTGTATTCCTCCATGGCCGCACCCCAGCGAACCTTACCGTCCTCTCCAAGGAAATAATTCGGCGCAATACCAAATGGCCACATGAACTGCTCTACCTGTCCGGTTTCTATCGGCGCAAAGCCCGGCAGATCATCCTGCTTGAATTTCTCAAATAGCGCTTCATAATCCTCAATCGTAACCGGCATTTCGGTGATGTTATATTTTTCTATGATTGCATCTGTAAAGTTGATGCGTTCAAAGGCCGGAGCCGACTGTTTAATGATATCAAACTGACATATCCTGCTATCGTTATTTGTCGCCATACGATATGACATTTCGCTGGAAGTGATATTCTTATAGTAATCCGGTGCGTATTGAGGGATCAGATCGGTCAGATCCAAAAAGGCTCCATCATCAATACCCGCTGTCGCACCACCTTCATACAGCTCACGAATCTGTATGATATCCGGCAGCTTCCCTGAGGACATCAGCAATGCCAACTGCTCCTTTTCCTGTCCTACGGCCGGATGAATAAACTCCACTTCAATTCCGGTCCGCTTCGAGATCTCCTGAAATACCTCCTGCTCATTATAAGAGGTTATATATTTTGCCGCAGGCGGTTGAATAGGCAGCCAAAAGGTTAATTTCTCACCATTGCCTTCAACCGGATAGGTAACCTCATTCGTTTCCCCTGCTACCCCATCTGCATCCGACTCCGGCTGACCGGGTTCAACGCTCTGCGTAGGCTTTTGGGTTCCTGCCTTTTCTATTGACCCTTCCCCCTCCTTTTTGCCACAGCCGCCCAGTACCAGCGAGAATACCATGACAGTAACAAGTGTAAATGTCATCATTCTTTTTTTCATTTTCCTGCTCCTTTTCTATTTACTTTATAATCAACAGCCAGGTACATCGGCATGCTCCTAATCGGTCCCGTATTCTACCTCCTTCATAATTAGTGAGGTATTCCCGCCCTGCGCCAGTATACCCGGGCTGCAGTTATTCCTTAACCGATCCCAGCATCACTCCGGTAACAAAGTATTTCTGTACAAAGGGGTACAGGCATAAAATCGGCAATGTGGAAACGATAATGGACGCATACTTTACTAATTCTCCTATGTAGTCAATCGTCGTGTCGCCGCTGGAAATCTCCGAGCTTGTGACTAAAATTTCACGGAGAAACAGTTGCAGAGGATATAGATTTCTAGCCATTGGAAGGTAAACCATTGCGCTGAACCATGAATTCCAATGCCCTACCGCATAAAACAGAAATATTACTGACATCGTCGCTTTGGATACAGGCACCATGACCTTCCACAATATAACAAGGTCATTTGCCCCATCAATGCTTGCCGCCTCGACCAGGCTGGCGGGCACATTCTTAAAGGCTGTTCTCATTACAAGAAGATTCCAGGTACCGATGGCATTCGGAATAATTAAAGCCCATCGTGTATTTAATAGTCCCAGTGACCTTACCAATAGGAAGTTCGGAATAATACCACCCGTAAAGTACATCGTGAACACGATGAACATGGTGAAGAACTTCTTCAATGCAAATCCATCGCGGGATAGAACATATGCTCCGATCGTTGTCATAAGCATGTTAACAGCAGTACCTGCGATAACATAAAAGATCGTATTTCGATAACCAACCCAGATTCCTGCGTTTCTTAAAACCGCTTTGTAGCCATCCAGAGAAAAACCAATCGGCTTCAGTAATGGCCCCTGATGGGTCATGATTTCGAAGGGATCGCTGAAAGATGCCGCCAATACATGAACCATAGGGTAAAGACATATTAATGATATAAAGAGAATGATTACCATATTAATACCATCATATAGCATATCCCCTTTGCTTCTCTTAATTTTATTTGTATATGACATTTTTTTCTCCTCCTACCATAAGCTTTCTTTTACAAACCTCCTGCTGAACCAGTTTGCGAAAAATACAAGTCCAAGGTTGATCGCTGAATTAAACATTCCCACGGCGGCCCCCAGACTGTAGTTTTGCTCCTGTATACCTGAACGATATACATAGGAGGCGATGGTATCCGCAGTTTCATATACAACAGGGCTATAGAGAAGAATTGTCTTTTCCGCTCCCTGGCTCATCAAATTCCCAATGCGCATAATTAATTGAACCGAAATAATAGGAATCAATGCAGGAAATGTGATATGTACCAGCTTGGCAAATCTTCCCGCTCCATCAATGGAGGCCGCCTCGTAAAGATTTTGATCCACACCGGATAGAGTCGCCAGATATATAATGCTTCCCCATCCTATGGATTGCCAGACTCCGCTTAACACATAAATCGCCACATAATATCTTGGATTTGACAGCAGATTCTCAGCACTAAAGCCAAAATTTTGCAAAAATACAGTAATTACACCCTTACTGCTGACAAAATTAATTACCATACCGCAAACAACAACAAGTGAAATAAAATGCGGCATATAGGTAATCGTTTGTGCAAAACGCTTGAAGTACTTTCCTCTTAATTCATTCAGCATAAGCGCCAAAATAATCGGTGCCGGAAACCCGATAAGGATTTCAAAAAAGCTGATTACAACTGTATTTTTTATAACCCGGAATGCAAATGGGCTGTTAAAAAAACGAATAAAATTATCTATTCCGACCCACGAGCTATTCATAATCCCTTTGGCCGGGCGAAAGTTCTGAAACGCAATCACCTGCCCGGCCATAGGAATATAAAGAAATATCAGGTAATACAGGACAACCGGAAGGAACATCCAATATAGCCATTTATGCTTCCTGTAATCCTTTCTCAAGGTCTCCCGAAAACTATAACGTCGAATCACCGGTACTTCTAACTTAGGCACGTCTATATCCTTATATTTATTCTTTGTATCTGCCTTACGCATCTTGTTCTCCCCTCTGATCATTCATTCTGTTGTCACCTACCTTAACACGGAAGGCTCCGGTCGTAAAGTTGTGGTATTAGCACCTCATTGCTTTTTTCCTGTTTCTTAGTAAAAGCATAAATTTTGCAACCTCCTGAAAAGATACATGTTCTAATCCGAGGCCCTTTATGATATGATAAATTTCAAATGATAAAAGGTAATCGGGGGATACAGCATTGAAGTCTGCACAGCATTTCAAGCAACACTTTTTTAAAAACCTTATCGTATTTATTGTACCAATTCTGTCTATGTCCACATTATTCCTGTACGATAACACGGTATACGGCAGACAGTCAGTTGAGGATTATAATTACGGGCTCCTTGCTCAATTTAATAGTGAAATTGATTTATATATTTCCAAGCTTCAGAATCAGGCCCTATCCTTATCCAATTCCACCCAATCGGCAACGGAAGCAGCGTCAAAGGACAGCTCTGACGCCGAGATTTTAACCTTGCTTAATTCCTATAAGGAAAATTTATCAGAGGATATTACTCCTGCCTATTACCCGAGATCAGGTCAGCATATTTTGATTGATGAGAGTGTCACTTCCTATCGGGAGTTCGAGAAATCTAACTACTATCAGTTCTCCCTGTCCTTATCGGGTCTATATGTAAAACTAAATAATGTAAGCAGCCAGTATATCCTGTCCCTCGACCAGAATAGCACGGAGCATTCGCCTTACTCCTACTCTACCGCGATCCTTTACCCTATTCCGCTCATCACTCCGCAGCCACAGGCTACGCTGTGCTTCCTGATACGAAGACAGTTTTTCACCGATATTCAGAGCAAATATTTTTCCCAGATGCCCTCCCAGATATCCATATTGGACGGTGCCCATAGGATTTTATACACGGATTCCAACTCCATCCTGACACAGGCTGATCTATCCGCCCTGATAAAGAATCATCGAATCGGTATTTCTGAATTCACCATGAATAGAAAGAAATATGTGCTGATGCGCAGCGTGTCTCCAACCACCGGATGCAATTATCTCTCAGTCACTCCCTATTCGGACTTCTACGCACAGGGAAAGGGAAACATAAACCTTCTCATCGCTTTAGTCATTTTACTTACTATTTTTAGTGTCTTAATGGCAATTACTCTGACCCGAAGCTTCATCTTCAGTATTACGAATGTGGAGACAAAAAACAAGGAGATTACTGTAGAGCTGAACAGCCGTAATAATATCATCCGTGAACTGGTCCTTCGCAGAATTCTGTTTGGTGAGATCAATGACGGAGATGCAAAAATGATGCATTATAATCTGCAATGCGCTAATATAGAGTTTCTTTATCCCGACTTTACCGTCGTAGTTTGTCAGATTCACAATCCTTCGACTACTGACGAGCTTTATGAAAAAGCAATTACAAAGATAGAGGATACCATTTTATCCAATGCCATCTGTTACCCTATTAAACTGGCAGAAGAAAGCCAAATTACTGTCATTGCCAACAGCCGCGAAAATGATAGCGTTTCACTGCTTCTTACCAATATGCTCTATGATATATGCTCACCATTATTTTATGGAGAATTTACTATCGGCTGCGGCGGTACCCACCCATCCTGTTATAAGGTTGATACCTCTTATATAGAAGCCATAGTTGCTGTCAACAAAAAAACCAGCCTTATAAGGGCTGGCTGTTATCTCTTCGACAACCGTTTTGACACTACAAATCAGCAGATTACCTATCCTTATTTAGAACAGGCAATCATTGAACAGAGTATCCGCAACGGGAATACCCAGGCCGCAATCCAATCGTTGCATAGTGTATTTGAGCGAATTGAGCAAATGGCACCCTCCATGATTATCCAGCAATGTCTGAACTACGATATCATTAACATGACGGTGAAAATTGCCCAATCCCTGAATTTACCCATGACTTCCCGCGAAATAAACAATCTGTCAACCTGGAAATCTTTTGATGAATTACACGACAAGATTGAAGCTGCGATTAAATCAATATCAGAAAGAAATACCGAGATAAAGCTTCAGCAGAATATAAATACGAAGTATTTATTGATTGACTATGTACAAAATCATTACAGAGAGAATGAGCTGTCCCTGGATCTGCTTGCGGGTCATTTCAATCTTTCCTACAGCTATATCAGTAAAATATTTAAGGATGAAACAAATCAGACATTTTCGTCATATGTTACGGAGTTACGGTTGAAATATGTGAAGCAGCAGTTAATCCAAACCAATCTTCCGATTAAGGATATTATCGCCACTGCCGGCTATATTGATGCCGCAAATTTCATGCGCAAATTCAAGCAAAAGGAAGGGATCACCCTGGGACAATATCGTCAGATATACGAGCAAAAAAAAGAGGGATCGCAGCCATGATACATACGAAAACAGGGTAACAGTTCATAACTTTATGACAGTTTGAGCCGGTTTTCTTTTATATTTGCAATTATTCAAGTTTATTTAAAAAACTGCAGAAAACTTTGAACAGGTGAATCTATGGATACAAAACAAGCTACTTCTGATTATCCTCCATCTCAGTTGACAGCAAGAATACATGAGTGTTCTTCCAAGGACTGCTTAACCATTAAATCCTGGTGTGCCAAGAAGAGGATTAAACGAAAGTGTTTATTTCCACTGATTCCAGTACGCCCGTGTGGCAGTATGCGAAACATTGATCCCCCAAAAATAACATGTACAGATTATCCGCCAGGAGTACTTTTCAGGCAATATCCTAATATCTTAAGGATTTCCTGCCTTGAAATCCGACAGTATAACAAATCTGTTTGTAGACCAAAAGCTAAGTACAACTTGGTTTTTGTTTTTTCTATCCACCAACCAACTTATTTGCCACTTACGAAAAAACACATAGGCTTATTTAGCATGCTCAAAAACAGAAATTATAGAAGCAAACATAAAAATGGCTCTAAATATAATAATGGAGCGGGATTCAAAGAATCCCACTCCAACTATTGAGACAGAGTCATTTTTAATTGTTTACTTGACAGGGAACAGTTCATTTTTACGACGCCCCCTTATCCTAAATAAAGATCCATAAACTCTATGTTATTCATTAAAATTTAATAACTTATAATCATCCAATGTATGCATAATTATAACTGCTAGACGGATATACCACTATATGCAATGCAGAGAGATTAGGATAACAAAAGACATTCATATCAGTCTTATACCACACCTCATTCCCAATATATGGTTGCATGCTTGTGCCACTCGCAGAACTAGAAAAATATGTATTCGAACCAGAAGAACTAACAGGTGAATATTCAGTCCAATCCAAATCATAATCTGTCGGACTCACTACCCAATAATTATCATAAATAGTTCTTGTAAAATATCCTGTTAACGTCATTACTAATCTTCCCCATGTACCACTAATTCCATCTTGCATTTTTATCTCTGCTGTACGACTAGATGAAATAGTATACGTAGTAGAGTTTGGTATTACATTATCATGGGTAGAATTATTATATGATAAAAGAATAATTCCATTATATTTATTTATTTGAATTTCTTTATTACTAATTCTATTCAAAAAATCTTTTTGCTCTGCTGGATCTGATGAATAGTAAATAAGCTCTAACATCTGCTCCGGTTCTACGTTTATTTGATTATTTTTATTGGCCAAGATTTTATTATATTTCATTTTGATATTATCATTACTAAACGTTTTTAAAAACCCTGATATTTCAAATGCGGTCATATTAGTAGCAGCACCATTAATAGTAACATTGTTTTCGTTTAATAAGTTAACAAATGTATTATCGTTATATACTAGCACTTCAGCGCTAGCACTGCTAAGACAAGAAAAACTAAATAGTGTCTGCTGAGCAGACTTGAGACCATTGATTTTGCTGACTTTTTCGTCGTTTTATGGTAAAATAGAGGCAAGGTTTTTAAAGGAATTGATTTGTTTTCCTTGCAGTTTTTATTACTTCTACCA
>JAFAGA010000023.1 GCA_023423045.1 Bacillota bacterium | reverse complement strand
GTAGCCAAGTTTGGAAGGGATAAACGCTGAAGGCATCTAAGCGTGAAGCCCCCCTCAAGATGAGATATCCCATAGCATAAGCTAGTAAGACCCCTTGAAGACGACAAGGTAGATAGGACAGAGGTGGAAGTGCGGTAACGTATGGAGCTGACTGTTACTAATCGGTCGAGGGCTTGACCTAAGCAGGTTTGTTGGAGAATAGAGCATTCGTAGGAATGACATTCTTTTGGAAAAGAAGTATCTTTGGATGTGTGTTTTCTTGTGTAGTTTCAATTATTCCTCGATAGCTCAATGGTAGAGCACACGGCTGTTAACCGTGGGGTTGTAGGTTCGAGCCCTACTCGGGGAGTTAAATTGATTGTTATTTTATTATAGTGATAATCAATATGTATCATTGGATTTTTATTTTAAGAATTGACAATACTAAGTCCAACATGATATAATGAATAGTATGGCTCCATGGTCAAGCGGTTAAGACACCGCCCTTTCACGGCGGTAACAGGGGTTCGAATCCCCTTGGAGTCATTGTTTTATAAGGTATTTAATAAAGGCCGACAGTATTTGGACCTTTAGCTCAGTTGGTTAGAGCAACCGGCTCATAACCGGTCGGTCCGGGGTTCAAGTCCCTGAAGGTCCACTTTGTTTATTTGGCCCAGTGGCTCAGTTGGTTAGAGCGCCGCCCTGTCACGGCGGAGGTCGAGGGTTCGAGTCCCTTCTGGGTCGTTATTTGAACTGCCAAACGGTTCGGATGGAATAAACTAAATAGTTATCGTTAAAAACTGTTTGAATTTTTACCGGGATTATGGTAATATATTTCACAGTAATTATGATAAAAGCCCATGGGATCTTAGCTCAGCTGGGAGAGCATCTGCCTTACAAGCAGAGGGTCATAGGTTCGAGCCCTATAGGTCCCATTTGTGCCGGCGTGGCGGAACTGGCAGACGCACAGGACTTAAAATCCTGCGGGACTAATCTCCCGTACCGGTTCGATTCCGGTCGCCGGCATTATTCTATAAATTATATAGAATAATGCTATTTTGTTTTAATTGCAAGGGTATGTGTGCTTAGCTCAGCTGGATAGAGCGTCTGGCTACGGACCAGAAGGTCGGGGGTTCGAATCCTCTAGCACACAGGATGAATACACTATATACTTATATTAGTATATAGTGTATTTTTTTGCTCCGAATACTCAGGTCAAGGGGTTAAGAGTATAATCACAACCCGCATATTACAGATGGATGTCATAAAAGTAATATTTATTATCAGCAAATTATGTTATAATATCGAAAGAGATTATAAAAGTCATATATGGTAGACATTGATGAACATGCAGGGGCAAGCGGTGTACATTGTCGGTATGTCGTGCTATAGCATGAGCACGTGTTTATAGTAAGTTTGATGAGACCGAAGGCAGTGAGTGTGTATAAGCGGTAGGGAATATTGCAGAATATAGCGGCTTATCAGTCAGACCATATAATTACATGAATGGAGGTACATCGTGAGTAACAAAATATTTGATGTGGATAATTATGCAAAGAAAGCAAGAGAAGCAGTTGCAGAGGGGATTGTACTTCTGAAAAATGAAGGACAGGTACTGCCCTTTCCTGAGAAATCTAAAGTAGCTGTATTTGGCAGAACACAATTCAATTATTATAAGAGCGGCACCGGGTCGGGAGGTTTGGTGAATGCCAGCCATGTGGTTGGTATCTTAGAAGCCTTGGAAATGGATGCTTCGATTATCGTGAACCAAACTGTAAAGAGACAATATGAGGATTGGCTGAAGGAGAATCCCCTTGATGAGGGAAAAGGTTGGGCTTCTGAGCCATGGTTTCAGAAGGAAATGCCGGTATCTGAGGAGCTGTTGCGCCGTGCAAGCCAGGAATCCGACATCGCGGTTATTATCATTGGACGTACGGCAGGGGAGGATAAGGATAATAAGGCGGAGGAAGGAAGTTATTACCTGACCGGGGAAGAGAGAAGATTGCTGGAACAGGTCTGCAAGAATTTTGGCCGATCTGTGGTATTGCTCAATACGGGTAATATTATTGATATGAATTGGGTGGAGGAATATAAGCCTTCTGCGGTGCTCTATGTATGGCAGGGCGGCCAGGAAGGCGGTAACGGGGTATTGGATGTTCTTAAAGGGGCAAGTACTCCCTCCGGCAAGTTAACGGATACGATTGCATATCATATTGAGGATTATCCTTCTACCTCCTGCTTTGGAGATGAAGAATGCAATCACTATATCGAAGATATCTATGTGGGTTATCGCTATTTTGAGACCTTTGCACAGGATAAAGTGATATATCCCTTTGGGTTTGGTCTGTCCTATACTACATTTTCCATGGAATTGGTTGATATGAAGGAAACGCAGGATAAGATTGAGTTTAAAGTAAAGGTAACCAATACAGGAGGCTTTCCGGGTAAAGAGGCAGCGCAGCTCTATGTCAAAGCTCCCCAGGGTAAATTGGGAAAACCCTTAAGAAGCCTTTGCGGTTTTCAAAAAACAAGAAACTTAATGCCTGGGGAAAGTGAGATACTTTCTATTGCCTGCTCCAAGTATTCTATATCCTCTTATGATGACAGCGGTATCACAGGATACAAGTCAAGCTATATCCTGGAGACCGGAAGCTATGAATTCTACCTTGGAGATAATGTTCGAAACGCCAGTCTTGCAGGAAACATCCAGGTAAAGGATTTGTTGGTGGTGGAAACCTGGGAAGAGGCAATGGCTCCGGTGGCAGCATATAAGAGGATGAAGCCTGTTCTTAAGGAGCAGAGTTATTCTGTTGCTTATGAGGAGGTGCCCGCCAGAACGGTTGATCCGAAGGAACGAAGAAATGAGAGAATGCCGGAAGAACATATTTATACCGGAGATCAGGGATGGAAGCTGGGTGATGTGGCGGATGGAAAAGTATCCATGGAGAGCTTTATAGCACAGCTCTCCGATGAGGATCTATGCTGTATTGTTCGGGGAGAAGGAATGTGTTCCCCTAAGGTAACGCCGGGAACAGCAGGAGCCTTTGGCGGGATTACAGACCGCCTTGCGAGTTTTGGTATCCCTGCCGGTTGCTGTGCAGATGGGCCAAGTGGAATCCGCATGGACTGCGGAACGGTTGCCTTCGCTCTTCCCAATGGGACCTGTCTCGCCAGCAGTTTTAATGAGAAACTGGTAGAAGAGCTGTTTGAATATGAGGGTCTGGAACTTCGAAAGAATCGTGTGGACACCTTGTTGGGACCGGGAATGAACCTGCACCGGCATCCGCTGAACGGAAGAAATTTTGAATATTTTTCAGAGGATCCGCTCTTAACCGGCAAAGTTGCGGCAGCTCAGCTAAGGGGTATGAATAAATACGGAGTAACAGGGACGATCAAACATTTTGCCTGCAATAATCAGGAGTATAAGCGCACAGAGACGGAAGCCGTGGTTTCGGAACGGGCGCTGAGAGAAGTATATCTGAAGGGATTTGAAATAGCCGTGAAGGAAGGCGGAGCATATTCTATAATGTCTTCCTATGGTCCCATCAATGGATTGTGGACTGCAAGTAATTATGATTTATTGACCACAATCTTAAGAGGAGAGTGGAAATTTGACGGGATTGTTATGACGGACTGGTGGGCCAAGGGCAATGATGAGGGTGAGAAGGCATCGGTTACCAATACCTCAGCAATGATACGCAGCCAGAATGATTTATTCATGGTGACCGCAGATGCAAAAGAAAATACCAGCAATGATAATTCTGCCGAGGGAATGACAGCCGGAAAGGTGACGAGAGCGGAATTTCAGAGAAGTGCTGCAAACATTTGCCGGACTCTGATGAGGTTACCTGCCTTTGTCAGGGCACGTGGCATTGTAACTGAGTTGGATGTGAAGCTGCAGGAGTGTATTTCTCCGGAAGATGAGGCAGTCTTTCATATGCAGAAGATTACGCTGGAACATTCTGCAAGCATTGATACGGATAAACTTGAAACAAAGAAGGGATGCAGCAATCCGTTTCAGGTATTCATCAAGGAGCGCGGGACCTATGAAATAGAGATCACCTGCAAGGCGAATACTCAAAGCGGTGTTGCGCAGATACCTCTATCCATATTCCAGGATAAAAATCTGGTGAAAACAATAACTCTGACCGGAGGAGATACCCAGTGGAAAACAATTCGCTTTACCATAGGGCCTATATATAACAATAACTTTTATCTAAAATTGTATTTTGCACAAAGTGGTATGGAGGTTAAGGAATGTAATATTTTATTGAAGGAGTCCTATGAAGATAAAATACGGGCTTATTTCGCAGGGCAATAGCTGCCCTTGCTTCAAGACGGATTTGCTGCAGCCTGGCATCAGCCCTTTTTACTATGTTACCAACTGAAAGTTAATGAAATTTTAACATTAGATTCATTTACGAAGCATAAGGCATATGTTAGAATGTAGCAAAGGAGGCTGACCATAGCATGAATAAATCTGAATTTTTGAATATATTGCGGCAGTCCTTAAGCGGTGAAGTGGCCCCTGATATCCAGGAGCAGAATATCAGCTATTATCATGGATATATCAGTTCACAGGGAAAGCCGGAGGAGGATGTGATAGCCGAACTTGGCGATCCCAGATTAATTGCAAAGACCATTATTGAAACAAATAAGATTGCAAGAGAGAAGAGTCGCGGCGGTTGGAACCAGGGAGGCTATCAGGATTATCGGACCCAGGAGGATAGCATGGAAGATGACCGGTCCGGTTTTCCAAAGAGTACCTCTTTTTCACATTTAAAGTGGTATCACAAGCTCAGCGCAGTTTTGGCAATGATTACTTTAGTAATTGTTATTATGGTAGTCGGGAGATTTGTCATTGGTTTTCTGTTTGCTTTTGGACTTCCGATTATTCTCATATTACTGGTTATGACACTTTTTAGAAGACGGTAAAGGCGTTTCATCCGCAATAGGAAGCAAGAGATGGGATTGTTTCATATAATAATCTATAGAAAGAAACAAGGAATATATTCAATGGTAAAAAGCGATGATAACAAAGTCAATAAAAAACATAGATCTGTTTAGGCTTCTGGATGCCTTGGATAACAGAGAATATTACGGAAGTAACCAGGAGTGGTATGGCAGGCACTGGCAGCGCATGTCGGGCTGTGGTCCATCCACTGTTACCAATATTATTTATTATATCAGCACCAGAAAGGAACCGGCAAGAAGCGGGGGATTAACCAAGGAGGAATGCCTGGCTCTTATGAGAGAGATGTGGAATTACGTCACGCCGTCTCTGGGAGGGGTCTCCTCGACGGCTATGCTGAAAAACGGTATGGAGCGGTATCTTAAGGAAAAGAATATGAGTCTTAAGATGGAGACGCTGGATATACCGAAGATAAAATCCGGCAGGCCGGAAATTGGAAGTGTAGCTGATTTTGTAGCAGAGGCTTTGGCGAAGGATTGTCCCGTTGCGTTTCTCAATCTTGAGAGAGGCAATGTGGTTAACCTTGAATCCTGGCACTGGGTCACTATTGTCTCTATTCAATATGATAAGGCGGAAGAGCGGGTTATCGTGGAGGTCCTTGACAGCGGAAACCGGAAAAAGATAGATCTGGGCCTATGGCTTAGAACGACCAGGCTCGGAGGCGGCTTTGTAAGTTTTGAGATATGAAGTGAAACGACCGCAAGGGGGAGCCATGCGGTCGTTTCGATGAGGGGAGTATAAATAATTAATAAGGGGTTATATAATGCGCTAGGGTAGTCCCTAGCACTTTTTCATTATAACTCAGATATCCGCATTATGCAATAATTATCTTTGCGATTTACTTTTTTACTAGTAAAACAAGTGACAAAAAGTAATAAAAGATACTATAAAAAACAAGTTATGCAAAGTCAAGCACAGAAAAGTATAAGTTTTAGCAATATTATATATACAATTAATGTAATTAATGAGTTAGTGAGTGAAGATTGACAGCTGCATGGGTGAGATAAGTGTTAAATATATACAGCGCTCTATGAATATTTCATGCAAAAAAGTAGATAATAAGCATGTAATATCAAAACCATCTTATTTATAGGAGGCCATCCATGACAAATAACAATTCAAAAAACGCTAATAACAATTATCAGACATCAAATACCAGAAACTCAAACGGAACAAATAACTCTGGCAGCGGCGCAGGAACAAGCTCATATACAACAGGTTCCAGCAAAAATGTATCCGGCACCAAATGTGATAACTCATCAAAGAATGACGCCAGAAACAATGCCAGAAACGATGCAAGAAACGATGCAAGGAATGACGCCAGAAACGATGCAAGAAATTCTTCAAAAAATACGAATAGTAATCGGAGCAGCTTCAGAGACTTCGAAGACACAGAGAATAACTACTAAAAATCGAAAAAAATAAAAATAGTGACAAAAAGTCCCTTTAGGAGAAATCTTAAAGGGACTTTTTATGCGCAGAGTTATCGTATTCTGAATATGATATATGGAAGGCGTAGTGAGAATGCTGCAAGCTTGCTTGTAAGCATACGAGTGGAGCTAAAGATCATGAACACGAATTTTGTTCATGATATATGGAAGGCGTAGTGAGAATGCTGCAAGCTTGCCTGTAAGCATACGAGCGGAGCTTAAAGATTATGAACACGAATTTTGCTCATAATATAAGGAAAATGCAGTAGGGCATAGATAGGGGTGAGAGCAGTGGAGTTGTGGGGTGAAATGCTCCCACAACTAATTTGTTTTGGATATAAATTCAGGTAAGGATGGTGCATAAAAACTATGGCATTTGAAACAATCCGCACAAATGACATTGACAAATATATTGGTAAGCCGAATGTGTTAATAATTGATCTAAGGGAGCCGGAAGAATATGATATGGGGCATATTCCGGGAGCCGTTAATATCCCCTACGAGGAGCTTGACAACTATGTAGATAGTTTTCAGCAGAATTACCTGCTTATTTTTTATTGTGACCGGGGTAATATAAGCTTATTAGCTGCAAGAGATTTGAATAAATATGGGTATAATATTAAGAGCCTCTTTGGAGGACTTCGTGCTTACCGCGGAAAATTAGACAAAAGCAGATAGAATTATCATTGACTAGATACAAAAAGAACCTTACAATAGCTATAGCAGATGGAAGAATAAAAGTAAGAAAGTGCTTGAGGATAAGAGTGGAGGTTACTATGAAGCAGTATGAATATATATCGCCCTGTCATTTTGGTCTGGAGGCTGTGCTGAAGAGAGAATTGACGGATCTGGGCTGTGAAATTATAAAGGTAGAGGACGGTAAGGTTACCTACACCGGCGATGAGAATACTTGTGCCAGGGCCAATGTATTCTTAAGAACAACGGAGAGAGTTTTATTAAAGGTTGGCGCATTTCATGCGGAGACCTTTGATGAATTGTTTGAGAATACAAAGCAGATTCCCTGGGAAGAGTATCTCCCGGGGGATGGGAAGTTCTGGGTGGCAAAAGCTAACTCAGTGAACAGCAAGCTGTTCAGCCCTTCCGATATCCAATCCATTATGAAGAAGGCAATGGTTGAGAGGATGAAGCTGAAGTATAAGCAGGATTGGTTCGAAGAGAACGGTGCATCCTATCCGCTTCGGGTTACAATTCTTAAGGATGAAGTGACAGTATGTATTGATACATCCGGAGAATCCCTCCATAAGAGAGGCTATCGGAGATTGGCCAGTAAAGCACCGATTACGGAGACTTTGGCAGCAGCCCTTATTATGCTGACCCCGTGGAATAAGGAGCGGCTCCTGGTAGATCCTTTCTGCGGCAGCGGCACGATTCCGATTGAGGCGGCCATGATTGGCGCTAAGATCGCTCCGGGGATGAACCGCAATTTCCTGGCAGAGTCCTGGGCAAACCTGATTCCCAAAGAAAGCTGGTCTAAAGCAAAGCAGGAAGCCGCCGATCTTATGAATAAGGAAGTTGAGCTTTCGATCCAGGGCTATGATCTGGATGGTGAGATTATTAAGGCTGCAAGGCAGAATGCCAGATGGGCAGGTGTTGACCACCTGATTCACTTTCAGCAAAAGCCCATGCGCGAGCTGAGCAGCAACAAGAAATATGGATTCATTATTACGAATCCGCCTTATGGAGAGCGGTTGGAGGATAAGAAGGAATTGCCGGAATTATACAGAGAAATGGGAAAGGTATTCAAGGCGCTGGATTCTTGGTCCTACTTTATTATCACAGGATATGAGGATGCTCAAAAATATATCGGAAGTCAGGCGGATAAAAACCGAAAGATATACAATGGCATGATGAAGACCTATTTCTACCAGTATATGGGACCGAGACCTCCGAAGCAGAATAAATAGTATAACGGCTTGACAGAGCCGCTGTGACTGAATAGTTGCTAAATAAGAAGAAATGGTATATAAAAAGATGTTGCAAAGCCGCAGCGATAACGGATCGCTCTGCTTTGCAGCATCTTTTCTTCTATAACCTTTTAGCCAGCCATTCTCCGACGTCAGAAAACACTTCTTCGTAATTGAGTTCATTCAACAGCTCATGGCGGCATTCGGGATAAAGCTTGGAAGAGACATTGGTAAAGCCTGCTTTCTTGAGAATGGTCAGAAACTTGTGTATCTCCTTTCCATAGTTGCATACCGGATCCTTCTCACCACTGATAACCAGAAGGGGAAGTTCTGGTTTGGTCAGACGGATATGGCTCTTTTTGCAGGCACCCTGAGTCAGATGCAATAAATCATGGTAGAAAGAGGCGCTGCAGATATAGCCGCAATAAGGATCATGGATATAGGCGCCTACCACGGGATTGCTCCTGGAGAGCCAATCATAGGTGGTCCGGCTGGAAAGAGAAGTATATTTTTTGCTGCCGAACATCAGATTGTTTAAAAATGGGGATCTGTGCTTAGGCCCCTTGAATTTCTTGATCAGGGCCGATAAGAACAGCCCTCCAAGAACCAGAGGTTTGGCAGGAAAGGTCGTGCCACATAATATAACACCGCTGTACTGGTCGTACTGCTGTATTACGTTTCTTGCAATCAGAGAGCCCATACTATGGCTGAAAAGGAAAAGCTGATTGCTGCGGCCATTTAGTCGAATATATTCGCTGGCAGCGACAGCATCCTGTATTACCAGTTGATAGCCCTTTGTATGATGAAAATAGCCTAATTCATTCATCTTACAACCGGCTCCGTGACCCCGGTGATCGTAGGTATACACATCATATCCGTTGTCAACCAGGTATGCAGCAAAGGCTTGATAACGCTTTTGATGTTCTGCCATACCGTGAAGAATAAGAATACTGGCTGCTGGCTGCTGGGGGCTGTGATACCGGGTAAGTTTCAGGACATAACCGTCCTTTTGTTTCACTGTTATGCATGTGACATCATTCATTTGCCTCATCCCCTTCTCTGGTTGTAAGAAAAACCACTCTTCGCATCCATTTAATTATATCGATAAAGTTGTGAAAATGCAATATTTAAGAAAGGTAAATCACCCCATAAATCTACAAAAATAGATAATAAAACAAAAAAATATTGAGAATATTATTGTGATATTATATAATCATTGTATCATCGGAAGAACGAAGCCAAAGAACAAGAACAGGCAGAATATTTCTTGATTTCAAACGAGGGCTGCCGCCTGGCAGTATGGAGGTTTCTATGGATAAATCGCTGCTGAAGAAAGCGGCAATGCAAAGTGTGGCATTGATGGTGGCAGTAATGACGGCCTCCTATACCCTGCAGCAATATCAGGCAGTGGAGATACATGCCAGCAATATTATAAGTACAGATAATCATCCTCGGAATGAGGATATAATTGAAGTGGATGACAGGAAGGTCATCTTATCTGCGAAAGAAAATCCGCCTGCCGTGATTCCTGGCGGGATGGCCGCTTCTCTTGCGGAATTAAGAGAGCAGGTAGAGGATAGCCTGATGAAGAAGTTAAGTGATCATTATCTGGTAATTAGGAAACCGGAAGCCCGGGGGGGAAAGCTTTCGCTGGAGGATCTTTATATTAACCACAGCATTAAGCTTCATATGACAGGGCTTCTTGGCGACGACTTTGAGAGTTCGATGATTATGAGGGTCAGGGGAGAGGAGATTTTTCTTGGAGATCCTGTCTATAAGGAGATTGTGACACAGGAAAAGAAGGAAGAGGATGATACTGTCATCGATGTGGTTACCAGGGATTACGGGAAGGATCTCAGTCATGGGATTACCTTCAGCCTGGATCGGGATGAAGCAGCTGGATTAGTCAATTGTGACATATTAATTGAGCTGGATCAGGTTTATGCTTATGCTATCTATGAGGATGAGAACTATTATTTTATTGACCTGAGAAGGCCCTCCGATGTATATGACAAAATTCTTGTCATCGATCCGGGTCATGGCGGTAAAGATGCGGGAGCGCTGTCCAAGGATGAGGAGTATTATGAGAAAAATATCAATCTTGGTATTGCCCTGGCGTTAAAGGAGATACTTGACAGGGAGAATATCAAGGTATATTATACACGTACCGCAGATGATAAAGTGTTCCTGAGGCCCAGAGTGACTTTAGGCAACGCGGTGGAATGTGACTATTATATCAGTATCCATTGTAATTCGAATAATGCAACGGAACCCAACGGCACGGAGGTGCTTTATTATGACGGGGATTTCCATGGAGTATCCAACAAGAAGCTGGCAGAGATTTTTTCGCAGGAGCTTGGGAAAACAATGGAGCTTGAGGAACGAGGCATCGTTCTGAAGAGAGAAAAGGAAATTTTTATTATGGATAAAGCCAGGGTGCCCATGATATTGATCGAGATGGGGTACCTGTCCAATAAACGGGACTTGAAGTATCTGATTAATCCCGATAAACAGAAGGAAATAGCGCAGGGAATTTATAACGGCATTCAGAGAGCTTTTGAAGAGCTGCCTGCAGTCCGGAAGAATTAATTTGCCGAGGACTTACATTATGATTACATCCAGGAGGTTTTAATGAAAAGAATAATCTTTGCCACTTCAAATGAAGGCAAAATGAAGGAGATACAGGAAATATTAAAGGACTTGGATATAGAATTGCTATCGCTGAAAGATGCCGGGATTCATACGGAGATCGAGGAAAACGGTGTGACTTTTGAAGAGAATGCGATCATTAAGGCCAGAACCATAATGGAGATGACCGGAGAAATCGTACTGGCAGATGATTCCGGGCTTGAGGTGGACTATATGGATAAGGCTCCCGGCGTATACTCCGCAAGATTTCTGGGTGAAACTACTTCCTATGATATTAAGAATCAGCATATTATTGATCAGCTGGCAGCAGCCGAAGAAGAGGAACGGAGTGCGCGCTTTGTATGTGTGATTGCCTGTGCGTTTCCGGAAGGAGAAGTAATCACCAGAAGGGCTGATATCGAGGGATATATAGCGAAGGAGGCCGCTGGTGCGGGTGGCTTTGGCTATGATCCTATCTTCTATGTTCCGGAATATGGATGCACTACGGCCCAGATGTCCAATGAGCTGAAGAATCAGATAAGTCACAGAGGAAAGGCATTGAGTGCCATGAAAGAAGCGATCAGGGATCGTTTATAGAAGTGGGAAGTGGTGATAGAGAATGAAGGTTTTAGTCGTAAGTGATACCCATGGTAAAAACCACTACTTGATTGATACGGTCAATCGGGTCAATCCCATTGATCTGTTGATTCATCTTGGTGACTTTGAGGGCGGGGAAGAGTATATTAAGACCAATATCGCTTGCCCGGTAGAATTTGTTTCGGGGAACAATGACTTCTTCAACGGCTTGCCCGGGGATAAAATAATTAATATAGGTAAATACAGGGTTTTGTTAACTCATGGACACCGTTACGGTGTGAATTTCAGCACTGCAGGTATTTTGGAGACGGCAAGAAGAAACGGTGTTGATATTGTAATGTTCGGACACACACATGTTCCGCTGATCGATGTTACAGGGGATATCTGGGCCATTAATCCGGGGAGTCTGGCATTGCCCAGACAGAGCGGGAGGGTGCCCACTTTTATCATCATGGATCTGGATTCCCAGGGAGATGCCCATTTTACCCTGAATTACTATAAGGAGAAGAGGTAACCGGAGGGTAGGACAGCTTCCAGGAGACTCGCTTTACTGCATATATTTTACACTTTGTTGCATTATTTTTAAAAAATGACAAAAAAGAAAAAAGTTATAAAAATGTGTTGACAATAAGGAGTTGCTATTATATAATAAATCTTGCGTCACGGCTGGAACGAGTGAAAAACCTTGAAAGTGCACATCATCAGGCATGCATAGTGATGTAAGCTGCCAGATGTATGACAAATCAATAACCGGAAAGTGATTTTTGGAATTGTTAATTCGGGGTGTAGCGCAGCTTGGCTAGCGTGCTTGATTTGGGATCAAGAGGTCGCAGGTTCGAATCCTGTCACCCCGACGATACAGCCGGTTGGGCTTTCAATTGCAATTGGTCCTGCTTTTGGTTGTATAAATCAGGCGGTTACGCAAATAATAGAATAGTAATCCTATGCGGGTGTAGTTCAATGGTAGAACACTAGCCTTCCAAGCTAGATACGTGGGTTCGATTCCCATCACCCGCTTGATATTTGGAATTATGTATAACATAGGTCCGTATCACACCATGTGTGCTAGTAGCTCAGTTGGATAGAGCAATGGCCTTCTAAGCCATGTGTCGGGGGTTCGAATCCCTTCTGGCACATTTTTCATCTAATGAGATGATTAAAGGTGTTTATGGTGGGTATAGCGCAGTTGGTTAGCGCGCCAGATTGTGGCTCTGGAGGCCAAGGGTTCGAATCCCTTTATCCACCCTATATTGAACTTAATGAAAAGTCTGAAAAGACTTTTCGTTTTTCAATACAGGTATTTTTTCAAGCAGAGCATTGGGCTATCGCCAAGCGGTAAGGCACAGGACTTTGACTCCTGCATTACGATGGTTCGAATCCATCTAGCCCAGTTTTTTTGTCAAATGTTTGAATAAAAGCTAGGTTTGCCTGGTTTTTGATTATTTGTTTCTGTTTATGGGATATTAGCTCAGTTGGTAGAGCACATGACTTTTAATCATGGTGTCCCGGGTTCGAATCCCGGATGTCTCATTGTGGTGAAAGATTACCATAGTAAATTTGCGGATGTGGCGGAATTGGCAGACGCGCCAGATTTAGGTTCTGGTTCGAGAGAGTGGGGGTTCAAGTCCCTTCATCCGCAGTATAGTATTTTATGCAAGAAGTCGATGTTTAAACGACTTCTTTTTCTTAACATAAGAGAAGCGGTTTGCCGCTTTTTGTTGTTTATACTGCATCGAGCGAAGTGAGTATGTATCCTGGCACAGCCATGTACCATAGGAGTTTGCCGCAACCATGGCATTCCATTATATAATAACAGAAAGAGGCGAAAATTCTTGGCAAGGAATGATTCTCAAATTTTAGATAAAATTTCGAAAAGCATATACTGGAATACGAATTTTAAGAACAGCCGGGAATTTGAACGTAAATATCTTCTGCTGGGCCTGCAAAGAGGAAAAATTTTTAACTGGTTGATAATTTTTCTGAGTTTTTATAATTTTTATTTGGATTATATGCTGCAGCGTAATTCTGTAATTGACCTTATCTATCGCAGAAATCTCTTCATAATACATGTTATTATCCTGGTGGGTTCGAGCATCTATCTTATACTCAGTTATCTGTTAGAGAATAAAAATTGTCAGGCATCTCTCTGGGGAAAGGCCTTGCTTCTTTCTGAAGTATTTATAACGGCTTTAGTCGCATCCGTTTTATGTGTAAACAGCCAAAGATTTACCGGGAATATCAATGCATACATTATGACTATCCTGGTATTGGCATTGCTCGTTCCGCTCTATCCCAAGTGGGTACTTCCTATCTATGCAATAAACCATATTTTCTTTCTCATTGGTCTCTCCTATTACTGTAAAGACGATTCACTCATAATTAAACAAGGGAATTCAACGACCACAGTATTGGTGGCGGTCGTTTTATATCTGATATTATACCGCTATAATATAACAAATTTTCTGAATGAGGAGATGCTAAAGGAAGATAAACGGACCTTCATCAAATTATTTGAGATTAATCCTTTTCCGCTGCTGATATCGAGGTTTGAGGACGGGAGAATCCTGTACGCTAATGATAAGGCTATTCTTTTTTTTGAACTTCCGGAGGAATTGCCTGATTTATTAAGCCACGAGAATCTATATAAAAATCACCAGGATTTTAATAATATCCGCAGAATGTTGGAGTTGGACGGTAGAATTGTGGACTATATGACAGAACAGAAGACAATGCGTGGACAAATTAAGTATACGGTTGTTAATTATGAGCTGATTGATTATTTTGGTGAGAAGTCAATTTTAAGCGGTGTTGCGGATATCAGTGAAATAAAGAGGATTGAACAGGAATTGTCACTCTATGCCTCAACGGACCCTCTGACCGGTGTTTTAAACAGAAGGGCGGGATTGGAGCTGATTCAAAGGAGGCTTCAAACCGCCAGGCATACTAATAAGAAATTTAATCTTTGCTTTTTTGATGTGGATCATTTGAAGATGGTGAACGATACCTTTGGCCATTTGGAAGGGGATGCTTTAATTATTGAAGTTTGCAGTACTATAAGCAGGGAACTTCATCCGAATGATATCATCTTCCGCTATGGGGGAGATGAATTTATTATCTTTTTTGATCATAACGACGAACAGGAGGTTAGGAATACCTGCGATCGGATCAGGCGGTGCTTCACAGCCCTGAACCAAAATCAATGCAAGCCCTATTGGATTGATGCGAGCTTGGGGATATTCTCCGGCGTGCCGGGTGAAAACCTTGACCTGGAACAAATTATCGAAATAGCGGATAAAGACATGTACCGTGATAAGGAGATGAAAAAACGGGAATTACGTTGATGCCCGAACGCGCTTTATTATAAATGAAAGAAGGTTCAGTTACTGTAAATACGTACCTTCCTTTGGGAAAGTGGTATATAAGTTTGAATTATATGTAATTCAAGGTCTTTAAGGTAAATACCCATAAAAATAAGGTGAGGATACTGATAATAGAAGTAAAGACGACCACCTGGCCTGCCAATTCGGCATCGGCATCCATCTCGGCCGCCATTGTGTAAGAGGATACGGCGGCAGGTGCGGCAATCGCTCCGATTAATGCGACGATGGCTTCGCCGCGGTAGCCCAGCCCAATCGCTACGGCCAGAACTGCCAGAGGAAACAGGACCAGCTTGCCAAGAACTGTGGGTACCAGATACCTTAAATTGCCTGAGAGTCTGCTAAATTGAAAAGTGCCCCCGAGTACGACAAAGGCAAGAGGTGTTGCTACTTTGGACATTGCCGACACCGGTTCCAGCAATGGGGCCGGTATTTTTATGCCCAGAATTAAAAAGGCGAAGGCTAGAATAGCGGCTATAATCAAAGGATTTTTGAAGATACTGAGTAATATATGCCTGTATTGGACGGTATTGCTGCGGTAATATTCCAGAACGATAACAGCCAATGCGTTAAATAGAGGCACGGTAAAGGCGGCGAGCAGGGATACGGTTCCGATACGATCTTCACCGTAGATGGAAGCGGCAATCGGAATGCCAAAGAGAATCAGGTTGCTCCGGAAGGTCCCCTGTATCATGACACTGCACTTTTTTCTGTCCTTAACGAAAAGCGGGTAGAGGAAATGAATCAGAACGGTTATCAGCAGAACACTGGCATAGGTAATCATCAGAAGAATGCGGTTCTCCTGCTTAAGGGCTTCTTCCGGATCAAGAGAATAGATATTCAAAAAAAGCAGCATGGGAAGAAACACACGAAAGACCAATTTGTTCATTATATTCAATGAGTGACCGTCAGTGATGTTCTTTCTGCGGAGGATATAGCCGATTGACATTTGCAAGATCAGAGGATAGACAACGTTAAAGGATAATATTATATTATTCAAGTTCTTCTTCCGTTCCTTTTCTTTTTCTCCAGCCCGATGAGGCAGGGGTAAATTAACAGCTACTTTATTTTAGCATAAAAATCGATTGAAAGCTATAGACAAAAATGTTACAGTTCATCCTGCAGCACAGAAACTTTTAAGACAAGCGTGGGGATAATAGCACAATATTCATGGGAAAATGGCACGAATGCCCGGCTTCTGAATAAACTGTAGTGAGATTAGATTACAGCAATTCTCTGTATATAAGGAGGTTACCATGAATAGTAATTACAGGAGGGAGGCACAAGTTCAGGCAGGAATCCCATACAACGATATGATCTGGTATGACGTTGTGGGTCAACCCTTCGGAACGGCCTCCTATTTTAATGCAATTGTATTCGGAGATGCCAACAATATTGTGGATACACAGGGGGCCATGGCTGTCGGAGGAAATTTTGTAAGCTCCAGAGGTCTTAGCCTTGGATACGGTACGGATAGAAAGCTGGCCGGAACGGGATACAGCCCTGACCTCGTAAGATTTCTGGTTGGTGGTGATGTTGCAATGCAGGGGCCATTGGTAGTCATTGGCCATGTCGTTGGAGGAGGAAATTTCAGGGCCGCCAACGGAAGTACCTATATGATAGGAAAGGATGGCAGCAGCAGCCAGGTACAGGAGCTTACGGATTTATATCAGGCCAATAACGGAAGCCGTTATTGGAGGGTGAGCGATCGGGATAATCATTATGTGGTTTCCAGCTATGATGTTCCCAGGTATATTCCAGCCGCCAGAATCAATGCCAATGTCCGCAACTTTTTCAGTGAAGCGGCAGAGAGTATTCGGGATTTCCACTCCTGTATCGTTAATCTGCAGCCTAACGGAACGGCAGTACAGCATTATCATGAATGGATACTCCGGGGAACGGATCCCAGACAGAATGTATTTCTTATTGATGTACGGCCTAACGGAATATTGGATAAAGAAATACGCTTTGAGATACCGGAAGGAAGCCGTGCGATTGTAATACTGCGCACGGGAAACAACGCTCATATGCAGTATGGCCTGTGGGGAGACCAGAGGCTTGCTAACCGTACCTTATATGTGTTTGAAGATGCAAGGAATATCTATATGGAGGTTCCGGCAGCGGTTTGGGGCAGTATTTTAGCTCCGCAGGCAATGTTCCATGCGCACCAGACCGGCGGAACGGTCAGCGGTAATGCCGCTCTGGGAGGGTTTGCCGTTAATCCGGCCAGCGGATTTGAGTTCCATCTTTACCCGTTTGTCGGAGGAGTGGTATGCGGTGAAGTTGCACCTGCGCCACCACAGCCGCAGCCCGTCCCGCAACCGCAACCTGTCCCGCAGCCGCAACCTGTCCCGAGACCGCAGCCGGCCCCGCAGCCGCAGCCTGTCCCGAGACCACAGCCGGCTCCGCAGCCGCAGCCTGTCCCGAGACCGCAACCGGCCCCGCAGCCACAGCCTGTCCCGAGACCACAGCCGGCTCCGCAGCCACAGCCTGTCCCGAGGCCGCAGCCCGTCCCGCAGCCTGTTCCCCAACCGATGCCGGTGTGCCCGCCTTGTGAAGAATGCCCTCCGCCTGTAGCACCGCGGCCATGTCCTACTTGTCCGGAACCACAGCCATGTCCGGAACCACGCCCCTGTCCGGAACCGCGCCCCTGTCCAGAACCGCGGCCATGCCCTATCTGTCCGGAATGTCCGGTCTGTGAAGAATGCCCTCCCCAGGAGACGAGGATTATTATCGAGCCAGTTCCATTCCCTGTTCCAGTTACCTTACCTGAGTCCGAATGTGTGTGCAATTGTAAGATAACCGAGGGAGTTATCTTTGGATGCATCTGGGGCTGCAGCTGCTGTCATAATCACAGCTGGGAAGTAAAGCTTTACAGAGTATGCGGACCAGGAAAAGAAATGCTTCACTGTGAGACAATTTATTGCTGCGGATGCTTTGAATTCAAGGTACCTTTTGAGGATTATTATTTGCTGCAGGTCTGCCCCATCGGAATGAATTCCAACGCCTTCACCTGCAAACCGATGCTTACCTTAAGGAATGTCGGTGTTATGAGCCTGATGTTGGAATAAAGTGATGAAAATAAAATAGTGATAGAAATAAAATAATAAAAATTAGAATAAGCAATAGAAACAACACAATTTCGAATACTTTGTATTGATTTGGGAATAGAGAATAATTATAATAAAAACCAAATACGATTAAGAAAGGAAGTATTCGAATGGCAAGGAGTTATATATTTTTGGCAGACGGCTTTGAAGAAATAGAGGGATTAACCGTTGTGGATTTGCTCCGCAGAGCGGATGTGGAAGCGGTAATGGTATCTGTTACCGGCAATCTTCAGGTGATGGGGGCACATCAGATCCCTGTCATAGCGGATGCTTTATTTGAGGAGATGGATTATTCCGATGCGGAACTTTTGGTATTGCCGGGAGGGATGCCGGGAACCATCCATCTTCTTGAGCATAAGGGACTGGAACTGCTGCTGAAGAAAGCGGTATCCGTCGATATGAAGGTGGCGGCAATCTGTGCGGCCCCCAGAGTGCTGGGAATCCAGGGCCTGCTGCGGGGAAGGAATGCAACCTGCTATCCCGGCAATGAGGAGTTTCTGACAGGTGCCCGGATCATTGATTCCGAGGTGGTATGTGACGGTAATATCACAACCTCAAAGGGAATGGGAACGGCAATTGATTTTTCCCTTTCCCTGGTCAAGAGCCTGAAGGGAGCGGAAGAAGCCGCACGTATTGCAGGATTGATACAATATCGGCATTATGCCGGGTAATTAGTATTATGCCTGATAATCAGTATCAGGCCGGACCAATGGAACTAGGCCGGATCGGAGTCTTCAAGGAAGGGGCCGGTACGGCAGAACCTTTTTGCGAAGATAGAATAAGCAGGCAAGGTTAGGCAATGCCATGAATGCGTTCACCAGATCGGTGAGCTCCCACACCAGCTCCAGGGACATAACGGAGCCGACAAAAATCATAACAATATAGCAGATGCGGTAGGTACCTATTCCGGATTTTCCGAATAGATATTCTACCGCTTTTTCACCGAAATAGGACCATCCGATCAATGTGGCGATAGCAAAGGCTACCAGGGACAGGCCCAGGACCACACTGCCGAAGGGAATGGCGCTGAAAGCGGCTGTGGTCAGCTCCGTAAAGGAGTAGCCCTCCAGGGAGGAGGGATTTTTGATCAGATCCGTCACAATGACAAGCCCGGTAACCGCACAGATCACAACCGTATCCCAGAAGGTGGCGCTCATGGAGATCAGCGCCTGTCTGGATGGACCGGAGGTCTTGGCTCCTGCGGCGGCGATGGCCGCGGTTCCGATCCCAGCCTCATTGGTAAATAATCCACGGGCAATGCCGTATCTGGCAGCAGTCTTAATGGTGCTGCCGATGAAGCCTCCGGCTACCGCCGCCGGAAGTTTGGAAGGGAGAAATGCACTGTGAAGAATCAGGCGGATTGCTGACAGCAGATAAGGAAAATTAATTGCCAGCAGGACGAGACAGCTGAGAATATAGAAAATCCCCATAGCGGGAACCAGTCTGCTGCATATTTTTCCGATGGACTTTATTCCTCCGACAATGACCAGTCCAACGATGAAGGCAACTACGATACCAACGATATATTCCGGAAGCCCCCAAAGCGTATGCAGGGTTTGGGTAATGGCCCGGGCCTGGGTGGAGCATCCGACACCGTAAGAGGCGATCAGGGTGAAGAAGCAGAATAATACGGCCATCCATTTTTGCCCCAGACCCTGCTCCAATACATACATAGGTCCTCCGAGAAAGGTGCCGTCGGAGGTTTTTCTGCGGTACAGGACACCGAGAAAGCATTCGGCATAGGTGGTAGCCATGCCCAGGAGGCCGGTGAGCCAGCACCAGAAGATGGCACCGGGGCCTCCAAGAGCAATTGCTGTGGAGATGCCGATAATATTCCCGGTTCCGATGGTGGCCGCCAGGGTAGCGGAGAGAGCGGCAAAGCCGCTTAAATCTCCTTCGGCCCCGCGATCGGGCAGAAAGGAGAGCCGGACTGCCTTGCCGATATGTCTTTGGACCCCTTTTAAATGTATTGTATAGTAGATATGGGCGCCAAAAAGAAGCGTCGGTAACGGGATGCCCCAGAGAAAATTGTTGATATTTTTAAGATAATCCATTTGACCAAATCCTACATTGCAATTTTTACATGTATATGTCAAAAGAGGGGAAAGTAGTCCAATACGGCGCTATAAAGCGGTATTATGCCGGAGAAAAAGAAAGGGAGGATGCGGCTGCATCCCCCTTGATTTCAAAAAAATTTAATAAAATTTTATAAAAGTGATTTTACTACCTCTTCAAAACCCATGAAACGAGAAGCCTTGATTAAAAGGGTGTCACCTTGCTTTAACAGGCCAGGCAGGGCCTTCATCAGTTCCTCCCGGGTTGCATAATACAGGATATCGTCGACAGATCCGGTCTGAAGTTTTTCAAGCCGGCTTTTCGCTCCCTCATACATCTGAAGAGAAAGGGCACCGACACAGATTAGAAGATCTGTCCGGGGAGGAACGGCATATGCTCCGACTTCCCAATGCAGTTCTTTTTCGTTTTCACCCAATTCTCCCATATCTCCCAGGATTGCTACTTTCCTGGTATCCGCCGTACCAAGAAGCTCCAAAGCCGCCTTCATGGAAACCGGGTTGGCATTATAGCAGTCATCGATAATTGTCCAGCGCTCCAGCGAAAGAATATTGCTTCTGCCGCCGATAGGCTTTATGGAGGCGATGCCTGCATAGATTTCAGGAATGGATAAATCCAGCAGGGTGCCGACTGCAGTTGCTGCCAGAGCGTTGAGTATCATATGGCTGCCAGGCAGAGGAATCTCTGCGGAAAAAGTCTTATAGCCGATATGAAATGTACAATGGCTGCCCCGTAAACCCTTTGAGGTAATCCCGGAAGCGGTAATATCATTCTTGGTGCCTAATCCGAAGCGGATCGGACGCCGGCCCTTTACCTCAGAGATGGTGTCCAGCATATCATCATCGCCGTTAATACATATCCTGCCGTTCTCACTCATAAAATCAAAGATTTCCGTCTTGGCTTTGAGAACACCCTCTCTGGAACCCAGGTTCTCAAGATGGCATTGGCCTATATTGGTAATAACACAGATGTCCGGCTTGGCAATTTCGCTGAGTCGGCGCATTTCGCCAAAATCACTGATTCCCATCTCCAGTACCGCTATCTCATGCGGTTCCCGGATATTCAGGATGGTAAGGGGCAGACCGATTTCGTTATTATAATTGCCTTCTGTTTTTAATACCCGATACTTTTGCGACAGAACACTGCTGATGAACTCCTTGGTACTGGTTTTGCCCACGCTGCCGGTGATGCCTACCACCTTAATTCCGAGCTGCATGCGATACCATTTGGCAATGCTCTTCAAGGCTTCGAAGCTATTATCAACGAGTATATAGGGACCACCCGGGGAAGCAGGGGCTTTTTCGCAGAGGACAGCCATGGCTCCTTTCTCAAATACCTCCGGAATAAAGCTGTGTCCGTCTACCCGCTCGCCCACGGATGCGATAAAAAGATAATCCTTCTCCACTTTTCTTGAATCCATGGCGACCCCGGCGACTTCATACCCGGGATCTTCGCCATACAGCTTCCCGTTGCAGGCATATGCTATCTGGGCCAATGTCATATTCTTCAAATTATTATCCTCCAAACATCGATCTGCATTACTGGTACTTCTTTAATGATATTTCAATAATCTTCTCGCATAAACCGGGGAAGTCTATCCCAATTACCTTGGCTTCCTGGGGAAGCAGGGAGGTGGGAGTCATGCCGGGAAGGGTATTGGCCTCCAGACAAAAGATTTCATCCTGCTCGCTGAGCATAAAATCCATTCGGGCATAGGTTTTCAGCCGGAGGGCTCCAAATACCTCTATGGCAATCTTTTGCATACGCTGTGTGAGCTCCTGGTTTAACTCGGCGGGGCAGGTCTCAATGGCGCTGCCGGCCTGATATTTATTCTTATAATCATAAAAACCAATCAGAGGAGCAATTTCAATCACCGGAAGAGCCATACCGTCAATCACGCCTACGGAGAATTCGCGGCCTTTGATATATTGCTCTATGACAACCTCGCTTCCATAGGAGAATGCGTTTGACAAAGCGACATCCATCTCCTCTGCGGAACCTGCAATGGATACACCCACACTGGAGCCGCCGGTGCAAACCTTTACGACACAGGGATAGAGATTCCATTGAAAGCTCTCACCTTTTTTTACATGAATTCCTTTTGGTGTGGGAATATTATAAAAGGAAAAGATCTCTTTGGTAATGGATTTATCCATGGCCAGAGCACTGCTGGCATAGTCGGTTCCGGTGTAACGAATTTCCATTAAGTCAAAAGCCGCCTGAAGCCTGCCATCCTCGCCGTTCTCCCCGTGCAATGCCAGGAATACGATATCTGCGTTGCGGCAGATATCAATTACGCCCGGGCCGAAGAAGCCGGTATCCGCTCCCTTTCGGAGCGCTTTAATCTGGGCGATATCGGGATTACTTTCCTGGATGGCCGCAAAATTAAATGCCCAGTCCTTATCTATATCAAATATGCCGGCAGTTTCGCCCTCATAGCCTAAGTATACATCAAGCAGAACCGTGTTATGCCCCTTTTCCTTTAAGGCCTTATAAATCATGCTTCCGGTGGACAAGGATACATCCCGTTCTGTGCTGGTTCCGCCGGCTAATACTACGATTTTCATAGATAATCCTCCATTCTGGCAAAATACTGCCAATATGCCATCTTTTCCAAATTAGTATAACGCAAAGACCTCATCAAGTAAAGCAGAGAAAGTTCAATCAGCACTATCAGAAGGGTGAAAAGCACTTGCGGCATGGTTCATCCCGCTAACGGGGTATGTTTACCAATATAAATTTAGACAAGATAATCCATGGAAAAACAAACAATAATTACCATAATAAAATTTTCTAATCTGTTAACAATATGATTACAGGCAATACAAAACGAAATCACGTGCGGTGACAATACTTAAATGTAGGAGCCGCTGAACCTACAATCAGCTGATTTTGTACTTGGTTGCTTTGATAATAAAAAAATGGAGGTGAAATTTAATATGGCAAGTAATAACAACAGTGGATCAAACAGAGCAGAGGTTCCTCAGGCAAGAGAAGCTCTTAATCGTTTCAAAATGGAAATTGCTAACGAAATCGGTGTTCCGTTAAAGCAGGGCTACAACGGCGATTTAACAAGCAAGCAAAATGGTTCTGTAGGTGGAGAAATGGTTAAACGTATGATCAGACAGCAGGAACAGCAGATGTCCGGTGGCCAACAGTAATCATGAATTAATCGAATAAAAAAAGCATCACCGGTTTATGCCGCATCACTGGTTAAACCGGTGATGCTTTTTTAATTCATAGGAAATTGCGTCCTATGAATTAAAAAGCCCTCCGGGCAGGATGCGCACTCTGCACGCATGCGCATAAATGCGCAGGGTATTATGTCGGCTGGGCCGACCGCGCTCGGCGCGAGAATGTGCTAAGGCACATTCTTTGTTCTTATAATTAGGAAAGTTCTCGGCATAAGCTTGCTGATATCAAAATTTTCGTTTCCAAATGCCTGACAATTGTGTTAAAATAAACGTGGTTATCCGGCTGCTGCATTTTTTGGGATGGAGAAGGCGAAGCGCACTCCGTGGAATTATGTCCTGCCGCGGCTTTAGCAATGCTTAAAAGAGGGCATATGCTTACATAGAAGCATATATTTATATATATAATTACAGGAAGAAATTGATTAGATCATCTTATTATTATGGAAAGGATTTGAGACAGATGGGAAAATATTTTGGAACAGATGGCTTCCGGGGGGAAGCAAATGTCAGCTTGACGGTAATGCATGCATACAAGGTGGGAAGATTTTTAGGGAATTATTATGGAAAAGATCATAAAGCTAATATAGTAATCGGAAAGGATACGCGCAGGAGCAGCTATATGTTTGAATATTCTCTGGTGGCAGGGCTTACTGCCAGCGGTGCGGATGTGTATCTGCTTCATGTTACTCCGACACCCAGTATTTCCTATGTGGTTCGCACGGAGGGCTTTGATTGCGGCATTATGATATCTGCCAGCCACAATCCATACTATGACAACGGAATTAAGATAATTAACGGCAATGGTTATAAATTAGAAGCAGATGTGGAAGAATTAATTGAAGCTTATATTGACAGCGAAGTGGATAAGCTTCCCTTTGCAACCAGGGAGGAGATAGGAAGAACGGTGGATTATGCCATCGGAAGAAACCGCTATATCGGTTATTTGATATCCCTGGCTACCAGATCTTTCTCCGGTAAGAAGGTCGGCCTGGATCTGGCCAACGGCGCAGCAACCACGGTTGCCAAAGGGGTATTTGACGCGCTGGGCGCCAAAACCTATGTGATCCACAGTGAACCGGACGGGACGAATATTAATCAAAACTGCGGCTCCACTCATATTGAACAGCTGCAAAAGCATGTGGTGGAGAATGGATTGGATGTAGGGTTTGCGTATGACGGAGATGCGGACCGTTGTCTGGCCGTTGATGAAAAAGGGAATATCATTGATGGTGACTTAATCATGTACCTGTGCGGAGTGTATATGAAGGAGTGCAATGATCTGAAAGGGAATACGGTGGTGACTACCATCATGTCCAATCTGGGACTCTATAAGGCATTGGATAATAAGGGCATCCGCTATGAAAAGACGGCGGTGGGTGATAAATATGTTTATGAAAACATGATGGCAAACGGCTACTCCATTGGCGGAGAGCAATCAGGACATATTATTTTCAGCAAGCACGCAACCACCGGAGACGGTGTGCTGACCTCCCTGAAGATTATGGAGGTTATGCTGGAGAGTAAAGCCCCTCTGTCCGAGCTGCTAAAGGAGATAACGATATTTCCCCAGCTGATGAGGAATGTCAAGGTGCGTGACAAGAAAGCGGTAAAAGAGGATGCGGCTGTTATGGAAATAACAGCTGAGGTAGAAAAAGAACTGGGCAGTGACGGGCGCATTTTGGTCCGTGAGAGCGGAACGGAACCGGTGGTCCGGGTTATGGTGGAAGCGGCCTCGGAAGAAATCTGCTGCACCCAGGTGGAGAGAGTGGTTGCCGTGATGAAGGAACGAGGGCATATCCTGTAAGAGAATGCATAAGGTTACAGTTTGGCCTGATGAGAAAAAATAAAAATGGTATTTACAGAACGTGTATGTTATAATATACTAATGTCAAATTGTCTGCAAGAGTGAAGGACTTTTGTGGATTTACACAGAATAGGAACATAACAGGCAGAAAGCGCTGCACAAGCAAAAAGCACTGTGCAGTCGAAAAGTGCCGTGCAAGTAAAAATACTAGGAGGATTTAAAATGAGTTTACAGGTTGAAAATTTAGAGAAGAACATGGCAAAGCTTACCATAGAAGCTTCAGCTAAGGACTTTGAGGCTGCTCTGGAGAAAGCCTACCAGAAGAATAAGAACAAGATCAATGTCCAGGGCTTCCGCAAGGGTAAGGCTCCCCGTTCTATTATCGAGAAAATGTATGGCGCAAGTATCTTCTATGAGGATGCAGCAAATGAGTTGATTCCGGAGGCATATGAGAAGGCGGCAGAGGAAAGCGGCCTTGAGATCGTCTCCAGACCTGATATTGATGTGGTTCAGATTGAAAAGGGCCAGCCCTTTATCTTTACCGCAGAAGTAGCTGTAAAGCCGGAGGTTACTCTGGGAAGCTATAAGGGTATCGAGGTGGAGAAGAAGGAAGCCGAAGTAACCGAAGATGAGATTATGGCACAGATTAACAAGGAGCGCGAGCAGAATTCCAGAACCATCACCGTAGAGGACAGAGCGGTTCAGGATGGCGATATCGCTGTAATTGATTATGAAGGATTTGTTGACGGTGTTCCTTTTGAAGGCGGAAAAGGGGAGAACCACTCACTTACCATCGGTTCCCATTCTTTCATTGATACCTTTGAGGAACAGCTGATTGGTAAGGCGGCCGGCGAAGAGGCAGAAGTAAATGTTACCTTCCCCGAGGAATACCATGCGGCAGAACTGGCAGGAAAGCCTGCATTATTTAAGGTAACGGTGAAGGAAATCAAGGTGAAGGAGCTTCCTGAGCTGGATGATGATTTTGCTCAGGATGTATCAGAATTTGATACCTTGGATGAATATAAAGAGAGTATCAAGGCTACAATTAAGGAAAATAAAGAGAAGGATTTAAAGACAGCCAAGGAAAATGAAGTAGTGGATAAGATCATTGAGGGAGCCACAATGGATATTCCCGAGCCGATGATCAATGCTCAGGTAAACCAGATGGCGGATGACTTTGCTCAGAGAGTACAGTATCAGGGGCTTTCCCTTGAGCAGTATTTCCAGTTTACAGGGATGGATGCAAAGAAGTTTATTGAAAGCTTAAGACCCCAGGCGCTGAAGCGCATTCAGAGCAGACTGGTATTGGAAGCGGTAGCCAAGGCGGAGCAGATCGAAGTGTCCGAGGAGGATATGGAGAAAGAGCTGAATAATATGGCATCCATGTATCAGATGGAAGCAGATAAATTGAAAGAATTAATCGGCGAGAAGGAAAAAGAGCAGATTAAGGCGGATATCGCAGTTCAGAAGGCAGTTGATCTTATCGTAGCTGAAGCGAAGGAAGTCTAAAAAACCGAAGAATATACAGCAATGCTTGAAAAGGAGGATAAATGTATGAGTTTGGTACCTTATGTCATTGAACAAACAAGCCGTGGCGAGAGAAGCTACGATATTTATTCCAGATTATTAAAAGAAAGAATTATTTTTCTCGGAGAAGAAGTGACGGATGTTACCGCCAGTTTAATCGTGGCTCAGCTGTTATTTTTGGAGTCAGAGGATCCGGGCAAGGATATCAGCTTCTATATTAACAGCCCCGGCGGATCGGTAACTGCAGGCATGGCAATTTATGATACCATGAATTACATCAAATGTGATGTTTCAACCATTTGCATCGGTATGGCAGCGAGCATGGGTGCTTTCCTGCTGGCAGGAGGAACCAAGGGCAAGAGATTTGCTCTTCCTAACGCGGAGGTGATGATACACCAGCCTTCCGGCGGTGCAAGAGGCCAGGCAAGCGACATCAAGATTGTAGCGGACAATATAATCAAAACCAGAAGAAAGCTCAATGAAATTCTTGCTAAGAATACAGGCAAGCCCCTTGAAGTCATTGAGGTGGATACAGAACGAGATTTTTATATGAGTGCTGAGGAAGCACGTGAATACGGAATTATCGACGGTATTTTTGTAAGCAGATAATCCTGTATCACCGGGATGCTTTTACAGACAGAGAGAAGAGGTGATAAGGCAGTGGCAGGAAAGGTAGATGACAGAAAGCAGCTGAGATGTTCCTTTTGTAATAAAACCCAGGATCAGGTTCGAAAGCTCATTGCGGGACCAGGTGTGTATATTTGTGACGAGTGTATCGAAATATGCAGTGAGATTATCGAAGAGGAATTCGAGGGTGAGCCGGTAATCAATACAGATATCAATTTATTAAAGCCTGCAGAGATCAAGGCATTTCTGGATCAGCATGCGATAGGGCAGGATGAAGCCAAGAAGGTGCTGGCGGTTTCCGTATATAACCATTACAAAAGAGTGCTTGCAGAGAAGGATTTGGATGTGGAGCTGCAGAAAAGCAATATTCTCATGATAGGTCCCACCGGTTCCGGTAAGACATATCTTGCTCAGACTCTGGCAAAATTGTTAAACGTACCCTTTGCCATCGCGGATGCGACCGCATTAACCGAAGCCGGTTATGTGGGTGAGGATGTGGAGAATATTCTGCTGAAGATTATACAGGCTGCAGATTTTGATATCGAGCGGGCGGAATATGGAATTATATATATTGATGAGATAGATAAGATTACCAGGAAATCTGAGAATACCTCAATTACCAGGGACGTATCAGGAGAAGGCGTACAGCAGGCTTTATTAAAGATACTGGAAGGCACTGTGGCTTCGGTTCCTCCCCAGGGAGGCAGAAAGCATCCCCATCAGGAATTTATTCAGATTGATACTACTAATATTTTATTTATTTGCGGCGGAGCTTTTGACGGGCTGGAGAAGATCATTGAGTCGCGTACCGGACAGAAATCCATCGGCTTTAACGCAATCATTGCGGAAAAGGATAAGACCAATGTGGGTGAGCTGTTCCGTCAGGTAATGCCTCAGGATTTGATTAAATTTGGCTTGATTCCGGAGTTTGTCGGACGCGTGCCTGTTACGGTGGCTCTTGACATGCTGGATGAGAAAGCGCTGATCCGGATTCTCACAGAACCCAAGAATGCGATTACAAAGCAATATAAGAAGCTGTTTGAATTGGACGGCGTTGAGCTTGAATTCGAAGAAGGCGCCTTGGAGGAGATTGCGAAGCAGTCCTTCAAGAGAAAGATCGGTGCCAGAGGGCTGCGTGCGATTATGGAAAAAGCAATGATGGATACCATGTATGATATACCTTCCGACTCCAGGGCAGTTAAATGCATCATAACCCGGGAAGCAGTCCTTGGAACGGAGCAGCCGAAGATTGTGCTTTCGGAAGAAGTAGTTGCAAGAAAGCCGATTGCAAAGCGGAGTGCTAAAAAGAGCAAGGGTGAAATAGCATAGACCTGAAGTGACGGGCCTGCCGTATAGGATAAGGCAAGCCATATTACAGGGGGGCATTGTAAATTGTACTTCAACCTGTGTGAGGGGCTGTTACGGTTCTGAGCCATGGGAGAATACAGTATGCAGGCTCCCCTCTTTTTATAGCTTTTTCTCCTGCACAAATTTGTGGGCAGGACATGGAGTGAACAGGAATAATGCATATTGGAATAAGGTGCACATGTAAGACCATACAGGATAAAGTTGTGAGGCAAGATATAAGATAGATGTAAGATGAGATATACGGGAGAGAGTAGCTGCCGCAGAGCAGCAGGGAGGTAGGATATGATTATAAAGAGTGTAAACCTGGAAACCGTATGTGGGATTACCAGTGTTCTTCCGGAGAATGATAAGCCGGAGGTGGCATTTGCCGGGAAATCCAATGTGGGCAAGTCTTCTCTGATTAATGCGTTGATGAACCGCAAATCATTGGCAAGAACATCTTCACAGCCGGGAAAGACACAGACAATTAATTTCTATAATATTAATGAAGAACTCTATTATGTGGATCTTCCGGGATACGGCTATGCCAAGGTGCCTGGGACGACAAAGGAAAAATGGGGTAAGATGATTGAGAAATATCTCAGAACCTCGAAACAGCTGAAAATGATGTTTCTATTGCTTGACATACGGCATGAGCCTTCTGCAAATGATAAGAGCATGTATGATTGGATTGTATACCAGGGGTTCCACCCGGTGATTATAGCCACAAAGCTTGATAAAATTAACCGCAGTCAGGTACAAAAACAGGTGAAAATCATTAAGGAGGGTCTTCAGGCGGTTCCGGGCACAAAGATATTCCCTTTCTCTGCTACGACGAAGCAGGGCAGAGAGGAAATCTGGGCCTGTATTGAGGAAATCTGTTTTTCGCCGGAGGAGAATCGGGAAGAGAGCAGGGAAGAGACAGAAACTCCGTAGGCGGATTATTTGTGCTCCAATAAGACGGACATTAAGTAGGCGTAGACATCGGAACTTTTTTCCTTCCAGTTGTTGCACAGGCGGGCAGCCTCTTCTTCCGTTGTAACGAGAAGAGTCAGATCAATAATGGGTGCCTCCCGCTCCACAACACTCAGATGCGCTGCGTACTCACCCTTTTTGACCTGATGGAATTCGGCCTGGGTGGAGACCTCTTCCTGAAGCTCGTATTTGTTCTCCAGGAGATAGGCTTCGATATCCTCCTTGATTCCGGAAGAAATCATATTGTCAAAGAGAAGCAGGGTCTCCATACCGCTGTCGGTAATGCGGTATAGGGTGCTGTTGCGGATGGTTTTGGTATCAATATAGGAGTCATCAATTAACTCAGAAATAGCTCTTTGAATGTTGAAATAATTCGTATATTCCTTCTCCAGAATAAATGCGGTTAATTGGGCATTGGCCAGAGGAAAATTGACTCTGCTGAGAATGTAGAGTATCATAAGCTTATATAGCATAAAGGTATCAGACTGCATGGTAGACCTCCTTGTTCTCATAATCATTGGGTAATCTATAAAAAAGATGCATCCTGCCGACTACGGTGATTGAACCCGGGCATATTTTCCCTGATAGGTGTCCCTTTCCTTCATCCGGCTGTGTATCCGGTTCATAACTAACTTCTTATTGCGGCTCCAAGCCGGGGACAACAATAGCTTTCCCGGTCCGTCTCCGGTAATTCGGTGGATAACGATATCCGGCGGAAGCTGTTCGATGCAGGAGATGACGATGTCAACATATTCCTCCAGCGACATTGGAGCATCCAGGGCGCCTTCCTCGTAAAGCTGTCCAAGATCCGTTCCCTTCAATATGTGCAGCAGCTGCAGCTTCAGGCCCTGAATAGGAAGCTTCGACAGATATTTTATGGTTTTTAACATATCATGTTTTGACTCCTTTGGCAAGCCCAGAATGGTATGGACAATGACCGGAATACCGCAGTCGTGAAGGAGGTTCACACAGTCCTCGAATACGGAGAGAGGATATCCGCGGCGTATAAAGGAGGCTGTTTCTTCGTGAATTGTCTGGAGTCCAAGCTCAATCCACACCGGCTTGATTTGTGCCAGCTCCGTCAGCAGAGCGAGAATTTCCTCATCGATGCAATCCGGCCTGGTTGCAATGGATAATAGGACAATCTCCGGGTGCCGGATGGCTTCCCCGAAGATAGAGCGAAGATATTCCACGGGTGCGTAGGTATTGGTATAGGCCTGAAAGTAAGCAATATAGCGCGCTTCTTCCACTGAGGAGATTTTACGGGCCACTTGCTGCTTGGCGTTCTCGATCTGGCTTGTGATATCGGAACAGGAGATGGCAGCGAAATCCCCGGAACCACCCTCGGAGCAGAAGATACAGCCCCGGCTGCCCAAGGTACCGTCGCGGTTGGGACATGTCATCCCTGCGTTCAGGGAAAGCTTATATATTTTTCTTCCATAGATTCTTTTTAATTCATAATCCAGGGAATGATATCTTTTCTGTTCCCACATCATATCCGTTATCCTTTAATATTTGCTTTGACCGCAGCACTGACTGCAGGACTTACTCTTGGATCAAAGGGCTGTGGCATAATATTATCCTCTGTCAGGTCCTCATCAGCCACCAAAGCGGCGATTGCTTCCGCCGCAGCCAGCTTCATCTCATCCGTGATCCGGGTGGCTCTTCCTTCCAGTGCGCCTCGGAAGATACCGGGAAAAGCAACGACATTATTTACCTGGTTCGGGAAATCGGAGCGTCCTGTGGCAACGATACGGGCGCCGGCTGCCTTGGCAAGATCCGGCATGATTTCCGGGGTGGGGTTTGCCATTGCAAAAACAATGGCATCCTGATTCATGGATGCTACCATATCCTTGGTTACAATATTCGGTGCGGATACGCCGATGAACAGGTCTGCACCAGATAAAGCATCTGCCAGAGTGCCGGTTTTATTCTCCAGGTTGGTAATCAGAAGCATCTGTTCCTGCATCCAGTTCAGATTTTTATATTCACGGGAAAGGATACCGTTGACATCGCAGAGAATAAGATGCTCAAAGCCATAAGTTAGCAAGAGTTTTGCAATGGCAAGCCCGGCGGAGCCGGCACCGTTTACAACAACCTTGCATTGTTCCTTGGCCTTTTTAGTTACCTTGAGTGCGTTGATGGCGGCAGCCAGAACCACAATTGCGGTGCCATGCTGGTCGTCGTGGAATACGGGAATATCCAGCAGCTCCTTCAGACGTTCCTCAATTTCAAAGCACCGAGGCGCGGAGATATCTTCAAGGTTAATTCCTCCGAAGCCGGGAGCAATAGCAATAACCGTCCGGATGATCTCCTCGGTGTCCTGTGTATCAAGGCAGATGGGAACAGCATTTACACCGCCGAATTCCTTGAATAGAACCGCCTTACCCTCCATTACCGGCATTGCTGCATAGGGACCGATGTTTCCTAACCCCAGAACGGCGCTTCCGTCAGAAACGACAGCTATGGTATTGGCCTTCATGGTATAGCGATAGGCTTCGGCTTCATCCTTTGCAATTGCCATACAGGGGGCCGCAACCCCTGGAGTATAGGCTAAAGACAGGTCTTCCCTGGACTTTACCGGACATTTTGATGTGATTTCCAGTTTCCCGTTCCATTCCTCATGCGCTCTTAAAGCTTTCTCATTTATGTCCATTCTCTCATCCACCTTACTGCGTATTATAATTTCCCGTGACTGTTTGGTCATAATTTTCTTATTTATTCAAACAAATGGGTTACATTTATCATAACATTATTAAAAAGGTTAATCAAGTGGCACACCGGAGGGATTGGTCGTTCTGAACAAATAAAAAGAAAAAAATGTGGAAAAAAATAGGAATATCACACGAAAGAAAATACTTTAAATTCTATGCTATCTAGTGTATAATAGCGGTAGACATTATGTACGTGCCTGCATATCTATATGCATATGCAGCGAAAAATATGTTGATAATATCAAATTAGGATAATCTTTGGATAATTCCATCAATGTAAGTTTTTCTATATCACTTCTTATCTAATTCCGTAAGAGAATCCAATCTAAGAGAAAAGGGGCCGACATTATGAGTACTCAGTATGATTCAATGACTCTTGCCAATCTGCGGGAGTTAGCAAAAGAAAAGGGGCTAAAGAATATTTCTGCTTTAAAGAAAAGTGAGCTGATCGAGGTATTGACGAAGGCAGTTTCAGAGGAACCGGTTCAGACTGAAAAAGCAGAGCTGAAAAAAGCAGGGCCGAAGAAAATAGAAGTAAGAGCGGCAGAGTCCGGAGCAGCAGAGCCGGGAATAACAGGGCATAGAACGGCAGAGCCGAAAAGGACAGAAGCGAGAATGCCGGAGTCAAAAATGTCAGAAGCGAGAATGACAGAGTCAAAAATGGCAGAACCGAAAATGTCAGAAGTGAGAATGACAGAGCCTAGAATGACAGAAACGAAGATGCCGGAGCCAAGGGTGACAGAAACGAGAATGTCAGGTCAAAGAACGACAGAGCCGAGAATGTCGGAACCTAGGATGGCAGAATCACGAATATCAGAACAGAGGATATCAGAGCCGAGAATAACGGAACCGATGGATCAGAATTCATTTGCGGGGAGAGAAGAAAGAAGAACGGCAGCGAATCCAAATGAGGTGGATCAATTAGACAGCGGGGAGACCAAGGTTGGAATTCTTGAGGTTCTGCCGGACGGATATGGTTTTATCCGCTGCGATAACTATCTTCCCGGTGAGAACGATGTATATGTATCCCCTGCACAGATTCGCAGATTTAATCTGAAGACCGGAGATATTGTTGCAGGCAATATAAAGATTCGCAACCAGAACGAGAAATTCAGCGCGTTATTGTATGTAAAAAGTGTCAATGGTTTTCATCCGGCAGAGGCGCAGAAGCGCAAGCGTTTCGAGGATTTGACGCCGGTCTTCCCAAATGAGAGAATTCATCTGGAGACTCCGGGAGCGGGAGTGTCCATGAGGATGGTGGATTTGATTTCTCCCATCGGAAAGGGCCAGAGAGGCATGATTGTATCCCAGCCAAAGACCGGTAAGACCACCCTGTTGAAACAGATAGCCAAAGCCATTACCCGGAACCATCCGGAGATGAAGCTGATCATACTGCTGATTGATGAACGTCCCGAGGAAGTGACGGATATCAAAGAATCCATAGAAGGAAAGAATGTGGAAGTGATTTATTCCACCTTTGATGAGCTTCCGGAGAATCATAAGAGAGTGTCCGAGATGGTGAGTGAGCGTGCAAAGCGTCTTGTGGAGCATAAGCAGGATGTTATAATATTGTTGGACAGCATCACCCGTCTGGCAAGAGCATATAATCTGACGGTCCAGCCCAGCGGAAGGACCCTGTCCGGAGGCCTTGATCCGGCGGCACTCCACATGCCGAAGAAATTCTTCGGAGCAGCCCGTAATATGCGGGAGGGCGGAAGTCTGACGATTTTGGCAACGGCGCTGGTGGACACCGGAAGCAGAATGGATGATGTGGTATTCGAGGAATTTAAGGGAACCGGCAATATGGAGCTGGTGCTTGACCGCAGTCTGTCGGAAAAACGTATCTTCCCCGCCATTGATCTTCCAAGATCCAGCACCAGAAGAGAGGATCTTCTGCTCACACAGCCGGAGCTGGAAGCAACCTATCTGATGAGGAAGGCTCTGGGCGGCATGAAGTCGGAGGAAGCCCTGGAGCGTATCATTGATATGTTCCTTCGGACCAAGACGAATTCTGAGTTTATCGAGATTATCAAAAAGACTAAAATTGTCTTTTAGGTATTGCACTTGAAAAAGACCTGTGCTATAATTAAAAAGCTGTTTATTAGTTGGAATTATTATAATGCCAATAGATAAAACTATTCGATCTTAAAGAGGTGAAAACATGAAAGAAGGAATCCATCCCAAATATCATCAGGCTAAAGTTGTTTGCAACTGCGGTAACGAATTTGTCACAGGATCAACCAAGGAAGATATCCACGTAGAAATCTGCTCTAAATGCCATTCATTCTATACAGGCCAGATTAAGGCGGCAGCAGCTCGTGGTGCAATTGATAAATTCAACCGTAGGTATGGTTTAAACCAGGATAAATAATTAACAGAAGGATTTCTGTTAATACTAGCTTGTACGATAATATAATTGTTAAAAATTGGGTTGAGGTATACTTCCTCAGCCTATTTTTAAATACATTGACCTATTTTTTAATCGGAAATACCATTTTGAGAAAGGTTCGGGTGCTAGAATGAAACCATCAGGAATTGGGGGCATGGCCGTAATGGAAGGCGTAATGATGAGGAATAAAGACCTCTACGCCGTTGCAGTACGAAAGCCGGATAATGAAATCGCAGTAGAGACAAGTTCCCGCAAGGATTTTTCCGACCGGGTAAAGCTTTTTAAATTGCCGATATTTCGGGGAATGTTAGCGTTTATAGATTCTATGGTAATCGGTGTGAAGGTTCTGAATTATTCCGCCAGCTTTTTCGATGATGAAGACGAAACCCGTGCAGGGAAGAAGAATAAAAAAGCCGTGACAGCGGATAAGGATTTTATTGTAGAAGAGGTGGGAGTATCCCCCGGTGATGACGGTAAGGCGAAGCCCGCCGCGGATAAATCCAATGCTTTATTAATGGCATTGGCCGTCCTTATGTCGATTGTCCTGAGTGTGGCATTATTCATGGTGCTTCCCGTAATTCTGACCAATTTCTTTTCCAGGTTTATTACCAGCCGTTACCTCATATTGTTTATTGAGGGCGTGGTACGTCTTGGAATTTTTATAGGCTATGTTGTTCTCGCCTCCAGAATGAATGAAATAAAAAGGGTATTCATGTATCATGGGGCGGAGCATAAGACAATTAACTGTCTGGAGAACGGTTTTGAACTGACGGTTGAGAATGTAAGGTGGCAGTCCAAGCAGCATAAGCGGTGCGGAACAAGCTTTATGCTGTTGGTGATTTTAATCAGCCTTGTATTCTTTCTGTTTTTACCCGTGAATAATTTAATATGGAAGGTGATCTCCAGAATACTTTTGGTCCCGTTTATTGCAGGTGTGTCCTATGAGTTTATCCGTCTGGCCGGTAAGAGTGAGAACAAGGTGGTTCATATCCTGAGCCAGCCAGGGCTGTGGATGCAAGCGCTTACCACAAAGGAGCCGGATGATTCCATGATTGAGGTAGCAATCCAGTCCGTCAGTGCGGTATATGATTGGAAGGCTTTTTTGGGGAGCAATGGAGGAAAATCGACGGATAAGCAGAGGGCTGCAGCAAAACAGAACACTTCGGGGCGGAATGCAAATACGAAGCAGACCAATGCAAAGCAGAGTGTTGCAAAGCAGAGTGTTGCAAAGCAAAATAATGCAAAGCAGAATAATATTAAGAAGAATGATGCAAAGCTAAATGATGCAAAGCAGAATGATATAAAGCAGAATGACATAAAGAAAAATGATGCAAAGCAAAATAACATAAAACTGACGAATGCTAAACCCAATGACACAAAACAAAACAGTACAAAACAAAATGGTGCAAAGCAAAATAATACAAAACAGAATGATATAAAGCAGAACAATACAATACTAAACGACATCAAGGATAATCCGCAAAATGATGCAGGAAGACAGAGTACGAATAAGCAGGGAGAGAAAAAGCCGTCGGTAAGGGAACAAAAGCAGGCAGAAAACAGGCCGAATCCTGTGGCCGATGGCAATGCCGTATTGGATATAAAACCTCAGATCGGAGGTCTGGCTTACAGCGGTAAAGTGGAAGGCAACAGCTCTTCCGCCGTGAATCCCAATGCTCCAAAACGCAACAAAGGAGCGGCTCCCGTAACGCTGAAGCCGAATCTTCCTGCTGCGACCGAAGAAGATGATGATGATATTTTAAAGGCTCTTGACAGATATTTTGATGGTGACCATAAGAAGCAGGCTTAAACGGAACAGTCGGGAGTGATAGAAACGGGTTTGTGAGGTATTTTAATGAGTACTTATAGGCAATTACTGCAGACCGGACGTGAATTATTGAAGCAGCAGGGGATTGCAGATGCCGATGTGGATGCATGGTATCTGCTTGCCCATGTTTTTAAGATAAACCGGACGGACCTGCTGTTCCGGGGTGATACGGCTGTGGAGCAATTATCAGAGGAGAGGTATCTGGAGCTGATTGAGCAGCGCGCCGGCCACATCCCCCTGCAATATATCACCGGTTACCAGGAATTCATGGGCATGGAATTCGAGGTAAACGGGGATGTTCTAATTCCCAGGCAGGATACGGAGACGCTGGTGGAAGAGGTTCTGAAGGTTTGTGAGAATCGCTCAGTGCTTGACATGTGTACCGGTTCCGGATGCATCATTGTCAGCCTTGCTGTACTTGGCAGGCCCAAACGGGCAATCGGTGCGGATATATCCGAAAAAGCTCTGGCGGTAGCGGCAAGAAATGTGAAAAGACAGGAAGCCACAGTGGAATTAATACGGAGTGATCTCTTTGAGGGGATAACAGGAAGTTATGATATTCTGGTATCCAATCCTCCTTATATACCTTCCGGGGAGATTTCGGATCTGATGCCGGAGGTCAGGGATTTTGAGCCGGCCATGGCGCTGGACGGGAGCGAAGACGGATTGCTTTTCTACCGAAGAATCAGCGAAGGAGCAAAGCATTTCCTTAACCCGAACGGCCTCCTGTTCTATGAAATCGGGCATAATCAGGGTGAGGATGTAAAGCTCATTCTGCAGGAGGAAAGCTATACTGATATTGTGATAAAGAAGGATCTGAGCGGACTGGATCGGGTAGTATCCGCAAGAAGGTTGTAATTGATATGGAGGAGTGGTTGTTATGTTTGATAAGCTGGAAGATATTCTGATTCGTTTCCAGGAGATTGAGGATGAGATGATGAGTCCCGATGTCCTGAATGACCAGAATAATTACAGGAAGCTTCGTAAGGAGCATGCCGATTTAAGTGAAATTGTTGAAAAATACAAGGAATATAAAGCAACCCAGAACAGTATGGAAGAGAGCCTTGCCATGCTGGATGAGGAGAGCGACGAGGAATTGCGAGAGCTGGCCAAGGAAGAGCTGAGCGAATGCAAGCAGCGGATTCCGGGGATTGAGGAAGAGCTGAAGATATTGCTGCTTCCCAAAGACCCCAATGATGAAAAGAACGTTATTGTGGAGATCAGAGGCGGAGCCGGCGGAGATGAAGCGGCTTTATTTGCGGCCGAATTATACCGTATGTATGTAATGTATGCGGAACGCAACCGTTGGAAGATTGATGTTATGAATATGAACGAGAACGGTATCGGCGGCTTCAAGGAAGTTATATTTATGATTAACGGTAAAGGAGCATATTCCAAGCTGAAATATGAAAGCGGTGTACATCGCGTACAGCGTGTTCCGGTAACGGAATCCGGAGGGCGCATCCATACCTCGACCTCAACAGTAGCTATTATGCCGGAGGCAGAGGAAGTGGATGTGGATCTGGATCTGAACGACTGCAAATTTGATGTATTTCGTTCCTCCGGTAACGGCGGGCAGTGCGTTAATACCACTGACTCCGCGGTTCGGCTGACACATATTCCGACCGGGATTGTGATTTCCTGCCAGGACGAAAAATCTCAGCTGAAGAATAAGGATAAGGCCATCCGTGTTTTGCGAGCGAAGCTGTATGACCTGGAGCTGGAAAAGGCCCGCAATGCGGAAGCGGAGGCAAGAAAAAGTCAGGTTGGCACGGGGGACCGTTCCGAGAAGATCAGAACCTATAATTTTCCCCAGGGACGTGTGACTGATCATAGAATTAACCTGACGATATACCAGATTGACCGGGTTATGGACGGGGATCTGGATGTGCTAATTGACAGTCTGATTGCGGCGGACCAGGCGGCAAAGCTAAGTAATCTGCAAGAGGCATAAGAAGCATATGAAGCAGAGGACAGTGATCAGCAGTACAAGTAATGCCCAGGTGAAGAACCTGGGTCTGCTTCAGAAGAAGGCAAAAGAAAGAGATAAACAGGGAGTGTTCGTGATCGAGGGCATAAAAATGTTTGAGGAAGCAAAAGAAGCCGGTCTTCTTCAAAAAGCATATGCCTCTGAAAGCTTTTATCTGGAAAGGCTGAGGGAAAAGCCGGGATATTTCGATGATTTGGAATACGAGGTATTAACGGATTCGGTTTTCAAAGAAGCGTCCGATACAAAAACTCCGCAGGGAATTATGGGACTTGTGAGTAAGCCCCGGTATTCCCTGGAAGATATGCTCCGATGCCGGGAGGCCTGCCTCATGCTGCTGGAAGATATCCGTGATCCGGGAAATCTCGGTACCATAATCAGGACGGCGGAAGGAGCCGGGGTAACGGGAGTTATTCTCAGCGATTCTTCCGTGGATATCTGCAACCCGAAGGTGATTCGGGCTACCATGGGCTCGATTTACCGGATGCCTTTTTATCAGGCGGATGACTTTTATGATGTTCTGCGAATGGTGAAGGACCAGGGAATCGTAATATATGCGGCGCATCTTCAAGGCATACCCTATGATACGGAGGGGAGTTTTCGTGAAAGATGTGCCTTTTTAATCGGCAATGAAGCCAACGGCTTGTCCGACAGGGCTGCCGCCTGTGCGGATACCCGGATAAGGATTCCGATGAAAGGCAGGGTGGAATCCCTGAATGCGGCGGTGGCAGCCGCCATACTTATGTATGAGGCTGCAAGGCAGAGAAATCTAAAAAAGTAACGGTTCGGCCTCCAACGTTCTCACCATTACTCAAATATTAAACTATTATTAGAAAGCCGGCGGATCTATTGTGGCATACTCCGGAATCTGGTAAGATATAAAAAAGCAGTAAAGTCGGAGGATGCCGGTTGATGATCGGCACCAGGAAGATGGTTACAGAAAGGAGAATTAAGTTGACGAATTCCATTCTATGGCTAATTATTCTTGCAGTATTAATATTAATTGAGATCTTGACACTTGGACTGACAACCATCTGGTTTGCAGGGGGTGCGCTGGTTGCATTTATTGTATCTTTGTTCTATGATAACCTGCTGGTGGAGTTAATTCTTTTCCTCATTGTGTCGGTAGTGCTGTTATATTTTACAAGGCCGTTGGTATTAAAATACTTTAATCCCAAGAGGACGAAGACAAATTATGAGGGAGTCATCGGCAAGGAGGCAATGGTGACAATCACCATTGATAATGTGAATGCCACGGGACAGGTGATTGTGGACGGACAGGAATGGTCCGCGAAATCTTTGCATGGAAGCGTGATTAAGCAGGGAACAAAAGTAAAGATACATGGAATTACAGGAGTAAGGCTGATTGTAAGTGAATTATAAGCAAGGAAACCAATATGTAATTATTATATCAAAGGAGGATCAGTAAGATGAATTTAGGGCAGGCTCTTGTTGTTGTTTTGGTAATACTGATATTATTAATCATTGCTTCCTGTATTAAGATTGTTCCTCAGGCGAATTCATATATCCTGGAGAGGTTGGGAGGATATCAGGCGACCTGGGACGTGGGTATCCATATAAAGATGCCGCTGATCGACAGGGTTGCCAAGAGGGTGCTGTTAAAAGAGCAGGTAGTAGATTTTCCCCCTCAGCCGGTAATTACCAAAGATAATGTTACGATGAAAATAGATACGGTCGTATTCTTCCAGATTACCGACCCCAAGCTCTATACTTACGGTGTGGAGCATCCGTTAATGGCTATTGAGAATCTCACAGCCACCACACTGCGTAATATTATCGGTGATCTTGAGCTGGACGAAACCTTGACCTCCAGAGAAATCATTAATACGAAGATGAGAGTGACGCTGGATGTGGCGACGGATCCCTGGGGTATCAAGGTTACAAGAGTGGAGTTAAAGAATATTATTCCTCCGGCTGCAATTCAGGATGCCATGGAGAAACAGATGAAGGCGGAACGTGAGCGAAGAGAAGCGATCCTGATTGCGGAGGGCCAGAAAAAGGCAGCCATTCTGGTTGCGGAAGGAAAGAAAGAATCAGCGGTGTTGGAAGCCGAAGGAGAGAAGAGTGCGGCAATTTTGCGTGCTGAAGCGAAAAAAGAGGCAACGATCAGGGAAGCCGAAGGTCAGGCAGAAGCAACGGTTACTATACAAAAGGCGACGGCAGATGGATTGCGTTTCCTGAATGAAGCCGCTCCAAACAACGCGGTGATACAGCTGAAAAGCCTGGAGGCATTTGCCAAGGCGGCAGATGGCAAGGCGACAAAGATTATTATTCCTTCCGAGATACAGGGGCTGGCCGGGATGGTCAAAGCTCTGACCGAGGTCGGAAAAGAAGATACCAATTAAAATAATCAGAATATAGAATAAAACGGGTGCGGTAACCGGATTGATGCCATATGTGCAGAATATTCCGGTTATGGCATTCGTTTGGTTTTATGGAAGCATCAATATGGAGACATTAAGAAAAAATTAAGATTTTTCCACTTGATTATAGATAGGCTATGAAGTATTATAAACTAGAAAATGACTTGGAAATCGAATGCATGTTTTGGGTTCTGTGTTAAAAGTTTGACGGAGGCTTTATGAAAAAGTTAAAGGAAGTTATTGCATCACCATACTTAATTATAGTTCTGTTTATAGGTAAGATGATGGTATACTATTCGCTGATTAAGGTGAATCAGATGGAGATTATTATGATTGTCCTTAGTCTGGTAGTATGGGCGTCTCTTTTTCTGTGCTTTGGCAGAAGCGCTTTGAAGAGAAAGAGGGGAATCTTTCTGGTTGTTTATTTTCTGCTCAGCCTGTTGATGTTTGCCGACACCATGTACTATAACTATTATAATCAGACGGTATCGATCCGTCAGCTCTGGCAGGCTAAAAGTGTCACGGCGGTTCCTAAGAGCTTTATTGCAACAATAATACCGGCAAGTTTCTTATTGTTTTTAGATATTCCCTTTGCTTATTGCAGTTTTAAAAAGTATGCCTCACAGGAGATTCTTAAGAAGATTCATCCTTGGCGCAGACTTAAGTATTTGGTCTACGTTTTGACGGCAGTGTTCCTCACTCTGATCGTGAATCCCTTCCATTCCGCTGCGATTGAGCGGGTTAATAGCATGGAGTTTTTCACCAGCCATGTGACGGATATTTACGAGACTATCTCGGATAACCTGGCTCAGGAGGAGATGAAGGAAGAGGAGATCCTGGAGGTATTGGAGCAGGTGGCACCGGACCCCCGGCCGCTGTTCTATCACGGGATAGGAGAGGGAAAGAATCTGATCGTCATTCAGCTGGAGGCTGTGCAGGATTTTGTCATAGGTGCCACATATCAGGGGCAGGAGATTACACCTAATCTAAACCGCCTGATCGAAGGGGATACTTTATATTTTGATCACTACTATACCAATACGGGCAAGGGGAATACTGCGGATGCGGAGTTCTCCAGCATGAACAGCCTATATCCGGTATCGGATGGAGAAAGCTATCGATTATTTGAAAAGAACACCTTCCATGGTTTGCCTTGGTTGATGAGAGAGAAGGGCTACTATGCATTTGCCATTCATGGATTCGAGGGAGCATTCTGGAATCGGGAGTATGCTTATCCTTATCAGGGATTTCAGGATTATTACAGCATGGAGGATATGGACCAGGATGAAATCATCGGTATGGGTATCTCGGATAAATCCATGTTCCGGCAGCTGATACCGATACTTCAGAATCAGACGACTAATTTCTTTACCTTTGCCATCACTTTGTCTAATCATCATCCTTTTGATATCGATGAACAATACCGTACTATGACGCTCTCGGAAGCGGACAAGAATACCAAGTTCGGTAATTATCTTCAGTCCGTACATTATACGGATGAAGCCATCGGGCAGTTGATCGCGGACCTTAAGGGTGCCGGATTATATGAGAATACGGTAATTGCATTGTATGGTGACCATCACGGACTGAACTGCGGAATGGATGAGGTTATGGATCAGATGAATGCCTTTATCGGGAGAACCTATGATTATGATGAGATGCTCAATATTCCTCTGATCATCCATGTGCCCGGAAGCGGAGCGAAGGAGACCATCCATACTACCGGAGGACAGGTGGACTTTATGCCGACAATAGCCAATATCATGGGCTTAACTCTGGATGAAGCATTCGTTGTCGGACAGGATTTGGCCAATGCCAAGGGAGGTTTCGTAGCCTTTACCACTTATCTCTTTGAAGGTTCCTTTGCCACAAATGATATTATATTTCAGATATCCAGAGAGGGAATATTTGAAGGCAGCCGCGCATGGAAGATAGGGACAAATGAGGAGGTCGACGCTTCTTTGTACCGGGAGGAGTATGAGAAGGCAATCCTGCTTAAGACTACCTCTAAGGAAATACTGGAGCAGAATTTAATCGCCAACTTTATTACGCATGAATAAAAGAGGGTGCAAAGATAGAGAAAGCAATAGATAATAAATGACAGGGATGCTGTTTTTGAGGCATCCCTGTCATTTATTATCTACCTGCTATTCACTGATTGTAAATTGCTTCAGACCTCCCATGCCGATGTCGGAAGGCGCCATGCAGTGAAAGAGGTTTGAACCATTATATGCTCACTCTGTTGATACGATTAGGGGGTAATGAATAGATATTCATTACAGGAAGAGAGGGTGTCTTCATAATAATATACTTATTTAAAATTTATTGGCAAGAGGCTAATATTTATCTTGACAAATGAATATGTTTGGAATAATGTATAAATAAACATTATTAAGGTATAATTATGAATTTAATTACAGATCCCGTTTTGGGGCATCCGCAGGATTTATTGGTTTGAATAGGATGGGTCCGGGTCCCGGAGCGGCGAATAGGAGGTTATTATGAATTTAAAAGGACGGAGCTTACTTACTTTAAAAGATTTCTTACCGGAGGAGATAGAATATCTCATCGATCTGGCAGCAGAGTTAAAGGCGAAGAAGAAACAGGGAATTACCGGAAATAGCCTGAAGGGAAAGAATATTGCCATGATTTTTGAAAAGCCATCCACAAGAACCCGATGCGCCTTTACCGTAGGATGTGTGGATGAGGGTGGATATCCGGAATATCTGAGCAAGGCTGATATCCAGCTGGGACATAAGGAAAGTGTGGAAGATACCGCCCGAGTTTTGGGCAGGATGTTTGATGGAATTGAATTTCGTGGATTTAAACAGGAAACGGTGGAAAAGTTAGCAAAATATAGCGGTGTTCCTGTATGGAACGGTCTTACGGACGAGGATCACCCAACGCAAATTCTTGCCGACTTCTTGACTTTGAAGGAGCAGTTTGGTAAGCTAAAAGGGTTAAAGTTGGTGTATGTCGGTGATGGACGCAACAATATGGCCAACAGCCTTATGATCGGTTCTTCCAAGCTGGGAATTGATTTTACCATATTGGCTCCGAAGCAGCTGTGGCCGGATGAGGTTCTGGTGGCCGAGTGCGAGAAATATGCAAAAATCTTCGGCAGTAAAATTATGATATCGGACCAGCTGACGGCAGTGGAAGGTGCGGATGCAATCTATACGGATGTCTGGTGCTCCATGGGTGAAGAGGATAAAGCGGCGGAGCGTATTGCTCTCCTGAAGCCGTATCAGGTAAATGATGAATTACTTTCCCTGACAGGGAAGGAAAATACCATCTTCCTGCATTGTCTGCCTGCGGTAAAGGGCAATGAGGTTACCGAGGAGCTTTTTGAGCGGTTTGCAGAGGTTGTATTTGATGAATCAGAGAATCGTATGCATACAATTAAGGCAGTGATGGTAGCAACCATAGGAAATATTTAAACCGGGGTGGAAGAAGTGAGCAAGCTTAAGGAGCAATTAAAGGATTTTTCATCAAAAAACAATAAACTCAATTGGATGGATTTATTTAACACTATTGTGGGAATTGCTTTGATTGTCTCGCTCTTTTTGGTGTTCCAAAATCCTGGCAACCGCTATGCTATTCTGGCTATCTGCCTGTCCGGCGGCTTAATGAACGTTCTTAACGGGCTAAAGCAATGGAAGGACCCGAAGCGAAAGATGATGGGAATGACATTCTTTATGCTGGGAATCATTGTTATCGCCCTGGGTTTCATTATTATGGATATAATATAGGTCATGAGAAGAAAGTGAATCTACTTCTCATACCCGATTACAGGAACACGCATTATGTTCCTGTAATATAAGTTATCAGAAGTTGTATTTTAACTTCTGATAAAAGGCGCTGCCCTTGCGCATCTGTAAAATAAATTATCAAAAACATGTTTTATATCCGGGACATATAAGTTTAACAAAGAAGGGATAATAGTATGTATCAGGAGCAGGTTGTGTTATGTGCCAGCAGCGCATATGAGAAAAAATTTTGGCTTAACGATGATTTTGGTGCGTTGCCGGAACAGATAAAGCAAGAGCTTAAAATAATGTGTGTGCTGTTTACAGAGGATATCGGCGGGATATTATCGCTGGAGTTTGAAGAGGACGGTACGCTCATAATGCGCGTGGATTCCAAAGAGGATGATTTCCTTTATGATGAAATCGGAAGCGCATTGAAGATTAAGGAGCTGCAGCGGGAGAGGACGGAGCTTCTGGAAGCTCTGGAGCTTTATTATAAGGTATTCTTTCTTGGTGAAGATGCATCCCAGCTTTTATAAGAGATATCGGCCGCGGGAGTTGGCAACCGGAAAGCGGCTTTACGGAGGGGTAAAACATGTTGCTAGTGATTGATGTTGGAAATACCAATATAACCTTGGGCGTATTTGAGGAAATGAATTTAAAGGGCAGCTTTCGCCTGACCACCAAGACAGCCCGCACTTCGGATGAATACGGTCTGATGCTGTGGGATCTGCTAAAGGCAAGAAACATTAATATAGAAGAGATTACTGCGGTAGCCATTGCCAGTGTTGTTCCTAAGCTGATGCACTCACTGACCTCCGGGATTATTAAGTATCTGGGCTTGACGCCCTTGATTGTGGGGATCGGAACAAAGACCGGCATTAAAATAGGAGCAATGAATCCGAAGGAGCTGGGAGCGGATCGTGTAGTGGATGCAGTGGCAGCCTACGAAATCTATGGCGGACCTGTTCTGGTCATTGACTTCGGAACCGCAATCACATATGATCTGATCACAGAGGATGGAAGCTTTATTGCTGCGGTAACCAGCCCGGGTCTGCGGATATCGGCTAACGCTCTATGGAATGATACGGCTAGGCTTCCGGAGATTGAGATTATCATGCCTGACACTATTCTGGCGAAAGATACGGTAACAAGCATGCAGGCCGGTCTGGTATTCGGCTGTATTGGTCAGACGGAATATATTGTTAAGAAGATGCTCCAGGAGGCGGGGATTGAGAAGTGCAGGGTAGTTGCAACCGGAGGTCTGGGTAAGATAATCTCGGAAGCGACGGATGTGATTGAAGTGTACGATCCGAACCTGACGCTTAAGGGGCTGAAGATAATCAGCGACAAGAATAAAATGCGTTAAGTTTTGATGCAAAAAGGATGGAGTTCTTGCGCGTTTTAAAAGCTGAGGATTGATAAAAGAATGTGAAAGAAAGATATTGGTGCCTGCATACACTGAATTGGTCAGGTGTATACGGGAACCAATATTTTTCTTAACATAAGAGCGGCTCGCAAAGCGTGCTGCTCGTTGTTTCCTTATAATTAATGGAGAAAACAGAATGAGTTTACAGATAGGTAATGTAAAGCTAAAAGGAATATTGTGTCTGGGGCCCATGGCGGGGGTGACGGATCTGCCTTTTCGCGTGTTATGCAAGGAACAGGGAGTGGATCTTGTGTATACGGAAATGGTCAGTGCAAAGGGGGTCCAGTATAATAATAAGAATACGGAGAACCTTATTCAAGTGGCGGAGGAGGAGAGACCGGCAGCTCTCCAGCTTTTTGGGGCGGATCCTGACATACTGAGAGAGACGGCCCGAAGGTTGGAACATCGTAATTTCGATATTCTGGATATCAATATGGGATGCCCTGTTCCCAAGGTGGTGAATAACGGAGAGGGGTCTGCGCTGATGAAGAAGCCGGAGCTGATCGGCGAGATTGTCCGTAAGGTTGCGGAGGGCTATAGCAAGCCGGTGACGGTAAAGATACGCAAGGGTTTTCACCACGGTGACTGCAATGCGGTGGAGGTGGCAAAGATTGCAGAGGAGAACGGAGCCGCGGCGATTGCTGTCCATGCAAGAACCAGGGAGCAGTATTATAGCGGCAAGGCGGATTGGGAGATTATCCGCCAGGTTAAGGAAGCGGTGTCGATCCCTGTCATTGGAAGCGGAGATATATTTTCTCCCAAGGATGCAGAAGATATGCTCCGGCAGACCGGCTGTGACGGACTTATGATTGCGAGGGGAACCCGTGGGAATCCCTGGCTGTTTGCCCGGATTAAGGCCTATCTGGAGCAGGGAGTTCTTCTCCCCAGACCTGAGTTCGAAGAAGTCCGGGCGATGATCCTTCGCCATGCCCAAATGTCGGCACAATATAAGGGGGAATTCATCGGTATCCGGGAAATGCGCAAGCATGTTGCGTGGTATACTACGGGCTATCCCGGCTCTGCCAGGCTGAGGAACAGGGTGAATGAAATTGAAACCATGGATGATCTCCGGAGATTACTGGAGGAGTATGAAAAAAATAACCAAACAAATGAACCAATGGATAATTAACTTATATAATAGTAACAAAATCTTTAAAATTCTGCAAAAAAGTGTTGATTTTTTTGAGAATTGGTATATAGTATATTTACAACAAAGACAGATGTATGCCGTAGAAGAACAAAGGGAGGAATTATAGAATGGGCAGACTAAAGGTAGGTATCCTTGGAGGAACCGGTATGGTTGGGCAGCGCTTTATTTCCCTGCTGGAGAACCATCCCTGGTTTGAGGTGGTTACGGTGGCTGCAAGCCCCAGAAGCGCCGGAAAGACATATGAAGAAGCGGTCGGAGATCGTTGGAAGATGCAGACGCCGATGCCTGAGAGCGTGAAGAAATTAGTTGTAAAGAACGTGAATGAGGTTGCAGAGGTAAGCGCAGGTGTTGATTTTGTCTTTAGCGCAGTGGATATGACCAAGGATGAGATTAAGGCTATAGAAGAAGCGTATGCCAAGGCGGAAACCCCGGTAGTGTCCAATAATAGTGCCCACAGATGGACTCCTGATGTTCCGATGGTGGTTCCGGAGATGAATCCGGAGCATCTGGAAGCGATCGCGGCTCAGAAGGAACGTCTCGGGACGAAGAGAGGCTTTATTGTTGTGAAGCCGAATTGCTCCATCCAAAGCTATGCTCCCGCTCTCCATGCGCTGCGTCAATTCGGACTCAAGCTGGTGGTGGCGACGACCTATCAGGCGATTTCCGGAGCAGGCAAGAACTTTGCGGATTGGCCGGAGATGGTGGATAATGTAATTCCCTATATTGGCGGAGAAGAGGAAAAAAGTGAGCAGGAGCCCCTGCGTATCTGGGGCAGCGTAGTGGACGGACAGATTGTGAAGGCGGAAGGTCCGGTGATTACCACCCAGTGCATCCGTGTTCCTGTAACGGACGGACATACGGCAGCGGTGTTTGTGAATTTTGAAAATAAGCCCACGAAGGAAGAGATATTAAAGGCCTGGGCGGAATTCAGAGGGATCCCTCAGGAACTGGAATTGCCCAGCGCACCGAAGCAGTTTATCAAGTATTTTGAGGAGGATAACCGCCCTCAGGCAAAGCTGGACCGTGATTATGAGAACGGTATGGGCGTATGCTTTGGAAGGCTGCGTGAAGATAAGGTATTTGATTATAAATTTGTGGGATTATCCCATAATACCGTTCGCGGTGCGGCCGGCGGCGCGGTTCTGATCGCGGAGCTGCTGAAAGCACAGGGATATATCACGGAGAAGTAAGGAAGTTGTGACAGGAAATTAATAAATAGGTCAATGCTTGCAAAAACAGCCAACCGTTCTTCAGAGCGGCTGGCTGTTTTTGCGAGTTTTATAAATCAATAAAAAGTACGCAGAGCGTACTTTTTATTGATGAGAGTTTTTATTATCTATGGAAAGATTATTCACTAAACAGCATGCGCAAGAATTCCACCGCATTATCCTTGTGACCGGAATTGGCAATAATTCCGAGTACGTAAGGATCGGAATTAACCGCGTGTTCTGAAAACAGTTTGGTGTCGGTCAAATAGATCCCATACACGCTTTGTTCAGGTTCTTCCTCTGTGTCAGATTGGAAGCGATAATCAGCCAGGCTGGTATAAAGATCCGTTGGAAGGCGATCTGTTAATTTGTCAAAATAACCGGAATAAGCATAGCCTTGAAAGCTGGATTCCGGAGCGATAAATACATCAATCTCACCGGCAGCAACGCGGGTGGCCAATACTTGTACCATGTTCATGGCATACTCGCCGCCGCTGTTCATATAGAAGGAAGAATTCAGCTGTACATCCTCGAGTTCCGGATTCAATTCCAGATATTCTTCAAACTTGGTATTATATTCACCCCAAACATCCTCACTGATAGTGCTGTCAAGGATGGCCGCATAGAACTGGGTCTCGATGTCAGGGGTTACAAATTCATAGATAAAATAGGAGACAAGCGCTATTGCCGCAACTGCGGCCAGGGCATGAATACGATAATATTCCCATAGGTAAGACATCTTCTCCTGATTTGACATATCCTTCAGTTTTTGCTTCTCTGTTAATCTCTGTCTGGGCTGGTAAATTGCCGCATCCTCAGCCAGTTTTGTTTCTTTGGGCATGTTAAAAACCTCGCTTTATATCTTGCTGAATATTGTTCTTACTGTCAGTTTACAGACATTTTCTAATTTATAATAGTGTATCACATTTATAGAGGGAAAAAAAGAAATTTATTATAAAATATCTCTTAAATAATGCAATTGGATGCAGTTGAAATGGAGGGGAGGGTGTAATATAATGGTAGTTGGAGAGTACAAATAATAATAAGGAGGATATTCTATGCAATACGGATATTTTGATGATCCCAGGAAGGAGTACGTGATTACCACACCTACGACTCCTTATCCGTGGATTAACTATTTAGGGTCGGAAGCATTCTTTTCCCTGATATCCAATACGGGAGGGGGATACTGCTTCTATAAGGATGCCAAGCTGAGAAGAATCACGCGCTACCGTTACAATAATGTGCCCCTGGATCTGGGCGGCGGACGTTATTATTATATCAATGACGGCGGCGATGTGTGGTCACCGGCCTGGGCTCCTGTTAAGAAGGAGCTTGAGAGGTATGAATGCAGGCATGGTATGGGGTATACGAAGATTACCGGAGCCAGGGGAGGCGTTGAAACAGAGGTAACTTTCTTTGTACCAATGGATACCAATGCAGAGGTTCATAAGATGGTGGTAAGGAACACATCGGATCAAAAAAAACAGATAAAGCTCTTTTCTTTTGTTGAGTGGTGTTTATGGAATGCCCAGGATGATATGACTAATTTCCAGAGAAACTATAATACCGGCGAGGTTGAGGTGAAGGGGTCAGTCATATATCATAAGACGGAATACAAGGAGAGGCGTAACCATTATGCCTTTTACTCCGTGAATGCTCCCGTTGCCGGTTTTGATTCTGACCGGGAGAGTTTTCTGGGAACCTATAATGGTTTTGAGAACCCTCAGGCGGTATTTGCCGGGAAGAGCAGCAATTCTGTGGCAGACGGCTGGCACCCCATTGCATCCCATTGCCTGGAGGTAAGCCTGGAGCCCGGAGAGAGCAAGGATTATGTGTTTGTCCTGGGGTATATTGAGAATGCCTTTGAAGAGAAGTTCGAAAATAACATCACGGGTAATGTTATTAGTAAGAATATAATTAATAAGAAGAAAGCGGAAGAGATGATCGCAAGGTTTGCCGATACCCGGGCAGTGGACAAGGCTCTGGAAGAGCTTGGTGCGTACTGGGATCAGCTGTTATCCAAATACAATGTCGATTCCGCAGATGAGAAATTAAACCGTCAGGTAAATATATGGAGCCAATACCAGTGCATGGTTACCTTCAATCTGTCCAGAAGCGCGTCTTACTTTGAATCTGGTATCGGCAGGGGGATGGGCTTCCGGGACTCCAATCAGGACATCCTTGGCTTTGTGCATCAGATTCCGGATCGCGCCAGAGAGAGAATTATTGATCTGGCTTCCACCCAGCTCCAGGATGGAGGAGCGTATCATCAGTACCAGCCGTTAACGAAGAAGGGAAATGATGAAGTCGGCGGTAATTTTAATGATGACCCGCTGTGGCTGGTGCTTGCAGTGACTTCCTATATTAAGGAGACCGGTGATTTCTCCATTCTGGAAGTAATGACCCCCTTTGATAATGATGAGTCTGCCAGCACACCTTTGGCGGATCATCTGAAGCGTTCCATGGATCATGTGCTTCATAATCTTGGGCCCCATGGCCTTCCGCTGATCGGGCGTGCCGACTGGAATGACTGCCTCAACCTAAACTGCTTCTCCACCGAACCGGGAGAATCCTTCCAGACTACAACCAGCAAGGATGGAAGAGTTGCTGAATCAGTGATGATTGCCGGAATGTTCTGCTACATAGGCGAGGAATATAGTGCTCTAATGAAGAGAATTGGCAATCATGCAGAGGCAGAGCGTATTCAGGCAGAGACCAGGAAGATGCGTGAGGTAATTATGAGGGATGGCTGGGATGGTTCCTGGTTCATTCGTGCCTATGATGATTTTGGAAGAAAAGTTGGCAGTGATGAAAATGAAGAGGGTAAGATCTTTATCGAATCCCAGGGCTTGTGCATTATGGGGAACTGCGGCGTCGCGGACGGCAAGGCAATCCAGGCCCTGGACGCTGTGGAAGAGCGTCTTGGGACGAAGTATGGTCTGGTGCTTCAGAATCCTGCATTTACAAAGTATTATGTAGAATATGGAGAGATTTCTACCTATCCGGCGGGATATAAGGAGAATGCCGGTATCTTCTGCCACAACAATGCCTGGATTATGATCGCAGAGGCACAGATGGGCAGAGGAGATAAAGCATTTGATTATTATACCAGAATTGCACCTGCCTATACGGAGGAGTACTCCGAGATTCATCGCGTGGAGCCCTATGTATATTCCCAGATGGTGGCAGGTAAGGACGCAAGGCGTCACGGTGAAGCGAAGAATTCCTGGTTAACCGGGACCGCATCCTGGAACTTTGTAGCCATCGCCCAGTCAATTCTGGGAATCAAGCCGGACTACGACGGTTTGCAGGTGGATCCCTCCATCCCCAGGGCATGGGACGGATACACAGTGATTCGTGAATTCAGAGGAGACAAGTATCGGATCACGGTAAAAAATCCACATCATGTATCCAAAGGAGTTATGAAGATGACGGTGGACGGCAGAGAAGTGAATGGGAATACGATCCCCTTAGGGAATAAGCCCCCTCTCACTGCCGGGAAGCTGCTTCACGAGGTGGAAGTAGTGCTTGGTTAGATAAGGCTTCTGCGTAGCGCGCTGTGAAGAATGCGGCAAAGGATGCAGTAAAAAGGCCGGCAAAATGAGAAGCTGATGTGAATATTTTTATAGCTATGACATAGAAAGGGAATTAGGGGATGGATCACTAGTTCCCTTTCTATTATTTACCCGGTGAATTTTAGGTTGGCAGGCTTTAAGAAAGGTGCTAGAATGAACTTAATTATCGGAAAAAGGAAGGGCTAAAATTGAAGAAATTACTACGCTATCTATGGCTGGTCATTACACCGTTTCTGGCTGCCGAAACAATAATGCTTATAACGGTATCGGTGTTCCAGATTATATTTCAGGGAATGGTTGCTGTTCGGATCGGGATTACGCAAGGAGCAGGACAATTAAGAGATGCTGAAAAGCTGTCACAGGCAGCGGAGAGGCTGATGTCCCGGGAGATGGCTTATCTCATATCGGTTGCCGCGGTTTTAATCTGCGGTATTATCTTTTATTTTTGGTATCAGCGTGATACTGCCGGTTATGAGAAGAGACCCTTGGTCTCGGTGGCCTCTCTGAAAAACCTCTATCAATTTGTGATGCTGGGGATTGGCTGCCAACTTTTCTTCTCCGGAGTAATGAATCTGGTCCGGCCTGCATTCCCGGAGCAATTTGAGAATTACGGAGAGACCATGAGGGGGATATTTGGTGCAAATATTCTTCTGGTGTTTATTTACACGACGGTCATAGCTCCTGTTTCGGAGGAATTGATCTTTCGCGGAGTGATTCTTTTCAGAGCAAGAAAGGTGCTTCCCTATGTGGGGGCCAATTTGTTGCAGGCTCTGTTCTTTGGTATCTACCACGGAAATATAATTCAAGGCATTTATGCAGCGGTCACAGGCTTTTTGCTGGGGCTTCTCAATCGCAAATACCGTTCGATTTACGCATCCATCCTAGTTCATATAATGATCAATGCCAGTGTGGTTGTTGTCACGCTATTTCCCGAAACAATGGCGGGTTACACTGTCATGACGGTGATTGGCGCAGGAACAAGTGCGTTGATTTTCCTTCGATTGAGGCTGTGGAAAGAAATAGGTGGCATTCACTGTTGACATATTAAATATATTTAATATATAATAAACATAATATTAGTGGACATAATAGATAATGGATTTTAATATAAATAAGAGGAGATTTCTATGCTAACAGAAAAGCAAACAGAGGTAATGCTAGGTAAGTTAAGGAGATTTGAATTGACGCTGGAACAAATGATGTTTGACAAAGTCGATGAGGTCACTATGATGGCATATCCGACGGATGGACGATATCATGAGGTGCCGGAAGCATCGAATTTTGTGCCCTGCAGGGAAGGAGATTCCTGGAGCGGTGAAGGAATCTACTGCTGGTTTATGGGTGATTACACAGTTCCCCCGGAAAGTGAGGGAAAGGACCTGTTTATCTATCCGAAGATTGATGCCTATGAAGGACTCCTGTGGGTGAATAAAAAGCCCTATGGTAATTTCGGAACGAAGGTAAATGAATTCGGCCACGGCAATCACTATTGCGATCTGCTTAAAAAGGCAGCGGTAAAAGGGGAACACATTGAGATTGCAATGGAGTACTATGCACACCACTATGTGATGGGAACCAGGCCGTTTCAAACAGATCCGAGGGATGACTTTAAAATCACCTATCACAGTGTGGATATCTGCCTCAAAAATGAGTTTATCTGTGATGTATACTGCAATCTGATGATTGTAAACCAGATGGCAGAAGGCCTGGGAGCGGAAAGCTTCCGTCGTGCCGAACTGATTCGTACCCTCAAGAAGATACATGAAGTGGTCTATTATGACATTCAGAATGTTGACAAAGATGTCTTCCTGGCTTCGCTGCGGGAAGTGAATCAATTACTGAAGGAAGTCCTGGCTTCCGCCAATTCGGCGTCAGCACCCTATGCCGGTCTGATTGGACATTCCCATATGGATACGGCATGGCTGTGGGACATCAAGGAAACCGTGAAGAAATGTGCCAGAACCTATTCGAATCAAATGAACTTAATGGATCAATATCCGGAATATAAGTTTATTCAGAGCTCTGCATACCATACAGCCCTGATGCAGGAGTACTATCCGGACCTCTTCGAGGATATTCGAAAAGCGGTTGCGGCAGGAAGATATGAGCCTAACGGCGGAGTTTGGATTGAATGCGATTGCAATATACCCTCAGGGGAGATGATGATACGTCAATTCCTTTGGGGACAAAAATTTACACAGGAGCATTTTGGTTATACATCAGATGCCTTCTGGCTGCCGGATACCTTCGGATACAGTGTATCCCTTCCTCAGATCATGCAGGGCTGCGGAGTGAAATACTTCCTCACTACGAAGATTGTATGGGGGGATACCACAGATTTCCCTTATGATACCTTCTACTGGAAGGGGCTGGACGGAACCAAGGTCTTTGTTCATTTTAACAAGACTCACTCGGGGCCGGAGCCAAAAAACATGTTCCGCCATGTGCTGGAGGATAGCAGGGATTCCATCAAGGAAAAGAATGTATCGAACATGCGCCTTCTCTCCTATGGAGAAGGAGACGGCGGAGGCGGCCCTACCTTTGAGATGATTGAAGTGGCTAACCGTTTAGGTGATGTGGAGGGCCTGCCGAGATCAAGTCATATTACGGTGAGTGAATTTATGAAAAAGTTGGAGGCTTCGGTCGCAGAGCCGTCAACCTATACCGGAGAGCTGTATCTGGAATTGCATAGAGGTACTTTGACAAACCAGCATACAATTAAACGAAATAACCGCCTTGCTGAGATTGCATTAAGAAATCTGGAGTATATTACGGTAAGGTCTTCCATAAGGAAGGATATTGCAGCTGCGGATGAATTCATAAAGCCCCTGCTGGGCGATTTGCTGGTGAATCAGTTCCATGACATCCTGCCGGGGACCTGTATTCCGTCGGCTCATGAACAATCCATCCTTGAGACAGGAAGAGTGATTGAAGAATCCAATCGTCTTCTGGAAGATCTCATTGAGACTCAGAGTTCAGAGAATACCGTATCCGTATTGAATACGCTTTCTTTTGAACGCAGGGATGTGATATACCTGGATTACCGGGAGGGTTATGTTGTTAAAGGAAATTACCGGCAGCAGAAAGTGACCGATCTGGAGGGGAACACCAGGCTGGCGGTTCTGGGTGTGGAGATACCTGCATTTTCCAGCGTGGTTCTTGAACTGGTTCCCGGAAGCATCGAAGCGGTATCGGCATTTGAAGAAAAAGATAATGTGTTGCATACACCTTATGCAACCGTTGTTTTTGATAAAAAGGGTTACATTGAGTCCTTTGTGGATAAGCGGGTTAATCGTGAACTGCGCGGTGAAGGATATTCTCTGAATGCCTTCCTGATGGCTGAGGATGTACCGTGGGATTGGGATAACTGGGATATCGACGCTGATATTGAATGCAAATTCAAGGAGGAGGCGGTCCTTTTATCGAGGAAGGTGGTTTCCGATGGAGCGGTGGAGTATCGGATCAGAAGTGAATACCAACTGACTGCGAAGTCCAGCTTGCGCCAGGATATGATATTCTATGCCGACAGTGCTGAAGTAAGGTTTGATACTGTCTTGAACTGGCAGGAGGAACATCGCCTTCTGAAAACTGCTTTTGATACTGCAATCCATACGGATTTTGCCAGACATGAGGTGCAATTCGGCTATATTAAACGGCCGACATCGCGCAACACGCCGGAAGAAAAGGCCAAGTTTGAGGTGTGCAATCATAAGTATACCGATCTGTCTGAGAACCGATACGGTGTAGCGATCTTGAATGACTGCAAATACGGTATCTCTGCAAAGGATTCGCAGCTTCGTCTGACCCTCCATAAGGGTGGCAGCAGACCGGATTATCACGGAGATAAAGGAGTTCATACCTTTAGTTATGGTTTTTGCCCGCATGACAGAGGTTTTGGGGCGGAAACGGTGATCAAGCCGGCATACCGCTTTAATATAAGTCCGATTGTTGTGAATGGCAGCTATGAAGAAGAAAGCCTGGTTAAAGTTGAGGCTGACAATATCATGATAGAGGCGGTCAAGCCGGCCCAGGATCAGGAGAAGGCATTTGTTCTCCGGCTCTATGAGGCGGAAGGAACCTATACCAATACAAAGCTGTCCTTATCCGGGAAGGTGAAGAAAATCGCTGTTACCAATATGCTGGAGGAGACCTTAGAGACCCTCCCGTTATCCCGCGAGCTTGAACTCTGTTTCCGCGCCTTTGAGATCAAGACATTGAAGATCTATTATTGATCTAAGGGATAAAAAGTAGACAAAAGAGATGGCAAAATACGTCATAAAAGAACTTTTTAATTAAAATTGCTTGAGGTATAATGCAGCTAAGTACATGAACATGATAGATGGGGTGTGAGTTTTGGAGAGGGACAATTTTTTGTATGTACAGCTATATGAAGATTTGAAGAAAAAGATTGAAAGCAATGTCTATAGAGAGGGAGAAAAGATACCTTCCGATGACGAATTAAAGACGAAATTCGGAGTTAGCATGATTACGGTGAAGAAAGCGCTGAGCATGCTGAAGGAGGAAGGACTGCTGCAAAGAATACCGGGAGTGGGAACCTTTGTAAAGGCACGCAATCCGGTGGCGGAAGAGCCTGTAAAGAGCAGCGTAATCTCGCCGGACAGGAAGATAGGCCTTGTGATGGAACATGTGTCCAGTTCCTTTGGATTGGATCTTTTGTATAAAATCGATCGCCTGGCGGAGGAAGAGGGATATAAGGTCATTCCGAGATTTTCCTACTATAGCAGGGAAAAAGAGACGGAGGAAATTGATTTTCTGGTAAGGTCGAATATAGAGGGATTGATTGTTATGCCATGCCATGGGGTGTATTACAATCCGAAGATATTGAAGTTGATTCTGGAGGGGTTTCCGGTTGTGGTGATTGACAAGAAGCTGGAAGGTATTTCTGTCCCGTCAGTTCGTACTGATAATATACAGGCAATCAAAACTCTGGTGGAACACCTTTGCAGGCAGGGATGCAAAAGACTGAGCTTCTTCTCTTCTGAAATTATAGGAACCTCCTCTCTTCAGGAACGTAAGAATGGTTTTTATGAGGCGGCAGCGGAATATATGGCAGAAACATTGCCGGAATGTACGCTGATTTTTGATGAGGATATCTATGAGCATCCGCCGAAAGAAGAAAATGTTGAAAAGGCGATGAGCTACCTGACCCACAATCAAGGACGGCTGGATGGAATTATCTGTGCGGAGTACAGTCTTATGTCGGCGATTTTGGAAGCCTCCAGAAGAATTGGTGCAAAGGTCGGCGAGGAGATAAAGATCTGCTGTGTGGACGGACCGCAAGGACTTCCTGTGGCTCATATGAGACAAAATGAAATAGATATGGCTGAAAAAGTGATTCGATTGCTTCTGGCACAGATCAATAAAATCAGTACGGAGACAGATTTCATGGTTCCTGCGATTTTAATGGAAGAGATATAGCGGTTTTGCGGGATGAAGCAGAGAAAAAGGTATTTTTATATCGCAGGATGAAACGATAAAACAACTGGCCCGGATAGAAAGAATGCGTCTATCCGGGTTTTTTTGTTTCAAAGAAAATTGTATTATGTGAAATAAATGGAATAATTCCGGTTAAAAAGTATACTAAATATAATTAATAAAACATAAGAAGTATACAAATGACAAAATGCAGTAATAATAAGGAAAATATATGGATTTAGATGGTTATAATCACATGGATATGTATATAAATATTACGTTTATTATATAAAATATATAAATATAATGTTTACAAATCAGACGGGTTGTGATATTATTAATATGCAAGATAAATATATTTAATAAAATATATGATCTTGCATTGTTCGTTTAAAGGGCTGGAACGAAAAAATGTACTGGGATACAATCTTTCATTTTGCGAGCAATACTGGCCGTAATAACAAAAGTAAGATGTGAAATTAAAAAGGAGGAGAAACATGAAAAAAGTAGTAGCGCTTATGCTGGCGACGATTCTTGCGATGGGCTCCCTATCGGCATGCAGCAAGTCGCCGGAGAAACAGGAAGGTGGAAATCAACAACCTACCCAGGCAGCAGGTGAGGAGAATAGCGGCGGAGAAGCGGTTGCCGAAGATGCAGCGAAGGAAGCTCCCATGCTTGCGGAGCAGGTGGCTGCAGGAAAGCTTCCTGCACTGGAAGAACGTTTACCGGTTGCAGAAGATGTAATGGTTGAAACAGATATTTTATCACTTGGTACCTATGGCGGAAGTATTACCGCTACCACCAATGACGGTGGCCGTTGGACCTGGGGCCCTTACAGTGAGCAGAGCATGTTCCGCTTCAAGCAGGATGGCAGCGGTGAAGTGGAAGCAAATGCATGTAAGGATTATTACGCCAATGAAGATTCTACCGTATGGACAATTGAACTTCGAGAAGGTATGAAATGGTCCGACGGACATCCTTTCACAGCAGATGACATCATCTTCTATTATGATCATATGTCAACACCGGCTTTGAACGAGGACCGTACCGCAATTGGAGTAGATCAACCCGGATATTATCCGGCTTATACCTCCAAGCCCTATAACTGCTACCAGGTAACAAAGGATGGCAAGAGCTACTGGGCGGAGTTTGCCAAGGTGGATGATTATACCCTTACAGTGACTTTTGCTGCTCCGAAGCCTAACTTCCCGGAAGCGGTAGCGGTTGATAATAAATGGATGTTCCTGCCGAAGCATTTCTTTGTTAATTACGTAGCGCGTAAAGACGGCGTGGCGGATGATGCCAGCTTCCCTCTGATTACACAGGAAGAGGCGATTGCCAATGCCAACAGAGATTTTGGCAAGGTATGGGAAGATTACGGCACCATGGGCAAAGATATCGGTTATTATCACTGGGATTATGCGATTGTACCCCAGATCCGCAGCTTTATTGCTGTAAAGGACAATTGGAATACCGTTGGTGAGACCTATGAGCTGGTACGCAATCCTTACTTCTGGAAGACAGACAGCGAAGGACGCCAGCTGCCTTATCTGGACAGCTTAAAATTCATCATAATTAACGATGCCGACCAGGTTGTACTCAAGCAGACAGCAGGCGAGATGGATATTTCATGGGTTGAATTTGGCGATTATGCAACAGTAGCAACTGCGACTCAGGCTTCCCACACCATTGTTTCCTGGTTCCGTCCGGAATGGCAGAGCGGACCGGCACTGGCTTTGTGTCAGACGGTGCAGGATCCGGATAAGCGTGCCCTGTTCCAGGATCTTCGCTTTAGAGAGGCTCTCTCTATCAGTGTTGATAGAAACCTGATGAATGCTACCCTGATGAATGGCCAGGCTAAACCTGCCCAGGCAGCGCCCGCGGAAGGATCCGCTTCCTACGATGCGGATTGGACCAATAAATGGACTGAATATGATGTAGATAAAGCCAATGCTTTGCTGGATGAGATTACAGAGCCTTGGAATAAAGCGGATGGTACTTACCGTAAGATGAAGGGTACCAACAGAGATGTTGAAATTGTTATTTCAACCAATGATATCTCCAAAGAGGGTGATTATATTACCCTGCTGCAGTCCGCATACAAAGCGATTGGTGTCAAGATATCCGATAAGGTGGATGCAGAGATCGCAAAATCAATTCTTGTTAATAATATTGAAGCAAAGTTTGAAGGTGTTGGTATCACCAGTCCTGCAATTCGCCCTGATATTGTCGTTCCGATGCGTAACTTCAGCTGCTGGTACGGTGCATACGGCAAATGGTATGAGGATGGCAAGACCACAGCAAACGGCGGTGTAGAGCCTACCGGAGCAATGCTGGAGCTGATCAATGCTTATGATGCGATTGCAGCAGCATCCGGTGAGAACAGAGATGCCGTTGTTGCACAAAACGTACAGAAGATTTATGATTTACATAAGGAAAACACATGGATTATCGGATTTTTAGCTCCCCTGCCGATGAATTTCTTCATCAATAACAAGGTTAAGAATTTCCCTTCCAATATTATTTGGGCAGACGAGTACAGATTCGCAAGCATGATGCGTCCTGAGCAATTATATATAGCGCAATAAGAAATAAGAATAGCATACGGCACTAAGATTACGGGCTTTTGTAAAACAACAGGAAACCGAGCTGCTTTGCAAAAGCCCTCTTGGTGTTTTAAGTTTTGAGATATCTGACGAAGCTGAGAAGGGTTCGATGGTGATAAGTTATGGATAAATGGAGATATATCGGAAAAAGGCTTATGCTTGCTTTTTTCACATTATTAATGATTACCCTGGTGGTATTTTTTGTGATACAGCTTCCTCCCGGAGATTTTGTGGATAGCTTGGTAACCGATATGATTGCGCAGGGAGAAACGGTAACAGAAACGGACATTGCAAACCTTCGTGCGATGTATAAGGTTGACCGCCCGTTTATAGTACAATATGCCGACTGGCTTGGCGGTATCGTGACAGGAGACTGGGGTACCTCCTTTTATTATAACCAAAGTGTTTTGGTGAAAATTGGTGAGACTCTGGGGACAACTCTGATGATTTCGCTGATTACTCTGGTGGTTACCTATCTAATAGCGATTCCGATTGCGATCTATTCGGCGAAGCATCAATACTCTGTCGGAGACTATTTTTTTACCTTTATCGGTTTTATCGGTATGGCGGTGCCGCATTTTCTGCTGGCGATTCTTTTGATGTATATGTCCTATAAATGGACGGGCAAGCCGATTATGGGGTTGTTCCCGGAAGGGGGTATCACCTCCTGGGCTGCATTCCTGGACTTCCTTAAGCGGTTAATTATACCGACGATTGTTATCAGCATGTCAGGTGCCTGCGGATTGATCCGAAGCGTGCGTGCGCAGATGCTGGATGAGCAGGAAAAGCCATACGTGCTTTGCACAAGAGCAAAGGGAGTAAGTGAAAAAACGATAACCTACAAATATGAAATGCGTGCAGTAGTGAATCCGATTGTCAGCGGGCTCGGAGGCATGATTTCCGGCATTTTCAATGGTTCAACGATTACTGCAATTGTGCTGATGCTGCCGACCCAGGGTCCCATATTATTAAAGGCATTACAATCTCAGGATGTGTATCTCTCAGGAGGTATCCTGCTGATATCAGCTACCCTGGTAGTAATTGGTACGCTGATATCCGATTTATTGCTTGCGGTTCTGGACCCGAGGATTAAACTTCTGGAGGAGAGTAAATAATGAGCCGAGAGAAACAAACAATTAATTCTGCTCACGAAAGTACGAATTTAAGTGAAAAAGAAATAAGAAAGCTCGAAAAAGAGAGGGCAAAGCAAGAGAAATATTATACCTCCTCCCAATGGCAGTTGATGGGAAGAAAGCTGCTGAAACATAAGCTGGCCATGATCAGCTTTATTATACTGGCACTTTTATACACCGGAGCTCTTTTTGCTAATTTCATTGCTCCGCAAGGCTTGGAGGACTTTTCTGCGACCTATTCCAATGCCCCTCCGAGCAAAATACATTTTTTCCACGACGGGGAGTTTGTCGGGCCGTTCGTATATGACCTGGAGATCTCCTATGATAAATTTCTTAATAAAACTTTTGTTGAGAATACTGAACAGCCTTACCGTATTAAGTTTTTCGTGAAGGGTTCTTCCTATAAATTATTTGGCTTTATCAAAGGCGACCGGCATCTGTTCGGTGTTGATAATTCAGACCGGCCCGCAGGAAAAGACAAGGTAAATGTGATGATTTACGGAGCGGATCAGCTTGGCCGGGACCTGTTTTCCAGAATTCTGATCGGCAGCCAGGTATCTCTTACGGTGCCGCTGATCGGAACCTTAATGTCCTTTCTGCTCGCCATTATCATCGGAGGTATTTCCGGCTATTACGGCGGCTTTATTGATACGGTAATACAGAGAATTATTGAGGTGATATCTTCCTTCCCGACGCTGCCGTTGTGGATGGCGCTTTCTGCGGCGATTCCTCCGGGTATCTCGGTGGTGAAGGTTTATGTCTTCATAACCCTGATCATGTCCCTGCTCAGCTGGCCGGGACTGGCAAGAACCGTACGAAGCAAATTCCTGTCTCTGAAGAAGGAAGATTATATATTAGCGGCCAAATTGGCCGGTGTATCGGATGCTAAGATTATTGCGAAACATCTTGTTCCGGGATTCATGAGCTATCTGATTGTAAGCTTGACCTTGGGAATTCCCGGTATGATCCTGGGAGAGACCTCGATGAGCTTTCTTGGTTTAGGTATGCGATCGCCTGCCACCAGCTGGGGTGTATTGCTTCAGGAGTGTCAGAGCATCAGCAACATTGCCAATTGTCCCTGGAAGCTAATTCCGGTGCTGTTTGTAGGATTAGCGGTTTTGGCCTTCAATTTCCTTGGTGATGGTTTACGCGATGCTGCAGACCCTTATAAATAAGCGAGGTACGACATGGATAATAATGTGGTAAAAGTAGAGGATCTTAATATAAGAATCAAGCTGGATGAAGGTATATTGACACCGCTTCGCGGGATCAGCTTTGCAATCCGTGAGAATGAGACCCTGGGACTGGTAGGGGAGTCAGGCTGCGGAAAGAGTCTGACCAGTAAAGCGATTATGGGGATTAACGATAAGAAATGTGTTACAACCGGTAAAATTATCTTCAACAACGAAGGCAAGGAGCTGAGTCTTCTCGATATGAAATTCGGCGGGGCAGAGATCCGAAGCATTCGGGGAAAGAATATATCCATGATATTCCAGGAGCCCATGAGTTCCTTCTCCCCGCTTTTTACGATAGGCCATCAAATCTCAGAATTTGTACGGCTTCATATGACAAAGGATAAAAAGAAAGCAAAAGAGATCGCGATAGAAGCCATGAGAAAAGTCGGTATCGCCAACCCGGAGAAGCGCTATAACCAATATCCCCATGAATTTTCCGGCGGTATGCTGCAGAGGGCTCTGATTGCCATGGCATTGGCCTGCAATCCAAAACTCCTGATCGCGGATGAGCCTACAACGGCACTAGACGTAACTATACAGGCTCAGATTCTGGAATTGATGAAGGAATTACAAAATGAGTATAAAATGGCGATTCTGTATATCACTCATGACCTGGGAACGGTAGCGAGAATTTGCGACCGGGTGGCGGTTATGTATTTGGGCAAAATCGTGGAGATTGCTCCCGTAAAAAACATTTTCCATAATCCGCTCCATCCGTATACCATCGGCCTGATGGGATCGGTTCATAAAATCGGCGGAGGGAATGAGCGTCTGTATTCGATTGAAGGGACCGTACCCCTTGCGATGAATTTGCCAAATCAATGCGGGTTCTATGAACGCTGCGAATATCGTATCAACGGACAGTGCAACTGCAATGAACCTGAACTGGTTGAAGTGGAAGAAGGGCATTTTGTTGCCTGCTATGCGGATGTTGCAGCTGCAAGAAAATAAAAGGAACGATTAGTGTGAATTGTTGAAAAGGAGAATTCACACGGCAAATTTGTGCTGCCGCCCAAATTCGCGGGCAGAGACAGAATGGAGGTTATTATGCCGGAAACGATATTAAAAATAAAAGAGATGAGCAAGACATTCTCCTCAAAAAAAGTGGATGTAAGAGCCGTGAATCACGTCAGCTTTGAGGTTAACAAAGGTGAGACCGTCGGTATTGTGGGTGAATCGGGCTGCGGCAAGACAACTCTTGGACGATGCATCGTAAAAGCAATTGATGCGACCTCGGGCGAGGTTCTCTATCTTGCCGAGGACGGCAAGGAATATAATCTGCAGCAAATTAATAAGGATACCTTGAAGAAAATTCGAAAGGAAATCCAGATGATTTTTCAGGATCCCTTTTCCTCCCTGGATCCGCGCATGACTGTTTTTGATATTATCTCCGAGCCTTTGAGAGCGAATTTTAAGCTGTCGAAGAAGGAGATTGAGGAAAGAGTCAAGGCTATGGCGGTGAAGGTAGGTTTAAACCCCAGCTATCTGAAGCGCTATCCCCATGCCTTCTCCGGCGGACAGCGCCAGAGAATAGGTATTGCCAGAGCCCTGGTGCTCTATCCCCGCATCATTGTTTGCGATGAGGCGGTATCGGCTCTGGACGTATCCGTACAGGCGCAGGTTGTGAATCTGCTCAAGGACCTGCAGAAGGAGCTTCATCTAACCTATCTGTTTATCAGTCATGACCTGTCGGTGGTAGAGCATATCTCCGATAAGGTGGGAGTGATGTATCTGGGAAAAATGGTGGAATACACTGCGTCCGAAGAATTATTTAAAAATCCTCTTCATCCCTATACGGAGGCACTATTGTCCGCGGTTCCTATTGCGGATCCGGACCTGGAGAACCAGAGAATTCCGTTACAGGGTGAAATTCCAAATCCGGCGAATCCCCCTTCGGGATGCTTCTTCCACACCAGATGCAGGTATTGTATTGATAAATGCAAAACCGATGAGGTGGAGTTTGCAGAGAAGGAGCCGGGGCACTACGTGGCTTGCCATAGAGCAGAAGAATTAAAACTTCAGGGCATTATAAACAAATAACATACAGACAGAAAAGGCTGCCGGAGTTCGCGAAGCAGCCGCAGAATGGAGATTATTATGAAAAAAGAACTGATTATCTTTATAGACAGCGGTGACACTTTGGTGGATGAATCCACAGAGATAAAAAATGAAATGGGCACAGTGCTCGAGGCAAAGCTGTTCCCGGGTGCCGGAGAAGCTTTGGCGAAACTTCATGATAGCGGCTATACCATTGCTTTGGTGGCCGACGGAGCGAAGACCTCCTTTGATAACATTTATCTGGCTCATGAGCTGGATTATTGTTTCCATGCAAAGGCAATCTCCGCAGAGTTGGGACAGGAAAAACCGGCAGCACTTATGTTTCAGCATGCGATGGATTCCCTGGGCCTGAAGGAAGAGGATAAACACCGGATTGTAATGATCGGCAATAACCTAAAGCGCGATGTGGTAGGAGCGAAACGCATGGGAATTGTATCTGTGTTAGCTTCCTATAGCCCCCGTTACGATATGAATCCTGCGAATGAAGAGGAAACCCCGGATTATATTCTGGAAGATCCGAAACAACTGTACGACTTAATGGAGCAACTTGAGCTTCAGTTAAAAGCCGGGAAAAATATAAAATTATGACTGATCGAGAACTGGCATTAAAATATGCCCCCCATCTTTATTTCGATAAAAATGAGCCTTTTACCATTGACCAAATCGGATACAATATCATGTACAAACCGGAGAGAAGCAAATCCTTTGATCGTGATCTATGGTTTGACCCGAAAAAAGTGGCTTTCGTCATTGAGTATCAGCTTTATTTTGATTTCGACATACAGCATATGTATGATTTGGAGCATTTTTGGGTTTATGTCGGACATGACGGCAGTGTGGCAGACGCAGAAGCGAGTTCCCACGGAAGACATATCAACTGCTTCCAGTATTCACAAACTGTGGAAGAGGCTACCCATGTGCCGATTTATATACAGCCCGGGAAGCATGCCGTTTTTCCGGACGGCAAGCTGTTTAAGCTGTTTAGTGATGTGGATTTGGCCTGCAATGAATATGCAGGAACCGCCGGATTGCTGGTGACAAAACTTTTTGAAGGCATCCTGAGAAAGAGTTCTTATATTGATTATCAAATCTGTAATTATATCCGAGACAACTTCTCATTTCATCCCACATTGGAATTTTATCCGGTTAAGTACGAAGAGACAATTATAATTCCTTGGGAGGAGCTTTTTGAGCTGATACCAAAAAGAATAGAGAGGCTGCTCGATATGCTGGAAATCAACAGAGCCTGACCTCGGCTTCCGGACCAGGGCAGCCGTACGAATAAAACGAGCATGAAGTAAAAGGAAGAGGTTCTTTTATGGTTAAGAAAATAATACTTGTATTTAAGACACATTTTGATATAGGCTTTACGGATCTATCCAGCAATGTAATCGATAAATACGCTAATTCCATGCTGAAGGAAGTGATTTCAACCTGTAATGCCACACAGCATATGGGAGACTTAAAGTATGTGTGGACAATGCCTTCCTGGCCTCTTAAGGTAATCACCCGGCAATGCGGTGAGGAATTAAAGAAAGAGCTGGAAAGGCTCATTGACCGCGGTCAGATTGTGTGGCATGCGCTGCCCTTTACCTCACACACGGATTTTTGCAGTGCGGAGGAGTATATTGAAGGTTTGCGGTTTGGACGTGAATTGTCAAAACGGTATCATAAGCCCTATCCGATATCGGCAAAAATGACGGATGTTCCCGGCCATGGGATTATGCTTCCTCAGATTCTGGCCGGAGCAGGGGTAAAGTTTCTGCATCTTGGCTGCAATCAATTTGCCACTCCGCCGAAGCTGCCTTTTCTGTTTCACTGGCAGGCGCCTACCGGTGAGCGGGTGTTAACGATGTACAGCAAGGGCGGTTACGGAACCACTTTGACCCCGCCGCAGGACTGGGAGTACCCTGTCTGGATGGCCCTGATGCAGACCCAGGATAACTGCGGACCTCAATCGGTGGAAGTGATTCAGAATCTGGTCATGAGCATCCGGTCAGAATATCCGGAGGCGGAGATCGTCTGCGGCTCCATGGACGATTTTTATAAAGAGCTTTTAAATTATGATTTATCAAAACTTCCCGTAGTAACAGAGGATCTTGCGGATAGCTGGATTCACGGGGTTGGAGCCTATCCGGGAGAGGTGGCCCAGGTACGGGAAGCAAGGGAGAAGAGTAAACGCCTTCAGGCATTGCGAATGAAGCAGGTGCTGGAGAGGGAAGAGCGGCAGGAAGAATATACAAAGCTGCTGGATGAATATTATGAAGATATCGGCCTTTTTGGAGAACATACCTGGGGGGCGGATGTGAAAACCTGGCTCGGACCCAATCGAGTCTATCCCAAGCAGGAATTTATAGAAGCGAAGCAGGAGGAAAATTACAGGTTCATGGAGAAATCCTGGCAGGAGCAAAGAGAGCGGGCCAGGGACAGTGTAGATAGTCTCCGTGAGCTGAAGAAAAAAATAGAGAATGGCAGGAGCGGTGGGCACTCCTTATTCAATCCGAACAGCAGTGCCTATACCGGATGGGTATCCCTTCGGGATATGGAGCGGGATCTGAGGGAATGCAGCGTAAGCATAGGGCAGAAGGAGCTTCCGGTTACCAGAATTGACGGGGAGTGGTCCTGTTTTGTTACAGAGCTCATGCCCCTTATTACAGTTCCTCTGGAGATCACCCATAAGTCTTCTTGCCGGGAAACACTTCAGACAAAGAAAAAAGATGAACTTATTGAGGTGGAAAATCATCGTTACCGCCTGACCTTTTCGGAGCGAACCGGTGATATTACCGAGCTATATGACAAGGCGCTGCATCAGATTCTTTTGCAGCAGCAAAACGATAAGCCGGTATTCTCCTATCGCTACGACAGGTATGGTATCGAGGATGTGACGGCTTACCTTCGGGATTTCGCTTACCGGTATTCAACCTGGGGAATTCAGGACTACGGAAGAGAAGCGTATCCGGAATGTGAGCATAAGACCTACTATCCGGCTTTTGAATCCTATCTGATTGACGGTGACAGCCTGGTGCTTTATTACAAAAATCAGGAAAGTGTGGACAAATACGGAGATGCTGAGAAGGTGGCGATTGAAATCACCCTGCCTCCGGCCGGAGACGAGCTTTTTGTCAATGTAAGGGTGATGAATAAGAGCGAGACACCGTATATTGAATCGGGCTCCTTTCAGTTACCTTGCTTGGATGGGATGAAACACTACCGGATCAATAAGTCCAATGTGGTGCTTAATCCGGAAACAGATATCGCCGAGAATGCAAACCATACACTATACTGCCTTGAGAACTTTATCAGTGCATCGGGAGAGACAAATGGAATCTGCGTAATTCCAAGGGATACTCCGCTGGCTGCCCTTGGAGGGACAGGGATCTACCAATATCAAAAGAAGTATAAAGCTCCCCGGGAATCGGTTCTATGCTTTAATCTCTTCAACAATATGTGGGGGACTAATTTTCCCCAGTGGATTGGCGGAGATTTCAGCTTCCGTTATATCATATATGGATACTCTGCGGAGAAAGAGAGCGAGAATCTGGAGCGGGCAGTGATGCTGATGGAGGGGGTGGAATTAACATCCTGTACACTGGCCGGGGATGATATTGCGCTTCCGGAGCATATGCAATTGATTAATGCCAGGGAGGATAAGGAAGGATTAGTCATAAGGCTGAGAGAACTGACGGGTGAGAGGAAGAGCAGAAAGCTTCGGGCAGCGGGTTGTTCCATTACACCGCTGGATTTGAATAATTCGAAAACAGCGCCTCAGGCGAACGAGCAGTTAGAATTTGAGGTAAGGCCCTATGGTATCTATTCTTTTCTGTTAAAGAAGCGATAAGATAATTGCTGCGGCATAACGAAGGAAAGGCAGGAGAAAAGAATGAAATTAACCTATTATGGAACCGGTGCGGGAGAAGGCTGGCCAGGACTTTTCTGCAGCTGCAGGTTATGTGAGGAAGCCCGCAGATTGAAAGGGAAAAATATAAGAACCAGATCCCAGGCCTTAATCAATGATGATTTATTAATCGATCTGACACCGGATACCAATATGCATTGTTTGGTTTATGGGCTCAAGCTGGAGAAGATAGACCATCTGCTTGTAACGCACAGCCATTCGGATCATTTTTATCCGCCGGATCTGGAATTGCTGAGAGAACCCTTCGCCCATAATCACCCGAATATTTTTAATATTTACGGCAACGATTCCGTAAGAGAGAGAATATGGACAGGGGTGCCAAAGGTCAACGAGGTGGAGGACCGGTTTTGTTTTCACAGGGCGGAGCTTTTCCGGCCGATTGCGATTAAGGACTATACGGTAGTTCCCCTTCGGGCCTTGCATGACAGGAAGGAAGAGTGCCTGTTTTATCAGATTACCCAGGGAGATAAAACAATTCTGTATGCCCATGATACCGGCTTCTTTCCGGATGATACCATGAATTATCTGAAAGAGCACAGAAGACATCTGGATCTGGTGAGCCTGGATTGTACAACGCAGAGTGAGGAGGATGGGAAAAACCATATGGGCCTTGCGGATGCGGTGAAGGAGAAACAGCGCCTTATCTCTCTGGGTCTGGCAGATGACAGTACCAAATGGGTCGTGAATCATTTTTCGCATAACGGTCTGTGGCTGCATGACCAAATGGTGGAGGAAGCCAAAAAGGTCGGGTTCATGGTATCCTATGATACAATGGAGATTGAAATATAAATAGTACAGTCTAAAAGGAGTTTATTGTGGGAATTCAATATTTCGAACAAAAACGTATCTTCAAGCTGGATACACCAAAATCCACTTATATGATCGGAATTGTGGATGAGGAAAACTTTGTAGGGCATATTTATTATGGCAAAAAAGTAATCGATGCAGATCTGGGCTATTTGATGAGAACCGGAGAGGGGGCCCGGGTTCCCTCGGAGAACAATAGAGACCGGGTATCCTTTATGGACGGGTTTCCGATGGAGTATTCCACCCATGGGATCGGTGATTTCAGGGAGTCCTGTATTCGTGTAAAATCAAAGCAGGGGCATTCAGCCTGCAGTTTATCCTACCGGTCTCATCGAATTTATCCGGGGAAGCCGCAGTTGGAAGGCCTTCCCGCAACCTTTGGGGATGAAGCCTCCTGTACAACCCTGGAATTGATCTGCGAGGATAAGGTGCTGAAATTGCAGGTTGTGCTGCTATATACTGTGTTTGAGGCTCTGGATGCAATTACCAGAAGCGTGCGCATCCTGAATGAGGCCGAAGATAGCATTTATTTGACCAAGGTGCTTTCGGCCTGCCTGGACATGGATAAAAAAGAATATGATATGCTTACGCTCTATGGCTTGTGGGCCAGGGAGAGAATGATTAACCGGAGGAGGATCACCGACGGGAAGCATCTGATTTCTTCCCTGCGGGGTGTTACCTCCCATCAGGAGCAGCCCTTTATGGCGATTCTGGATAAGGATGCCAACGATGATCAGGGAGAAGTATTTGGACTCAATCTGGTGTATTCCGGGAATTTCATGGCACAGGCGGAGGTGACTCAGTTCACCATGCTTCGGGCTGTCATAGGAATTAATCCGGAGGATTTTTCCTGGAGACTGGGTCAGGGGGAAACCTTTACTTCACCGGAGGCGGTGCTGGTGTACTCTTCCGAAGGAATCGGGCAGATGAGCAGAACCTTCCATGACCTGTACCGGAGGCATCTGATTCGGGGAGAATACAGGGATAAGAAGCGTCCGGTCCTGATTAATAACTGGGAAGCGACTTATTTTGATTTTGACAGCGAAAAATTGCTCAGCATTGCAAGAGAAGCGTCAAAGCTGGGAATTGAGATGCTGGTTATTGATGATGGCTGGTTCGGTGCAAGAGAGGATGATAACTGTGCGCTGGGTGACTGGGTGGTTAATGAAACGAAGCTGAAGGGCGGGTTATCTTACCTTGCTGCTGAGGTTAACCGATTAGGAATGAAGCTGGGTCTATGGTTTGAGCCGGAGATGATATCACCGGATTCTGATCTGTACCGCGCCCATCCCGACTGGGCAATCCAGGTGCCGGGACGCACCGGTGCGCTGGCAAGAAACCAGTACGTGCTGGATATCTCGAGGCAGGAAGTAAGAGATGCAATCTATGACAGTATAGCGGGGGTGCTTCGTTCGGCTAATATCGAATATGTTAAATGGGATATGAACCGCGCGTTGACGGATCTGGGCAGTACCTGTCTTGAAGCGGATACGCAGGGTGAAATATACCATCGCTATGTACTTGGTCTTTATGAACTGCAGGAGCGGCTGGTTCGCGATTTCCCGAAGCTGCTGCTTGAGAACTGCTCCAGCGGAGGAGGAAGATTTGATCCCGGCATGCTTTATTACAGCCCTCAGATCTGGTGCTCCGACGATACGGATGCCATAGAGCGGCTCAGTATCCAGGAGGGTACCGCCTTAATCTATCCGCTGTCAGCCATGGGCGCTCATATTGCGGATTGCCCCAGCCATTCCAACGGACGCAGTACCCCCTTTGCTACCAGAGGATATGTGGCTCTTTCGGGAACCTTCGGATATGAGCTGGATATTACCAAAATTCCGGAGGAAGACAGAAAGCTGATCCCGGACCAGGTAGCAATGTATCATCGCTATAACGACCTGATCAGGGAAGGGGATTATTATCGAATCGCCTCTTACCAGAGTAACCATGAATATGATTGCACCATGGTGGTATCAAAGGATAAGGGAGAAGCATTGGTCACCTTTATCCAGGTGATGGCAAGACCAAATTACCGGAGCAGAAGAATCTACCTGAAAGGTCTGTGTGAAAAGACAATTTACCGGATCGAAGAGAGCGGGGAAGAACTCAGCGGAGGTGCCCTGATGTATGCGGGCATCAATATTGAGAACCTGTGGGGAGATTATTTGGGGAAGCTGCTCCATATAAAAGCTATATAATATATACTGATGCGGTCTGGCTGGCTATGCGGACATAATCTATGGATCGGTGTATTTGTATAATGAAAGCGCAGTGAGCATGATACGAGCTTGCTCGTGAGCATGCGATCGGAGCTGGAGATCATGAACATGGTTTATGTTCGTGATAAACTAACCATGTGAGGAGGGGGTTGTGGATGCAACCCCGTTTTCACATCATAGGCAAGAACAAAAACAGAAAGGATCAAAGGAAGGTTAATAGAAAGAGGGTAGGATATGCTAGAGGAATTAGCGGCAATGAACCTTGGGACAACGCTGGTGCGTTTGGTATTGGCTTTATTCTGCGGAGGTATTTTGGGAATCGAAAGAGGCAGGAAGAAGAGGCCGGCGGGATTTCGTACCTATATGCTGGTTTGTCTGGGAGCGGCATTAGTCATGATGACCAATGAATTTATTTGCGATGTTTATGGTACAGGGGATCCCTCAAGAATGGGAGCTCAGGTCATCAGCGGTATCGGCTTCCTGGGAGCGGGTACGATCATTGTGACAGGACATAACCGTGTGCGGGGCTTAACGACTGCAGCAGGATTATGGGCGGCAGCATGCATTGGACTTGCAATCGGAATCGGCTATTACGCCGGAGCCATTGTGGGATGTGTCATGATTTTTGTTGCTATGGCGGCTTTACATAATGTAGATGAGCGTGTTATGTCCGATACGAAGGTGATGCATCTCTATGTCGAATTTGAGAGGCTTACCCATATTGGTAAGTTTCTGGAGTATGTGAAGGAACAGGATATCAAGATGAGTGATATGGAGATATTCCGGTCTAATGCGGTGGATGAAACAGGTATTGCTGCATTGATGACGATAAAACTTCCGAAGAAACAGTCGCATACCTCCATTGCCAGCCTGTTGGGCAGTGCAGAAGGAGTCAATTATCTGGAAGAGGTTTCGTAGACTAGCAGACGAATAATGCAAAGAGCTGTTGCAGAATAACCTGCAACAGCTCTGATGTATCGGGTACAGTTTGAACCCTGATATTTTAAAAGGGGAAGAAAATACTACATTACGATTTCTGAAAGCAGTACGGGACGGTTTTCCTCCATGGATTTCTTCGCAGCCTTTGCAATCAGTACCGGTTGTAAGCCATCATTGATATTGACGGGAACCTCGGTATCGTTAAGTACTGCCTGAACGAACAGGGATACTTCCTTTGAGAAGGAGGCCATGTAGCGCTCGAGGAAGAAATAGAGGGGCTTTTCTCCGGTGACACCGTTAGCGGTGCTGAGAACAGCGGTTGAGCCGGTATCATTGGTAACGGCGATCTGACCCTTGGAACCGAATACCTCGGCACGCTGGTCATATCCGTAATCCGCCTGACGTGAGTTGTCGATGACAGCCAGGGCGCCATTGGCCAGCTTCATATTAATGATCGCGGTATCGATATCGCCCACATCCTGGATTGCGGGATTCACTAATGCAGTTCCGCTTGCGTATACCTCTACCACATCACTTGAAGTCAGATAGCGCACCATATCAAAATCATGAATGGTCATATCCAGGAACATTCCTCCGGAAACCTTGACATATTCTAACGGCGGTGCCTCAGGATCTCTGGAGGTAACCTTAACGATATGGACATCACCGATCTTTCCTTCCTTGACTGCGTTGCGCACAGCTTCAAAATTATGATCAAAACGGCGGTTAAATCCAACCTGGAACTTAACCTTCGAAGCATCCAATGCATCAATTACAGCCTTGATTTTATTCAAATCCTGGGAAACAGGTTTCTCGCAGAATACATGCTTGTTCGCTTTGATGGATTCAATTGCTATATCTGCATGAGTATCCGTAGAGGAGCAGATGAGCACTGCCTGAATTTCATCATCCTGCAAGATACTACGGTAATCTGTATAAATCTTCTGGATTCCCAGACCCTCTGCCCATGCGGTGGTTGTTTCGTTCATAAATGGATCTGCAATTGCAGCCACCCGGGCATCCTTTACGTGATATGTAATACTTTCTGCATGTACCTTACCGATTCTTCCGGCACCAATAATACCGATATTTAGCATGATTTCATATCCTTTCATTTGAATTAGAATATTTTTGTTAACATGATTTGATTATAGCATGATCTGTGGCTTAACACAACTAAAACATAACAAAAATATACACAAGATATATCAAAATATACGAAAGGTGATCAAAATAGATTGATTTCTTATCCCGATATGGTAATATTATGATTAAGGTGTCAAAAAGCACCGCTTTAGTCGTAGCAGTTCAGCCCAGGGTATTCTGGCATCTCCTTTTTACTTGCTTTTCCTTCGTGCGTTCAGAACGCTCCGCTTCACAAGATGCCCAAATGTAACCTTCTGTAGATAAAGAAGGTTACATTGGCCAGATCTGCATAAAAAGGGGATGCCAGAATACCCTGGGCTGAATTGCTACGGCTAATTATTATGATGGCAGATTTGATAACGGAGGTTATGTAATGGGAATGAAGTCAATTCGAATCAAGCAGATGGAACAGTATATATTGGAGCATGATCTGGTGTCCATGGAGGACCTGCGCAGTAAATTTGGAATATCGATGAATACAGTCCGTCTGGATGTTGCCCAGCTTGTAAGCAAGGGAGTGATTCGTAAGGTATACGGAGGCGTCTGCAGTAACCAGAAGGGTAATCTTGTTCCCTTTGAAGAGCGGCAGGCGAAGAACATCCGGGGCAAAATCTCCGTGGGAAAAGCCGCGGCAGGTCTTGTTGAGGACGGGGATATTATCTATATCGATTCCGGGACAACAACCATGTATATGGTAGATTATCTGTCAGACTGCAACTCGGTCACGGTCATTACCAATAATCTGAATGCCATAAACAGGGCAGTGGCGATGCCGAATATCAATGTGATATCCTTGCCCGGAACGCTGGAAAGAAAGACGAATTCCTTTGCCTCCGCGGATACGGTGCGTGCCCTGGAAAAGTATAATATAAGAAAGGCATTCATGGCTTCTTCGGGAATTGCCCACAGCGGCATGGTCACCAATGCCTCACCCCTGGAGTACGAGATTAAGAAGGCGGCCATTTCCGGGAGTGAGAAGGCATATCTGATGATTGATTCCTCCAAATACGGAAAGAGCGGGATGCTGACCTATGCTGATATTGCGGAGATGGACAAGGTGATCGTCGATGAGAATGTTAATCCAAGTCTGCTCTCCCTGCTGGAGAAGAAGAATGTGAAGGCCTTAGTCACACCGATATCTGATGAAGAGTAGAAGGGGTCTATAATAGTCCAGCCCATCAGATCATATCTCCCTTTTACTTGCCTTTCCTTCGTGCGTTCAGAACGCTTCGCTTCACAAGAAGCACGTATGTAACCTTCTGTGACTTCAGAAGGTTACATTGGCCGGATCAGCGCAAAAGGGAGATATGATCTGATGGGCTGAACTGTTATAAACTTTTTGATAATTGACTAATAGTGACATATGTGGTAACTTATTATTAAAAGATTAGTAAGTTACAATTATATTCCTGTAATTAGATCACGATCCTGTATAAATCACAGAATTGTAATTAAATCATAACCCTGTGATCAATCACAGAATTATGATTTCGAAAGAAAGGTGAGTGTAAGAGTGTCACTAGTTAGTTTGAAAACAGTTTTATCCAGAGCGGAGCAGGAGGATTACGGTGTAGGTGCCTTCAGTGTTGCCAATATGGAGATGGTAATGGGCGCAATAGAGGCGGCGGAAAGCTGCTCCTCTCCGATTATTTTGCAGGTGGCCCAGGTAAGGCTTCCCTACTCCCCCCTTTACCTGTTCGGACCTATGATGCTTGCGGCGGCAAAGCATGCGTCTGTTCCTGTAGCCGTTCATTTTGATCATGGTTTGGACATTCCGACCATAGAGGAGGCTCTGAAGCTGGGATTTACTTCGGTTATGATCGATGCTTCCCATCTGCCCCTGGAGCAGAATATAGAACTCACAACAAAAGTGAAGGCGATGGCTGATTGTTACGGAGCCTCTGTAGAGGCGGAGGTTGGACAGCTGGCCGGCAGTGAGGACGGATCCACAGATAACAAGATGTATTTCTCCGATCCTCAGGAGGTACAGAGGCTGTATGAAAGCACCGGAATTGATGCGGTTGCCCTGTCCATCGGGAATGCCCATGGTTTATATAAGAAGGAGCCGAAGCTTAACTTTTCTCTTTTGGAGGAAACAAGGAAGAAGGTAGCGGTTCCCCTGGTCCTGCATGGAGGCTCCGGAATCAGCGGTGAGGATTTCAGACATTGCATCAAGCTGGGAATACGTAAGATTAATATAGCAACAGCCAACTTCTTATCTGTTGAGGGGGCTGCGAGAGAGTACTGCAAAGAGGACAGAAGAGATTATTTTAAGCTTAGTTCCGCTTTAACCCGAGGTATGAGGGAGAATGTTGCGGAGCATATCAATATATTTGGAAGTAATAATAAAGCATGGAGGTAAGGTAATGGGATACATAGAGTTTGATAAGAACAGACCCCTTGATATTGTACCCATCGGGAGAATTGCAATTGATTTTAATCCCGTAGATTATTATAAGCCGCTTTCGGAGAGTACCACCTTTAAGAAGTATTTGGGCGGATCACCCGCTAATATAGCAGTGGGGATGGCAAGGCTCGGAAGAAAAGTGGGCTTTATCGCCAAGGTATCAGCGGATCAATTCGGTGATTTTGTTGTGAATTATTTTGAGAAGGAAGGGATTGATACCTCTCATATCAGCAGATGCCGCAATGGGGAGAAGCTGGGCCTCACTTTTACTGAGATACTCAGTGAAACACAGAGCAGCATTCTGATGTATCGGAATGAAATTGCGGATTTACAGCTGGAGGTGTCCGATATCGATGAGGAATACATCAGGCAGGCGAAAGCGATTCTGATCTCCGGTACTGCACTTGCTGCCAGCCCCAGCAGGGAAGCGGCATTGAAAGCGATGTATCTGGCGAAGAAGCATCAAACGGTAATTATATTTGATATTGATTACCGTCCCTACAACTGGAAGAATGAAGATGAAATTGCGATCTACTACTCCACAGTGGCGGCATGCAGTGACATCATCCTTGGCTCCAGGGAGGAGTTTGACCTGACTCAGAGGCTGGTGGCACCCCGTGCTACGGATCAGGAGACGGCGGCTTACTGGCATCGCCATGGAGCAAAGGTAGTAGTGATAAAGCACGGCAAAGAAGGCTCCACCGCTTATACCAATGACGGCAGCCATTACGGAATAAAGCCCTTCCCTGTTAAATTGCTGAAGTCCTTTGGGGGCGGCGATGGATATGCCTCCGCATTTCTGCATGGCTTGCTGGAAGGCTGGGAGATTTTCGATTGTCTGGAATTCGGAAGTGCGTCTGCAGCGTTGCTGGTGGCCAGCCATGCCTGTTCGGAGGATATGCCCTCCGTAGAGAAGGTCAGGGACTTTATCAGGGAGAGCAAAGAAAAATACGGAGACATGATTGTAAGAGCATAAAGGATACCGGACCTGGCTGAACGGTTACATTAATTTGAATTTTTGTTGAAATGGAGGATTTGTATGTTGAATTATCTGGCATTTAATGCGGATGGCAAAAAGGTGGTATCCAGAATTGACGGAATTAATAGGGAAATGCTGATGGATATCACCGTTTTTCAGATGAAAAAAGGACAGAAATACGAATTCTATGAAAGTGATAAAGAGATGGCATTGCTGCTGTTAAGCGGCTCGGTGGAATACCGCTGGGAATCCGGAACGGACCGGGCGGAGAGAAAAGATGTGTTTACCGAAGCTCCTTATTGCCTTCATGTATGCAAGGAAAACAAGGTGGTTATCTATGCCAGACAGGCCAGTGAGATTCTGGTGCAGGCAACCTACAATGAAAAACTTTTCACAGGATGGTTTTATAAGCCCGAGGATTGCAAAATAGAATTGATGGGCGAGAATCAGTGGGAAGGAACCGCCAAGCGGGAGGTGCTTACCATCTTCGATTATAAGACGGCGCCTTATTCCAATATGGTTCTTGGAGAAGTGATTACCAAACCCGGCCGCTGGTCCAGCTATATCCCCCATAGCCATGAGCAGCCGGAGGTTTATTATTACAAGTTCGATAAGCCCCAGGGCTTTGGCGCTTGTTTTATCGGTGATATGGCATATAAGGTGACGGATGGAAGTGCCGCCGCAATTCCCGGCGGACTGACCCACCCCCAGACATCGGCACCTGGATACAATATGTATTATTGCTGGATGATACGTCATCTGGATCAGAATCCCTGGACCACAAGAGATAACGATCCGGCACATGAATGGTTATTAGAGATGTAGACAGGAGGAAGGATATGGGAAGGTTAATGATGACAGTCGGGCAGGCTTTAGTAAAATTTCTGGATAATCAGTATGTAAGCCTGGATGGCAAAGAAGAAAAATTTGTAGACGGGGTCTTTACAATCTTTGGACACGGCATTGTATGCGGTCTGGGGCAGGCATTAGAGGAAAATCCCGGGAGTCTGAGAGTATATCAGGGCCGTAATGAGCAGGGAATGGCCCATGCGGCGGCAGGCTTTGCAAAGCAGAGTAACCGCAGAAGAATCATTGCCTGTGCCTCTTCCATCGGGCCGGGAGCAGCCAATATGGTAACAGCGGTAGCAGATGCTACAGCCAACAATGTGCCTTTATTAGTATTTACCGGAGATACCTTCTCCACCAGGCAGCCGGATCCGGTGCTTCAGCAGATTGAGCAGTTTCACGATGCGTCTATCTCCACCAGCGATGCATTCCGCCCGGTATCCAGATACTGGGACAGAGTCAACCGTCCGGAGCAGCTGATGACAGCGATGCTGGGTGCCATGAGAGTTTTGACTGATCCCGAGAAAGCGGGCGGTGTTTGTATCAGCCTGCCTCAGGATGTTCAGGGCGAAGCCTTTGCATTTCCTGATTATTTCTTTCAAAAGAGGGTTCACCGTATCTCCAGAATACAGCCGGATGTGGACGAGGTGAAGGAAGCCGTCGGACTGATCCTGCGCAAGAAAAAGCCCATGGTTATTGTGGGCGGTGGTGTGCGTTATTCCGAAGCAGGAAAGAAGCTGATGGAGTTTTGTGAGAAATATAAGATTCCCTTCGGAGAAACCCAATCAGGAAAAAGCGCAATTGTTTCTTCCCATCCGTACAATCTTGGCGGAGTAGGGGTGACCGGCAATGCGGCGGCCAACAGCATTGCTTCCCAGGCAGATCTGATTATTGGTGTCGGCACGAGATTGACCGATTTTACCACCGGCTCAAAGGAATTATTCCGCAATCCTGAGGTGGAATTTCTGTTGTTGAATGTATCCTCTTATCATGCGCAGAAGCTGGATGCCTTCCCTGTAGTCGCAGATGCCAAAGCAGGCTTGGAGATAATCCTGTCTCAGCTGGAGAATACCGGATACAGAACCTCCTATGAGAATGAGATTCGGATTGCGAAAGAGGGTTGGGAGAAGGAAATGAAGTTCTTAACCACACTCAGCTACGACAGCAATTACAAATCCCTGGTTCAGGCCAAGGAAGAGGGCGTAGAAGAGGAATTTGTGCAAACAACCGGAGGAAGATTGGCGCAGACAACTGCCATCGGAATCATCCGTGAGCTGATTGAGCCGGATGCGATTGTGGTCGGTTCCTCGGGAAGCCTGCCCGGTGATCTTCAGAGAATGTGGACCACGCAGGCAAAGGATTCTTATCACATGGAATACGGATATTCCTGCATGGGTTACGAGATTGCGGCAACCCTGGGAGCCAAGCTGGCCGAGCCGGAGCGGGCCTGTTATGCCATGGTGGGTGACGGTTCCTTTATGATGATGCATTCTGAGATCGCAACTGCCCTGCAGGAAGATAAAAAAATAACAGTGCTCTTATTTGACAACTGCGGCTTTGGCTGTATTAATAATCTGCAGATGAGCAAAGGGATCGGAAGTCTTGCCACCATGTTCCGTTATCGGGACAAGGAGAGCGGAAAGCAAAATGGAAGACTGATGGAAACGGATTTTGCCATGATCGGTAAGGGTTATGGAATGACGACCTATACCGCTAAGACGCAGGAGGAGTTAAGAGAGGCAATAGAAGCAGCAAAGCAGGCGGACAGCAGTGTTCTCATTGACATTAAAGTGCTGCCGAAATCCATGACCGACGGATACGGCTCCTGGTGGCATGTCGGTATCGGAGACAGCGATACCAATGAGAAGATAAAAGAGGCGTATCAGGATCGGACGGAGCATTTGAAACAGGCAAGAATGTACTAGAGCTGGTAAAATGGAGACAGGGTGCCGAGGGCAAAACTGTACCATATATATTTTAATATATTTTATGTGCCGCAGAAGCGGCAGAGGGAGGCTATAATGATGAACAAAGACAAGATTAAGCTTGGAATTGCACCCATAGGCTGGACGAACGACGACATGCCGGCTTTAGGAGGAGAAAATACTTTTGAGCAATGTATCAGTGAGATGGCTCTGGCAGGCTTCACAGGCTGTGAGGTTGGCAATAAATATCCTAAGGATACGGCGGTATTAAAAGAGGCTTTGGATCTCAGGGGAATGAGAATTGCAAGCAAGTGGTTTTCTTCCTTTTTAGCAACCAAACCTTACGAAGAGACAGAAGAGAATTTCCTGAAGGAACTGGATTATCTGGAAGCATTGGGTGCGGACCGGATCAATGTGTCGGAGCAGAGCTATTCGGTACAGGGCGATGAGGGATTATCTATCTTTGATCATAAGGTACACTTTACACAGGAAGAATGGGCGCTGCTTTGCGAAGGATTGAACAGACTTGGGAAGGTGGCAAGGGACCGGGGATTTAAGCTCTGCTTCCATCACCATATGGGAACCGGCGTGCAGACCATTGAAGAGACAGAGTACATGCTGGATCATACGGATAAGGACCTGGTATTTTTATGCTACGATTCAGGGCATTTTACCTTCTCCGGTGAGAACCCTTTAACCATATTGCAAAAATATCCGGATCGGATCGGCCATGTACATTTGAAGGATGTAAGACCTGAGGTATTGAAGAGGGTTACCGAGGGCAGATGGTCCTTCTTAAAGGCGGTCAGAGAGGGAACCTTCACGGTGCCCGGTGACGGTTGTGTCGATTTCAAGTCCATATTTGAAGAACTGGCGAAGAGCGGCTATGAAGGATGGCTTTTGGTTGAGGCGGAGCAGGATCCGGCAAAAGCAAATCCCTTCAAGTACGCTAAAATGGCCAGAGGTTATATCAGAGATATGATTCATATATAAAATAGTTATATGCCGTCAAGTTGGCAGATGGAGGTAGGAATGGAAAAGTTAAAATATTTTGCAGGTGGTCAATATAAGGAATCAAGGACAGAAAAATACAATGAAGTATATAATCCAAGTACGGGTGAGGTAACCGCCATGGTTCCCTGCTGTACAGCCGAAGAGGTGGAAGAGGTAATCGGGATTGCGAAAGAAGCATACAAAAGCTGGTCCAAAATCCCGGTGGTGAAACGTGTGCAGGTGTTATATAAGCTGCGCAATCTGCTGGAAGAACATATGGAGGAATTAACCTACCTGGTAGCACAGGAGCACGGCAAGGTATGGGAAGAGGCCATGGGAGATGTGCTCAAGGCAAAGGAAGGTACGGAGCTGTCCTGTTCCGCACCCAGCCTGATTCTCGGAGAAGCCCTGATGAATGCATCCTCAGGCTTTGATACCGTATTATATCGTGAATCCATCGGTGTATTCGCAGGAATCGTACCCTTTAATTTCCCTGCAATGATTCCCATGGGCTGGATGGCGCCTATGTGCATCGCAGCAGGTAACACCATTGTATTAAAGGTGTCCAGCTCTACACCCAGGACGGCATTGCGATTTGCAGAGCTTTATAAGGAAGCAGGGCTGCCGGACGGAGTGCTTAATATTGTGACCTGCAGCAGGAAGGAAGCGGAAATCTTCCTGACGCATCCCGATGTGAAAGGAATCTCTTTCGTGGGATCAACATCAGTCGGAAAGCATATCTACTCTGTGGCAGCGGAACATGGCAAACGGGTACAGGCATTATGTGAGGCAAAAAATCATGCGCTGGTGCTGAAGGATGCGCCCGTAGACCGCACCGCGGCCGGAATTATCAATTCCGCCTTTGGCTGTGCTGGCGAACGCTGCATGGCATTGCCGGTAGTTGTTGCAGAGGAAGAAATTGCGGATGCATTGGTTGCAAAGCTGGTAGAGCTTTCCAAGGGCCTGAAGCTGGGACCGGCATATGACAAGAGCTCAACCCTGGGACCGGTGGTTGATCAAAAGCACAAGCAGAGCATCCTGAAATGGATACAGAAGGGTATCGATGAAGGCGCCGAGCTGATTCTGGACGGAAGAGAGGCAGTCGTTGAGGGATACGAGAACGGATTTTATCTGGCACCGACCATATTTGATCATGTTACAGAGGAGATGTCCATCGGCACTTCGGAAATCTTCGGACCCGTATTATGTATCAAGAGAGTTAAGACTTTTGAGGAGGGCCTGGAGATTATGAATAATAATCCCTTTGCCAACGGTTCCGTTATTTTCACCCAGAATGGCTACTACGCAAGGGAATTCTCCGCAAGAACCCATGGAGGCATGGTTGGTATTAATGTGGGTATCCCGGTACCCGTGGGAGTATTTCCGTTCTCAGGACATAAGGATTCTTTCTTTGGAGATCTGCATTGTCTTGGCAAAGACGGCATTCGATTCTATACAGAAAGCAAATGTGTGACCACCAGATGGTTTGATGAAGAGGAAAGCAAGAAGACACAAGTATCAACCTGGGATGGAACAATTTAAATGTCACAGTTTGACCTCATGGTCAAATTGCAGCATTTAAACTGCATAAGAGAAAGGGAGTACAGCCGGGGAGGGATACCGGCTGTACAGGTACGGGAAAATGAAATTGGGGAAGAAACTTGCAAGGGATAGCAGCAACAGGAAAGAGAAACAGAAAAAATATCCGGTGAAGAAGATATTTCAAAGGATAAACAGCATCCGGGCCAAGCTGATTCTGGCATTTTTAGTGCCGGTAGCCTTGATTGTTGTTCTTGGCATTTTGTCCTATTTGAAATCTTCAAAGGGATTGATCGACAGCTATGAGAGCTCAACGGTGTCAAATATGGCGAATATTTCAAAATATCTGGATTTTGGCTTTGATATCGTGTCCTCAAAGGCCGAGATTCTGAATTCGGATGACGTGCTTCAGAGCTATTACTCGGGAAAGTATAAAAAAGACAATATGGCCGAAATGAGCCGTTTTCGTGAGGTACAGTCTACCATAACCACGAATATCCTGTCAGAGGAATATATTGCGAATATTTATATTCTATCCAATTACGGTACCGGAATTTCCGGAAATGGCACCCTCAGTTCAAGATTGGTATATGATGATTTTGTTGCCGGCGGTGAGGGTGAGCTCCTTAATTCCAGTAACAAGGGAGAGCTATGGATTGGCAGGCACCCATATCTTGACCAGCAGTCGGTGACTGCGGACAGCGTTTACGCAATCAGCTATATGCGCTATCTCTACAGTGCCGCCAAAAAGCCCATCGGTTGTATTGTTCTGGATGTGGATTATGATTATGTACGGGAAACTCTTGTTGAAAGCGGATTTCCGGAAGGCAGCATCACGGCCTTTATTACGGGGGACGGCAGGGAGATCGTATCCGGCGAAGTTGCCGGGGACTTTGCATTCACCGGCCAAAGCTATTATACGGAAGCGATAGATTCAGCCGGTTCCAAGGAAGACTATAAATATGTAAAGCTTAATAATCAGGAATACCTGTTTGTATATTCAAAGCTGGAATCCTGCAATAGCTTATTGTGCGCTTTGATTCCCAAGAGTGTTATTGTCGAGGAGGCAGATGGGGTCAAGCTGATTACGGCCATCATGGTAGCCGTTGCAAGTGTGATAGCAATTGCCCTGGGAACGATTCTCGCTTCCGGCTTCAGCCATACAATCCACAAAGTCAATCATGTGCTGCAAAAGGCTGAAACCGGAGATCTGACCGGTTATACTAAAGTCAGAAGGAAGGATGAATTCCATACCCTTGGAAAGAGCATCAACGATGTGCTGGAGGGTATGAGGAAGCTGATTAAGAAAATGGCCGGCACCGGAAATACCGTAGCAGATTCTGCCGCCATCGTGGAGAAAAGCTCGGATATTATAGTCAATGCCACGAAGCATATATCGGAGGCAGTAAGCGATATTGAAGCCGGAATAACCCAGCAGGCAGTAGACTCAGAAAGCTGCTTGCACCAGATGGGAGATCTGGCGGAGAAAATCAATGAACTGTATACCGGAACCCATAATATTGAGCAGATTGCCAATAATACGAAGACCATCGTCGGCGGAGGCATTAAAATTGTGGATGATCTCAGTATGAAAGCAAAGGATACGACAGAGGTAACTAATGTGGTAATACAGGATATAGGGAGACTCAAACAGGAATCTGCGGCAATTGCAGGGATTATCAATACCATTAATGAGATTGCGGAGCAGACGAATCTGCTCTCACTGAATGCCTCCATAGAAGCAGCAAGAGCCGGGCAGCACGGCAGGGGTTTTTCTGTCGTGGCAGAAGAGATCCGGACGCTGGCGGACCAGTCCTTGAAAGCTTCCAATGAAATTGGAAAGATTATTGCCCGGATCGAAGACCAGACAAGAAAGACCGTAGCATCTGCAGAGCACGCACAGAATATAGTGTTATCCCAGGAGGAGGCGTTGAACCGCACGGTTTCGGTATTTACGGATATCAACCTGCATGTGGAAGATTTGACATCCAATCTCAATCAGATTGCAGTGGGAGTGGAAGGGATCGAACATGCGAAGGAAGATACCCTGAGGGCCATCGAAAGCATATCCGCAACGGCGGAGGAAACCGCTGCCGCAACGGAGCAGCTTAACTCCACTGCAGAGAAACAGCTGGAAGAAGTCAACAAATTGAATGAGGTTGTAAAACAGCTTAACAATGATGCTTCTCATATGATGGAATCGGTAAGAGCGTTTAAAGTGGAATAACTTTTTTTCTTGCATTTTTATCAGGGATCATATAATATAATATTACAATTGAATAATAAGAGTTTTCTTTGGTGCTGCCGAGGCTTGTGAAAGGCAGCAGATTAACCTTGGCGAGATCCGTTGTACCCATAGTATGGGACGATAGGAGCAGACTAAGGCAGATCAGAGCCTCAGAAGATTCTTTAACCGATTGATAGTCTTGACCATTGGTAAGCATTACGGCAGGAACTGGAACGTGGTTAAATTCGAAGTGTTGTGAACAAATACGGTTCACATGAATTAATATACGAAAAAGTCAGCGCCGTTTTACAAAGCCGGAGGATTCTGGATTTGTCATACGGTGCTTATTTATTGGCCGGAGGCATATATCGGTCAATGAAATTATTCAATCGCAAATTGACCAATACTATAGTTAGATTGGAACAATCAGATTGGAGGAAAATATGAAAACAATTACAAACAAAAAGACTTTAAAAATGGTGCAGCTTGCACTCTTTGCGGCAATTATCCTGCTGATGACCTTCACCCCTCTGGGCTATATCCGTACTCCGGGGCTGGAGATAACCCTGCTGGTGATCCCGGTTACTGTTGGGGCGGTTATTCTTGGACCCGGGGCAGGAGCGATCCTTGGCGGAGTATTTGGGTTAACCAGTTTTATCCAATGCTTTGGCATGAGCCCTTTTGGAACGGCATTACTCAGTATCAGCTTTGTCGGAACCTTGGTGCTGTGCCTGGTGCCGCGGATATTGATGGGATGGCTGGCAGGGCTGGTTTACAAGGGTATGAAGAAAGTGGATAAACCCAATGTATTCTCCCATGCGGCAGCGAATTTGGCAGGGCCGCTGCTGAATACACTATTCTTCATGACTGCTTTGATCGCTATATTTTTTAATACCGAGTATATCCAGGATTTTGTTACAGCTACGGGTGCCACGAATGCGTTCCATTTTGTAATCCTGTTTGTGGGTCTGAACGGGCTGCTGGAAGCCTTGATCTGCTTTGTGGTAGGAACCTCGGTATCAAAAGCGATTGAGATTTTCGTCAAGAAATCCGGACTGCAGGTGGGCTGATTTGCAACATATATTTTTAATAATACAAGAAAACCAGTTGACAACAGCTTGGTAGGTGTGTTATATTATATAAGCTGTGAATACTGCGTGACAGTATCAACAAGGTACAAAGAAGAGAATCCATCTCTCACCCATAGCGTAAAGAGATTTACTGTGAACGGGTTAATGCAAATAAGATTTTAATGGATCTTGTTAAGAAGATCATTATGTGATTGTGCATTTGGGTGGATATTCTTTATCCACCCCTTTTTATTTCTCCGAGAACTTTCGGATTTGTAATAAATAGGCTCACGCATATGAAACAATGAAAGCAATAGAAACCATGTAACAGTTGACTTATAACCTATGGAGGTGTAGTACTATTAGCGATTTAATGATTAATGAACAGATCAGGGATAAAGAAATTCGGCTGATTGGTGAGAACGGGGAACAGTTAGGGATTATGGCTTCTAAAGATGCGATGAAGCTTGCCAGGGATGCAAATCTTGACCTTGTCAAAATTGCTCCGACAGCAAAGCCGCCTGTTTGTAAGATTATTGATTACGGCAAATACAGATATGAGCTGGCCAGAAAAGAAAAAGAGGCCAGGAAAAAGCAAAAGGTTACCGAAGTGAAAGAGATCCGCTTATCACCGAACATTGATGATAACGACTTAAATACTAAGGCAGGCCAGGCACGTAAATTTCTTACTCACGGTGATAAGGTAAAGGTCGCACTGCGTTTCCGCGGTCGTGAAATGGCCCATACGTCATCCTCCAAGAAGATTCTGGATACTTTCTTTGAAAAGGTTCAGGATATAGCTGTTATTGAAAAACATGCAAAGCTCGAAGGAAGAAATATGATTATGTTCTTAACAGAAAAACGTTAAAATACTAAATTTAAACAGCAGTTTGAACAGGGCGGCGTTTATTGCTGCATCCTGTTGCTGTATTAATTATTTAAGGAGGAAATACCATGCCCAAGTTAAAATCAAGCAAAGCAGCAGCAAAGCGCTTCTCAATCACAGGAACCGGAAAATTAAAGAGAATGAAGGCTTATAAAAGTCATATCTTAACGAAAAAATCCGCTAAAAGAAAAAGAAATCTCAGAAAAGCAGCTATGACGGATTCAACTAATATCAAAAACATGAAGAAAATCTTACCATATCTGTAGAGATTGGTGATAAGGAGGAATAGAACATGGCAAGAATTAAAGGCGGATTGAACGCAAAGAAAAGACATAGTAAAGTATTAAAGCTGGCTAAGGGTTACAGAGGTGCCAGATCCAAACAGTATAGAGTAGCGAAGCAATCGGTGATGAGAGCGTTGACCTCTTCCTTTGCGGGCAGAAAAGAGAGAAAGAGACAGTTCAGACAGTTATGGATTGCCAGAATTAATGCGGCTGCCAGAATGAACGGCTTGTCTTACAGCAGGTTAATGCATGGCTTAAAGGTAGCTAATGTTGATATCAACAGAAAGATGCTTGCAGAAATGGCAATCAATGATGCAGAAGGCTTTAAGGCTGTTGCTGAGGTTGCAAAGTCCAAGTTGGCATAAATCATATCGGCGCTGCACCGTTTGGGAACAGCGTAATATATACTTCCCCCACATAGGGATGAAAGAACAGCGGCTTCTTTCTTTCCCATGCAGGGGAAGTTTTTTAACGTGTAGGAAAGTTGTGCTATACGTTAAAAATGTTCCTCAGGATGCACATGCCGCGCAGAGATGCTGCCGGAAGACAACGGCACGGCAGCGCGAGAGTCCTCAAGCGGACTCTTTATTGTTTTATAGGTCAGATTATAAGCACTTGCACTTATGCTATCTATGAAAGCGTAGTGAACATGATGCGAGCTTGCCCGTAAGCATGCGATCGGAGTTGGAGATCATGAACACGATTTTTGATCATGATATGATAAAAGTGAAATATTACAGGGGGGCTTCATATATTATTATTAAATCTTTCTATTATGGCTGGGAGGAGAACATGACAGAGCAGGAACGGGAGAGAATAATAAGCGAGGATTATGCGGACCTGTTAATCACCTACAGTGGGGATATGAATATATTAGATGCATTTGGAGATGCAACGATCCAGATAATAAACTATTTTAACGCCGTAGTGCATGTGCCGGTGAGCCAGATTACCAATACAACCATCATGAGGCTGGGATACTCAGTGATGCCCTCCTTATTCGGACTTATCAGCCAGGCCAGTCTGGAAGCTTCCGGGATCGTCCGGATCCGCAATATTCCCAACTTTAATCTGAGGGGGCAAGGGGTTCTGATTGGGGTGCTGGATTCAGGGATTGATTATCTAAACCCTATCTTTCGCAGAGCTGATAATACGACGAAAATTGTATCCATATGGGATCAGACAATTGTAAGCGATAACTTTCCGGAAGGGATCTTCTATGGAACAGAATATACCCGGGAGCAGATCAACCAGGCCCTGCAAAGCACGACCCCCCTTGAAATTGTTCCGACAACGGATGAAATCGGGCATGGGACCATGGTTGCAGGCATCGCGGCGGGCAATGAGGTTCCTGAGAGTGGTTTTTACGGCGTTGCTCCGGATGCCGAACTGGTTGTAGTAAAATTAAAGCAGGCAAAGCAATATATGCGTAATTTCTTTCGGGTTCCCAGCGACGTACCCTGCTATCAGGAAAATGATATTATGTTCGCGGTTGATTATCTGATGAACGTAGCAACCAGTCTAAACCGCCCCATGGCAATGTGCTTTGCCGTGGGTACCTCCCAGGGAGCGCATGACGGAAGGGGAACGCTGAGCAGCTATGTATCCCTGCAGGCAGAGAGGACCGGATACGGATTTCTTGTTGCGGCAGGAAATGAAGGCAATGCCAGGAGGCATTATTATGGGACAATTGATCCAACTACCGGGCTTAATACGATGGAGCTCTTTGTCGGTGAGAATGAGCCGGGCTTCTCCATGGAAATCTGGGGGGATTCTCCGGGTGTATTTTCTATTGACATACAAACACCTTCCGGCGAATATGTACCTCAGATCATACCAAGGCTGGATGAAAACAGGGATATAACCTTTATCTTTGAGCAGACGCAGATTCAGGTGGATTACCAGGTTATAGAATCCCAAAGCGGGGATCAGCTGATCCTGGTTCGGTTCAGTAATCCCAGTTCAGGAATATGGCGCTTTAATGTATATGGGAGGGGAGCTCTGGCAAGGGGCTTCCATGCTTGGCTGCCAATGCAGGGGTTTATCTCGGAGAACACCTATTTCATCCGATCGGATCCCTATACTACAATCCTGACCCTGGGCAATTCCGTCGTTCCGATTACTGTTACCGCATACAATACGGAGGATGACAGCCTCTATCTGAATGCCAGCAGAGGTTTTACCAGGACTGGAGTTATCAAGCCGGAAATCGCCGCACCGGGAGTCGGCATTGTGTCGCCGACATTGGATCAGGGCTTCACGGAAGTGAGCGGCACCAGTGCCAGTGCCGCCCACACTGCGGGAGTAGCCGCCATGCTGCTGGAATGGGCTATTGTGCGGAATAATCAGCCCTATCTTAACACCCTGGATATGAAGGTATTCATGATCAGGGGGGCGCGCAGAGAGCTTGATATCCAATATCCCAACAGGGATTGGGGGTATGGTATTCTGGATGTATATAATATATTTGATTCTTTGCGGATTGTGGGTATGTGAAGGAGGTGGGATAAGGAGTGACGAAGGAAGAGAGGGGAAGGATAACCAGTGAGGAATATACGGATCTGATTGTGGAGCTCGACCTGAATCCAAGGCTGCTGGAGCAGTTTCCGGATGCGACGATACAGATTATGAATGATTGGTTTGCCATAGTATATCTTCCGGTATCCCAGCTTTCATTCCAGACAATAAGCCAGTTTAGCTATTCCTCCATACCGTTCGCATTCGGGCTAACCAGCCAAATCAGCTTGGAGGTTTCGGGAATTATAAGACTGCGCCGTGTTCCGGTGTTTAATCTTCGAGGGCAGGGGGTACTGATAGGAATTATTGATACCGGAATTGATTATACCAATCCGGCGTTCCGGCAAAGTGACGGAACGACGAAAATTGCGGCTATTTGGGACCAGACGATAGAGAGTGACGGATACCCGGCCGGCTACGGATATGGAACAGAATATCTTGCGGCTGATATTAACGAGGCATTAAACAGCCCGAATCCTCTTGAAATTGTCCCAAGTACGGATGAGATCGGACATGGAACAATGTTAGCCGGAATCGCGGCAGGTTCCGAAGATAATGCGAACAATTTCAGCGGAGTCGTTCCGGATTCAGAGTTGGTTGTAGTAAAGCTCAAACCCATGAAGCAGGCATTGAGGGAGTTTTATATAATACCGCCGGGAGTTCCTGCTTATC
>JAFAGA010000006.1 GCA_023423045.1 Bacillota bacterium | reverse complement strand
GAATTTATCCAATTGGCAGCGATTGATTCCCCTTCCTTTGGAGAGAGGGAGATAGCGGATGTATTAATAACCAAATTGGAGGAGCTGGGCTTCTCTGTATCTGAGGATGATGCCGGTAAGGCTTATGGAAGTGATTGCGGAAACCTGTACGGGTATCTGGAGGGAGAGTTGGAGGGAGACCCCCTTCTGTTCTCTGCACATATGGATACAGTGCCTCCGGCTCTGAATAAAAAAGCAATTCTTCAGCCGGATGGCCGAATCACCAGTGCAGGGGATACTGTGCTGGGAGCGGATGATATTGCAGGATTGATCTCCATATTGGAAGCGGTTCGCAGCCTGCGGGAGGAGGGGATTCCCCATAGAAGCGCAGAGGTGATGTTCACAATCGCCGAAGAGCCCTATGCCAAGGGAAGCAGTGCCTTTGATTATTCGAAGATACGTTCAAAGGAGGCTTATGTATTGGACCTCAGCGGTAAGGTGGGCCGTGCAGCTTATGCGGCTCCCACCATTGTTACATTTACCGCACTGGTACAGGGAAAAGCGGCACATGCGGGCTTTTCACCGGAAGAGGGAATTCACTCCATAGCAATAGCCGCAAGTGTAATAAACAGAATTAAGCTGGGTAGGATCGATGAAGATACTACCGTTAATATCGGATTGATTTCCGGCGGAGCAGCCACGAATATTATTCCTGAAAGCTGCCGGGTAGAGGGGGAAATCAGAAGCTTTTGCCATGATACCGCAGTGAGAATACTCTCGGAAATCAAAGAGCTGTTCCGGTCGGAAGCGGATGGGGCCGGAGCTTCCCTTGTATGGGAAGAGGTAATCAACTGCCGCGCATTTGAAACCGATACCGGGGGAAGAGTGGCAAAACGTTATCTTGCGGCCTGCGCTGAGGCGGGGTTCCAGGCGCAGCTGATACGAACTCTTGGCGGCAGCGACTGTAATACCTTTGCTGTCATGGGGATTTCCGGTCTGGTGCTTTCCAATGCCATGAACCAGGTTCATTCCTGCAATGAATATACAGAGGTTGAGGAATTGGTCAACAGCATCCAAATTGTTCGCAATATCATGAGAAGCAGGGATTAAACCCTGTATCAATTACTAATAGGTAGGAGCCTGCCCTTCATAATCTTTGGAGGTCAGGCTCCTTTTTATTTGCCTGAAGGAATGTTTATTCCTGTCTGTTTTGGTAAGAATCATAGGAAAAAGGAGGTACTGTTTATGGATGAGAAGATCAGGAACAATCCGCAAATTGAAGGAAATCTAAACTATTTCATGGAGCAGCATGGAGAGATTTACGACGCTTATCAAAGGTATGGCAGGCTGGTTCATGAAAAGGGAGGTCCCTTGGACGAGAAGACCAGATGGCTGATCAAGGTAGCGCTATCCGCTGATTGTAAGAATGAATATTCCTTACAAACCCATATCTTGAAAGCATTGAAAAGCGGCTGTACCAGAGAAGAGATTGAACATGCCATTCTGTTAGTAGGACCGACCTCGGGATTCCCGACCATGATGAAGGGACTGTTGATTCTGCGTGAGGTTATGGGATCAGAGCCCTCGCTCTAATATCCGAATTCTACGGTTACGGATGCTTCAATTTGATTAGTCCCTGCCACAATGGGTGTAGCAAAAGCACCTTCCCCCATGCTTATCCTTTGATAGGGAATGGGGGAGGTGCTGTTTTCCTGAATTTTCAGAGGATAGGGCTGCAGCCGGGCACCAAGGCTCTCCGCCAGGGTATCTGCCTTATCATAAGCGTTTGCTACGGCCAGATTCAATGCCTCCAGATAATAGCTGTCCGCATCGGAGACCTCGAGGCGAATGAGATCTACCCGGTTAGCGCCGTAATTTACAGCGGTATCGATTATGGTTCCTGCCAGATCCGGCCGGTCGGAACGTATCTCAAGTATATTCTGTACGGAGTAACCCCGGTCAATTTGTCTTCCGTCCTCATACTCCAATACCTTGTTAATATCATATTGATAGGTCTTGATATCGGTTACGCCCAGTTGTCTCAGTGCCTGGAGCACTGCCTGAGTGATTTGGGCATTTTCTGCCTGTATCGTCTGCAGAGGAGTGCCGTTGGTTTGAACCCCCAGGCGGATAATTACTTCGTTGGGGACGGCGCTTACCTGTCCTGTTCCGCTTAAAATCATTCGGTTGTGCTGTGTATGGCTGCCGGAATGAATATCGTTCATTAAAATCAGATCCCTCGAAATATCTTACTTTAATATATGCAGCATCAGGTTGAATGGCGCTGTATCAGGTTGGTGGGCAGAATTACCTTTCTGGGCAGAAGTGTATAGCCGTTCATCCTGGAAATCAGAAGATCAACCGCCACCATACCGATTTCCCTGGTTGGGATTTCGATGGTGGTCAACGGCGGATTGGAGTATTTCGAAATCTCAAGATTGGATAATCCGATAATAGCCACTTCATTCGGTACGGAGATACCTAAGCTGTATAAGCCGCTTAAAGCTGCCATTGCCATAAGATCGCTGGCAACAAAGAAAGCGGTGGGATAGGAATTTCCCTTCCGGCAGAGCTGACTGATCTTCTCCATACAGATATTCTCATCCCAGGCACAATCAATTACCCAATCAGGGTTTACCTGCAAGCCGGCAGCGTGCAGGGAGGAATAATAGCCCCGGTATCTTTGACTGGTTTTAATGTTTTTGCTGATACCGCTTCCTCCGATAAATCCGATCTCCTTGTGACCCAGGGAGAGCAGGTGCTGCACCGCCATAGCGGCGACCCGGTAATGGTCATAACCCACGTTATCAATATCCTCCCACTGGGTATCCACTCCGACAATATTGGGCACCTGGTTACGGATAAAATGATAGGTTTCGGCGTTTAGGGATTCCATCAAAATCAGACCCGAAATGGGGGTACTGAAGGCACTGTACAGGGTTTTCCTGTCCTCCAGCTCCACACCGGTCTTAACAAAGGAAAGCTCATATCCCTGTTCCATCAGCCGTTCTTCTGCTCCTGACAGAATGGACATGAAATAGGGATCCTTATATTTATTCTTTGTTACACTGAGAATGCAGCCTATTTTTGCGGGAACTTCGCTGCGGATTCCATCTTTTTTGCCGGAGGAAGCCCGGACAGGAGATTTTGCCATATAATTCAGCTCTGTGATCGCCTGCCATACACGGGATCTTGTTTCGTCTGTCATCTTATATTTCGTATCGTTATTGATTACCCGCGATACAGTGGCTACGGACACATTAGCTAAATTAGCTACGTCCCTTATTGTACTCAAATATCAACACTCCTTTGTGTAATAGTTGTTTAGCAAAGATTACGTGATTATCGTATGTTACGTACGCATAAATTATAATAATTTTTGCGGGACATTGTCAATGTTTATTTTTTATTTATGGTATTTACAATGACTTAGAGTGGTGTTATAATTTCATCATAAGGTTTACTAAACAAACGTAACAATAACGTAACAAGCTAAAGGAGTGTGCGGTATTGAAGAGGATAAGCTGCTGTGACTGTGGGAAGAACATGGGCGATATGGAGATTGCTCTCAACCTGAAGCTTCTTGGCAGGCATATCGGGAACTTTCACTGTGATCAATGTCTGGCTAAGGTCCTGGACTGCAGTCAGGCAAAATTAATCCGGCTGGCCAGGCATTATCAGGAAAGCGGATGCATCTTGTTTCAAAGAAATTATGTGGGATAAGGAGAACGTATATGTCCAATAGAAAGACGGTATATCCTGATATTATAGATACCTTCCTTACGAATCCGGGAATTGGTTTTATTGCAGCACCCAAGCTGATGGAAAAGCTGGTGGACGGTGTATATGACAGCAGAGGCCAAAGGGTTGAAAAATACAAGTTTACCGAGGGCGGGGTAACCTGGAACCATCCTGACAGTAAGATAATGTATATCGGAGTGCGTTGGAGGGATTTGGAGCCGGTCCGAGGGGAATATCATTGGGAGGTTCTGGAGCACAAGCTGAATCAGGCCCGGTCTATGGGCTGCACGGCAATTGTCCGCTGCTCTCCTTATGCTCTTTCTAAAGAGGAGGATATCCCGGACTGGTTTCGCAGGGATTATCCGGAGGAACCGGAATTCCCCTTTTGGAGAGTCGATCCGATTGACACTCCCTATGTGGAGTATTGGTCCTCCTTTCTTCGGCAGTTTGCAGGACGCTTTGACGGCCATCCCGTGATCAGCTCGGTGGATATGGCTCTGGTTGGCGCCTGGGGAGAGGGCGGCGGGACTGAATTCCTGCCAAATGATAAAATTAAACAGCTCACAGATGCTTACATAGATAATTTTAAAATCACAAGCTTACAGGCGCTGCTTCATGATCCGAGATCCATCGGGATAATTCGCCGCAGGAGGGAATCCATCGGCTTTCGTGTGGATTGTCTTGGGGACATGGGAGGGTTCCACGAGGAGGAGTGGTCCCATATGCTGGACTTCTACCCGGAGAATATCTGTAATTTCCATATGCAGGATGCATGGAAGAAGGCACCGGTGGTATTTGAGGCCTGCTGGCACATGAATGACTGGTTTTTGCAGGGATGGGATATCGATTATATTATTGATGAGTCATTGAAATGGCATATCTCCTCCTACAATAACAAGGGGATGACGGTTCCGGAACCCTGGAAGAAGAACGTGGAGCGATGGCTCAGGAAGATGGGGTACCGTTTTGAATTAAGAAAGCTGGAGTACGGCAGCAGGGTCTCCCGGGGAATGTCCCTGGAGCTTCGGGGACTTTGGGCCAATACCGGCGTGGCACCGTGCTATAAGCCGTATCTGGTGACGGTAAGACTGCGCAGTGCTTCACAGTGTTATACTTATCACAGTAAAACTGATATCCGGTACTGGCTCCCGGATATGGATATTCTTTGGGAAGAAGAATTTAAGATAGAGGAAAGTGTTCTGCCCGGGGAGTATACCCTGGAGCTGGGGATTGAGACAGGAATTGAAGGCGTCGGTAATCTTAAGCTTGCCATTGCAGGTGAGAAGAACGGCCATTATCCCATGGGTACGCTCATTATAGAATAGGGGGACAGGAATGGACATAAAAAAATACGGATATCAGGAATGTGTTGATTATTGCGGCTTTGATAATTTGCCGGAAGGGCTGGAGCATTTTTATGGGCTGTATCAGCCGGAGCATCAGGAATATTTTATTAAGAGAGATTTTTTGGAGAATATATTTCTGAGGTTTAATTTGCCGGCGGATTGCCGGGAACTCATTCTGAGTGGCATTGAGGCGGTGGAGAGGGATCCGGTGCTGTTTCATTTCACCAAATTCCTGGTGTGGGATATGTGCTCTGCCAGAAACCGCTGTGACGTGGACAATTACAGGAACATGACCCCGGTGTGTATGACCGGACAGAAGGATCTCTATTCTTTTTTGCTCCTGCTGGCATGTGTGGTTCCCTCGATGAGGCTCCTTGAGGAACGGGGAGTACCCTTGGAATACTATCAGGATATTCCGTACCGGCCCATGAAGCCCCAGCTGGAGAAGCTGCGACAGGGCGAGACGGCGGTGAGTGATTTTCCCTGGGATATGAACTTTTATACCTGTTCCATCTTCCTGCTGGACCGTTTTTTCTTTATCCCCTGCCGTTTTGGAGATGAGTTCACCATGTATCGGAATAAGGTGAGCAAAAGAGTTCTTGCTCTCAGGCATGGCGGTACAGAGTTTCGCCGGGATGGACAGGAGAATGGAATTAATGATGTGTATGACAGGGATGGAAGCTTTATCTCCGTCTGGAGCGAGACTGGGGAGGCAATAACCGCCAATCCCATCAATCCCATGGGCTTCGTTGAAAAGGATACCGTTACCTTGTCCAGGCAGGAGTGGGAGGTTGCTCTTGTCCAGGGAGATACGCTTTTGGCCCTTCATATTCCCTCGGGACCGGGATATACTCCGGAACGCCTTAAGTATTCCATGGGCCTGGCATTGGAATTTTATGATACCTATTTCCCGGAAATGGGAATTAAGGGCTTTTGGAGTGAGAGCTGGCTCTATGATTCCCGTTTGTCCCTGATCCTGGATAACGAGATCAGCAATATAATCAAGGTTCAGCGGCAGTTCTATCTATATCCGATTCAGGAAGGGGATGGTATGCTTCGTTATGAAGCCTTCGGTGACTGGAAAGCGGATCCGGAGAATACAGAGCTTAGGACTTCACTGCAGAAGGCGGCTGCCGCTTATATGAGAACCGGAGCCCGCTTTAACACCCTGAGCATGGTTGTTCTGAGAGAAGAGGCGGACAGGACGGATCAAATGCCCTATATAACGGAGGAGGATATCAGGCGCTTCCGAGAGGTTGTTGACAGCCATTTGAGATAAGGAGGAGCGGACTGTGGGTAAATACTCACTTGAAAATTATAGTTTTTATGAAACCTATAAGATCCGTCCAAAGCCGGGTACCAGGCTGGGAGGGGATTCGGAGAGGGGCAGATACCAGCTTCTTTCCTATGGCTGGGAGGAACTGGAGCCGGAACGGGGAAGGTATTGCCTGGAGCAGCTGAAGGAAGCACTGGAACAGGAAAGGAATGCGGTTCTGAGCATCGACAGAGACATCCCGTCCTGGATGTGGGGAGTTCATGGCGGTCCCAGCGAAGGATTTCCGGGTGAATACAGGGAGGAAGGCTTTGCCCGTCTGCTTCGAAGCGTTGGCAGTTTTCTTGGGCAGATGCCGAATATGGTGGGAGTTATCATTTCTTCCGACCATGGAAATAGATGGATTTGGGACGCTTACCGGGAAGCCTTTGCAGATACGGTACTGCTGGCAAGGCTGGAAGAGGAAGAGCTGATCCGCTATCTGAAGGAGAACAAACAAGACTTTGGCCTTATGGTTAACTGCAGTGAAGCTAACTGGGTCATATGCTGTGAGCGGTTTGCAAGACTAGGCCTGCAGCATACCTGGGAACAAAGGCCGGTGGTACTTTGTTTTCCGGAGGAGAAGGCCGGTCCCCATATTCTGAGAGAAAGTTACAGATGGCATGCGGCCTTTGCCAATCGCCCCATGGACATAGGATATGATTTCACACTGAGACGCCTGACCTTTCCGAAAAAAATAGCGGGAGGAGGAGGGCTTCCGGTCCGCTTTTGGTTTGTGAATACGGGGAGCGCGCCCTGTTATCAAGAGTTTCATCTGATGCTTCGGCTATGGAAGGAGAATGCCTCCTGGGAGTGCAGGCTGAACGTTGATCGTACTAGATGGGGCGTGGGTGATATCACCCATAATGAAATTATACCTTTGCCGGAGTTGGAGGAAGGAACCTTCTTCGTTTCCGTAGGGATTTTCTTTACGGATGGGACTTTCCTGGAACTGAATGTACAAGCGGAGGAGCAGGGAGGTTATTATAAGATGGGTGAGATCGAAGTAGATCATCAAATCGGAAATAATCTGCTCCATGCCTGGGATGATTTTTATCCGGATGGCTATTACCCTTTGGAGGATCCCAAGACACCCAAGGAGAGCTGAGAAGAAGCTCTGTTTTGCCGGAAGCCTGTGGGTGCGGATACGGGATGAATTGCAGATAAGCAGAAAATTAAGTTTGCGGCAGGAGGAATGAATTATGAAATTAAAAATAGCATTAATAGGGGCGGGACAAAGAGGCATGATTTATGCGGATTTCGCTTTTCATTCGAAGGAAGCGGAAATTATGGCAATTGTTGAGCCCAACGAAGAGAGAAGAAAGATTGCGGCGGAGAGCTTTCTTGTGCCGGAGGAGATGTGTTTTTCAAGTGCAGAGGAATTTTTTCAAAAAGGCCGGATTGCAGATGCGATGATTATTGCAAGCATGGACCGGGACCATTATAAGCAGACCATGGCAGCTCTGGAGCTGGGCTATGATATCCTGCTTGAAAAGCCGATTTCACCGGAGCCCCGGGAATGCCTTGATATCCAGGAGAAAGCAAAGCAAAAGGGATGCCGTGTAATTGTATGCCATGTGCTGCGCTATACGAATTTCTTTATGGCGATTAAGGACATTATCGACAGCGGCGAGCTGGGTCGTATCATCTCCATCCAGCATAATGAAAATATCGGCAATTTCCATATGGCCCACTCCTTTGTCAGAGGAAACTGGAGAAGGAGCGATGGGACCAGCTCTCTGGTAATGCAAAAATCCTGTCATGACATGGATATCCTGACCTGGCTGGTAGGATGCGAAGCGAAGAAAATATCCTCCTTCGGAAGCCTGAGATACTTTAAGGAGGAGAATGCGCCTGAAAACAGCTCGGACCGCTGCCTTACCTGTGCTGCCGCCGAAGATTGCAGATTTGATGCAAGAAAGGCCTACCTTCCGATCATTGGAAAATGGCCGGCTGCGGCAATAACCAAGGATCAGACAAGGGAGGGAATTGAAAAGGCTTTAATGGACGGTCCCTATGGAAGGTGTGTATACCGCTGTGATAACGACGTATGTGACAATCAGGTAGTGCTGATTGAATTTGAGAATCGGGCCACCGTGAGCTTTAATCTGAGCAGTTTTACCAACCGGATCAGCAGGACCATTAAGGTAATGTGTGAAAATGGTGAGATTCGCGGGGATGACAGCAAAAATATACTTGAGATTACGAAATTTGCATCCAATTCCTCTGATACCTTTGAGCAGAGGATCATAAACATCGGTGTATCCCAGAGCGGGCATGGCGGAGGAGATAGCGGACTTATGGAGGATTTCCTGCAGCAGCTTACTACCCCGGGGGATAATAGCAGGTCTTCCGTCAGCCAATCGATACAGAGCCATATGATGGCTTATGCGGCGGAGAAGTCCAGAGTTACGGGCAGGGTAATTGACCTGGATGAGCTGAAAGAAGAATTGCGTAACTCCTGATAGGGAAAGGAGTAAGAAAGCGGTATGAAAGCAAAGAAAAATCAGGATATGGTACAGCCGGCAAAAACAGCCGGAAAGCGGGAATTCATACGGGAAATGAAAAGGAACAAAGGCTTGTATTTAATGTGTGTGCCGGCCTTAATTGTACTTATCATGTTCTGCTATATTCCCTTTGCAGGAACATGGATGGCCTTCACGGATTTTAATGTGGTGGACGGAATTTTTGGCAGCCCCTTCGTTGGCCTGGATAATTTCAAATACTTTTTTTCTAAAAGCAGCATGGGGTGGAGAGTAACCTACAATACCCTGTTTATTAATTTCTTTGGCATTATTCTGGGTCTTATTATCCCGGTGGGAATTGCGGTTTTCTTTAATGAAATCCGAAGCAAGGTATTTAAGAAGCTGACCCAGAGCTTTATGTTTTTTCCTTATTTTCTATCCTGGGTAGTGGTGGGAGCAATTATCTACGGCTTTTTCTCCTCGGATGTGGGAGTGATCAATCACTTTCTGCGTTCGATCGGGCTTGAGCCGGTAAAATGGTATGCGGAGCCCAAGTATTGGAAGGGAATTATTATCTTCTCCAGTATGTGGAAGTGGAGCGGATACAGCTCCATCATATATATGGCGGCCATGGCAGGCTTTGACGGCTCCCTGTTTGAGGCGGCGGAGGTGGATGGGGCAAATAAGCTGCAGAGAATATGGTATCTCACCCTGCCGATGCTTAAATCCACGGCCATCGTTCTTACCTTAATGAGCATCGGACGTATCTTCTACGGAGACTTTGGCATGATCTACGGTATTGTGGGGAATAATCCGGTACTGATTGATGCGGTCACCGTAATAGATACCTATGTATATCAGACCATGAGAACCCTGGGCTTCTCCTATGCAACAGCCATCGGTCTGTTTCAATCCCTGATGGGTCTATTGCTGGTTACTCTGGCCAATAAGGCAGCCAAAAAATACAATGAGGGGGAGGGGTTATTCTAAATGAGAAGGAGCAAGCTATTCAGCGACCGTCTGGTTACAGCATTTGCCTATGTATTCATAGGCCTCTTCGGAATGATGTGCCTCTACCCGCTGCTTTTGACCTTAAGCGTTTCCCTGTCCTCTGAATCGGAGATTGTGAGAAAGGGTTATTCTGTACTGCCCCGGGATTTTACGCTTAACACGTACCTGTACATATTTGCTAATAGCGGCAAGCGGATCTTAAGATCCTACGGCACTACAATTTTTATTACCTTTGCCGGTACCCTGGGGGCAATGCTGGTAACCAGTATGGCAGCTTTTGCAATATCCATTAAGAGCCTGAGGTATCGCAATGTAATTGCGTTTTTGTGTAATTTTACCATTGTATTTTCTGCCGGACTGATACCCTGGTATGTGGTATGCGTCAATTATTACGGGCTGAAGAATAATATACTGGCACTGATCCTGCCTTCGATTTTCAGTGTATGGAATATGTTTTTGATGCGAACTTATTTTTCCGCCATCTCTCCTTCGCTTTATGAAGCTGCGAAGATTGACGGTGCCAGCTATTTTCGCATCTATTGGCGGATTGCCGTGCCTCTCAGCAAGACGGCCATGCTGACGGTGGGGCTGATGTATGCGCTGCAATACTGGAATGACTGGTGGTATGCGTTGATCTTTATCAATAACAAAGATCTGTTTCCGCTGCAATATTATCTGTATACCATTTTGTCCAATGTGAATGCCATCAGCTCCGGGCGGATTCCTTCCGGCGCGGCGGCAGGGATAACCTTGCCTGCGGAAACGGTAAAAATGGCGGTGACGATCATCACCATCGGACCGATCATTTTCCTGTATCCGTTTATACAGAAATATTTTGTGCAGGGCATAATGACCGGAGCGATTAAGGAGTAGGCAATTAAGGAACAGGAATAGGTAAATGGATGCTAAGCCCGGATTGGGTTTACATAAACTGCATGTTTCATAATGCGAGAATGCAATTATGAAATTATGCAACATGCAATATGCAAGGCGCGGTATGCAAATCGTAAAGCGGCGCCATTTATCAAAAGGAGGATGGATATGAAAAGACTATTAATGATTGCGGTTGCACTTGTCATGGCAATCGGACTGCTGGGGGGATGCGGTAAGTCAAAGGCTTCCAAGGATACCATAACGATATTGTACCCCGGCGATGAAAGTGAACGGATGTCAAGCTTTATGGGGAACGAATTCGCTGAAAAAATGCAAAAAGACCTGGGGCTTAAGGTGAAGATGATCTATGTACCTTGGGATCAGTACTGGGAGCAGAAGGATATTATGCTGGCAGCCCAGGAACCGGTGGATCTGTATTGGGACGGATTGCCGGATCTTTCCACCATGGTAAATAAAAAGCAGGCAGTCGTTCTGAATGATTTGATTGACAAATACGGGCAGGATATGCTGAAGGTACTCCCCATGGAGCAGCTGGAGGGAGCGGCAATTAATGGAAGCATCTACGGTATCCCCTCCGCTTATGCACCTTCCTCGGCCATGTATCAGCTGGTATGCGTTCGTCAGGACATCCTGGAAGCTTGCGGAATGACAGAAATTAAGACTGCAGAGGATCTGAAATTATTTGCCGAGAAGGCCAAGGAACAATTCCCGGATATGAAGGGCCCGGCAGACCCCATCTTTAAACCTCTTACCAGATATTTTGCAGACGAACAGCTCAGCTGGTGTGCCAATGAGGATGCGGTGGTATATGGAGATACGACCAATAAGGTCTATGATTATTATGAAACCGATGCGTTCAAGAATACTGCAAAATATAATCGGGAAATGTATCTGGCAGGATTATATTCCGATGATTTGACGACAAAATACAATGAAAGAGATTCCCGTATGCAGACCGGTCTATATCTGTGGGTGGAAGGCTCCTTAGGGAAGGAAAATGAGATCATCGACAGCGTAAGGGCCAACGCGCCGGAAGCAGTATTAAAATCTTATCTGCTAGGGCCCGAGGAACCGCGCTATGTTATCGCGGCCGGCGGTGAAGTTCTCTGTATCCCGGAGACTGCCCCGAATCCGGAGGGAGCGATGAAGTTTGTTAACTGGCTCTATGCTTCCCAGGAAAATTATCTCTTCGCGCTGTACGGTGTGGAAGGTACGGATTATGAAATCGTAGACGGCAGAATCAACAAGCTGGTGCCGGATGAGTTCTTCTATGAATGGATGTTCCGCAATAAGAATTACCAGCTGTTCGCTCCGGATGTGGATCAGGCCTATATCGATGTCTATCAAAGCTGGGATGATGAAGCAATCGTCTCCAACATGCTGGGCTTCCGCTTTAACAATGAAAAGGTAAAGGAAATTGAGGCAGCAATCAAAGAGGTTTCCGGAAAGCAGATGGCGCCAATTCTTTACGGCTTCGTAGATTTTGAGACAGAGTATCCGAAGGCTCTGCAGAACTTAAAGGATGCCGGAATCGATGAGTATGTGGCTGAGGTACAGCGCCAGATGGATGAATTCCAGGCTTCTAAGAAATAGTGTAATAAAACCGCTGATAACATCTGGCTTTCCAGCCGGATGCATATCAGCGGTTTTTACTTCATGGAAAAGTGATTTGCTTACCTTCGGTCCACCGGTATGCGTATTACTATTTTTGTGCCCTGATTCAGGAAACTAAAGATACTCACCCCATATTCGTTCCCATAAGCCAGTTTTATCCTGCTGTCTACATTGCTTATGCCATATCCCGTTGTAGATTGCCCCGACTGGATTGAATTTAATACGTCTTTCTGAATTCCAACTCCGTCATCTTCAATCTCGAAGATGACACTATCCTCATTTTCAAAAATTCGGATGCACACATTCAAGGGTTGGTCGTCATCCCTTATGGCATGGTTTACCGCATTTTCAATAAAAGGCTGTAGCAGCAGCTTTATTGTCCGGTATTCAGATACCGCTTCCTCCACATCCCAATGAAAGAGAAACATATCCTTAAACCGCATATCCTGAAGTGCGGTATAATGCTTGGTGATCTTAATCTCTTCGCGGATCAATATATACTCCTTTCCCTGGTTGAGAGAGGTTTTATAAAATTGGGACAGGTGGTTGATGATGATACCGACCTCCTTACTGTCTCCGCGAAAGGCAAGGGAGGATATCCCGGAAAGAGTATTATAGAGAAAATGGGGATTGATCTGACTTTGCAGCAAATCCAGTTCGGCACGTTTTCGCAAAATTTCCTTTCGATAGGCTTCATTGATGGCCTCATCCAGTTTTTGTGCCATGATGTTCATAGAAGCTGAGAGCTGCCCCATCTCATCAGTGCTGGTAATCTTCGCCTGATAGGTAAAGTTATTGTCAATAATCATTGATATTTGTCTGTTCAATATCTTTAAACGATGGGAGAAATGACGTGAAATCAGAAGAAGCAGCAGGAGGGACAGGATAATGCACAGTACGGAAATCAGTGCCACCTGGTTGGAAGCCACGGCGGTGTCCGACAGAATCGTATGCAATGGCACAACGGTGACGGTCTTCCACCCGTTTGTCATCTCATTGGATACAATCATAACTTTCTCATGATCCGCAGTTACTGACTGCAGTATATGGCCGGGATCCGAAAAAAGCGCCACACCTAAGAATTCTTCAAGAGAAGCAGCGAGGAGTTCTTTATTCTTGGTGGATATGATGATTCCATTCTCGTCTGTAATGTAGATATCCTTTTGGAGAGATTCCTGCTCTATGAGAGAATATAGAACATCCTCCAGAACATCTATGATCAGATAAGCATAGGCATAATTCTGGTTATTAAAATTCAATACTCTGCCCAACGAAAAAACGGTTTCTCCCTTCGTGTTCACCGAGGTCCCTTTATATAATATATTCCCGTAGGAAGCGGAGCCGGTCAGCCAATCAATGGAATCCCCCTCGGACCGGATATGATGAATGAACTTGCCATCCGTTGGAATTGTAGTATTTTGTGTATAGATGCTGATGTTTTTCACCGGACTGTTGGCTACCATCAGGCTATACATCATACGGTTGATATAGGTATAAGCCGTGACGAAGTCATAATCCTTTTTATATACCTTTGTCAGGTAGGATTTCAGGTTGGTATCGGTGTAGATCAGTGAAGATATCTGCATATATGTTTCCAGATGCTTATTGATATTGGAATTGATCTGCAGATTCATATTCTCAACACTCTGACAGGTCTGGTCAATCAAAATCTCCCTTGTGTTAAAGTAGGAGTAAATGGTGGTAGCCAGCATGGGAAGGATGCCGACCGCGAGCATTAAAAGCAGCTTGCCCATCATCGGCAAATTCATAAAAAATTTATGGAATCGTTTCAATAATATTCTCATGGCTGCATCCTGCTTCTGTATTGCTGTGGCGTAACTCCAAATTTTTTATAAAATTGGGAGCAAAAATAAGAAGGGTTGGAATACCCTACCCGATAAGAGATATTGCGTATTCTGACTGCGGTATCCAACAGCAATTGTACGGCATGTTCCATGCGCAGATTGGTGATATACTCCAGCAGTGTCTCTCCGGTATACTTCTTAAATACGGAACGGATATAATTCGGCGAATAATTCAGCTGCTCGCCCAGAGCCTCGATGGAAAATGCCTCATGATAGTGCGTTTCCACATAATGCTGAACCTTCTGAACCATAATCAAGCAGGGATCCGCATCTTCCGCGGAGGTTGCCTCGTCCATCATCTTAAGCATCTGCGACTGTGTTACATTCCGGAGAAGACTGATGCTCTCATAGGGAAGCTTCTGTTCCTGTGCCAGTGCCAGCACGCTTAACAGATCCTTTGATTTCTTAAGGGCTTCCTGGTCACATTTGTTTTTTACCGTACTCATGAGGGCCTGCAGCTCTTCCAGATCCACAGGCTTCAGCAGATAATCCACGGCCTCCACCTGGAAGGCCGCTTTTAAATAATCAAATTGATTATAACCGCTTAAAAATATAATTCTGGACTCCGGATAGCGCCGACGCACCTCCCTTGCCAGCACGATACCGTCCACAAAGGGCATCTTTACATCGGTAATTAAGATATCCGGGTGAAGGCGTTCAAATACCTCCAGCCCCTCCCGGCCATTCTTGGCAGTAGCTGCAATTTGAAAGCCCAAGTCCTCCCAGGGCACCTGTTTTTCCAGCAGCTCCAGCTCTAAGTATTCATCATCTACGAGTAAGACACTATACAAATCACACACCTCCTTATTTATATGGACCTTCCTGTTATGTGCATATTGGTGTGAAAACAACTGTATTTTACAAACTTATTATATGCTTTGCTGTATATTGTGTCAAGTTTAGGCCTCCTTGATGTGTTAACTCCGTACAATTGAGGTATGAATTGTTAAATCGAGTTATTGTTATATTTTTGGAACGTTGCTACACTTAAGACAGATGATAAAGAGAAAGGGTGGTTGGATATTAATAAATCATTATTGCATAAAATCTGGCGGCATCGCTATTTCTATCTGATGATATTACCTAGCTTTATTGCCATACTGCTGTTCGCATATGCGCCTCTTGCCGGATTATATATGGCATTTGTGGAATATGTGCCGCAGATGGGGGATTTTTGGCCATCACTTTTTCGGAGCAAGTTTGTTGGTTTCGCCTGGTTCGAATACTTTTTCTCAGGGCAGGATTTTATCAGGGTAATGCGCAATACTCTGGCATCCAGTGCACTGACACTCACCATGGGCTTCTTCGTTCCGATCTCCATTGCGATATTATTTAACGAATGCAAGAATCAGATATTCAAACGGTTGGTCCAGACAGCCTCTTATCTTCCCTACTTTGTATCCTGGGTCATTGCCTCCAATGTCATTGTAACGCTTTTGTCCTCCAGCGGGATCATTAACCAGACACTTCTGAAGCTGGGTGTCATAGAGGAGAGCATTCTCTTCCTTCAGGAGGGGAAATACTTCTGGTGGATTATTGCCGGGTCAAATACCTGGAAGGACATGGGGTATAACGCCATCATCTATCTGGCTGCAATTGCCGCGATTAATCCCGAGCTGTTCGAGGCAGCAGAGGTGGACGGCGCCGGCCGCCTGCGCCAGATATGGCATGTGCTGCTTCCGTCGATTAAGCCCACCATTGTCATCTTGCTGATTCTGTCTGTCGGAAGTCTGCTGAACACCGGCTTTGACCAGTATTTCCTGCTGGGCAACGGCATGACGAGAGAGTTCTCGGATGTCATTGATACCTACAGCTTCCGGTATGGTATTCAAAACAGTATGTATTCTTACGCGACGGCGGTAGGATTGTTCAAATCCGTGGTAGCTTTCCTGCTTGTGATCACGGTGAATAAAATTGCGAAAAGGCTTGAGAGCAGCTACCTGTTCTAAGCCGTAACATGATTGAGAAAGGAGATGGAGGTAGATATGCACAGGAAATATACTTTCCCGGTCATCGCAGGCAAGGTATTTGTGTACCTGGTACTTATAGCCTTATTCTTTATCACTTTTTATCCGTTTTGGAATATTCTCGTGCTCTCTTTCAATGAAGCCAGTGATTCTCTGCGGGGAGGAGTAATGCTCTGGCCGAGGAGGTTCACCATAGAGAGCTACCTTGCGGTATTTCGCAATGAGGAGATTTTCTCGGCTGCCAGGGTTACCTTAACCAGAACCCTGATCGGGGTTCCGCTGACTCTGGTTAATATAGCGCTGCTGGCTTATGGGTTGAGTAAAAAGGGGATGCCGGGACGAAAGCCCATCACTTTGTTCTTTATTTTCACTATGTACTTCAGCGGAGGGCTGATTCCTTCCTATATGGTGATCAAATCGCTGAACCTGATTGATAGCTTCTGGGTGTTCATTCTTCCCGGATTGGTCAATGTTTTCTGGATGCTCTTAGTTCGTACTTATATGGAGGGGCTTCCGGCAGAGCTTGAAGAATCGGCAAAGTTGGACGGGGCCAATGATTTGAAGGTATTTATCCGAGTCATCCTGCCTTTGTGTATCCCGGTGCTTGCAACAATTACGCTCTTCTCCGCCATATCCCATTGGAATTCCTGGTATGATTCCTATATTTACACGAATAAGAAGGAGCTGGTTACCCTGTCGGCGGTTCTGGTACGAATTCTGAACCAGTATCAAACCGGAAATATGATGTCGGAGGCGCAGCAGCTGGCAGCAGATTCCAAGAAAATGCCGGTGTCCAGCGAAACGATACGAATGACGGTAACTGTCGTTGCAACCCTTCCTATCATTATGATTTATCCGTTTTTACAAAAATATTTTATCAAAGGAATGACCATCGGAGCCATTAAAGGGTAAAATAACAAAATCAAGAAAGGAACGTGAATGCTTATGCCTACAATAACTTTTATTGGTGCGGGAAGCTCCATCTTCGTAAAAAATGTGATTGGAGACTGCCTGAGGACACCGGCTCTTGAGAATGCACATGTAAAGCTTTTTGATATTGATGAGCAGAAATTGCAGCAATCGGAGCGATTATTAAAAAACCTGAATGAACGCCTGGGAACCCATGCGAGGATTGAAGCGCATACCAACCGGCTGGAGGCCTTGCGGGATGCGGATTATGTCATTAACGCAATTGCTGTTGGTTCGTATGATCCCTATATTATCGCAGACTTTGAAATTCCTCAGAAGTACGGTCTGGAGCAGACCGTGGCAGATACCCTCGGAATCGGAGGCCTGTTCCGGGGACTCAGAACAATTCCCGTGATGCTGGATATCGCCAGGGACATGGAGGCGGTGTGCCCCGATGCATGGCTTTTGAATTACACCAATCCCATGGCAATTGTGACAGGAGCAGTGCAGCAGGCTACGGATGTAAAATGTGTGGGACTCTGCCATAGCGTGCAGACCTGTGCCAAGGAGCTGCTGGAGGGTTTGGGAATGCCGCTGGATGGTGTGACCTGGCGGATCGGCGGCATCAACCATCAGGCATGGATGCTGGAACTTCACCGCAACGGTGAGGATATCTATCCGGAGGTGAGGCGTAAGGCGTTGGCACGTACGGAGGATCATCATGATCTGGTAAGGTACGAGTTTATGAAGATGTTCGGCTATTTTGTGACGGAGTCCAGCTCCCATGGATCGGAATATGTGCCGTATTATCATAAGCGCGCTTATCCGGAGCTGAAGGAGCGCTACCATCTTCCTACGAACGGCTATAAAAATTGGGGAAACGGCAAGGCGGAATATTGGGCTGAGATTGACAGGCTGATCAAGAGCGAGAGTCTGACCCATGTGAGAAGCCATGAATATGCTTCCTATATTCTGGAGGCCATGGAGACCAATCAACCCTATGAAATTGCCGGAAATGTGCTCAATACCGGAAGACTTATTCCGAATCTGCCGGATCAGGCCTGCGTGGAGGTTCCCTGCCTGGTGAACGCAAACGGAATACAGCCGATTTATTTCGGACCGCTGCCGGAGCAGTGTGCGGCAGTCAACCGGACCAACATCAATATGCAGCTCCTTGCAATCCAGGCGGCGCTTACGGGCAAGCGGGAGCATGTATATCATGCGGCAATGCTGGATCCCCATACCTGTGCGGAATTAAGTATAGATGATATCGTAAAGATGTGTGATGAGCTTCTTGATTTTAACAGAGCTTTTCTTCCTGCATCGATGTTTTAAAGGTTATTTGTTAATTTATGCGAGGCAGACTCGCTATCACAAAAATGGAGGTGCGTTATGAAACGTAAGCTATTATCGATTTGTATGGCAATGTTGATCCTGTTATCCGTACTGACATCTTGTTCTCCGGCTGCAAAGACCGGTACCAAGGAACCTGCTCCGACAAAGGCGGCAGGAGAGCCGGCAGCTCCTTCGGAGCCCATCACATTAACCTTTTTTGATAAAAATACCGGTGATGCATTTAACAATCCGGTTGCACTTAAGATTATCGAGGAAACCGGCATCAGTATTGAGATACAGCAGCCTACCGGCAATCCGGAGGAGAAATTAAGTCTGATGCTGACCAGCGGTGATTTGCCGGACGTGGTGCTTATGGACAGACGCAGTGATATCGTTAAGAAATATATAGCTGCCGGCGCCTTAATCCCATTAAATGATCTGATTGATCAGTACGGTGCGGATATCACCGAGATGTATGGCGATGTACTTAACAAGAGCCGTTATATTGACGGTAAGAATTATTTCCTTAACAACTGGTATGGCGTTGACCCCGATCCGGACCGAGGCATCAACATGCGTATGGATTTGCTGGAGGAGCTGGGATACGGGGAAAAGGCAGCCAGAGGTGAGTATTTCACACAGGATGAATTTGTCGAAATTCTCAGGGATTATAAAGAAAAGTACTCTTCCGCAGAGCAGCCGGTGATTCCGTTCACGGTGAATGGGGAGTTGATGGAAACGGTAATGAGTACCTTCCGGGGTATGTATGGTATGAAAACATATTATGAGGATGGCAATAAAATATATCTTCAGGTACGGGATCCTCTCTACCTTGAAATGGTGAAGTTTATCAACCGTTTGTATCTGGAGGGCTTACTGGATAAGGAATGGGCTGTCAACAAGGAAGATATCTATAAGCAAAAGCTGAGCAGCGGGCTGGTACTGGCCTCTAATGGCGGAATTCCCAGTGATATCAATAATATATTTGCTGAGGACAATGGAGAGGATACCAATAAACAGTTCTATATGTTCAAGGTAATTGCTCCCGGTGTGGATCCGAATAAGGCTACCTTCAGCCCCCGCAGTTCTCTGGGATGGGATGCTATAGGCATTACAGCCAAGAATGAGCATCCGGTTGAGACAATCAAGCTGTTCAACTATCTCGCCAGTGAGGAAGGGCAATACCTTCTGATGTGGGGTGAGGAAGGACTGCATTGGGATATGGTGGATGGGAAGCACCAGCCCAAACCTGAAGTTATACCCGGATTTAGGAATGACTGGGGTGAATATTCCAAGAGCACCGGCATACGTAAATGGACCTGGTTTATTAAAAATGGTTATGGATCAGATGGAACACCCTTGGATCTGGTTGCTAAATATGATGTCGACAAGATAACCCAGCATGCCCGTACCTCCATGGCTAATTCCGTTTGGGACACGGCTCCTTATGATAATCTGGGACCTTTAGGCGGCACACAGGAAGCTTTGATGGAACAAAAGCTTAAGGATATTATGGACGCCGGCTTCTCTAAGATGGTGTATGCAAAATCCGAAGCGGAAGTGGAAGAAGAATATAATAATATGCTGGAGGAATTGACGGCCAATAATGCAAGTGTGGTGGAAGAGATATATACAGCGAATTATCAGGCACAGATGGAGTTGTGGAAGGAATAGAGCAGCAGATAGAATGATTGCGGCTTTCCCAAAGTATAAGGAGAGAGTGTCCGCAGGAAGGTCTCTGTAAAATAGCCCCTGCAATAAAGCCTCTGTAATAAAGATTTTGTAATAAAAGCCCCTGTAAAATAGATAATTTAGAAAAAACGCATTGAGTTTTTACTGGATCTGTTTTACAGGGGTCTTTTGTGATATAATTTACCTGGAGATACTTGTAAACACAGATGATCCATCCATATATAAAAGAGAATATAGAGGAAAAGAAGCAAATATATTAATTTATGTAAAGGAGACAAATCATGGCCAGAAAGATTTTATTACTACTTGTTATTGGAATTATTTGTGGCATATCCTATTTCTGCATTCGTAATTTAATTGTACCTTCAAATGATGCGGCGGAAGTGATAGATCCAACTAAACTTTTTCATGGGAAGATGTCTTTTTATGCAAATTCTTTAGAAGAAGTATATGAGCAATCGTCAATTATTATTGAAGCGACCATTGGAGAGAGGATAAATGAAGTTGAATTTGGCCCCGAATCATATTTTATATTTACGGAAGCAAAGGTGGATACTATTATAAAAGGAAATGGATTTAATAAAGGGGATAGAATCAATATTATTCAAACAAAATACCTTATTGAGGATCCTGCTCTGGAGAAGGGGACAGAAAAGATCCTGTTTTTGCTGAAATATGATAATAAGGAATATGCGGATAATGATGATACATATGCATGTGTAGGAGGATATCAGGGAGTTTATGATATAAATCGGGATGGTACGGTATCAAATAGCTTAAATCGTGAAGATTTGTCCCCTGATGCGGCCGACATGTTCCGAGATTTTGCAGAAGGGAGATCCAGAAAGGAGTTTGTTAATAAAATACTAAACTTTAATTGATTTTGATAAATATATAAGATTTTACAGAATTAAGTAATAAATATTTGTAAATATATCACGAATATGCGCACGATATTCCGAAAGTAGTCAGGAAACTATTGATATTTTAATAAATTATTATATAATAGTAATAGTTATTGCTATTATTAGCTAACAATCAATAAAGGAGGGAAGTTTGTTGTATAATATATTACTCGGCGGAGCAGCCGGTCAGGGTATTGAAACCACCGCTGCGATCCTGCAAAAATTATTTAAGGATTTTGGATATCATGTATTTGCAATCCGGGATTTTATGTCCCGGGTCCGGGGCGGTCATAATTTCACCCTGCTTCGGATCAGTGAGAATCCCATCGCTTCCCATAGCCGGAGGCTGGATGGTATTATCGCATTTAATGAAGAAACAGTTGAACTACATATGGATGAGCTGAAGCCGGATGGTTTTATCCTGTGTGACAGCCGGTATAAAGTTACGGATCCCCGTAAAATAGCAATTAGCATGACGGAGATCAGCAAGGAGCTGGGGAATTCCCGGGTAGCGGGAATGATTGCGGTGGGAGCCGTGCTTAAATTATTCGGTGAAAAGCTAGAGGGTACGGATCCGGTGCTGAAGCAATTTGTAAAGGAAGTGTATCTGGAGGTGAACCGCCAGGCATTGGAGAGAGGGTATGGACTGGTGGAGAGCCGATTTCCTTCTTTGGGCAGGAGAAATGCGAATGCGATTATTCTGTCCGGCAATCAGGCATTGTCTCTGGGAGCCATTGCTGCCGGGCTGCGCTTCTACAGCGCATATCCCATGTCACCGTCCACTACGATTATGGAATTTCTTGCCTCCAAGAGTGATGAGGCTGGAATTGTGGTAGAACAGGCGGAGGATGAGATTGCCGCGATTAATATGGCTATTGGAGCCTCCTTTGCCGGTGCGGTCGCCATGACCGGAACCTCTGGCGGCGGCTTTTCCTTAAAGGTAGAGGCACTGGGCTTATCAGGAATGGCGGAAATACCTCTTGTAGCGGTAAATGTGCAGAGGCCGGGGCCTGCGACGGGGCTTCCGACCAGAACAGAGCAGAGCGATTTGAAATTTGTGATCTCCGCCTCCCAGGGAGAATTCCCGAGGATGGTAATTGCGCTGCGCAACCATACGGATGCTTTTTATCAGACGGCAAGGGCATTTGCCATAGCCGATAAATATCAGATACCGGTCATTATCCTGAGTGACCAGTACCTTGGAGATTCCTACGCCAGCGTGGAGCCCTATGATTTATCCAGAGTTACTGTGGTAAAGCCCCTGGAGACAGAGGATCAACCCCAAGGGGAATATCTGCGTTATAAATATGCCGAAAGTGGAATATCTCCCAGGCTCATTCCCGGAAAAACCAGGAATTTTGTAACCGCGGACAGTGACGAGCATGATGAATTCGGCAGCATCACAGAGGATGCCGAGGTCAGAAACAATATGATGGATAAGCGCATGAGAAAGCTGGAGAGGCTGCAGGAGGATCTGCTGGAGCCGGAGTTCCTCGGAAGTGAGGAGTGTGATGTTCTGCTCCTGGGCTGGGGATCCACCTATGGACCGATTTCGGAAGCGCTTCAGATATTGAATGCAGAAGGAAAGGAGAAGTACGGGGCACTTGTCTTTGGAGATATTTATCCTCTTCCTGCAAAGCTTTTGAAGGAGAAGGCGGCGAAGGCGGGCAACCTGATCAATGTTGAGCAGAATGCCACCGGGCAGCTGGCTTCCCTGATCCGCGAGCAGACCGGAATCCATTGTAACGAGAGCATCCTGAAATATGACGGCAGACAGATCAGCGGCGAAGAGATTGCCGACCGAATTCGAGAGGGGGGAGCGCGATGAGTGCCAATACTTTTTCAACCCGTGAGACAGCCTGGTGTCCGGGCTGCGGAAACTTCAACATTCTGGATTGCCTCCGGACCGCATTGGAGGAGCTGGGCAAGGATCCGTATGAGGTGCTGATGGTAGCGGGCATCGGCCAGGCGGCTAAGCTGCCTCAGTATATCAGTGCAAATTATTTCTGCGGATTACATGGCAGATCGTTGCCCGCAGCGATCGCAGCGAAAATTGCCAATGAGAAGCTGACGGTCATTGTGGATACCGGTGACGGTGACTCTTATGGCGAGGGCGGCAACCATTTTCTGCATAATATCCGGCGTAATGTGAATATAACGCATTTTGTTCATGATAATCAAATCTATGGTTTGACCAAAGGGCAGGCCTCTCCGACTTCGGTGGAAGGAATTGTGACCGAGGTGCAGGTGCATGGCAATACCACCACACCCTTGAACCCGGTATTGGTTGCGATGGCAGTCGGCGCCGGATTTGTAGGCAGGGCCTTCAGCGGGCGCAAGGAGCACCTGATAGCCCTGATGAAGCAGGCCATCGAATATGATGGTTATGCGATTGTAGATATCCTGCAGCCCTGTGTCAGCTTCAATAAGATCAATACCTTTGCCTATTATAATCAGAGGGTGTATGAACTGGATGATACCTATGACCCGTCGGATAAGCTGGCGGCGATGCAAAAGGCGATGGAATTCGAGGACCGGATTCCCATCGGAGTTCTGTACCGGGAAGAACGCCATACCTTCCATCAGAACAATTCGGTACTTCAATCAGGAACGCCGCTTCTGGACAGGGAATATGATCCCGGGGCTGTAAAGCAGATGATCCATGAATTCAGCTAGAGTACGGCTAAAGATTTCTTAAAGGATTATAGTAAGTGCCACCGAGGAAGATATCTCTTTTAACTGAGAACAGAAGAGGATACTTCCGGTGGTAAAATCAAAATATCAAGCAAATCGCGTTATGTGGTTTGCTTGGTATTTTTCAGTTCTCCAAACCCTCCAAAATGTAAATTCTATCGAATAATATAGCTAAAAAATTGTCCTATAGCAGGTGACTTATTTCTGTACTGCGATGAACGTACAAAATGTAAAGGAACATTCGCATAATGAGCAGGAAGAGAAATCAAAGCATAAACAGAAACGGAGATAGAGTGGAAGGAAGCAGAGGAAATACTGGACAGAGCCTGCAAGAATGATTTATTATAATAATAGATATGAAATAATAGATATAAAATACTGGATAAAAATAATGGATCGGAGGGGAAAGAAATGTTTCATGATGCAAAATGGATCGGGAGGCCGGAGAGCGATAACGGAAGCTTTCTGTTTCGGAAGGAATTTATTATTGCAGAAGGTCTTCTGTCTGCAAGACTGCAGGTATGTGGTTTGGGATATGGAGAATATAGTCTGAACGGAAAAAGGATCTCGGATGAAGTGCTGTCAACACCATTCACAAAGTTCGATAGCACGGTACTTTATTCCGACTATGATGTGACAGAATATCTGCTTCAAGGGAGGAATGCGCTTGGGGTGTTTCTGGGTAATGGCTGGTACAATGATGTGGGGGAGGTATGGAATTATGATACCGCAACCTGGAGACATCATCCCAAAATGATACTGCAGCTGGACCTGGAATATAACGATGGCACCACCTTCTCTCTGCTGTCCGACAGCTCCTGGAAATGCAGTGACGGCCCTTCTGTCTACAATCATGTCAGAGAAGGAGAAATCTACGATGCAAGACTTGAGCAGGAAGGTTGGAATACACCTGGCTTTGACGATGGAAGCTGGGCCCATGCCACTGTCTGCCGGGGAGCGGGCGGCATATTAAAGCCCGCCGAGTTGCCTCCGATCCGCATCATAAGAGTTCTGCCTCCCAGAGATCTGGGCGGCGGAGTTTACGATTTTGGAGAAAATATCAGCGGCTGGGCCAGAATCAAAGGCAGCGCCCCCTCAGGACATGAGGTTTCCCTCCGCTATTCCGAGCTATACAGGAACGGGGATATTGACAGTGAAGAGATTACTAAATTCATCAAGGGTGAGCTGAAGCACTGTGATAAGTACATCTTTAAAGGGAAGGGCGGGGAAGTATGGGAACCGCGTTTTTCCTACCATGGGTTCCGGTATGTGAAGGTTGAAAATGCACCTTCGGATTTTGAAATCACCGCCTGTGTGCTGCATACGGACCTGGAGACAATCGGAGAATTTGAATGCTCGGATGACATGTTGAACAGAATACATGAAGCGGCAAGGAGATCCACGCTGACCAATTATCACAGTATACCTACCGATTGTCCCCACCGGGAGCAGAACGGATGGACAGGGGATGCGCTGCTGTCCTGTGAGCAGTCTCTGTATAATTTTAATATGATCAGCGCCTATAAAAAATGGCTGAATGATTTCAAGGATGTCCAGCGCCCCAACGGGCAGCTGCCGGGGATCATACCAACCTCAAACTGGGGATATAATTGGGGAAGCGGACCGGCCTGGGACAGTGCACTCATTCAGATCCCATGGCATGTATATGAGTTTACCGGGGATTCTTCACTCATTTTGGATATGTGGGAAAATATGAAACGTTATATGGGATATTTGTATTCCATGCAGGAAGACTGGATGGTAGATTTCGGTCTTGGCGACTGGGAAGCGCCGGTCGATACGATCCCTTGTCCGACCAAGGTAACCGATACCGCCTATTATTATGCAGATGCAAAAATCATGGAAAAATGTGCAAAGGTATTGGGAGAAGACCCGGGTCCCTGGGAGGTATTGTCGGAAAATATCAGACGGGCCTTCCGGGAGAATTTAATAAAGGACGGCATCGTCTTAGGAAATTGCCAGACTTCCCTTGCCTGTGGTATTTATCAGGGATTATATAATCCGGAAGAGATCCCGTTCGCGGCGGAAAAGCTCGCGGAGCTTGTAAAGAAAAATGGATATCATATCGATTGCGGTATCCTGGGGACAAAGTACATCTTTTCAGCTCTGTCGGAGAACGGATATGGAGAGGTTGCTTATCAAATGGTAATCAATCCGGAATATCCAAGCTACGCCTATTGGATGAAGCAGGGAATGACCACCTTATGCGAATCCTGGGAGATGAAAGAATCCTGCAACCATCATATGTTCAGTGAGGTTGAAACCTGGTTTTACCGGCATCTTGCAGGCATTCGAATAGAAAACGGCAGGATAATCGTGAAGCCCTGCTTTATTCCGGGAATCGACTGGGTGAAGGCAAAGCATGGTGATGTGTCGGTATCCTGGAATGACACGGAGATTACGATTGAGACGAAATATTCGGGACAATTTATCATAGGTGATCAAGTAAATGAATTTTTACCTGGCGTCCATAAATACGCCAGAAGCAATTCGCTGAGCAATTAGAGCTATATGTAATTCGTGAACCATGATTTATCTGTATACGAATCAAAAAAACAGCCCCCTGCTCTTCATACTGAGGAGCAGGCAGCTGTTTTTTATTGTATTCAAATTAATATCATCGTAAGATCACTTGCTATGTGGTGCCTGCTAAAAAGAAAGATGAAACTGAAAATTGAACTCTTCCTCTTCCAGACGATACTTGGGAAGCAACTCCGGTCCACAGCTGTTGGAACCTACTCCGCTCTGCTTGTAGTCAATACATACAACAGTATAGGGAGATTTCACCAGTTCATAATTATGGGCCTTTGCCGTAAGCTCTTCCTGAGTATACTCGGATACATTGAAGGCGAATTCCCGGTCTGCGGTTACGGTAAGAGGAGATGAGGCGCCGGAATGCTTGATACTCAGGTATCTGCAGCCGCAGTGAGAGGAATTTTCCTGAGGGAAGATATAGTCCTCAAACATATCCTCCACCCGTTCCTCAAAAAGGCCGATGTAGGAAGCGCGGTGCTTGTCAAGATAGCTCTCATGAGGACCGTAGCCAAAATATTGTACCTGGTCATACTCCCTGGGAAGGAAGAGACGAAGGCCAAACCGGGGAAGATATGGCATTTTGGTGTTGCGGTGGGCTTCCGCCTTCAGCAGCAGTTCTCCCTCGGGCGTAACGGTCCAAACCGTCTCCAGATCCAACATATGCTCTCTCTGGATTGCATGAATTGCAAGTCTTGATTTGATTGTTATATTGCCATGTTCCTCCTGTGAGACCTCTGTGGCGTATACCCGTGCCATGGTCCGGTCATAACCGGCCCGCTGCCACTCCTCTCTGATATTGCGGTCATTGTCGGTAGGAGCTCTCCAAAGGTTGTACTCCATGGGAAGTTCCAGGAGTTTCTGCCCATCTTTGCGAAGATCATAGAATAGACCGCTCAGCTTATGGAAGGTATAGGTAAAGTCCTTCCCCTGGATGGTAAGAAGGCGTTCTTCCTCCTGATAGGAAAGTGCTGCCTCTTCCGGGGATTTTATGCCTGGAGCAGAGTTTTCAGAATTGGCTTGTGCTGCGCCCGCTGTGGTAACGATTCTCCGGGAGGCATCCAAAAGCAGCTCTCCATCCTTAACTAATAATTGATCAAAGCCCAGGATATGACCGGCTTTGGTAAAAGGCCTGTCGTTCTTTTGTACATAGGTGAGCTTGAGGAAGGTAATCCCCTGCTCCGGTATCGGATAGGAGAGGGTGAGCTCACAGGAGCCGTGGGGAGCAAGATCCAGCTCTTCCAGATTGCCTTCTTGGATTACCAGCCCGTTATTCTCCACCTGGTAGGTGAGAGAGAGGAAATCCTTTGTATTGGTAAAGTCCAGTTTATTCTCCAGGCGGAGAAGGCCATGTTCCGGGTCAACCAGGGAAGCACGAACCGGACGCAGAACATTCTTGTATTCCAGTAATCCGGGGCTCACGGTGCGGTCCGGATAAACCAATCCGTCCACACAGAAATTACCGTCATGAGGGAATTCTCCGGAGTCACCGCCGTACGCATATTTCTTTCTTCCGTCGGGAGCATCTCCAAGATAGATGGCATGGTCACACCACTCCCATACAAAGCCGCCGGCCAGTCTGTCCTCGGCAAGGATTATCTCCATGTAATCCTCCAGATCTCCCGGCCCGTTACCCATGGCATGGCAGAATTCACACAGTATATAGGGCTTGGTATTCTGTGGATCGCTCAGATATTTTTTCATATTATCAATGTGATCATACATCGGGCTGTATAAATCCAGCATGGAGAGATCCGCCTGATAGCCGCCGGTGATATGAAGACTTCCTTCATAATGCAAAAGCCTGGTATCGTCATATTGCTTGATCCATCGGGCGGCCTTTTCAAAGCCGTCTCCCCAGCCGCTTTCGTTGCCCAGGGACCAGATCAGAATACAGGAGTGATTCTTATCCCGATGTACATTGCGCTCCTGCCGGTCCAGAACAAAGGCATCGGAAATGGGATTCATGGCAATGTCGCCGTAGGTTTCCTCCGAGGAACCGGAATAGAAGCTGGTCGCACCATGGCTCTCCAGATCTGATTCTGCAATCAGATAAAACCCATGTTCATCGCACAGTCCGGGGAACCAGGGAGCATTGGGATAATGGCTGGTGCGAATTGCATTGATATTGTGCTGCTTCATTAACGAGAGATCCTTAAGCGCCTGCTCCCTGCTGATGGTATAGCCGGTGACAGGATCGCTGTCATGACGGTTTACACCGCGGAATTTGATCGGAACGCGGTTAAGCAGTATTACACCCTCCTTGATTTCAACTTCACGGATTCCGACCTTCTGGGTGATCTCCTCTTCCTCGGTTGTCAGTACCAGAGTATAGAGATTCGGCATTTCCGCATTCCATAGCTCAGGGGTATTCAGGGTAAAATTAACTTGATTTCCTGCAATCGCTTTTTCCTCCAGCAATCTGTGGCTGCAGTCATACAGGGCAGCCTTGACAGGAAGGGCTTCTTTCAGATATTCCAGCTCCACACTTACGGTTGCCATGGAGCAGTCCTCGCTGAGCCTTGTCTTTACGAAGAAATCCCGAATGTGCTCCTGCGCTCTGGTCAGGAGATATACATCCCGGAAAATACCTGACATCCTAAACTTATCCTGGTCCTCATAATAGCTTCCGGCACACCATTTCATAACCAGCACGGCCAGAGTGTTGGAGCCCGCTTTCAGGTACTCCGTAACATCGAACTCACTGGTGGAATGGGAAACCTGACTGAAGCCGAGGAAGGTACCGTTCATCCATACATAATAACAGGAATCAACGCCCTCAAAATTCAGATAGTTGCGTTGGGACAGCTGCTCCGGGCTGACCTGGAAGGTATGAACATAGCAGCCGCAGGGATTATGCTCCTCGGGCATATAAGGGAGGTCATAAGGAAAGGGAAAATTGACGTTGGTATATTGATGATGATCGTAGCCGTGGTTTTGCCAGCAGCTGGGAACAGGAAGGTCGTCGAAGCTGCTTAAATCATAGCCTGGCTGATAGAAGCCCTCCTCTGCTTCGAAACGGTTACGGAAGTATTTGAACTTCCAGGTACCGTTAAGTGATTGTATGCGTTCTGTCTTGCTGGAGGTATCATACGGAATATAGTAGGCACGGTTTGCCATGGTACCTACATGAAGATTCTTCGTATCCTCAAAATATTTTGTAAGCTTCATCTTATAGCACCTCATTATATGTTATTGGAAGCTGCAACTCAGGTCCCGCAGGAGAACCTCTCAGATTTCATTCTAATTGCGGAAACAGATAACAGCAAGATTATTGTAGCAATCAAAGGGGTAATTTACTATAATCATTTTTGTTGGATATATGGACAAAATGATACTGATTTGCTATGATGAAATTAACATTATCTCGTATTATTACGATGATATCTATGACAAAATGAGACGAATCAAATTGCAGGGAGGAGCATAAAACGGTGCTGAATTATTCAGGCTATTATAACAGGAGTGATGATGATCTTCCGCGGGAGGACTCGGAGCTTTTTGTGAAAAGCAGCGGCCACTACAAGCTGCTTCATCTTAAGAAAATAGAAACCCAGCGTCCTGCCGGAAGACGGGACTACCAGCTTTTATATGTGGCGGACGGATATGCACATTTTACGCTGGAGGGAAAGAGATATAATGTGGGGAAAGGCGGTATTTTCGTGTATCAGCCGGGAATCCCTCAAGATTATTACTATGTGCTGCAGGAGAAGCCTGATATTTACTGGATTCATTTCTCGGGAAGGGCCGCCCGCCCGCTCCTTGACAGCCTGGGCTTGCTTCCGGGACAGCCGATACAGTTGTCCGGGACGGAGGACCTTGCTGAGCTTTTTGACAGGATTATCTCCGAGTTGAGGATGGAACGCCATTATAATATGGAGATGACGGAGGCTTACTTCCGGCAGCTTCTGATTACGGCAGCCAGGGCGGCTCGAAATGGTTATCAGGAGAAGCGTGGATATCATTCGATGTTAGATGAGGTGATTAACCGTTTTCACCAGGAATATCAAAGGGATATTAATATAACCGGACTGGCGGGCCAATACCATGTTAGCTGCAGCTGGTTTATCCGCGAATTCAAAAGGTATACCGGATTTTCCCCCAAGCAGTACCTGACGAATCTACGTTTGCAGCATGCCAAGGAGCTGCTGAATAATCATTATCTGTCAATCAATGATGTATCTGACATGGTTGGATATGACAGTCAGCTGTACTTCAGCAGAATCTTCCGTAAGTACACCGGCATGTCCCCAAGTGAATACAGATACCGGGGCGGAATGGTGGAATAAGTGAAATCGATTACAGGGATGCAAGGAAGGGAGAGCGGAATAAGTGCCCTCCCTTCTTTTGCGCCGTATTCTTTGGATTACAGAATGGAAAAGATGCGATTTGTTCGTTCGGCACATAAGATCATGATCAGCGTATAGGTGAGAATCGCAAATGGATACAGTGCGATAGAGATAGCGCCTGCCACATATCCAAAGATCGGAGGAAGAAAGGTGGAGCCGGTATAAGCGACGGCCATCTGAATTCCCATAAGCGACCGGGAGCGCTCTGCTCCAAAACGTGCAGGAGTCTCATGCAGAATGCAGGGAAAAATCGGGGCACAGCCTAGACCAATACACATCATACCGAGCATTGTGAAGATTCCTGGCAGGGGGAGAAGGAGTAAAAGTACACCGCCCAGCAGGATCAGCAGCCCGAGGCGTATCAATGCCTTGTTGCTGAGCTTCAACGTCAGGAAGCCGTTAAAGAATCTGCCTACTGTGATTCCTCCATAATACATTGCAACCCAGGAGGCGGCAATGGATGGGGTCAGGTTCTTAATTTGAACCAGGTAACTGCTCCCCCAAAGGCCAAGGGTCGCTTCAGCTCCACAGTAAAAGAGAAGGGTGATTAATACCGGCTTGACACCTTTGGTGGCAAGAAGGGAGACCTTATTGTTCCCGGCAGCAGGAATGGAATCGGCGGCGGGCTCTTCATTGGTTGCGACTCTCTGTGATTCTGCCTTCTTCCATGCAGGCAGGGTTGCCAACAGGAAGACAGCAAAGGAAGCCTGGATCAGGGCAACCGTCAGATAGCCCATCCTCCAGGTGGAGCCCTTGATGAATTGGGACATAATCATGGGGCCCACAGTTGCTCCGATTCCCCAGAAGCAGTGGAGCCAGCTCATGTGATGGGATTTGTAATGTGTGGCGACATAGTCATTCAAACCTGCATCTACAGAACCAGCACCAAGACCCAGGGGAATCGCCATAAGATAGAACCACTGGACGCCGGGAGCAAAATAGAAACCGAGAATGCCGGCCGCAGTCATGGCAGTGCTGATTGCGGCTACCTTGGCCGTACCAAATCTTTTTAAGACATGGCCGCTAAAGAAGCTGGACACAATGGTGCCTCCCGCAATTGTCATAAAGACCGGACCGACGGCACTTAAAGAAACGCCAAATTCGGTCCGGATCATGGGCCAGCTTACCCCCAGAAGGGAGTCGGGCAAACCCAGGCAGATAAAGGAAATATAGATAATAACTAAAATAAATGCGGTCATGGATATGGAAGTCCTTTCTTATATTCGAAGGGCCATTATTACCGGGAAGCATTGCACGGAGCAGACTTCGATGGAAATAATGGCACTTCTGATAATAATAATTTAATTTAGTCTGAAATCACACCGTTGTCAGATCCCATTCCTCATAAATCTTAGGAACGTCGCTGATTAAGCGCCTGGTATACTCTGCCTTGGGATTAAGGATAACATCGTCCGCGGTGCCATACTCTACGAATTTGCCATGCTCCATAATATACACTGTGTCGGAGATATAATAGGCCAGACCGATATCATGGGTAATGAATATGATGGTCATGCCGATCTCATTACGCAGATTCAACAACATATCCAAAATGGTGGCTCTGGAGCAGGCATCAATCATGGAAGTGGGTTCATCCGCCAGAAGGATCTTCGGTTTTAACAGGAAGATGCGGGCAATCATCAGACGCTGCATCTGACCGCCGGATAACTCAAAGGGATACTTATTTGTTAACTCTGCATATTTGAGGTTAACAAAGCTGCAGGCCTCGGTCATCATCTCGATCTTCTTCTCCATGGGGAGGCCTTTGCCGCCCCGCATATTGATACAGTCTAAAAGAACCGTATCAATTTTGGAAAATACATTATAAGAGGAGAAAGGGTCCTGGAAGATTGCCTGAATGTCCTTCCAATATTCTTTTTTCTTCTTACGGGTACTGATATCCAAGGGTTTATCCTGAAAGAATATCTGTCCCTCGGTTACACTGAGCAGACCAAGCAGCATTTTGCTGATAGTCGTCTTTCCGCTGCCGGATTCGCCTACGATGGAGACAAACTCACCCTCATGGAATTCAAAATCCACATGATCGACAGCTACGGTCTTTTTGGTTCCAAAGCCAAATACTTTGGTAACGCCTTTTCCGCTAAGGCACATGGGTCTTTTATCACTCATTAGCATACTCCTCCCTCAGCTTATCTATTCCAATAATACAACGGTAACTGCGTCCATCCCCGAATTCCTTCAATTCAACGGAGGTCAGCCGGCATTCATTGGTCACATATTTGCACCGATCCGCAAAGCGGCAGCCGGAAGGCGGCTTTTTGAGGTTCGGAGGAGTTCCTGGAATGGCGGCAAGCTTCACATCACGGGTTCCTTCTTCAGGAACAATGATGGAGCCCATCAGACCCTTGGAATAAGGATGGGTCGGATTAAATACCATGTCTTTGGCGGAACCCTTTTCCACAATCTGTCCCGCATACATGACCATGATATCATCGGTCACATTGTAAAGCAGGGGCAGCTCATGTGTGATGAAGATCATGGATTTAATGTAACCCTTCTCCATCAGGTTGCGCAGCATCTTAATGACCATCTTCTGACTGGTAACGTCCAAGGCGCTGGAGGGTTCATCCGCAATCAGCACTTTGGGAGACAGAATGGTGGAGATGGCGATAACGGTACGCTGTTTCATACCACCGGATAATTCTACTGCGTGTCTATCCAGGACGGAGGCTGGAAGGCCCAGCTCCTCAAAGCGTTTTCTTGCCAGCTCGTAGATATCCTTCTTGGGCATCTTGGGATCATGCACATGGATAACGTCCTCAATAAAACGGATAATTTTCTGAGTCGGGTTCAGGGCATTCATTGCAGCCTGGGGAATATAAGCGATCTCTGTTCCAAGGATATTCTTTCGAATTGTATCCGGATCCAGTTTGGATATATTCTGACCGTTTATGATGATATCACCGCTCGTATAATGCAGCGGAGGGAAGTAATAACCCATTAAGCTGAGAGCAAGTGTGGATTTTCCGCAACCGGATTCGCCTGCGATACCAAGGGATTTGCCCTCCTCGATAGTCAGTGAAACATGGTCAACGGCGTATACATCTTCTTTAAATCTGGTAATATATTTGGTTGTGAGGTCCTTGACCTCAAGTATTGTCTTTCCCATATCCGGCCTCCTAATCTCTAAGGGTAGGGTTGAACACCTGATCCAGACCGGTATTCATTAAATTCAGTGAGAATGATATCAGCGCAATGACCAGCAGAATAGGGAAGTATGCCCACCAGTAACCGTGAGTATGAGCGGAATAAAGCATAGCCCAGTTCATCATAATTCCGAGGGTCGGAGTCTCCGTTGTCTTAGGTCCGAGGCCCAGCATGGAAAGCTGCGCTTCGGCAAGGATTGCCGTGGATATCTGTAAAATCAATGCCATCACAACATAGGATGCGATATAAGGCAGAATGTCTGTCGCAATAATTCTTATCAGGCTGTGCCCGGAAAGCTTACTCAGGTTAACATGATCCCGATTACGCAGGGAGATTACCTGGGATCGCACCGAACGGGTCGTCCAGGTCCAGGAAGTGAGGCCGATTACGATTGCAACAGTAGAGGCGCCTCTTTGCTCCTGCCCGATACCGTAGGAGATCAGAATTAGGATAATAAATCCCGGAATTACAGTAAAAAGGTTCGTAATAAACAGGATAAGATCATCCACAAAGCCGCCGAGATAGCCGGCCAGCAAGCCGGTGGAAAGTCCGATCAGAGTAGCAATGGTACCGGCGATCAATCCGATCATCAGAGAGGTTTTGGCAGCTGAGACCAGCTTCTTTAACATATCTGCGCCGAAGTTATCGGTACCCAGAGGAAGACGCACCACATTAAGTACATCCTTGGTATTCACATAATCGGTACCTTTAATTGTCTTAATCTCATCTAAGGTATCGGTTTCTTCGTTGTGGGCGGAAATAATGAGCTCACTGGAAGTTAATGCATTCTTAAGATCGTTGTCGAGTCTCTTATAATAATTACGTTTTGCCATGGTCATTCCGGCAGGTTTGATGGCAGGATCGTATTTTTCCGACCATAGATCCAGCAGGTGATCGGTGTTGGTAATATCAATCTCCTCTTCAGGAACTCCTGTTGCCAGAAGCCATTCCCTCATTGCAACCCGATCATCATCACTTAATTTGTTCGTAAATCTTTTCTCATCGGCACCCGGCAGCTTCATAATACTAGGAGTGGTGTTCAAGGAATCATAGATAGAAATATAAGTTCCGGGCTTAGTGAAAGAGTTCAAACCGATCATCTGAAGAGGATTGCCGGGAACAAAGAGCGGGTAGATAAGAAGGAACAATAACAATATACTGAAGATTGAAAAACCTGTAACAAATTTGGGAGAGTGAAATATCTGGCGAATTGTATTTTTCATATGCGTTTTCCCCCTTAATCAAATTGAGCCGCTTTTACCCGCGGGTCAATGAAGCCATAGATAATATCAATTAAAAAGGTAACAACCAGGACCATGATGGTTATAATCAGAGTTGTTGCCGATAAAAGCGGGTAATCCGAGGCTGTAACGGCAGACAGCATTGTGGTACCTAATCCCGGATAACTGAAGGTGATCTCAGCAACCAATGCACCGCCGATCATGGTACCCAGGGAAAGCGCAAGGCCGGTTACCTGGGGAAGCATGGCATTACGGAAAACATAGCCGACAATTTTTCTATCCTTGATGCCGAGAAAGCGGCTGTACTTCACATAGTCCGCGTTCAATTCGTAGATTGACATGGAACGCATGCCAATTGCCTGTCCGCCAATGGAGATAATTACGATGGACCAGAAGGGCAGCTGGTAATGCACAAAGATTGATTTTATAAAGGCCCAGCTAAAATGAGGAATCAGATCAAAGCCGTATCCTCCTGCAACCGGTGCAAGCTTTAATCTGACGGCGAAAATACTCAGCATAATAACTGCCATACCGAAGGCGGGAATACAGCTGAAGAACAGGGTGAGCGGCATAAGGAACTTATCAAAGCCCTTTTTAATATAGGCAGCCAGCGCGCCCAGGAGATTGCCCAGAAGCCATCCGACGATGATGGCGGGCATCTGCAATCCGATGGTCCACAGAATCGCATTGGAAATGATATCGGTTACCCTACGCGGATATTGGCTGAAGGAAAGACCGAAATCGCCCCGGAATGCATTCCCGATATAGGTAAAAAATTGAATAACTGGCGGTTTATCAAGGCCGAATGCCTTGACATAATTATCATACATTGCTTTTGTTGCAGCAGAATCTGTAAGTCCCCGTGCTGTTTTGGACATAATATTTGCGACAGGATCTGCCGGCATCATTCGGGGAAGTGAAAAATTGAGTATGAAAGCAATGAATAGAGTAAGGATAAACCATACTATTTTTTTGCCGAAATACTTACGATAGCCTTTCATAAAGATAACCATGCCTTTCTCTTATACTGAAAACTGTTAGCATATTACTCTGTGAATTCTGAAATCAGCCATGTTTCAAGAGCTCCCGAAACATGGCTGACTATAAGATTCAGGTGTTACTATTTGAGATTATATTTCATGCAATACAAATTGCATATACAGTTGTCAGTGTATAAGCTACTGAATTAATGAAATATGGTACAGAGCTGCAATTCCATAGCCGTCGGTACAATCTGCCGGAGGAATATTTAAGCCGTCGCCCGCTTCGGGGAAACCAGTCCATGTGGATTCATAAACAGCATGGAATTTGTCAGGACGATACATCAGTCCGAAGGAAGGAACATCACTTAAGTAAATCTTAACTGCTTCGGTGTAGTATTCCTTTGCTTTTGCAGCATCAGCCGTAGGGATCAGTTTAATTAAATCCTGAATACGGTCATTGCTGTAGTGGCCATAGTTACCGGACCAGTTACCGTCAATACCATTAAACTCACTGCTCATCAGATAACGCATACGGCCCCAAGGCTGTACGGGAGATGCGCTGTCGGTCCACATCATGAAGATGTCAAAATCCTGCTGATGGGCTGAGGTTACAGTAGTAAGATAGGGATCTGCTTCGGGATACTGGGTAGTGATCTCGATGCCGATCTTTTCGCCTGCAGCTGCAACGATTTCGATTGCTGCCTGCCAATCACTCCAGCCGTTAGGACAAGCTGCAATTAAAGTGATCTTCTTGCCGTCGAATTCACGGAAGCCGTCGCCGTCTTTATCAACGATGCCGGCATCATCCAATAATTTCTTAGCGCCTTCGACATCATTACCGATCCACTGAAGATCCTTCACTGCGGCGTGGTCAAAGGTTGCCTGCTCGCCGTCGGTGGGGTTCATGAAGGAACGGGGAACCTGCTGGAAAGTAGGAGACTGGCCAGTCATAGCATTAGCATTGATGGCATCGTAATCAACAGCCATAGCAATTGCCTTACGAACTTCTACCTTCTGAAGCACGGGCTTCTCAAGGTTGTAGAATGCGGTGGGAAGGTTAACGCAGATACCATAAGGAGCCTCATCCATATAGGTGGAAACCGGAAGGCCGTCCTTGAGCCAGAGATCCTGGATGTTAGCGATAAACTGCTGGTTAACATCGATCTCGCCTGCCTTGAAGGCTACTTCTGTCGCGGCATTATCTGCATAAATAGCATGTGCAAGATACTTAGGTACCGGAAGTTTGCCCCACATGGAAGCATCCTGGCCCCAATAGCTGTCATTGCGGACAAATACAACTTTCTGGTCATCATCATAGTATCTTCCGTAAGGTCCGGAATAAACAACATCCTCTGCGGGATCCGTCTTGATAGCGGTAGCATCATCGTTGTTACGAGCTTCTACACTCTGGATCCAAGCCTTCTGTGCAACATAGAAGGAACCAAGGAAGTTGACTAACATTAAAGGATTGGTGGATTTGCCTTCCTCGTTCAAAGTAGACTTAATAACTAAAGTGGAAGGATCGGTGGCCGTTAAGGATTCAATGTAAGGCTTATTGGAATTACCTGCATTGTTACCAATCTTGAGAGCTGTCTCATAGGTATAAGCCACGTCGTCAGCGGTAACCGGAGTTCCATCACTCCATTTTGCCGCGCTGTTCATCTTAACGGTAATCTCTGTCATATCGGCGTTCCATTGATAATCGCCGTCTGCAAGCAGAGGAGTCATGGAAGCATCCAGGAAATTGTACATGTACAGGGTCTCGAACATTACAGTACGGGAACCGCTTCCGGATGCGGACAGTGCCATCGCGTTATTATTGTTGTCGCCCAACGGGTTCCAGCCGTTAATAGAACCCCACTGCTGACCGCCGAAATACAGCGTCTCGGTTCTGGGAAGCGCATTGGGATCAGAAGGTTCTTCCGTGCTGGGCGCCTCTGTGGGTGCCTCTGTCGGGGCTGTCGTCACTTCATTAGCGGGAGCCTTTGTTGGTGTGTTTGTTGTGTCATCTGGTTTTTTTCCACAGCCAGTCAATGCTGCTGTGAATGCCATTACTAAAACTAGTAGAATGGCAGTAAATCTTTTACCTCTTAACATATTTACCCTCCTTTAGTTTAGGTTTGTGCCTAACCTTTACCTTTTTATATAAACATGATAAGCAATTATGTAATGCACGAAAAAGACTGGTGGCACCCCCACCTTTCGTTATTGCTGTCGTGCATATCTGCCTGCCATGTTTAAATCAGAACAGAAAAAATAATGCAAAAATATTGATTTACAAGGTTTTATGCAGTTTTATTAAAAACAACCATATACTCATAAAAAATATCTACATTATTGTTACATATTAACATTAAAAATAAAAGTTTACCATGCTTTTCTATAGTTTTTATGCTATAATATACACATAATTTGGTTGTACTTAATTTAGATATACCTATTAGTTTGGAGATTGAACTAAAGATTCTGCAGTTTTGGACGATAATTAAAAAAAGATTTCAATTTATTTATAATTTTAGCTAGCAAAAGAAGGTAATTTATGATTGGAAAATAATGAAATATATAGGAGGCGGGTATTGATTATGCAGGAAAACATTGAGTTTACGGAAGATATGCCGGTTATTATAGGTATTCACAATATTTCCGAGGAGCCCAGACACTGGCATAACAGAATTGAGATATTTTTGGTTTTGAGCGGGAAACTGACGCTGATTGTTGAGTCCGAGACTTATCATCTGTCCGAGGATGATATCATACTGATTAACAGCAATCAGGTGCATGAAATTGTAAGCAAGGATAATGTCACCGTAGTTCTGCAGATCAATCACGGTTATTTTAAAAAATGGCTGGATGAAGCCTCCTTTTTTCACTGTAATTCCACCGTGTATCATAATAAATCCAAATATGTGGAATTGAAAAGGATTATTGCCCAGCTGGTTTATGTTAATTATAACGATACGGAGCAGAACGGCCTGATGACTCTGTCCCTGGCATATCAGATTATACTGGAGCTGGTAAAGAATTTCAAAAGCTTTGATGCCGGGCAGCCAAGCCAGAATTCCAAGCATCTGCAGAGGCTGAGAACAATTATCCAATACCTGAACAGCAATTATATGGAGAATATTACGCTGGAGCAGATTGCGGAGAAGGAATTTTTATCTCCGTCCTATTTCTCTCATTTTTTCAAAATCAACATGGGGGTCAGCTTCTTCAATTACCTTACCGGTATTCGTATGAACCATGCCGTGAATGATTTGCTTACCACCAATCTTACCATGGAGCAGATTGCGGCCAATAACGGATTTGCCAACAGCAGATATTTTGTTGACTGCTTCAAGAAGAAATACGGAGTGCTGCCGAGGCAGTACCGCAAGGAACATAAGCAGGAAAAGACGAAGAAGACAAAGGTGCTGGGTACGGTATACTACAAGGATTTTCTGGTCATGGAGCAGCTGGATTACCTGAATAAGCTGGGAGAGTACCTGGATACCAGGAATGTGAAAAAAGGAGCGGCGATGATCAGCCGCCTCCCCCGCAGAACAGTGGAAGTAAGTGTAAAAAGCGGGAAGCGGACGCTGGAGCATACCTTTAAAGCCTTTACCGGGGTAGGAAGGGCAAAGGAGCTGCTGATGCAGCGGGTACAGGAGGAGCTGAGACAGCTTCAGAAGGATGTGGGCTTTACCTACGTTAAGTTTCATGGAATTCTTGATGATTCCATGATGCTCTATAATGAGGACCGGTCAGGGAATCCTTATCTGACCTTCCGTTATGTGGATGAGATACTGGATTTTCTCCTGTCAATCAATCTTAAGCCCATGATACAGTTTTCCTTTATGCCGAGGCTTTTGGCAAAGAATCTGCATAATACAATTTTTTATCATCCCAGCATCTTAAGTGAGCCTAATAATATGGCCAATTGGGAGTTTTTGATTGCCGGTTTAACCCGGCACTTGATTGACCGTTATGGGATCTGTGAGGTAAGATCCTGGCTGTTTGCCTTTTGGAATGTACCCTTTAAGAATTATATTTTTGCCTTTGAGAATGATGAGATTGCATATGAGCTCTATAAGCGAACCTGGAATTGCGTAAAGAGCTGCGACAGCCGGCTGCGCTTTGGCACCCCTTCCTACGGCTCCTTTGATTTCAGCCTTAGTGAATACTATGATTTTATAGAAAGGAGCATCAAGGACCATTGTCCGCCGGACTTCTACAGCATCCATTGCTATCCGGTAAAGACCTCCAGCAAATCAGAGCTGGCAACTCTGGGGGATACCAGTATTAAAGACAGTAAGGATGATCAGATGCTTCTATCGGAAAATCCTGATTATATGGCGGACATGCTGGCGCTTGTCCGGGGGAAACTGACAAATCTGCCAAAACTGCCGATTTATATCACGGAATGGGCTTCCTCCGCTTCCCATCGGGACTGGCTCAATGACACCTGCTATCGTTCCGCCTACATTGTCAAAAACATACTGGAGAATTATGATGCGGTGAGCAGCTTTAGCAATTGGTGCCTGTCGGACACTTTGGAGGAGCTTCCTTATGATAATGAACTGTTCCATGGGGAGATGGGGCTGTTTGCGTATCATGGAATAAAAAAGCCGGCCTACTACGCCTTCGTTTTCCTGAACAAGCTTATGGACACCCTGGTTGACAGCGGTAAGGGATACTTTATAACGACGAACCAAAGGGGGGATTACGCAATTCTCCTGTATAATTACATCCACATTTCGCCGCTTTATTGCCAGGGAGTATTATTCAACGTTACCTTTTTGGAAAGATATAATGCCTTTGTAAATCCCGAGACCTGCGATTATGAATTTACCCTATCCGATGCGGAAAACGGCAGATATTTACTAACGGAGCAGACCGTGAACCGTGAGCATGGCAGTGCTTTTGACGAATGGGTGAGGATGGGGGCGCTGCCCCTTACTGCGGAGGACGAAATAGAGATTTTAAAGGGGCGTTCCATGCCCCTGGTTACCAAGTCGGAGCTGGTGGTTAACAGCAATGATATTAATTATTATGCTGAGCTGAAGCCCCATGAGATCAGGCTGATATTAATTAAGAAGCAGATCTCATGATGCGGGAGAACTCTTTGGCGGACCTGTATTCTGAAACGCAATAAGTGGAAATATTTCTTTGAATTTATTTCTTTGCATTTTGATGATTCCGTATTATGATAGTGAATAGCAGCAAGAGAGGGAAAACTCACGATAAATCAGGGTATGCCAATGAATAAACGGGAAGGAAGTAGTAACGTTGAAAATAGGAATTTTTGATTCGGGGATCGGAGGGCTTACGGTGCTTCATCAGGCATTGCGGTCTTTGCCGAGGGAGGATTATATTTATTATGCTGACACGGACCATGTGCCATACGGAACAAAGACCAGAGAAGAGATTATCCAATATGTGGACAAGGCGGTTGACTTTCTGATCGGAAAGGGGGTGAAGGTAGTTGTAATTGCCTGTAACACCGCAACAAGCGCAGCTGCGGATTATGTCCGAAATAAATACGGGCTTCCCATACTTGGAATGGAGCCTGCCATTAAGCCTGCCGTAGCAGGCAGCAATGGGAAGCGGGTCATGATGATCGCAACGCCGGTTACCGTCCGGGAGGAGAAGCTCCGTAATCTGCTTATGCAGGTGGATGATAACCACCGGGTCGATCTTCTTGCCTTACCTGACTTGGTCAGGTTTGCGGAAGAAGGGCGGTTTGAGGATGCCTCGGTGGAACAATATCTCAGGCAGGAATTAGCTCCCTACGAATTGACAGACTATTCGTCACTGATTCTGGGATGTACTCATTTTAATTATTTTAAGGATACTTATCGCAGGATATTTCCGAAAGAAGTTGCTTTTATTGACGGCAGCGCAGGAACGGTGAATCATTTGAAACGGATTCTGGAGGAGAGGAAACAGCTGGAGAAAAACCACGGCTTCGTGGAATACTATATGTCCGGCAGGCCCGTATACCGGAAGGAGGAGCTGGACAAGCTGGCAAGTCTTCATAAGCGTCTGGACAGGATGTTGAATTATTAAAGTAACAGGGGGACATGATCTCATGGACTGAACTGTCACTTATTAAATTTATTAAAGCGACTTATTAATTTTACTAAATTGAAAAAAGTCGAAGAACAGGGTAAGATGTAATAAGAACGCGGGAAACGAAGAGGTAATCAAATGCAGTTATTAAAGGATAGGATAGTGAGGGATGGAAAGGTACGTTCCGGGAACGTGCTGAAGGTGGACAGCTTTTTAAACCATCAGATGGACATTGAGCTGTTCGGCGAAATCGGCAAGGAGTTTAAAAGAAGATTTGCCGATCAGGAGATTACAAAGATTCTGACAATTGAGGCCTCCGGTATCGGAATTGCCTGCATTGTGGCGCAATATTTCCAGGTTCCGGTGGTGTTTGCCAAGAAGACCCAGACAAAGAATATTGCCGGTGACGTATATACCAGCAGAGTGGAATCCTTCACCCACGGCAGGGTATATGATATTATTGTATCCAAGGATTTCTTAAAGTCGGAGGACCGGGTTCTGTTAATTGATGACTTTCTGGCCAAAGGAGCTGCTCTGTTGGGCCTGATTAAGCTGGTAAGAGATGCCGGCGCCACGCTGGTAGGTGCGGGAATTGTCATTGAAAAGGGCTTTCAGGAAGGCGGCAGGCTGGTAAGAAGCAGCGGGGTCCGGGTGGAATCGCTGGCTATCGTTGATTCCATGTCGGAGGATACCGGAATAGTATTTCGTGAATAACCGGGACGAGTCCCGAATGCAGATAAGGGTGCCTGCTTTGCAGGCACTTTTTATATCATAGGAGAGGGCGCAAAGTGCGCCACTCGTTGTTTGGTATTTTTATGATGCCGCAAAGCGGCACTCTGAAAATAAATTGATTCAAAAATATCAGCACAGAAGACTTATTGTAATGCAAGTGCAAGGAGGAGAAAAACAGCATGAGTAAGAAATTATTAGCACTGATCATGGCAGCAGCAATGGTATTATCCCTTGCCGCCTGCGCCGCAGAAGAAAAGAATACGGATACCGCAGCAGACAGCGGCGCTGCCCAGGAGAATGATTCAAAGGACACCGGCACGGACGCAGCCGCAAAGGGAATTGCATTGGAGGATTTCAAGGTAGGTGTGATACATATCGGTGATCCTGCGGACGGTGCAGGCTACAGCTACGCTCATGATCAGGGGATCGTGGCGATGCAGGACAGCCTTGGTTTGTCGGATGGCCAGATCATTCGTAAAAATAATGTGGCGGATACCGATGCCGTAGCAATCAGAACTGCAATTGAAGAATGCATTGAGGAAGGGGCAGATATTATCTTCGGTACAAGCTGGGGCTACATGGATACCATGGAACAGCTGGCAGCGGAGTATCCGGAGGTTATCTTCTCCCATGGCTCCGGCTATAAGAACAACGGTACGAATATGAACAACTACTTCGGACGCATCTACCAGGCCCGCTACCTTGCGGGGGTTGCAGCCGGCCTGAAGACACAGTCAAATATGATCGGATTTGTAGCTGCTATGGGTATTGACAACTCTGAGGTGACCGGGGGCATTAACGCATTTGCCATGGGTGTGGAATCGGTAAATCCCGAGGCAAAGGTATATGTTAAGGTAACCAATACCTGGTTTGATCCCACTCTTGAGGGACAGGCGGCGGAGGCACTGCTGGATATGGGCTGCGATGTGATTGCCCAGCATGCGGATACCACGGCTCCCCAGATGGCTGCCCAAAATAGAGGCGTATGGGGCTGCGGATATAATTCGGATATGACAAAGGATGCTCCGAGCGCCCACTTAACAGCTCCGATCTGGAACTGGGGCGTGTATTATACCAAGGCGGCGAAGGCTGTGCTGGAAGGAACCTGGACCAATGAGAATTACTTTGGCGGTATGGACGAGGGCTTTGTGGATATCTCTCCTCTGAGTGCCAACTGCGCGGAGGGTACTCAGGAAGCGGTTGAAGCGGCAAGACAGAGGATTATTGACGGCTTCAAGGTATTCGAGGGCGAGCTGTATGACAACCAGGGCAATCAGGTATGTGCAGCGGGTGAGGCATTAACCGATGCGGATATTACCGGAGCAATGAATTGGTATTATAAGACGGTCGAGGTTAAATAATGAAAGCGGAAACAATGGCAATCGAACTGAAACAGATAACTAAAACCTTTGGATCGGTTGTGGCAAACAATAAAATTGACCTGTCGGTTAAGCAGGGCGAGATACTCGCCCTGCTTGGCGAAAACGGCTCCGGCAAAACAACGCTGATGAACATGCTCTCAGGGATCTATAAACCGGACAGCGGTACTATCCTGATTAACGGGCAGACCGTGACGATTAATTCACCGGAGGACTCCATAAAGCTTGGGGTGGGTATGATTCATCAGCATTTTAAGTTGGTGGAGGCCCTGTCGGCAACAGATAATATTATTCTCGGGGGTAAGGAGAAGGGGGTTTTTCTCCATAAGAAAAGAGCGGAGAAAATCCGTGAGATATCGAAGCGCTTCGGACTCACGGTTGATCCGGAAAAAAGGGTATATCAGATGTCCGTAAGCGAGAAGCAGACCGTGGAGATTTTGAAGGTGCTTTACCGTAAGGCGGATATTTTGATTTTGGACGAACCCACCGCCGTATTGACGCCCCAGGAGACAAAGGGGCTGTTTGAGATACTGCGGCGTATGAAGGCCGAGGGCTGCGCGGTAATTATTATAACCCATAAGCTCAATGAGGTACTGGAAATCAGCGACAGAGTAACTATATTGCGCAGGGGGGAGAGCGTGGCCGCTGTCGAAACAGCAAGAACCAATGCCGGGGAGCTTACCGAGCTTATGGTAGGCAGGCCGGTGGAGCTTAAGATCAAGCGTCCGGCAACCGGTTTTAAGGAAAAACTGCTGGAAATTCACCATCTGACCGTGTGCAAAGAAGAGGGATACGAGTCCCTTAAGGATATCAGCTTTGAGTTAAACCAGGGGGAGATTCTCGGGGTTGCCGGTGTTGCAGGCAGCGGACAGAAGGAATTGTGCGAGGCCCTTGCCGGACTGCTTCCGGTTCAGAAGGGGGTGGTCCTGTATCACAACGAGAACATCATCGGCAAATCACCCGGGGAGATCATCAAAATGGGCATCAGCATGAGCTTTATTCCCGAGGACCGGCTGGGCATGGGGTTGGCGGCGTCCATGGGCATGGTAGATAATATGCTGCTGAAAAAATACAGCGAGGGCAAAGGCCCGCTGGTCCGTAAGAAAGCAGCCAGAGAGCTGGCGAAGCGTCTGGTGAAGCAGCTGGATATCGTAACGCCGGGCGTGGATACTCCGGTACGCCGGCTGTCCGGCGGAAATGTGCAGAAGGTGCTCCTGGGCAGGGAGATTGCTTCGGAGCCTAATGTGATTATTACCGCCTATGCAGTGCGCGGGCTGGACATCAACTCCTCCTACACAATCTACGACCTGCTGAATGAACAGAAGCAAAAGGGAGTAGGCATATTATTCATCGGTGAGGATCTGGATGTAATGCTGGAGCTGTGTGACCGTATTATGGTGCTGTGCCATGGCCGGGTTACAGGTATTGTTGACGGGAGGACCGCAACGAAGGAGCAACTGGGCCTGCTTATGACGGATGCCCATGACCGGAAGGAGGATACCTATGAATAGGATCGATGACAATAGAAGGAAGGAGCCCTTGCTGCGCATCGCAAAGAAGGCGGAAATCCCGGTTGCCGGGACGGTCCTCTTATCCCTGGCCGCCTTAATTCTGGCAATCCTTGCCGGAGGTATCTTTATTCTCGCCATCGGGCATAATCCTGTTAAAATCTATGCCTCCATTGTACAGGGGGCCTGGCGCAGTAAAATAGCAATCAAGGGGACCATCAAAATAGCGATCCCGCTGCTCATCGCTTCTCTGGGAATTACCCCTGCTTTTCAGATGAAATTCTGGAACATCGGAGCGGAAGGGCAGATCATTATGGGAGGGATTTTTGCATCCTATTTTGCCCTGTTCTTCCATCAGCTTCCTCACGGGGTGCTGCTGCCGGTGATGTTTCTGGCGGGAATGGCAGGCGGCGGACTGTGGGGGATGATACCGGCTTATTTTAAGACAAGGTTTGGCACAAATGAGACTCTGTTCACGCTGATGCTGAATTATATTGCTTTGTATATCATCAAGTATTTGACGGAGGGACCCTGGAGGGATCCGGAGTCCTCAGGCTTTCCCAAGATTGCCACCTTTGTGGAGAATGCCAGGCTGGACCAGATCTTTGGAGTACATGCAGGCTGGCTGATCGGCTTGATACTGGCAGTCCTTGTGTTCGTCTATCTTCGTTTCACCAAGCAGGGATACGAAATCAGCGTGGTGGGGGAAAGTGTTAATACGGCACGTTATGCCGGAATGAATGTAAAAAGAATTGTAATGCGTACCATGTTCCTGAGCGGGGCAATCTGCGGAATTGCCGGAATGACCCAGGTGAGCGGTGCGGCCTATACCCTGGGTGAGGGCGTTGCGGGAGGAGTCGGCTTTACAGCGATCACCGTAGCCTGGCTCTCCAAGCTGAATTCCTTTATTATATTAATTGTTACCGTCCTGTTCAGTATGCTGGAGAAGGGCTGTTCGGTAATGCAGAGCACCTTTGGCCTGTCCCCGGCGGCTTCGGGCATTCTTCAGGGCATTATCCTGTTCTTTGTCCTTGCTTTTGATTTCTTTACCCGTTATCGTTTTGTACTAAGAAAGGGGAGGAAAGTATCATGCTAATTAATTTCTTATTTGCTGCAGTTAAGGCCGGTACTCCGCTGCTCTTCGGCACCACCGGAGAAATCATGACGCAGAAAAGCGGCAATATCAACCTCGGCGTGGAGGGAATGATGTTCATGGGGGCGTTTATGGGCTTTTATACCGGTTACCATACCGGAAGTCTGTTCCTGGCCCTGTTGGCCGCATTTGGAACCGGAGCAGCGGCAGCGTTGATCTATGCCATTGTTACGGTTACCTTCATGGCGAATCAGAATGTTGCGGGCCTTACCCTCACGATTTTCGGCACCGGTTTTGCCAAATTCTTCGGTGAGGCAATGATCGGCAAAGCCGGAGGCTCCCCGAAGCTCTCCGAAGCGTTCATGTCGTCCATTGCAGAACGGCCGCTGCCCCTCCTCGGAGATATTCCGGTAGCCGGAAAGCTGTTATTCTCCCATAATCCCCTTGTATATCTGGCTGTTATCCTTGCCGTGACAACCGCATACTATATGCGCAGGACCCGTACCGGGCTGAATATGAGGGCGGTAGGAGAGAATCCCGCTGCGGCGGATGCGGCAGGCATCAATGTTGTGCTGGTAAAATACATTCATATACTGCTGGGAGGAGGGGTCTGCGCATTAGGCGGGGCCTATCTCTCCCTGATCAACGGCGGAGGGATCTGGAACAACAGCAGTGTTGTCAACGGGCAGGGCTGGATCTCGGTTGCACTTGTTATCTTCGCCAGCTGGAATCCGGTTCGTGCCATCTTCGGATCCCTGATCTTCGGCGCCTTCAGCGTGCTTCAGTTCTATGTTCCGAAGAATATTATCGAGATACCCAATGCTTTTTATGTGATGCTGCCCTTTGTCATCACCACGCTGGTGCTGATTTTTACCTCCATGCGAAAATCAAAAGAGGGGGGCCAGCCAGCCGGCTGCGGAATCAACTATTTCCGGGAAGAAAGATGATTTTAACCGGCAAAGGCCATGCTCCAATCGGAGCAGTCAGGAAATAAAGGAATATTTTTCTTAGTGTTTGACCGTTATCCTGCAATCATGTATAATTAGGAATACTTAAATTCTGAAACCGCTTCGAAAGCTCGAAAGGAGACAAGTCTCATGCAGGATCAGGAAATTCATTCCTGGAAGAAAAAAGTTATTTTATTTTTGACGAGTCAGACCATATCCATCTTTGGCTCTTCTCTGGTGCAGTATGCCATTATGTGGTATATTACCTTAAATACAAAATCAGGGGTAATGATGGCAATTTCTATTATTTGCGGCTTTCTGCCCACCTTCTTTGTATCGCCCTTTGCCGGAGTCTGGGCCGACCGCTTCAGCCGAAAGCTGCTGATCATCGCCGCGGATTCCTTCATCGCTGTCTCCACCCTGATCCTGGCAGTTCTGTTTTTGCTGGGATACGATTCCCTGTGGCTTATGTTCGCTGTCTCTGCGATCCGGTCCCTGGGAGGCGGGATACAGTCACCGGCGGTGGGGGCGGTTCTGCCCCAGCTTGTACCTGAGGACAAGCTTACCAAGGTAAATGCCACCAATGGCAGCGTACAATCCCTGGTTATGCTTTTGTCACCCATGGCCAGCGGGGCGCTTCTGTCGGTTGCGCCCATTGAAATTATCTTTTTTATTGATGTAGTTACCGCAGCCATAGCGGTATTTATTATGACCTTCCTGGTGCAGGTGCCGGTTCACGCCAAGGCGCTGCAGAAGCATGTAACCGGATACTTTGATGATGCGATGGTGGGAATCCGCTATATCGGCAGCCACAAATTTGTGAAAACCATGTTCCGGTACTTCGCAATTTACTTTTTTATGGCGGCGCCCGTCGCCTTCCTGACACCTCTCCAGGTGACCCGCACCTTCGGAGACGAGGTCTGGAGGCTTACGGCCATTGAAATCGTATTTTCCGTCGGCACCATGGCCGGAGGTATCCTGCTTGCCTCCTGGCAGGGCTTTCGCAATAAGATTCATACCATGGTATTCTCAAGCACCATCCTGGGACTCTTCACCTTTGCCCTTGGGATTACACCGGTTTTCTGGCTGTATCTGTTCTTTATGGCGGTGGTGGGCCTGGCGATGCCCTTTTTCAACACTCCGGCGATGGTATTGCTTCAGGAGAAGGTGGAGAATGATTTTCTGGGACGGGTATTCGGCGTTCTCAGCATGATTTCCAGCATTACAATGCCTCTGGGGATGCTGATCTTCGGGCCCCTTGCGGATGTGATTGCAATCGAGCCGATGTTAATTTCTACAGGCTTAATTATGGCGGTTATCGGTCTCTTTCTTCTGAGGAATAAGGAAATGCTCAGGGAAGGGGAACCGAAGAAGGAACCGGAGGATGAGCCGGAAGATGCGCTTAAGAAGGCAGAGATTGAGTCTGAAGAAGAGCGGAAGACAGAGCTATGATCTTTTTTGCTTCCGGTATTTACAGGAGATCATGCAGGTTTCCTTTTTGAAGGTTGATATGGAGCAGGAGTAATCCGCAGAAGCGGGCTCATGCTCCTTTTTTTATGCAATAAGAGATATCGCAGCACGTCTTTTGAATAGAGGCCTGTTCCGCCATTCAATTAAAAAGATTCTTGGCCGGAGATCAAAGAGCCGAAGGAGGAAGATTGTAATATAGTTTCCGGGATAAGAAGATGTTCGTACCCCAATGCAGTACAATCTTCGGTTTCAATTCATACTTTATTCTATTAAAATATAAGTGTGCCGGGGAGAATACGGGAACATTACTAAAAAGTGTTATCATTAGAGAACATTGAGGAGGAAGGATATCATGGATCTAACATACCTTAATCACTTGGATGGCAGTATGAAGGAGCGTTTAAATAATCGCATCAGGAAGCTGAACAGGGATATACGGACAAAGGGAATCAAAGAATGCAAAATATCTCCGTATATGTCGGCAGATATGCTTACGGGCTACTCCTATGGAGAATTCTATGACTGGGATCTGTATTTTGAAAATATTTATCTTTCTTATTATGGGTTCTCAAAATACTGCCGGATTAATACGGAGGCTTTTTTAAACCAGCAGCTGGAATGCGGTTTTGTTGCCCGTACCATGGTTCAGCCCCGATGGCGCCAGCACTTTAAGCCGTTTTTAGCTCAGATCTGTGTGGTTGGCGCGCGTCAGACCGGTGATTGGAGATGGATCAGGGGAAAGTATTATGAGAGGCTATGCAGGTATTTAGATTATTGGTTTTGGTTCTCCGACTATGACCGGAATGGCTTGTGTGTTTGGGACAGTGCGGATCACAGCGGAATGGATAATCAGATATCGCGGGCCGGTGAGATATTTTCTCAGACGGTGGAGGGTGTCGATTTAAACTGCTATTTGTACAGAGAGCTTCGGGCCATGGCATTGATTTCAGGGAAGCTCGGCCTTCAGGAAAAGGTGGAGCAGTTTGATTCAATGGCTGAAAATCTGAAGAAACGAATCAACGACCTTTTGTGGGATGATAAGGATGCCTTCTATTATGACAGACATGAGCGGGAGGGCAGATTGATTAAAATGCGTTCCGCCTCTTCCTTTGCTGCCCTATGGTGCGGTATCCCTTCCCAGGAGCAGGCGGCCGGAATGATTGAAAAGCATCTGCTCAATCCTGAGGAGTTTTGGTTGGAATACCCAATCGCATCCTGGGCAAAGAATGAGCAAGGCTACTATCAGCAGCGTATCGAAGGGGAGTGTAATTGGATGGGACCATGCTGGATCCCGATTAATTATATGGTAATGCACGGACTGGTCCGGTACGGCTATCAGGAGGCAGCGAAGGAACTGGCAGATAAGAGCTTTCATATGGTTTTGGCAGAGGAAGAGACCCGTGAATACTATGATGCGGAAACCGGCGTGGGACAAGGTCTTAACCCGTTCTGGGGGTGGTCGTCACTGGCGTATTTTATGCCCTTTGAATTAGAGAACTCATACGATCCTACACAGATAACAGATGCACCCATGAGACCGTTGGGACGAGATATTTTTGGACTTGAATTTATAGGTTAAACAGGAGAGGAAGAGCCGAAAGCAGAGCTATGAGTGCTTCTGCTTTCGGTATTCGCTGGGAATCATGCCGGTTTCTTTTTTGAAGGTCTTACTGAAGTATTTTACATCATGATAGCCTACTTTGCTGGCAATCCACTGCAGGGGATGCTTTGTCTGGGATAAGTATTCCTTTGCCTTGTTGATTCGGGTATGAAGATAATAATCACTGAAGGATTCGCCTACAATATCGTGAAAGCAGCGGCTGAAATATCCGCGGCTCATATAGACCCTGCTTGCGATTTCCGTGGTCAGCATGTGCTCATGATAGTGTGTATCCACGTACTTCTTAACCGAGAGAATGCTTTCTACGATATGATCGGAATAATCGTAGGATTGTGTGATATAATCCGTCCGTTCATAAATGGTGAACAGCCATTCTTCGACCTCCTGCCAGCTGGAAAAGCTTTCGGGAACCTTCAGCGGCTCCATATTCATATTCCCATAGACATTGTTCCAGACATTTTCTAAGGCAACCATAAGATGGTAGAGTTTAGAGGCTTTGATCTTGCGGCTTTTCAGATCGAATTTAATTTTATCAAAAAGCTCATTGTGCCGAAGCCAGTTGAGAGAAAGCCAATGCTCCTTCAATCGTTCCAGCTCGGAATCGTCGGTAATTACAGGTTCCTCACGCAGCTCATAAGCGCATTTTTCGTTGATTTGATGGACCGGCTTATAATCATAGAAGAACTGCTCTTTCTTATAACGGCTCAGCAAGGAGGTTAATTCTCCGTATTCCATTTTGCTCACCCCGGTAACCCGAAGCAGCATGGTGTTGGAAAAATCGTCGGGAAAGTTGTAGCGGGCCTGAGTGTCCGGGAAGATCCATATGCCCGGAAGCACCTCAATTACCGTATCCTTAACGGAAATGTCATTGTATTTGAAAAAATGATAGATGATTTCATCGCTTACCATGCCATCCTCCAGCGTAATTAGCGCACAGATGCTGTTATGTAAAATAACCCGATGCTTCCAGTCACTATAGGATAAGTCGGTATTCTTTTGAATCAGACAGGAGCTGATGCGGCTTAGAATTCCATTGAGATTTTCCTGATCAAACTGGGACTTTGCAATATAGTCAATTGCACCTAAGCGGAGCGCCTGCTGTATGTACTCAAATTCCGTATGGATTGTAAGAACCACATAATTAAGCCCCGGATAACGTGATTTTGCATGCTCTATAAACTGCAGCCCTCCCATATTGGGCATATCGATATCAACTAATGCCAGGTCCACCGCCGTGTGCTCCAAAAATTCGAGAGCGGACAATCCGTTAGAAGCCTCGCCCACCACCTCCATATTATAATCTGCCCACGGCATACAAGAGATTAGTCCTTTTCTGGCCAGCCCGTCATCGTCGATAATCATTACCTTAATCAAGGTATCCACCCCCTTTTAATTTTGGTAAAATCAATGTAACAGAGGTTCCGTTACCAGGTTCGCTTGTGATATCAAATTCATAGCCCTCCCGGTAAAAATCCCGGATGCTCTGGAACACATAATGCAGACCGATCCCGAGGCGCTGACCCGGAGGATAGTCTATACCTGTGAGATAGTCACTGGAATCCTGATAAGTTCTCTTCAGCTTTTGCACCGCCTCCGGCGGCATTCCAAATCCGGTGTCCGTGATTTGTATCTGTATTTTATTATGGACTAAGACCCTGAGGGTTAGGGACATGCCTTCGCGGTATCCGTGATAAATGGCATTTTCCAACAGCGGCTGAAGGATGAACTTTGGACAGGGATAATCCATAATGGCATTCTCCGGCTCCTTTATAACAGAGTAGGTAATATCATAGCGGGTCTTCTGGATCGCAATATATTCTGCAGCGGCGCCAAGCTCCTGCTCCAAATCGGCGTAAAGCCCGGTCTTGTCCAGATTATAGGAAAGCAGGCGGTTTAGGGACTGAGTAACGCTGTCAATCTCCTTCTGATCATTCATAACCGCCATCCAGTGCAGAAGATTTAGCGTATTCATTAAAAAATGAGGATTAATCTGATAGCGTAATTTTTCTATTTCTATCCTGGCATACTGCTTTTCCTGGGAAACGATCTGACCGATCATGGAGCTGATCTGTTTCTTCATATCCTTCAATTTATTCAATAAATAATCGTATTCCGGGATATTGGTATGGGACAGCTCCATATCCTCCTGTTCGGATAATAAGAAATCCAGCTGGCGATCAAAGATTCGAAGCGGGGTATAGACCATTTTCCATAAAATCAATCCAAAAAAGACGGCGATTAATGCAAAAACCAGGGCAATGAAAAGGATCTGCATCTTCCAGAAGCGGGTTTCCTGCTCATAGATGGAGGAGGGGATGACAGAAACAACCGTCCATTTTTGCTTTGTTCCCTGCTGGAACCAATAATAATCGTCATTATGTCCGGCGGACCCGCCTGTCCGGAGTGCTCCGGCATCAAAAGAAAGAGGCTCGGGCAGATTGTCGTAGACAAGATTATAATCCTTGTCCAGAAACACGAGATAGGAGTGGTTGTTGCTGTTAAAGGTAAGGATCTGCTTCATCGAGGAATATCCGGATTCCACATACAAAAAAAGCTCACCGCCATCCAGAGTGGTTATTCTGCGTTTCAGGGCAATTACCGTATTGCCGTTAAAGCGGGTCTGACTTGCTGACGGGGCATAATAGGTAATCTCATTCTGGATCGTCAGGATATTGGTACGTTCCGGGATTACAGCATTCTGCGGAAGGGGCAGGTTATTCAGGAAGATTTCGCTGTTCATCGGGTTGTAATAATAAAATAATCCGATATCCGCATTGGAAAATGTGGTGTACAGGATTTTTTCAGAGAGGGAATTATATAAACTATTTTTTTTACGAATCGCAGTGGAGGAGAGGTATTCGGCCAGCTGTTTTTGCAGCTCGCTTTCATAGGCAAGCCGCTGGGATACCAGGCTGAGGTTTTGCAATATGTTCTGTATGGAAACGCAGGTCTGGTCAAGATTGCTTTTATAATTGGCTGTAATTTTATTATCCACCAGATGATAGATGGTATTGCCGGTCAATGTGGAAAATCCGAGGAAGGATAGGAAGATTAAAGTAAAAAACAGAGAGAGTATTCTTCTTTTAAGGGAAAAGTGTACAACCGTGCCCCTGCTGGCGCTGTATTTTTGAAACATACCCGTCACCTGCGCTTTCTCAATGGATGAATGTATTCCTGCTACAAATAATTATACGGGACGGAGCCCTTCCGTGTCAACCTTACCGGGCGCCGGAAGGGGGAGAATGGGACTCAAAAGGGTGGAGGATTGTAATGTGGTTTCTTGGATAAGAAGATGTTCGTACCCTAATGCAGTACAATCTTCGGTTTCAATTCATACTTTATTCAATTAAAATATAAGTGTGCCGGGGAGAAGGCCAGGGAGATATCTGGTTCAAACCTCCGGCGTGGAGTGAAAGAGGATGAAATCTAGGAGAGGATGGAATGAAGATGAAAAAAATTTTAGCGTTTCTGCTCATTTTCTCGATGCTGCTGGCAAGCCTGAGTGCATGCGGGAAAAGCGAGAAAAAAGAAGAGGGTACCGGAGATGGTGCGAAGAATACGGGGAGCACTGCGGAAAGTGTTACCAAGGGAAATGTTCCGGTAAATGAAGCAGGCAATCCCGATCCTTTTGGAAAATATGAGAAGCCGGTCACGGTAAGTATTGTTCAGCAGGTCAATGCGACGGATACGATACCGGAGGGACAGAGTGCGACAGATAATCAATATACCCGGTATGTCAAGGATATGATTAATATCGATACGGAGATAAAATGGCAGGCGGCGGCAGGCGCAGATTTCCTTCAAAAAGTGAATCTGGCCATCGCATCCAATGACCTTCCGGATGTTATGGTGGTGAACGAGGCCCAGTTCAGGGCTCTGATCAAATCCGATATGATTGAAGATCTGACTCCATATTTTGAAACCTATGCGTCTGACACCATTAAGACCATGATTGAGAAAACCGAAGGTAAGGCCATGGAAGCAGTAACCGTTGACGGTAAGATGCTTGCGCTTCCCGGAATACAGGTGGAGACCGACGGCTATAACCTGATGTGGATCCGTCAGGACTGGCTTGATACATTAGGGCTGGAAGCTCCGAAGACAGTGGAAGATCTGGAGAAGGTGGCATTGGCCTTTATCGAGAATGAGATGGGCGGAGACAATACCGTGGGAATTCTTGGGCCCACAGCAAACAATTTGCTGTATCACAATTTCCTTCAGCCCATTAACAGCGGTCAAACCGTGGACGCGATTTTTGCCGCCTATGGTGCATATCCCGGAATGTGGATTACGGATGATGCGGACCAGGCTATTTATGGATCTATCACGGATGAAACAAGAACCGGACTGATTAAATTAAGAGAGATGTATCAATCCGGAGCTCTGGATCCTGAGCTTGGAACCAGAAAGGATGCAGGCGAGGCTTGGAAATCAGGTACCGCAGGAATCTTTTTCGCACCCTGGTGGACCGGTTATGCCGGAATCAAGGATGCGGTTGTCAATGATCCGAAGGCTTCCTGGGTAGCCTATGGACTTCCGTTAACAGAAAAGGGAGAATGGAATCCCCGCCTTGGCCCCAGCACACAGCAATTCACCGTGGTACGCAAGGGTTATGAGCACCCTGAGGCAGCAATTCTTTTAGCGAATTATCTGGTACGGGACGAGAAGAATATGGATACCACCGCATTGGGGCTTTCCTATTATCCGGCGCGCTCCGTACTGGCAGCGGTGGATGAATGTACCTATACGGTGGATATCCTGGATGAATATCTGAAGACCGGAACCGTGCCGGAATATGACGGTAATTTATACAAACTGCTTGACAATGATATTGCCACAGTAAAGGAGGCAAAATTAGAGCCCTATGATGATATGCATATTGAATACTGGAATCCGGATAACAGCAATTTCGCAAGAATGATATCGCTGCTCAGCGGTTCCGGAGCGGTTGCAAGGGCGCAAAAAGAGTATCCTAACAGCAAGGTATACAGCTTGGTATATTCCCAAACGGAAACCATGGAAAAGAAGTGGACGAATTTAAAGAAATTAGAGGATGAAATCTTCCTGAAAATAATTCTCGGAACAGAGCCGGTTGAGGCTTTTGATACCTTCGTAGAAAGATGGAAGGCAGAAGGAGGAGACGAGATCACGGCAGAGGTTCAGGCAACCAGGAGATAACAGAATAAAATGGGGATATTGTGAGGGTCAGGCCGATTTTGCAATATCCCCTTATAAATCTTCGAGAGGATGAAGAAATTTATGAAGCCAAAAAAGAATATTTTTCGGAATGTGACCTTTGCATATTGGTTAATGATCGTTCCGGCCTTGATCTGGATGTTTTTTATCAATATTATGCCAATGTTCGGTATTGTAATGGCGTTTCAGGACTTTATCCCGGGAAAGGGGTTTCTCCGGTCGGAATTTGTCGGACTTGAGAATTTCACCTATATGTTTGAGATGCGGGATGTGCGGTCGATTTTTACCAATACCCTGATCATAGCCATCGGAAAGTTGGTATTAAATGTAGTGATTCCGGTCACATTTGCACTTTTGCTCAATGAAATCCGGAATACCTATTTTAAAAAAGCGATCCAGACCATCGTGTATCTGCCCCACTTCCTCTCCTGGGTTGTATTGGGCGGAATCCTGCTGGATCTCTTCGGCAAATTCGGTCCTATGAACGGAATCCTGGTATCTCTGGGTTATGAACGAATTTCTTTTTTCCAGAGGGCGGATCTGTTCCGCCAGATTGCCATTGGAAGCGATGTGTGGAAGGAGTTCGGATTTAATGCGGTGGTATACCTGGCAGCCCTGACCGGAATCAGCCCGTCCCTCTATGAGGCGGCGGCCATTGACGGGGCATCCAGGTGGCAGAGGGTATTCAAGATTACCCTGCCCAGCATCAAGGGTGTAATCGTACTCATGTCCGTCCTTGCGCTGGGTAATATTTTAAATGCGGGGTTTGATCAAATCTATAATATTTATAATCAGGCGGTATATTCTACCGGAGATATTATTGATACCTGGGTATATCGTGTCGGTATTAATGATTTAAAATTCAGCCTGGCCGCAGCGGTGGGGCTGCTGAAATCGTTGGTCGGATTTGTCATGATCTCCCTGTCATATCTGATTGCATATAAGACGGCTGATTACAGAATATTCTAGAAGTGAGGATGATGCTATTATGATAGAAAGAAAAACCCTGGGGTCCCGCATGATTAAATTGCTTTTTGCAGCTATTTTAATTATACTGGCCCTAAGCTGTATTTTGCCTTTGATCTACACACTGGCGGTATCTTTGAGCTCCAAGGCGGCAGTGTCGGCAGGAAAGGTGACTTTCTGGCCTGTGGATTTTACTATTTTTGCATACAGGGAAATTGTGAAGGACCGGAATTTCTTCACCTCCTTTGGAATTTCCGTAGCCCGTGTGGTTTTGGCGGTGCTGATATCAAGCCTTGTGATTGTCATGGCCTCCTATCCGCTGGCCAAGTCTTCCCGGGAATTTAAACCGAGAAATATTGTCCTGTGGCTTTTTGTGATATGCATGATGTTTCAGGGCGGCTTAATTCCGTGGTATATTATGATGAAATCCTATCATCTGACCAACAGTGTCTTTGGACTGGCAATCGCCGGAGGAATTCCGGTATTTAACCTGATTTTAGTGGTTAATTTCTTTCAGGAGGTTCCGAAGGAACTGGAGGAAGCGGCAAAAGTGGACGGTGCCGGACCCTGGTATATTCTGTTCGGAATCATCGTTCCGCTGTCAAAGCCGGTCATAGCGACGATTATACTGTTTACCATTGTAGGACATTGGAATGACTTCTTCCAGGGACTGATGCTCTCCACGGGAGCGGCCCATTATCCGCTGCAGACTTATATCAAGCAGCTGGTGGTACAGGTGGATACCTCCAACATGACACAGGATGACTACATGCTTCTGGATACCTTATCCAATACCACATTAAATGCTGCAAAAATATTTATATCAATGATACCGATTCTGTGTATTTACCCGATGCTTCAGAAGTATTTTGTTACGGGTATTACACTTGGCGGTGTGAAAGAGTAGAAGGGAGAAAAGAAAAATGAAATTTATTGATGGAAACTGGCTGATTGCCAAGGGAATTGAGGCGGCGTATGTCTGCAATATCTTTGAATATGAGCAGAAGGAAGATCAACTGGTTTTATACTGTGCGGAACGTCCGGCGAAGGAAAGACATGCAACCATAAGTCTTCCCATTGATACGGTCACCATATCTTCGCCTCTCACGGATGTAATTAAGGTGAATATAACGCATTTTGCAGGCGGAGCCGGAAAGAAGCCTGAGTTTCTGACACAGGACTATCATCCGGAGGTTTCGACCCGGGCGGAGGATAAGAAGCTTTCCTTTAAAACAGGCTCCCTTGAGCTGGTGGCAGACCGGTCGGATCCGTTCAAGATATCTTACTACGGAGGAGGAAAGTACCTGACCGGCACCGGAATAAGAAGCTTCGGGCATATGAGAGAAGCCGGAACGGCCAAGACCTATATGGCGGATGAATTGAAGCTGTCCGTAGGAGAAACGGTATATGGCCTTGGTGAGAAATTTTCGCCCTTTGTGAAGAACGGACAAGTGGTTGACAGCTGGAATCTGGATGGAGGAAGCGGAACCTGGCAGTCCTATAAAAATATTCCCTTTTATATTACAAACCGCGGCTACGGCGTGTTTGTGAATTCTCCCGGGAAGGTATCCTTTGAAGTGGAATCACAGCGGAATTTCTCTGTTGGATTCTCTGCGGAGGGTGAGGAGCTGGAGTACATGGTCATCTATGCGGACAGCCCTAAGGAAATCATTGATAAATACACAAAGCTGACAGGAAGGCCGCCCCTGGTGCCGGCCTGGAGTATGGGACTCTGGCTGTCGACCTCCTTTACCACCAATTATGATGAGGAGACCGTCACAGGCATTATCAACAAGATGGAAGAGCTGGAACTTCCGCTGCGTGTATTCCATTTTGACTGCTTTTGGATGAGAGAGCTGGAGTGGTGCAATTTTAAATGGGATGAGAGATATTTTAAAGATCCGAAGGGGATGCTGGAAAGATTAAAGAGCCATAATCTGAAGATCTGCGTATGGATTAACTCCTACATCGGGCAGAAATCGTATTTGTTTGAAGAAGGTAAGAAAAACGGCTATTTCTTAAAGCGCAGTGACAAAAGTGTATGGCAGGATGATGACTGGCAGGCGGGAAGGGCGATTGTGGACTTTACCAATCCTAAGGCCTGTGAATGGTATTCCTCTAAGCTGGAAGAGCTGCTGAATATGGGAGTAGATTGCTTCAAAACCGATTTTGGTGAAAGAATACCGACGGATGCGGTATATTATGACGGATCTGATCCTCACAAGATGCACAATTATTATACTTATCTTTATAATGAATGTGTTTTCAATACAATTAAGCGGGTGAAGGGGGAAAAGGAGGCCGTCGTATTTGCACGAAGCGCTACTGTGGGCAGCCAGAAGTTCCCGGTTCACTGGGGCGGGGATTGCTTCTCGGATTACCGGGCCATGGCGGAGACCTTAAGAGGAGGTTTATCGCTGGGCGTAACCGGCTTCGGCTATTGGAGCCACGACATCGGAGGATTTGAGGCTACGTCTACTCCGGATATCTATAAGCGCTGGATCCAGTTCGGACTATTATCCTCCCACAGCAGACTCCATGGAAGCAGCTCTTACCGTGTTCCCTGGAATTATGATGAGGAAGCCTGTGAGGTATTAAGGCGCTTTACCTGCCTTAAGATGTCATTGATGCCGTATCTGTATGCGGCAGCCCATCAGGCATCCCTTAAGGGAACCCCCATGGCCAGGGCAATGTTCCTGGAATTCCCGGAGGATCCTACCTGTTATTATCTTGACCGTCAGTATATGCTGGGAGAGAACCTGCTTGTGGCGCCCATCTTCTCAGAAACAGGCGAGGTGAGCTACTACCTGCCGAAGGGAGAATGGGTTAACATTCTCACGAATAAAAAATATGAGGGCGGATGCTGGTACAACGAAGCCTATGACTATCATAATCTTCCGCTGCTGGCAAGACAGGGATCGATAATCGCCGTAGGTGCCGATACCTCAAAGCCCGATTACGATTACGAGGATAATGTGATCTTCCATTGCTTTAAGCCGGATAACAATGCAGAGCTTAGAGCGGTTATTATCAATCAGGAAGGGGCAGAAGCGGCGGAGTTAAAAGCGGTATATAACAACTCTGAAATCAGATATCAATATACAGGAACAAAGGCCTACCGAATTCTGCTTCGCAATGAGACAAGGGAGATTCTGGAGACGAATGCAAAGGTAAGCCATGTGGAGGAAGGAATTTTGCTGGAGCCGGCGGACCGGGAGGTAAGCGTTCTTCTGAAGGATTAAGCTGCAAGTTCTCTATCAATTAAAGGATAAGCCATAATAAAGGCTGGCCCGTGCATTTCCCGTCTTTTCAGAAATATAGTGATAACATCACAGAAGTCCTTTGCGTATCATGATATAGTAAGCCTAGAAAGTCAATCATAATGAAATGATAGGAGGAGCAACACTATGGCTACTATAAAAATAACCAAGAATAATTTTGATGCGGAGGTACTGAATTCAAAGGAACCTATTTTGTTGGATTTTTGGGCATCCTGGTGCGGACCCTGCAAAATGGTGGCGCCTGCTCTGGATGAAATCGCTGAGGAGGTTGCCGGTACAGCAAAGGTTGGAAAAATTAATATTGACGAGGAGACGGAGCTTGCAAACCGATTCCGTGTAATGAGCATTCCTACTCTGATGGTGGTGAAGGATGGAAGAGTCGCCGCCCAGGCAGTTGGTGCACGTCCGAAAAAGGATATCTTGAGAATGCTGGAGATTTGATATATAATCTGGTACTTATAGTTCTTAATAAAAAGTTTGGATGCGTGAGAAAAGGCTTCCAAACTTTTTATTATTTTTTGTATGGCAAAGATATACGATTCATAAGTTTGTGGTAAAATACAAAACTAATTTATATTTGATATGAAACATTTATAAAAAATTATCGTCTAATATACAAGAGGAGGTGTTTCATATGAAAAAAATTACTTTACTGCTTGCATTACTGCTAACATTAACCGCTTGTAACAAAAATGCAAATTTAACAGCCACAAACTTAATGGCAGGTGTTGACAAAAATGATATTACTCCAATCGTTATTGACAGCGCACCGAAGAGCAGTGCCGATAAAACAGCGGAAATTGCTGATCTGTCCCTTGCTATTCTCAAAAAAATTCACAAAGGAGAAAACACGCTTATTTCTCCGCTCTCCATCATTTCCGCCTTGGCTATGACGGCAAATGGCGCGGAAAAGGAAACGCTGTCTCAAATGGAGGGGGTTTTTGGTGCAGACATAGGCAGTCTGAACGAATATCTTTATGCCTTTCAGTCTTATCTTCCCACTGCCGGCAAATACAAGGTAAGCCTTGCCAATTCCATTTGGTTTAAGGATAAAAAGAGTTTGACGGTAGAGAAGGAGTTTTTGCAAACAAACAAGGACTATTACGATGCGGAGGTTTATAAGGCTCCCTTTGATGACAGCACAAAAAATGACATTAACGCCTGGGTAAATAAAAAAACGGACGGGCAGATTAAAAAGCTTTTGGAGGAAAAGCCTCCCGAAGATGCTGTAATGTACCTTATCAATGCACTATCGTTTGATGCAGAGTGGCAGAGTATCTACCATGATATCTCTGTGCGTGAGGGGGAGTTTACAGCACAGGACGGCAATAAAAAGATAGTTGATTTTATGCACAGCACCGAATATGGCTATATTGAGAGTCTGAATGCTGCCGGATTTTCAAAGCCTTATGCCGATAATAAATATTCCTTTGTGGCATTATTGCCTGAAGAGGGACTTGCGGTATCGGATTTTATAGCCTCAATAGACGGTAAAACGCTAATGGATATCATTAAAAACCAAAGCAAGGATCAGGTGTATGCCTCTATTCCTAAATTTGTATTTGAATATAGTGAAGAACTCTCCGGAATATTGAAGGAGTTGGGGATAAAGGATGCTTTTGATGAGGATGCTGCGGATTTTAACTCTCTTGGGAAGTCGGATGAGGGAAATATTTTTATAAGCCGTGTTATCCATAAGACCAAAATTCAGGTAGACGAAAAAGGCACAAGAGCAGGTGCTGTTACTGCTGTAGAAATGAAAAACGGAAGTTCCGCTCCGGCAGAACCTAAGAGAGTCAACTTAAACCGTCCGTTTTTCTTTATGATAGTGGATAACGAGTTTAGTATGCCGATTTTTATGGGCGTTTTAAATGATGCAGCAACTAGCGCCGCTCCATAACAGAGTCGGCAGCCTTTGTCAGCGATCCGCTATGGACGGTGTGTAAATGCACCGCTGCCGACAATATTTTGGCGGATGAAAGACGAAAAGATATCTTGAGAATGCGGGAAGTTTGATATATAATCTAATTATAAAAGTAAGGAGGAAGCCTTCTTTGCTTTTATAATGACTGCCCGGCAGCAGGCAATGCTAAGGAGGTATATGTTGTTAACAACGTATGATATCTGCTGGGTAAATATACTATAGCAAAAGGAGAGATAGCGATGTGTGAAGAGCATAAGTTCTACAGATGCAAGCACTGCGGCAATATGATTGGAATGATACATAATTCCGGAGTACCAGTTGTTTGCTGTGGTGAAGAGATGGAAGAGATGGTTGCAAACACTGTTGATGCAGCAAAGGAAAAGCACGTTCCTGCAGTATCTGTCGTCGGCAATACAGTAAAGGTAGAAGTGGGAAGCGTACGTCATCCAATGGAAGAAAAGCATTACATCCAGTGGATTTATCTACAGACAAAGCATGGCGGCCAGAGAAAGTGTCTGAAGCCCGGCGATGAGCCTGTAGCGGTATTTGCTCTTGATGACGATGAAGTTATTGCGGTATATGAATACTGCAATCTGCACGGTTTATGGAAGACAGAGCTATAATAGCATAGAGCTTATTAAGTACCCGGTGGGGCAGGCAGCGAATCAAGCTGTCTGCCTTTTTTATTCACTACAATTCAGGACAGTGTGGCCTGAAGCGTAACGATGTTTTCACTTTTTATCATATTTTGAAGTGCAAAAACATAAGATGTGGTTTATAATCATATTACAGGAACAAAATGCATGTTCCTGTAACCGTGGTGTATGGCGCGAAAGCATCACCTTTTATCAGAAGATAAAAAGCATCTTCTGATAACTTGTATTACAGGAACAAAATGCATGTTTCTGCAATCGTGATATACGGCGCCTTTTATTATAATAATGGAAAGTGATGAAAGCATGGTCCCCGTTCCGGCAGCGATAGCGGGATAGATGGGACGGATCGGGATGGATGATAGGAGTGAAGGATTTGACAATATCGCAGGATGATGAGAAATTCTTACATGAGACCCTGAGCTTTTGGCGGGAGCTGACGGAGGAACAGAAGAATAACTTAAGGCAATTGATAGTGAAGAAACAGTTTGCGGTGGGAGAGGCCATGCACAGCGGTTCGGATAATTGCTCCGGCCTGTTTTTGATCCTCAGCGGACAGGTGCGTGCCTATATTGTATCGGAAAGCGGTAAGGAAATTACATTGTACCGGCTGTTCGAAAGGGATGTCTGCATTTTTTCCGCCGCCTGCATGATGAAGAATATCTCTTTTGATATTTTTGTCGAGGTGGAGAAGGATACCCGGGCCTATCTGATTCCAACTTCGGTATTTCACAGGCTGTCCAAGGAATCTTTTCCGGTTCAGGTATTTACCAATGAACTGATGGCTTCCCGATTCTCCGATGTTATGTGGATTATGGAGCAGGCATTATTTACCAGTCTTGATAAGCGCCTGGCCAACTTCCTGATGGAACAGCTGGTGATTGAAGGGAGCGGCACCCTGGACATTACTCATGAAAAGATAGCAAATCACCTTGGGACCGCCAGAGAGGTTATTACAAGAATGCTGAAATATTTTCAAAATGAAGGTATTGTAGTTTTAAATCGGGGAACAATTCATATTCTTGATGAGAAAAAACTGAACCGGCTGGCGGATGGAGCTTAAAGCCGGAGCTCAGTTAACCATACGACAATGAAGATAAAATAAGGAGGAGGTTTTCTATGAAACTCACATTTTTGGGCGCAACCCATGAGGTTACCGGAAGCTGTTATTATCTCGAGGCCTGCGGAAAGAATATTCTGATTGACTGCGGAATGGAACAGGGCAGGGATGCCTTTGAAAATCAAAGCATACCGGTGGCTTCCGGGGAGATTGATACGGTACTTCTGACCCATGCCCATATGGATCATTCAGGCAAGCTGCCGCTTCTGGTAAGCGAAGGCTTCCGGGGGGATATTCATGCAACCTCCGCCACCAGCGCTCTGTGCAATATTATGCTTCGTGACAGTGCCCACATTCAATTGGCGGAGGCGGAGTGGAAGAACCGCAAGGGAAAGCGGTCTGGGGATAAGGCGGCAGTGCCGTTTTACAATATGGAAGATGCGCTGGCAACCATCCGCAGATTTGTATCCCATGAATATGGGCAGACCTTCCAATTATTTGAGGGTATTCAGGTTCGTTTTACCGATGTGGGGCATCTCCTGGGGTCTGCCAGCATCGAGATATGGATAACGGAGCAGGGTTCAACAAAGAAAATTGTATTCTCCGGGGATATCGGCAACAGCAATCAGCCTTTAATCAACGATCCCCAATATATCAGTGAAGCGGATTATGTGGTGATGGAATCCACCTACGGTGACCGCAATCACAATGTGAGCCCGGATTACATTGCAGAATTGACTGAGATCATTCAATCTACCTTTGACCGGGGCGGGAATGTGGTGATACCCTCCTTTGCGGTGGGAAGAACTCAGGTGCTTTTATATTATATCCGCAAGATTAAGGATGACCGTCTGGTGAATGGACACGGCAATTTCAAGGTGTATGTGGACAGTCCTTTGGCGGTGGAAGCAACACAGATTTTCCACGATCATATGGTGGGATATTTTGATGAGGATGCCATGAAGCTGGTGAATAAAGGAGTAAATCCCATTTCCTTTCCCGGGCTGAGGACCTCCATCACTTCAGATGAATCCAAGGCAATCAATTTTGACGAGGATCCCAAGGTGATTATTTCCGCGGCAGGTATGTGCGATGCGGGCCGAATTCGCCATCATCTGAAGCATAATCTTTGGAGGGAGGACAGCACCATATTGTTTGTCGGGCACCAATCTGCAGGCTCCCTGGGCAGGATTATCCTTGACGGAGCCCAAGAGGTAAAGCTTTTTGGTGAGACGATTCAGGTGCATGCTAAAATTAAGCAATTATCCGGAGTCAGCGGGCATGCGGACCGTGACGGGCTCCTCCGGTGGCTGACCAGTATTGAGAAGAAGCCGGAGAGGGTATTTGTAACTCATGGAGACGACCAGGTGTGTGAAATCTTTACGGAGCATCTCAGGGAGGAGCTGGGCTATGATGCGGTAGCACCCTTTAGCGGTGCAACCTATGACCTGCTGACCAATACCTGTGTGCGCGAGGGGGTACGCATTCCTGTGGAGGCCAGGGAGGCAGCTCCAGCAGCTTCCGGCGGCAAGGCGGATACGGTATATGACCGTCTGGTGCAGGCAGGCAAGCGCCTCATGGCAGTGATTTTGCATAATAAGGGCGGAGCGAACAAGGATCTGGCTAAATTTACAAGCCAGATTAATTCCCTTTGTGATAAGTGGGAGCGCTGACAACAGTGGACTGCCTTTACAGTTAAAACTTTAAAATCGGCTGCATTTCCGATGGATGGGGAATGCAGCCGATAAACAACAGCTGTTGTGAGTGTTTTAATATTTTCCAAAGCCTGATGCAGCTTCTAATACCGGCTTGCTTAACCTGGGCAGATTATCTGACAGGGAGATGACGGTATCCGGCAGGGGAACGGCGGGGGTATTGCTTCTGAGGTCATCTAATTTGAATTTGCCGACCTCTTCACGCAGCATAGCCGCCTGAGCTGACATTTCTTCACTCGTCGCCGAGTTTTCCTGCGCAGTAGCCGCATTCGTCTGTACGACGGAGGAAACTTGTTCAAGGCCCTGCTGGATCTGCTCAATTGCGCTGGCCTGTTCGGAGGATGCCTTCCTGATTTCCACCATAATGTCTCCGATCTGGCTGGAACCGGTTCCTAAAGCATGCAGAACCTGTGCGGTTTGCTCTGTTATTTTTGTTCCACTGTTTACGGTATCAATGGTGTTTTTGATAAGTTCACCGGTCCGCCTGGCCGCTTCCGCAGATTTTGCGGCAAGATTTCGTACCTCGTCGGCAACAACAGCAAAGCCTTTTCCTGCATTTCCTGCCCGGGCCGCTTCAATCGTAGCGTTCAACGCGAGAATATTTGTCTGAAACGCAATATCTTCAATGGTTTTTGTAATGCTGGAAACCTGACTTGAAGCAGAACCTATTTTCTCCATTGCCTCGGTAAGCTGCGCCATATGCTCATTTCCGCTGATGATGTCCTCGCTTGCCTGCTGAACATATTGGGTTGCGCTGCTGACATTGTCTGAATTTTTGCCGGCCTGCTCTGCGACTTGTGTGATGGATGCGCTGAGTTCTTCGATGGAGGAGGCCTGTTCTGTCGAACCTGCTGCGAGATTCTGGGCTCCGAAGGAAACCTGAGAGGCACCGATGCTGACTTGCTCAGCGGCAGAATCAATGGTATGCATAATATAGTTCATCGATGCAGCAGTATCGAGTATGGCATCCTTGAGAACCTTGTAATCGCCGGGATAGTCAAGAGCAACTTTAATTCTTAAATCACCCTGGGCAATCCGGGTGAATTTCTCAATCACATCCCTTATAATAGAAGTCTGCAGCTGGTTACCATTCCGGATAAATTCAGCCATCTGACCCATCTCGTCCCTGGCCTCATATTTTATTTCAACACCCATATTACCCTTGGATATTTCCCGGTACGCATCTACAATCTCATTGATCGGTTGAAGGATAGCCTTTCTGAGGGTAGTGATTACCCCTAATGTCAATACGAGGGACGTCAGGACAGAAACCGAAAGCAAAATCCAGGATAACCGTTCGGCGGCTTCTGCGTCGGCGTTTTGCTGTGCGGCACGTTCCTCGGCAATTGCAGACAGGCGGAACAGAATTTCCATTGTCTGATCGATTTTCGGTTTATATTCATTCTCAAACAGCTTCAGAGCTTCCTCGAGATTTATTTCTGAGTGGTCCAGGACAAGAGTATTAATTTTTTCCCGTATCTGGGCGGCCTCAGATAAAATCATACTGATGTTATTGATTTCATCGTCCAAGTCCTGATTACGCTGGTGATTTTTATATGCCTCCAGTGAAGATATTACCTTACCGGCATGAGTGCTTGCGGCGTCCAAATCCGCTTTGATGGACTGGGCATCGTCTTCTAATATGGCATACAGCAAAGAGTGAAGAATTCCCTGCATATTTACCTGCATGCTTCTGACATGCTCCATATTTGGTACGGTGTATTCTCCGTATAGCTCCACCTGGTGATCAATATTCCTGATAAAAAATACGGACAGCAAGGCGGATAGCGCTATTAGAATAAGAAGGATCCCAAATCCAATGCTTAATTTCCTGCTGATAGAAAGGTCTTTCATAATACTGTGTTTTTCTCTTTTTTCTGAATTCGCGGCGGGGTTTAACATATTTCTGTTCCTTTCTTTCGTGGTTTTATGTACTAGACAGTCAAAACAAATTCATTCAATGCTAAAACGCCATTTCAAAAGAGGAGAAGCAGCGATCTTTTTACTGTCAAGTATATTATCGTTATTATTAATACAATAATAGTAACGATACCTATTATTAATATATATCAAACTATTGATAAAAGTCAATGGGATGGTAAAATAAATTTTTATTACCTCCATAATTTCTTTTATCATTTCAATTTGCCCCGGAGTCAGATGTTTGAACTGCTTGATAAGCTGTTCTGCGCAATAAATTGTGAACATACCTGCAGGAGAGTTGACAAGAGGGATGTGATATAATATATTACAGGAAGCAATACCATCTTCCTGTAATCAGAGTGTGGAGTGGATTGACTTTTTTAACAATTTGTATTACAGGAAGTAAAAGTGAAGTCGATAGTTGGAGGTTTATTTTGGATAAGCATAGAATGCTGGAATATTATCACAAGTTTATGACTGCGGAGTTTGAGGCAGCCAATTATTATACAGGAAATGATTTAGGTGCGGTCTGGACCAGGGAAGCGACTCGTTTTTGCGTATGGGCGCCCACGGCCTCCCAGGTTATGATTAAGTTATATCGGAGCGGAGAGCGGGAGGATCTATTTGATTGCATCCCGATGCATCCTGATTGTAAAGGGACTTGGAGGGCGTCGGTTTCAGGAGATCTGAACGGGATCTACTATACCTACGAGGTTACTGTGGAGAAAGAAACGAAGGAGGCTGTGGACCCCTATGCCAGAGCGGTGGGAGTGAACGGAGACAGGGGGATGGTGGTGGATCTGGCTTCTACAAACCCTCCGGGCTTTGAAGAGGAGAGGATTCCCGAGTTCGAGAATCCGACGGACGCCATCATCTATGAACTCCATGTCCGGGATTTCTCGGCTGATATCAGCTCCGGGATGCGCCATACCGGTAAATATCTGGCCTTCACCGAAGAGGGAACCGTTAATTCGTACGGAGAAAAGACGGGTCTGGACTATCTGGTTGACTTGGGAATTACTCACGTACATCTGCTGCCCGTCTTTGATTTCGCTACGGTGGACGAAGCGAAACCGGAAGAGAAGCAGTTCAATTGGGGCTATGATCCGAAGAATTATAATGTTCCGGAAGGCTCTTATTCAACGGACCCTTATCATGGAGAGGTAAGGATTAAAGAATTTAAGCAGATGGTACAGGCACTTCATAAAAAAAGGATCCGTGTGATAATGGATGTGGTATATAACCATACCATGGAGAGTGTAGAATCGAATTTTAACCGTATCGTGCCGGGGTATTATCACCGCCTGACTCCGGAGGGGGATTTCTCCAATGCCTCCGGCTGTGGAAATGAAACAGCCTCGGAGCGCGCGATGATGCGTAAATTTATCATAGATTCTGTGGTGTACTGGGTTCAGGAATACCATATTGACGGTTTCCGCTTCGATCTGATGGGGATTCATGATATACAGACGATGAACGAGCTGAGAAGGGTTCTGAATAGAATTGATCCCGGTATTCTCATCTATGGAGAGGGGTGGACCGGGGGATTGTCGCCGCTTCCTGACTGGACGCGTGCCCTAAAAACCAATATTAAATATACAAACCGGGGAATTGCGGTCTTTAGCGATGATCTGCGGGATGCGGCAAAAGGGAGTGTATTCCATAAAGAGGAACGGGGCTTCATCAGCGGACGAGGAGGACTGGAGGAAACTATAAAATTTGGTGTTGCCGCTTCCGTTTGGCATCAGGGGGTGGACTACGGAAGAGTCATGTCTTCTTCCAATGCGCCCTGGGCTGCGGAGCCGTCACAGACAGTAAACTATGCCTCAGCCCATGACAATCTGACGCTTTGGGATAAACTCATCTCATCCACTCCGGGAGAGAGCAGGGAGGACAGAATTCGGATGAATCTGTTATCTGCTGCGATTGTATTTACGTGTCAGGGGATTCCCTTCTTTCAGGCAGGGGAGGAATTTCTGAGGAGCAAGCCTCTGGATCAGGAGGAAACCGCCTTTGACGGAAACAGTTATCGTTCTCCGGATGCGATTAACAGTCTGAAATGGAATCGCTGTCATGAGTACAGGACAGCGGTGGAGTATTATAAGGGACTGATCGCATTTCGAAAGGCTCATGGACTGCTGCGCCTGACGGGGGCGGAAGAACTGCGTGCCAGCTTGAGGTTTCTGAATTGGTGCCAGCCTAATATCGTAGCCTTTCTTCTCGCGGATGAGGAAGAGGAGATTTATGTGATCTATAATGCAAATCGGGAGAGCAGAAAGATGGCAATTCCGGAAGGCAATTGGAAGATCTATGCCAAAGGGCAGGAAGCCGGTACTGTTGTATTGGGGCATCATCCCGGCGGGGAAGTGGAGATAGGACCGATTTCTGCACTGATTTTGGCAAAGCGGAGAGCATATTAAGACCAGAACTTATCCGCATACTTTTGCAGGAAGAATGAGAACGAACATCTGATATTTCCTCTAAGATATAGAGGGAATTCAGGTGCAGCAATAATTTTGATGGAACAGGGCATTGTGCTTTTTATTTTGTACTATCCAAGCGTACATACCACCAGGTACGACTCAGGATAAGGCAGGATGGAGAGTGCAGTGCTCTTTTGTGTTACGCTCTGAAGAATCGAATTAAATCCATTTGGAAAAATAAAATAGATCGGAAGATAACAAGAGTATGCAAAAAATCACAATTCTGTAGAATGACTATATCCAAAAAAATGTGTAATATGATTATATAATATTCATAAAGAATTTGCAGGACAGGCAACTGTTTTATGCGAATTACACAAGCTTATCAGATTATAAAAGGGAGGCTTTACAATATGCCCAGACCAGAAGTAAAAAAGAAACAACCCTCTGCAGGGTTTGCATCCAGGAAAAAGACCCTAATGCTTTTGACCATGGTGCTGCCGGGAGCAATATGGTTTTTCCTGCTCCGATATCTTCCGATGTTCGGCATTGTGATGGCGTTTCAGGATTATAAGATTTACAGCAAGAGTCCGAGCCTGGTAAACAATATCATACATAGTAATTGGGTAGGGCTGAAGAATTTTCGGTTCCTTTATACGACGAAGGACTCCTGGGCGATGATTCGTAATACCATGGGCTACAATATATTGTGGATTGCTCTTGGATTAATTATCTCCGTAAGCTTTGCCATTATGCTCAATGAGATTACCAATAAGTTTACCGCCAAGGTCCACCAGACCCTGATGTTCTTTCCTTATTTTCTGAGCTGGGTTGTGGCAAGTTATTTTGTGCTTGCATTCCTGGATCCCACCAAGGGGCTCCTGGTTCATCTTCAGAGAAGCTGGGGGATGGAGCCGGTCAACTGGTATAACGATAACAGGCCATGGCCTGTCATCCTGACCATTGCCAATGTATGGAAGCTTACCGGCTATTCCACCATATTGTATCTGGCGGCAATTACAGGAATTGATGCATCCCAGTACGAAGCGGCCAGCATCGACGGGGCATCCAAGTGGCAGCAGATTAAATATGTGACGCTCCCCCATCTTAGGACGATGGTAGCAATCCTGCTGATTATGAACGTGGGTAAGATATTTAATGCGGACTTCGGTTTATTCTGGAATGTGCCGATGAATTCCGGACCTTTGTTCCCTACGACCCAGGTAATCGATACCTTTGTATACAGGGCGCTGAAGGCGACAGGCAATATCGGAATGAGTTCCGCGGCCGGTCTGATGCAGAATATTGTAGGATTTATTTGTCTCATGGCAGCCAACACCGCGGTCCGCAGAGTGGATTCAGAAAGCAGCCTGTTCTGAGGAGGATATGACCGAAGAGCGATAGAATAGCTTCCCGATTACTATAATTAAGATTGGATTGATGATTATGAGAAGAGATATGGTAACTGCAAGAAAAAAGAAATCCAGGCTGAATGCAGTCAGCCGCCCGGTGGAAATGCTGTTAAATCTGGTATTGGGGTCGTTTTGCCTGATTTGTATTCTCCCATTCATCTTTGTGACGATTATATCGTTTTCCTCTGAAGCCAGCATCCGCCAGATTGGGTTTTCCTTTTGGCCGGTTGAACTGTCCTTGTACGCTTACCGGTACATTATGGATTTAGGGGATGTGCTCTGGCGCTCCTACTTTAACAGCTTTTTTATCACCATTGTGGGTACGGCCCTGAGCGTGCTGATTTGTATTCTATATTCGTATGCACTGTTTCGTAAGGACTTTAAATATCGCGGCTTTTTTACTTTTTTCTGTTTCTTCACTATGATGTTCGGCGGCGGACTTGCCCCTACCTACATGGTGTGTAAGAACATGCTGGGCTTAAGCGACAGCTATGCCGCACTGATTGTGCCGATGCTGGTGAACCCCTTTAACCTTATTGTTATGAGAACCTTTTTCCAAAGTACGGTTCCGACGGAATTGATTGAAGCAGCATCCATTGATGGGAGCGGTGAGTATAATACGCTGTTTCGGATCATTGTGCCGATTTCCAAGCCGGGTATTGCAACCGTTGCGCTGCTCAATGCCCTTGCTTACTGGAATGAATGGTTCATTGCCATGCTTTACATTAAGGACAATAAATACATACCGTTACAATATCTGCTGATGAAGCAGCAGAATGAAGTGGACTTTGTTGTACGCAACAGTGCCCAGCTGGGTCTGGAGGCGGCGAAGATTATGAGCTCACTTCCGCAAGAGAGTCTGCGTATGGCATTAGTGGTGCTGATTGTGGTACCCATTGCGTGTGCCTATCCGTTCTTCCAGCGTTATATTATCTCAGGACTGACCATTGGTTCGGTAAAAGGGTAAGAAGGGATGAATGAAGACGGTATTTGTTTTCAGGAGGCCCATTACAATAAAACATATTATACAGGGAGGGTTTTATTCATGAAAAAAGTTCTATCTGTAATTCTGACACTTATGATGGTAACCGCGCTGTTTGCGGGATGCGGAACAAAACCGGCAGTGGAGACCAAAACTGATCCTACGGCGGCACCGACAAAGGCGGAGCAGTCCAAGGATGATCCCACAGAGGCACCTCAGGCAGAGGCACTTGAGCCGGTTACCTTGAAATGGTATCTTCATGGCAGCAATGTCACCGATGCAACACCGGTTCTTGCGAAGGCAAATGAGTATCTGAAGGAAAAGCTGAACGTGACCCTAGAGCCTATCTGGGGAACCTGGGCTGATTTTGATGACAATGTAATTCTTTCAATCAATGGCGGCGATGATGTGGATATCTACTTCACTGCTTCCTGGGGTGCAAGTGAGTATAACTCCCATGCAAGAAAGGGTGCCTGGGTACGCCTGGATGATCCTGACAACAACCTGATTGAAAAATATGCTCCTGAGCTCTGGGCAGCACTTCCCAAGGTTCTGACCAATGGTGCAAAGGTGCAAGGCTCGGATGGTTACGGTGTATATGCGGTTCCCGGCTATAAGGATATTGCAACCCAGAACTGCTGGGATATCAATGTTCCTCTTCTTGAGAAATATGGCTATACGGTAGACGATATTAAGAATACCGATTATTATGGCTTTGGCGAGATTATGAAGAAGGTAAAAGAGGGCGAAGGCCCCGACTTCTATCCTTTATTGGTAGAAGGCGCAGTGCTTGAGAGAATGGTTAACAATTCCATCATCGTGACAGGTGATGCTGCAACCAATAATATGCTCTCTTACTACATCAATCCTAAGGATACTGCCGCAGAGGGACCTTACGGCAATAAAATTCTGAGCAAATTTGAAACTCCTGAATATAAGAAATTTGTAGAGAAGACCCGTGAATACTTCCTGGCAGGTTATATTGATCCTGCAATGGGCAATCAGAGCCAGGCTAATGCCACACGTACTGCAAAGCAGCTCAGCGGTGAATATCTCATCGGTACACAGAGCTATGCACTCGGATATGAAATTCAGGCAACCGGTGAGCGCGGATTTGAAGTAGCAATGGTTCCCTGTACACCTGCTTATGTGGATACTACCTCCTCTCAGGGAGCAATGATGGCGATCTCCACGGCTTCCAGGAATCCGGAGCGTGCGATGATGTTCCTCAACCTCTTAAATACCGACCCCTACCTTTTCACGCTTCTTGAATACGGTATTGAAGGTGTTCATTACAACTTGGAAGGCGGAGAGGTTGTATTTACCGACAAGCGTCAGGATTATATTCCTTGGACCAATGGCATGGGTAATGTTACCCAGCTGCCTCCTCTGCAGGGCCAGGGTCTGGATTTCCAAGAGAAATTTAAGGCATATTATGGTTCCGCAGGTGAGATCCCGATTCTTGGATGGGCCTTCGATTCAACTTCCGTTGATACGGAACTGGCTTCTTTGGCGAATACCGCTGCTGAATATGCTCTTTCCCTGAATTCCGGCACAATTGATCCGGCTACAGAACTGCCTAAGTTTATCCAGAAATTAAAGGATAACGGAATTGACAAGGTAGTGGGTGAGGCAAACACTCAGCTGAATAAGTTCATTGAGGAAAAAGGCAACTAATCGAATGTGATAATATGATAAAGCGTAGTGAGCATGATGCAAGCCTGCTTGTAAGCATGCGATCGGAGCTGAAGATCATGAACGTGGTTTATGTTCATGATATAACAAAAGCGTAGTGAGCATGATGTAAGCCTGCTTGTAAGCATGCGATCGGAGCTGAAGATCATGAACGTGATTTTTGTTCATGATATAACAAAAGGACCAGGATTATCGACAAGATAATTCCTGGTCCTTTGTATATTAATTCCGCTTTTGCACATCCTAATCCTAACTTGTTAATAGAGATAAAGTACGGAGGGAGCTATGCTGAAAGAAGATTTCGAAAATTCAAAGGATAATTTGATGGGTAAAATAAAGGAAACCGCAGGCCGCCATATGGATAACAACAGGTTGGAGCTGAAGGGCAAGCTTCAAACCATGAAAGCCCAGGTTGGGGATAAGCTGGAGGATGTGAAGGAAGAGATGGCTGAGAAGGCAAATGATGTCCTTGACCTGGTTAAGCCGGAGAAAAAGGATAGGAACTGACTGTATCGCAGAAAGGAGTAAATGAAATGCCTGAAATAGGGAACCTGTTAGTATGGCTTATTCTGGGCGCAGTATCGGGATGGATTGCAAGTAAAATTACCGGTAATGATGCCAGAATGGGCTTTGGATGGAATCTGATTGTTGGAATTATAGGCGCTTTTATCGGAGGCTGGCTTGCCGGGATCTTCAATCTGGGTCCGGCCACCGGCTTAAATCTGTGGAGCTTCTTTATATCCGTTCTCGGGGCGGTAATTTTATTGTCCCTGGTCAACCTGTTCCGTACAAAATTGAAATGATGTGGAAAATTGCTTTTTTGGAACAATTGTCATAATCCCGTATCTCTCTCAAAAGAGGGGTGCGGGATTTTATTTTTATGATAAGGCATATTAACCAATAAAAATAGTAAAAATTTGTTAAAACAGACAAAAATGCTCTTGTGATTTGGAAATAATTGACAATTCATTGTCTTTGCATTAATATATAAACAGAGTTAATGAATTAACACATGAATGAAATAAACAGGAAGAGGTCGGTCAGCAAAATGCGGGATATCATAGGCAACAACAACAGTGATTTGACTGAGATGAACCGCTCTGCTGTTGTAAAGATAATACAGCAGCGGGAGGTTTGCTCAAGGGCGGATATTGCCAAGCAAATTGGTCTTACCCAGGCATCCATTACAAAAATAGTGGCGGCTCTGATGGAAATGGGAATAGTATCCGAGGTGGGAAGCATGAAGGGCAGCGGCAACCGCCGTTCCATTGGGCTGAAGCTGAACGCCGACAGGCATCAGATCATTGGGGTAAAGTTTGCAAGGCATATGTTCGCAGTGGGTGTATTTGATATCTCGGGTAAAATCTACACTCAGACCGAATTTGAATATTCTCTTGAGGAAGACCAGAAATCGGTGCTTTTGGCTATGAAAAAGCAGATACACGAGACACTGAAAAAGTATAAAAATGTAGTGGCCATCGGCCTTGCCGTGCCCGGGCCCTATCTGCAGGACGAGGGGCGCATTGCGGTGGTAACCCAAATGCCCACCTGGCACAATATTAATTTTATAGAGGAATTCAAAGAGGAGTTTAACAAGCCCTTTTTTATAGTGCATGATGCCAATGCCGGAGCGCTGGCTGAATGGTGGTTTGGCGACCATGTCCGGCCCCTCCACACGCTGGCCTATTTTTTGGTAGGTGAGGGAGTAGGGTCCGGTATTATCGAACAGGGCAGCCTGCTGCTGGGAGTACAGGGAGCTGCAAGTGAAATTGGTCATATTAGCATAGATGCCCGGGGGCCGCGCTGTGAATGCGGCAACTATGGCTGCCTGGAGCTTTATTGCTCGGCTCCGGCCATGCTGAAGATGGCGCAGGAGCGTGTGCCGGAATGTTTTTCTAAGGGACATCAGCAAAGCTTTGACGCCTGTAAAGCCGTTTTTGATGCGGCTCGCGGGGGCAGTCAGGAGGCGCTGGAGGTGGTGCGTGAGATAGCCCGGTACGTTGGCTACGGCTGTGTTACTCTGATCAATGCCTATAACCCTGATATTATTGTCATCGGCGACAGTGTATCCCAGGGAGGGGATTTGCTGCTGCCTACAATTCAGGAGGTGGTAAAGCAGCGCGCTATTTCGGAGCTTCATGCCAGGGTGCAAATTAAAATATCCAGCCTCAAGGTCGATCCCACCCTGTATGGTGCAGCCGCTATAGCGACGGATAAGGTGCTGCAAATGCCCAGCGCATTTTTAGCAGTGAGAGAATAGGAGGTATGCTATGGAAGTTATGGAACAACCTTTAATCCTTCAAATGCAAGGCATTACCAAGGTCTTTCCGGGGGTGCGTGCGCTGGATGATGTGACGTTGGAGGTGCATCGGGGCGACATTCACGCAATCTGCGGCGAGAATGGCGCCGGAAAATCAACCTTGATGAAGGTCTTGTCCGGTGTGTACCCTTACGGTACCTATGAGGGCCGGATTATCTACATGGGCAGTGAGATGGCTTTCAGGAATATCAAGGAATCAGAGAATGCAGGGATTGTAATTATTCACCAGGAGCTGACCATGATTCCGGAGCTGTCCATTACCGAAAATATCTTTATGGGAAATGAGGTGGTGAAGCGCGGTCTGATTGACTGGGACACCGCCCGGCATCGCACGGTGGATTTGCTTGCGCGGGTGGGGCTCACTGTCGACCCCGGGACGCTGATCAAACACCTGGGCGTGGGCCAGCAGCAATTAGTGGAGATAGCCAAGGCGCTGTCCAAAAATGTCAAGCTGCTGATTCTTGACGAACCGACCTCTGCACTCAATGAAGCTGACTCCGCGAATTTGCTGAGCCTTATGCGGGACTTAAAAACACGGGATATCACATGTATCATGATCTCGCACAAGCTCAACGAGATTGCGGCCATCTCTGATGCTGTCACGGTAATCCGTGACGGCCGCACGGTCGACACCTACACCGTCGAGGCAGGGCGGGTCGATGAGGATCGTATCATTCGTTCCATGGTGGGACGTTCCATCGAAAACCGCTACCCCGACCACGAATCGCATCCCGGCGAGATCATTTTCGAGGTGTCCGATTGGTGTGTTGAGGATCCCCATATTCCGGGCCGGATGATATGCAAAAACTCCAGCTTCCATGTCAGAGCCGGTGAGATCGTCGGCTTTGCCGGTCTCATGGGTGCGGGAAGAACGGAGCTTATGCGGTCCATCTTCGGGCGCAACTATGGGATTTACCTTGGCGGAACCATTAAAATCAGGGGCAGACAGGTTCGTATCACCTCTGTTGCCTCCGCCATCCGACAGGGTATAGCCTATATGCCTGAGGACCGGAAGACTCTGGGCCTCAATCTGATTGACACGGTCCGTATGACCATTGTGTCGGCGAATCTCAACGCAATTGTGCGAGGCGGACTGTTGGATTCAGATAAGGAGTTCCGGGCTGCACAACAATACCGGAGCTCCCTGAATATTAAGGCTCCCGGCGTTGATATCGGCGTAAGTACCTTGTCCGGAGGAAACCAACAAAAGGTGGTTCTGGGCAAGTGGATGTTTACGGAGCCGGAGGTTCTGATTCTTGATGAACCCACACGCGGGATTGATGTCGGCGCCAAGTATGAGATTTACCGCCTCATTCATGCCCTTGCGGATCAGGGGAAAGCGGTCATAATTATTTCCTCCGAGCTGCCTGAACTGCTGGGGATGGCAGACCGGATATACACCATCTTTGAGGGAAGCATAACGGGCGAGCTGGAGCGAAGTGAGGCCGATCAGGAAAGGCTCATGAGAATGATGACAGATACCTCTGCAGCGGCATCTGGATCAGGAAAGGACGGGAATGCATCATGAAATACATAAAGCAAGTATTAGGCGGAGAACTTCGCCAGTACACAATGGTAATCGCCTTGGCGGCACTTATCATCATCTTCAATATCACTTCAGGGGGCAGGATGGTTACCTCTTCCAACTTCCAGAATCTGCTGTCCGGCAACGCATATGTGCTGGTGCTGGCTATTGGAATGCTGATGGTTATCGTCATAGGACAGATTGATTTATCCGTAGGATCTGTGGCCGGATTTTCGGGGATGGTGATGGCTCTGGTAGCGCGGGATCTCCACTTTCCGTGGTGGCTCGCAGTAATTGTCAGCCTTGCAATCGGCCTTGCGGCAGGAGCGTGGCAGGGTTTCTGGCTGTCCAAGCTGGGGATCCCGGGCTTTATCACCACCCTGGGCGGCATGATGATCTTTCGGGGAGGAGTTATCTGGATCTCAAAGTCCATCTCAGTGCCGGCACCGCCGCAGCTGAAATGGTTTGGCGCCGGATACCTGCCGGAATGGGGTCCTGCATTTACCGGAATGAACAATTCAACCTTACTGCTGGGGATCATCGCGATCGCTGCTTTTGCTTTTGCGCAGCTGCGGCGGCGCACACGTTCGGCCAATCTGACGGGAACAAAAGAGGCCATTTGGCCGGTTGTGGTTCGGATTACTCTGGTTGGGATTATTATTGGCTATTTTACCTGGCTTTTCGGTACCGGGCGCCCCGGTACATCCTTCCCTGTGCCGGGCCTGATTCTGGTCATTTTGATCATCATTTATCACATAATTACCCAACGAACCCGGTTTGGCCGCCATATTTACGCAGTCGGAGGCAACAAAAGTGCGGCTGCTCTATCCGGTGTAAATGTCCAAAAAACTTATTTTCTCACGATGCTTAATATGTCATTTCTTGCAGCTTTGGCAGGGATCATGTTCGTGGGCCGCTCAACCGCAGCCGGTCCGTCGGATGGCACCGGTTGGGAGCTGGATGCGATTGCATCGGTCTTTATTGGCGGTGCGGCCGTATCGGGCGGTATCGGCACCGTTCTTGCCACTATGGTCGGCGGCATGGTGATGGCTGTCCTCAACTCCGGACTCATGCTCATGGGAGTCGGCGCTGACCGTACCCAGGTCATTAAGGGCCTTGTACTCCTGGCCGCGGTTGCTTTCGATGTATATAACAAAGTGCATGGCCGACGCTCCATCATAGGAACGTTATTTCCTGGAAGGGAAACCAAACCCAAGGAAGGCAAGCCTGCCGGCAGTGATTCCCAATAAACTGTGCGGCTGGGCCTTATATAGTCAAAGGACTTAAAAAAGGAGGTTAATTATGAAAAAAATGAGAAAGCAACTGTCCCTGATCACTGCAGCAATCCTTGTTGTGATGGTGGCGTTGGCAGGCTGCGGCACCGGCCGCGGGCGCGAGGCCAATGCACCGGACCCGACAAAAGCACCGGCCGCAGAGACCCCTGCCGCAGAAGATCCTGGGACAGAAGCCCCAAGTACAGAGACACCGGATGCAGGCTTTGCAGCGGATGCAACCATAGGAGTTTCTCTGCCATGGCTTGGCACCCAGAACTGGAAAGAGGCTGACGAAATGTTTAAGACCCAGTTGGAGGCCGCAGGCTTTAAGGCGATCGTCCAAGCCGCCGATAATAAGGTTCCTCAGCAGCAACAGCAGATTGAGTCTATGATTCAAAATGGGGCAAAAGTTATTGTTGTCGGTCCCGTGGATGGTTCACAGCTGGGATCGGTTTTGGAACAAGCGGCTGATGCAGGTATTGCAATCATTGGTTATGACCGTCTTCTTGAGAACACCACCGGTGTTGACGGCGTGGTACAATTCGGAAGCATCAAGACCGGCGAATTGCAGGGGCAGGCCCTGCTTGACGGATTGGCAAAGGAAAAGGGCGCAGGTCCTTACAATATTGAATTGTTCGGCGGCGGTCCTGCTGACCCCAATGCACCTAACTTCTTCAAGGGCGCTATGTCAGTGCTTCAGCCCAAAATCGATGACGGTACGCTTATCGTCGTATCGAATCAAACTGATTTTACTCAGTGCGCAACCCTTGACTGGGATAACTCCAAGGCACAGGCCCGTATGGATTCTCTGCTCTCCGGCTTCTACGCAGATAAGGAAATTCATGGCGTTCTGTCACCGAATGACGGTATTGCCCGTGCTATCATCACTGCATCGGAGCAGGCCGGACAGAAGATTCCCGTTGTTTCGGGTCTTGATGCGGAAAACGAATCGGTTGAGTGGGTTTGGTCAGGCAGACAGTATTCGACGGTAGCCAAGCCGACCGATGTTTTGGTAAGCAAAACAATTGAGATAATCAAGTCGCTGCAAGCGGGCAAGGGTATGCCGGAGCCTGACACCAGTGTAAACAACGGCAAGAAGGACGTTGGTATCTACGAACTTCCTCCGCTTGTTGTTACAAAGGAAAATGCCAAAGAAGCATTTGCCGGCGATCCTGGCCGTCTTGAACTTCTGAAATAGGCTGCAGGGAAAGGTTTTTACATAGGGACGGCAGGGGAATTTTCCTCTGCCGTTCAAGCTGGTTGCACTATCGGGAGCATCCTGCTAAAATATAGATAAGATGCAGACAAAGTACAAGAGAGTAGATCGGAGTGTTTATATGAAACCTGAAAGGCAGATAAAAATTGGAAACGAAGAATATTTACTGCTCAGCGGATATCAGGAGAGAGCGGAATACCGGGCGGATTTAAATCAGCTTGCAAAGCAGACCTTTGGCTTGGACTTCGAGAGCTGGTACCGCCTGGGCTATTGGACCAGCCGCTATTGCCCTTATTCTCTGGTGCATAATGACAGGATTGCTGCTAATGTATCTGTGAGTCCATTGGAATATGCGGCATCGGGAAACAGGTACCGCACATTGCAAATCGGGACGGTCATGACGGACCCGGATTACCGCGGGAAAGGGCTGAGCCGGGCATTAATTGAGCTTATACTGAAGGAGCACCGGGAAAAGTACGATTTAATTTATCTATATGCCAATGCATCTGTCAGAGAGTTTTATCCCCGATTTGGGTTCGAAAAAGCGGAGGAATATATTTATTCCAAAGATTATACCCAAAAATCTATGTATCGTTTCAAAAAGCTGAATGCCGGCTTGGAGGAGGACCGCGAGCTGTTGCTTCGGCTGCTGCGAAATAATACGGTTTCTGCAAAATATGCCTTGATGGATAATGAATATCTGCGGATGTTCCATCTGACCTCCTATCTGGCAGAATGTATTTATTATTGTGAGGAGCTGGATCTGGCAGCTGTGGTTGAGTACGGGGAGGAGATGTATGTGAGTGATATCTTCAGCACCCGGACTTTTTCCATGGAGGATGTGGTCTCCTCTTTGCTGGACCAGCCGGGGAGAAAGGTAGGCTTTGGTTTCACACCTCTTGAAACAACTTCTTTTGAATGTAAGCTATTAGATACGGGAGACACTTTCTTTGTGATGGGGAATAATTTCATTCAGAAAGGAAGTCTTCCGGTATTATCCCATGCCTGAGAAAGGAAGCGATACGGCAGTGTGAAGTAATCGGGCGGACATGAGAAGGAAAAAGGTAAGAAGAGAAGGAGAGAGGAAGGGCTCATGAATATACAGATATTTGGTGCGGGAAAATGCTTTGATACCAAGAAGGCAGAAAGATATTTTAAAGAACGGGGTGTGAAGTTTCAATTAATTGACGTGGTGAAATTCGGCATGAGCAAAGGAGAACTAAGCAGTATAAAGCAAGCGGTAGGAGGGCTGGAACCATTGATTAATCCAGGTGCCAGGGATAAGGAGCTATTTACCCTGCTTCAATATTTGTCTCAGGAGGACAAAGAAGCCAAGCTGCTGGAGAACCCCAAGCTGTTTATAACCCCCATTGTGCGAAATGGTAAGAAGGCAACCGTAGGATATCAGCCTGAGGTATGGAGGAGCTGGGAGTAGGTGGAAGAGTGAACCGGAACCGATCTTGGGCTGGTTAAGAAAGGAAAGATCTTGCTTAGATACGCCGGATGGAATATAATAGTAATATGATGAATTGTCTTCCAGTGCATCGGGAAACAGGAGGATTGCTTTGGAAGCTCATTCCATGCAAGTAATTGGCGCCGATCATGCAGTTATGTATACCAAAGGGGGTAATTCAATGGAAAGTAGAGCAATTAAGATTTATGCACCCATGAATAAGAGAATTGCGATGAAGATTATTCCAGGACATTTTGCAACAGGTAACTCCCATATCAACCAGTATATCGACCTGACTACAATGAAAACCCGAATGAGTGAAGCGGCAGAGGCGGCCAGAGTTTTGGCAAAGCAGTATGTGAACAGTACCATAGTGGATACCATCGTATGCCTGGATGGCTGCGAAGTAATCGGAGCCTTTCTGGCACAGGAACTGTCAAGTGCCGGCATCCGTTCCATGAATATGCATCAGACAATTTATATTATTACTCCGGAATTTAACACCAACGGACAGATGATTTTCAGAAACAATCTTCAGCCTGCGGTATATGGCAAGAATATTCTTTTGCTGGCAGCTTCCGCTACCACCGGAGATACTCTGAAAAGAAGCCTGGAATGTATCCGGTATTATGGCGGAATGGTCCAGGGCATCAGCACAATTTTCAGTGCGGTGGACAAGATTGACGGTAATCTGGTGAATTCCATATTTACCGCTAAGGATATCCCGGATTACAGAAGCTATAATATAGGAGAATGTCCTCTGTGCAAGGGTAAGCAGAGATTGGAGGCCATTGTTAACGGTTATGGCTATATGAAGTTATAGAATAGTTCCATTCAATGGAATTGGCTGAGGTTACATATCAGCCCCCGGATTGCCTTAATATACAGGCAACCCGGGGGCTGTTTTATTAGAATTTTAATTAGAATCTTGTATAATGAAGGCTTTTTGGAGCAGTAAGGCGGCAGCAGGATACGCTACATAAATTTCTTCTTTTTGAAAAAGATCAGACAGATAACTGCTACTATAACGCTTAATATAATGACATAAAGATATCCGTATCTCCAAGCTATCTCCGGCATGGAAGTAAAATTCATTCCGTACCAGCCTACGATCAAGGTTAGTGGAAGAAAGATGGTAGTGACTACGGTAAAAAGCTTCATAATCTTATTCAAATCATAGTCCAACTGGGCATGGTATGCTTCCCGCACCTGAACACAGTACTCCTGAAGAGTTCGGGTATTATTGCTCAGACGGCTGGCACGATCCGCAAAAACATGAAATAGATGGAGGACCTCCTCTCTGAAGATATCTGCGCTATTCTCCTCCAGCTCTTCCCCGATGGCAATGAACTGCTGATAATAATTATCAAGAAGCATGAGTCTTTTTCTTATGTCCGTAATCTCATGGTTAAAAGCCTTCTCAAGCCGGCATTCGTTAATCCGGTCCTCATGGGCGCTTATTTCCTCCTCGATGCCGACAAGGAGGGTGTAATCCTGATTGATAAAGCACTCCAGGAAGCCAAAGAGTAAGCGTTCCAGAGAGATCTTGGACAGATTTAGATGTTCCAGCATCTTGAGAATCATCATTTTAGTGCTGTCATCCCGGTCTTCAATAATGGTAATCAATAGCAGATTTTTTTTGATATAGACACCGATCCGATCCTGAACCTCAACAATCCTGCCTGGGTTGATGCCGATGATAACCCCGAAGAGATAATCATGATAGGAACTCAGAGTGCCATGGATATGCTGATCATCATTCCGGCATTCGGCCAGGGTCAGATGGGAAAAGCCAAACCTCGCATAGCAGGACTCCAGCTCCTCCAGAGTAATGATACCCATGGTTAAGATATCAGGATTAATCTTCTTTGGATTGATTTTGGTGACCTGATCCTGAATTTGATAATACATGATACGAGCCCTTTCTGCGGTGAAGCATGTATTCTTTTGAAACACTAATCATTATAATCCGCGGCATATAGATTTGTCAAACCTGGCGTAGGAGGAGTCATCCGGCAATCATCGGCGCAGCAACAGTTCAGTGGAAGTATGGGAATGAAAAACTACGGCGGCCTTCCAAGGATGGAACGCCGCCGTAGTTTGATTATATGGATTAGCAGCTGCAAGTTAGCCGCTGACTTTAACTAAAAAAGGAGTCTTGGAAGATTCCTCCTTCGCCTTAAGACAGGCATTGGATTCTTCCAGGAAATGCTCCATGATTTCATTCATCAACTGGTAATAGTCTTTCATTTGTTTCTGAATATGATTGACAGCCTCGTTATGGATTTTGGATATGTCATTATATGCTTGGAGGGAGGTATTGGAGAAGGCCAGCATGTCCCGCAGATTGGCATAATCCTCTGCAGGGGAGTCTGTTATGACAGGCTTTGCGTCCGATTCCGGGGCCCCGTTCAGAATTTTGTCCGGCTGGGCCGTTTCTTTCTCATGCTCTCCGGTGATTATATCAATTCTGGATTGGGCTTCAACCAAATTACTTGCGGTTGCGGCAACCTCGTCCCTGACGGAATACAGCGCGACTATTTTAGCATTAAGGTCCTGTTCCAATGCGGCCTTATGTTCTGTCTCAGCCTCCAGCTGAGCTGACAACTCTGCATTTTTCTGATGTAATAGTTCGGTTTCTGCGGACAGTGATGTGATCTGGGAGAGAAGTTCCTTCTTTTCTTCCCTGAGTATTCTCAAATCCTCTTCCTTCATCTTTAAATCGGCTTCCAGAAGGTTAGCCTTGGCACCGCTGTCGGAGATACTGTTCTTAATCTGTGTTTTCAGTGTGACGATGGTTGCGTTTAAGCTCTCATTCTCCTCGCGGAGATTGTCCAATGCTGCATTAACCTCGGATATATTATAGCCGAATAAGCTCTTTCTCATATCATCAATCCCTTCGATGTTAAACAGATGTCTGTTGTCACTGCTGCGGTTCCTCTACTATATTAGCGTATGGGATCAAAATTGTCAATATGATACAAAAAATACCAAAATTTTTAAACGGGCAATCTGAAGTGTTACTTTTAAAAAAATAATTTTCCTGTGGGTAATTATATTTAAAACTGCATATGCTTTGTATGATAGCTGTGCTTAAGGAGTATGTTAGACAAATTGGCCCGTAGGAGATAGACGAAGATATGAGCAGTATCTTAATCGTGGGAAGTTATGGCACCTTCACTGAGGAATTAATTAGTAAGTTTTATAAAGAAAATTGGAGTATTTATACGCTGACCAGTAATAAAAAACTTATAAAGCCTGCCCACGTTTTTGAGCAGTATGTCTTTGGGTATGACAGCAGCAGTGTGAGAGAGGTAATCAGCAGCAGCCGTCCGGATGCGGTTCTGTTCACAGGTGCCTATGATCCGTTATATCGATGGGAGGATGAAAATGTCAAGGAAGAGTCTCTGAATTACATCACGGGGCTCAGCAATCTATTGATGTGTGCCGCCATGCTGGGGGTAAGGCATTTTATTTATACTTCTTCGGACCGGGTCTTTGAGGATGAATATGTGGTTGATATCCGGGAGGACATGCCTGCCTCGCCTGGCAGCTTCAAAGCAATGACCATCTCTCAGGGGGAGAAGCTGGCTATGCATTTCGGAGATACCACACAGATGGAGGTTACCGTGGCCCGGATTGCCCGGATGTATGGAATTCCCGCCAACCGGGAAGCTTGTACGGACATTTATTCCGAAATGTGTGTAAAGGCGCTGGTATCCGGCCGTCTGAAGGTGAATGCAAAAAAAGTGCTGTCCGCACTATATGTAAGAGACGGAGTGGAGGCATTGTATCTTCTGATTAAGGCGCCGGAGAGAAAGCACCGGCTGTATCATATCTCCTCCATGGAAGAGGTGACGGAGGATGCCGTCGCCCGGTTAATTCAGGAGAATTATTCCCATCCCATCGATATTGTAGATCAAACCATCGGCCTGAGGCATAGAATCATTTTAGCTAACGAAAGATTTTGCAAAGAATTCTCGTTCCAGGTCAGAAATAGCTATAAAGAAATGATTCCAATGATGATTGCCCACATGAAGAAACATAAGAATCTTTTTTTGTATCATGATGAGCAGTATGAGGGGAAGAGCCTTCGGTACCGGGCGCTTCGTCTTTTTAAGAAGACAGTGCCGTTTTTGGAGTGCATTGTATTTTTTGTACCGTTTTTCATGCTGAATAATCGCGCAGTTGGCAGCACTTATTTTGGAGGAATAAATTTTTATCTGTTGTATGTGTTGATTTTTTCCATGGTGCATGGCAGGCAGCAGGCGATCTTTTCTTCCCTCCTCAGTGTCATTGGGTATTGCTTCCGGCAGATGTATACGGAAACCGGATTTTCCTTGTTAATTGATATCAAGACTTATATCTGGATTGCGCAAATTTTTGCAGTCGGCCTGACCGTGGGGCATCTGAAGGATAAATTTCGTGAGATGGAGGGGGATAAGAATGAGAGGATCAGCTTTCTTACGGATCGTCTGAATGATATTACCGTGATCAATTCCAGCAATACCAGGATCAAGAATTATTTTGCGGATAAATTAATCAGCAGTACGGAAAGTGTCGGACGTATCTATGAAATTACCTCCAGGCTGGATAAGGCGAAAGCCGGTGAGGTGCTGTTTGCCGCACTGGATTCTTTATCGGAGATTATGGAGACGCCGGATGTTTCCATCTACCTGGTGTCCAATCGGAAGTATTGTCGTTTGGCATCCGCCTCCAGTGAGAAGGCACGGTCCCTCGGCAAATCGATTCAGATGAAGAATTATAGAATGATTTTTGATGCCTTAGAGGGGAAGCAGGTGTATATCAACCGCTCCCTGGATCATACGCTTCCAATGATGGCCAGCGCTCTTTTTGATGATAGGGGGGAGATGAGAATTGTTATCCTTCTGTGGGATATTCCGTATGATCAGATGACCTTGTACCAGGCTAATCTGCTGACGGTGGCGGGAGCGCTGGTCTACTCCATGGTGGTTCGGGATGCGGACTATCTGGATGCCCTTGCCTACCGCCGATATCTTCCGGGGACAAGGATACTTCAGGAAGCAGCTTTTAACGCCATGGTGGATATCTACCGGAGCGCGGGGGAGAAGGGCTACACAGAGTCCTGCATTTTTTATGTAAAGGGAGATGCTATGCCGCGGGAGGAGTTAAATGATAAGATACAGGCTTCGATCCGGGATACGGATTATGTCGGTGCCATGGCGGACGGAAATCTGGCAATACTGTTAACTAATACTAATATGAGTGAAGCAATCTATGTAAGAAAGCGCCTGGAAGAAAAACTGATTCCGACTTATCTGGAGAAAAAGCTTTAAGAAGGAGACAGGGTATGGATACAACGGGATTTTGGCCTGTTTTAGGGATTTGTATATTAAATATACTGGCAGCCCTCGCGATCTTTATTCTTGGCTGTTTTCAGAAAAAGGAGCATCGAAGCACGGTGTTTCTGCTGGCCTGGTTTGTTCTCGTTGTCCCGGTTTTTGGTGTATTATACCTTCTTCTCGGCAGGTTCATCCATTTTTTTAACCGCAAGAAGAATGTAGATATGAGAGATATCAGCTTTAGCCAGGAGCGGGAGAAGCTGGTACTGCCTCCGGACCAGGAGGCGGAGATGAATTATGTGCCAATTCAGGATGCCATGGCAGTTTCGGATACTGCCAGCCTGCGCCGCCTGGTTTTGGACACTCTGCGGGGGAATGCCAGGAAGACGGTTGCCAGCATTGCGGTAGCGATGAACAGCAAGGACACAGAGACCTCCCACTATGCCGCTTCCATTATTCTGGATTCGCTGTCGGAGTTTAGGTCCACGGCGCAGAATATGATTGAGCACATACAAAAACTCCCCGAGGATGTGGAGATGAATCTTCTGACCTTTGACTATATCTATGAGATTCTCAGTATGAAGATCATGAACGGAGTGGAGCAGGAGGCCTATATCTATACCCTGAATAATGTGGCGGAGAATTTGTTTGTCCATAACCTATGGTATATGACCGCAACTCATTATTTACGGATGACGGATTTGTTCATTTTTGTCAGGGACTATAATATGGCGGAGAAATGGGTCTCCAGGGCGGGAAAGTACCGGCCCGATATGCTGGATACCTTCAAAGCGAAATTGCATTTGTATTATGACCGGCATAATCAGACCGCCTTTTTCCAATGCCTGAATGAACTGAGGGAAAGTGATATTAAAGCAGACGAAGAGATTTTGAATCTGTTTCGCCTGTACGGCTGATACGGCAGCAATACGGTAATTGCTGCGAAATAATATTATATTGCAGAAAGATAGATGCCTATGATTTCAAAAGGAAATTATTTTGCGATTTTTGTACTGCTGTTGATGGTTTTTGTAATGTTCATGTTTGTCGGGGTTTCATCGAATATTCTTTCGGATTCCACTGGGAACATCAGGGCCGGGGAGCGGGTGAACATTAATCTTGAGAATACCATTTCGGCGAATTCTCTCAATTTGGATGTTCTGCAGCTTCAAACAGGACAGGACCCCTCTCGGAATGTGATAATAAATCCCGATCAAAAGCTGCGGGTGGCCATTCTGTCGGAGGAAGCCGGGGATGAGGTGGCGGGGCTTTTGGCACAGTGGTGTGTCTATAATAAATATTTCTATAAGATATATACAGAGTGGCCGAAAGAGGATGCAATTGCAGACTACAGTGTAATCCTTTTCGGCAGGTATCCGGTTTTCGCCCGGGACAGCCGGATGCTGTATTCTTATGCAGATCAGGGTAAAACGATGATTTTTACGCAGCTGCCTGACTATGAAGAGATCGGAGCAAACCGGGAATTTGCCGCTTTCTTTGGAATCAAGGCGGCAGTGGAGCGGGAAGTGACTGCCGACGGAATAAAGTTATTCTCGAATTTCATGATCAACCAGGAACGGGAGTATGGGAAGGGGGATTACTTCGGTGAGGAGGACGATACCAGGGTCAGTCTGCCGTATTATTCCCTGGCATCCGGCTATGAGGTGTACTGTGTCGGTATTTTGGATAACCAGGAGGAACTTCAAATTGAGGACAAGGATCTGCCGCCTCTTCTTTGGAGGACTACAACGCGAAAATCCTTTGTGTTTTCTGTAAACAGCAGAATTTTTGACGGTATGTCTCTGCTGGGACTTCTAACGGGTTTTATGGCTAAAGGGGCGGAATGCTATATCTATCCCATAGTCAATGCACAAACCATCTCATTGCTTGGCTATCCCTATCTCTCCAATGAAAATAGTGAGGTATTACAGCGGCTTTACAGCCGAAGCTCCGAGGCTGTGGCCAGGGATCTGCTGTGGCCGAATATCATTCAGATATTAAAAAGCTATGGAAGTTCCTACAGTTTTTTTGCCGCTCCCCAGTTGGATTACAAGGATGAGGTGGGAGCTTTGGATCACTATATTGATTTCTATCTACGGGAGATAGGCAAGCTTCCCGGGGATATGGGACTTTCGCTGGGACAGGTATCCGATATCGGTTTAAGAGATATGAATACACAAAATGAGCAATTTTTCAGGGAGAGTTTGCCGGACTATGATTTTACGGCTTTGTATGCGGCGGATTTTGAAGAAGATGAGGTGAGAGGTCAGCTGGAGCACGAACTGCTGAAGGACGTCAGTCTGGTGATGTCGGATTACCGGGACGGGGATCAGTTGATCAGCTTTCTGAATGACAATACTCTATCGGTAAAATTTAATCTGGACGGGTACCGGCATGAGACAATGGATGACTTGCGGATGCTCTGTATTGAAAATGCCCTCGGAATGTGCAATGTCAGGGTGGATATCGGGAGAGTCTTTTATCCCGGGAGCAGCCGGGATGAATGGAATAATCTAAGCTTGAAGTGGTCGAAGGGGAGTACCTATTTCAATGATTTTGACAAGCTGGATATGGTTTCTATCTACGAGATGGAGAAGCGTGTTAGGCGTTTTTTGGCCCTGGATTATATTTATGAATGTACGGGGAATGATATCAATATTCGGATCGATCACTTCGATGAGGAGGCTTATTTTATACTCTGCACCTATAGCAGGAGCATTGGTTTCGTGGAAGGAGGAAGTGCAAAGAAAATCTCTTCCTCTGCTTATCTGATCAAGGCGGCCGATGCCAGGGTACGCATTCACCTGATAGAAGAGAATGTCTTAGGGAAGCCAAAGAACAATAAGATCATCCCCAGCAACCCGAAACAGGACTAATACATCGTTGTAATGGAGGAGGACCCGGTATGAAGGTATGCATGATAGCAGAAGGCTGTTATCCCTATGTTGTGGGCGGTGTATCCAGCTGGATACACAGTGTGATCAAGTTATTTCCCAATATTGAATTCAGTCTTATTACAATTGTTGCGGACAGGAATATCAGCGGTAAATTTGCCTTTTTGCTGCCGGATAATCTGACAGAGGTTCATGAGGTTTACCTCCAGGATGTGGATTGGGTGGGCAAGCCTGGAACCAGGAGAAATCGGGTGAATCTGAAGAAAAAAGAGGTAAATGCACTGCGCAGTCTGGTAATCGGTGAAAATGTGGATTGGACGACGGTGTTCGGTATCTTTGACCGGAAGAATATCTCCATTAACCATGTGCTGATGAGTCCCGAATTTCTGGAGATAACCAAAGATTATTACTCCATGAAGTTCTCGGATATTACCTTTTCGGATTTTTTGTGGACACTGCGCTCTATCTATCTTCCCCTTTTCTTTGCGTTAAAATGCGTCCCTCCCAAGGCGGATATATACCACTGCGTTTCTACAGGATATGCGGGAATTATCGGGAGCAAGGCACTGACCAGGTTTCCGGATGCCAGGCTTTTAATCAGTGAGCACGGAATCTATACCAGGGAGCGGGAGGAGGAGATTATTAAGGCAAAATGGGTTCAGGGGATATATAAAACCATCTGGATTGAGCAGTTTCGGAAGATGTCCCGATGCGCCTATTATTTTGCGGATTTGGTGACCGCACTTTTTGAGCAGGCCCAAAGTCTTCAGATTGAATTGGGCTGCTCGCCCCAGAAGGCAATTATCACACCCAACGGCATCAATGCTTCCGGATTTGAAGGGATACCGGAGAAGGATCCGAATGATAATTATATTAATGTCGGGGCCATTATACGGGTAACTCCGATCAAAGATGTAAAGACTATGATTAATGCGTTTTATTATGCCCATGAGAAAGAACCGAGGCTGAAGCTGTGGATTATGGGACCTGATGATGAGGATCCGGAGTATGCGAGGGACTGCCGCGAGCTGGTGAAGGCCCTGGGAGCTGAAAATATTGAATTTACAGGAAGTATTCGAACCAAGGATTATATCGGTCGAATGGACATGACAATTCTCACCAGCATCAGTGAGGGGCAGCCCCTTACGATTTTGGAAGGCTTTGCAGTCCGAAAGCCTTGTATTGCCACGAATGTGGGCAATTGTCAGGGACTAATCTATGGAGAGGAGGATTCCTTCGGGGCAGCGGGTATTGTGGTGCCGGTTATGAATGTCTCAGAGATTTCCGGTGCGATTCTGAGACTGGCTGACAATCCGGAATTGGCTCGTCAGATGGGGGAGAACGGTTACCGTCGTCTGATGCATAGATACAGGAGTGAAGCTATGGAGGAGACCTACCGGAAGATTTATAAGACCCTGGCAAATATGAGCGGGCTGGTGTATTCCGAGAAGGACTTTGTTCCTCCACCGAAGGACGGAGGAGCCGCGGGCGGCATCTAAGGGGACAAGCGTTCAGCCATACTGGAGGTCCGGTGCAGATCCGGCTGCAATAACAGGCGGCAGGAATAATGGAATAACAACAGGAATGTTAGGATAACAGCAGAAATAGAACAGCCGCAGTAGAACAACACGAATGTTGGAATAGACGGAAGAAGGGCAGGCAATGATATGGCAGGGATCGGAGTTCAACTAAATAAAATATTTGACAAGCATACGGTAACTACGGCTATCTATGGGATAGGCTTCAGCTTTGTATATACCATAGCTCCGATGCTGGTTGTAATCGGGTGTCTGTTCGGCATGTACAGGGTGCTGGGCTTTGATCAGGCAGGCTATTTGGAGAGAGAGACCTTTTCCAGCAGCATACTATACATATTCATCTTTGCCCTGCTGACCTCCTCCCCCTTCAACTCGGTGCTGTCCAAATTCCAGGCGGACCGGATTTATGAGCGGCGGTATGAGGATATGCGGCCCTGCATCTATGTGGGGACAACAACAACCCTGACGCTTTCCTCCCTGTTGGCGGTCCCTTTTTATTTATATAAGATCATGGTTGGCGGTGTGGCTGTCTACTATGTATTTACCACGTATATGGGATTTCTGGGATTAACGCTGACCTTTTCCACCATGGTGTATAATTCCATCCTGAAGCAGTACAAGAAAATATCCCTGTATTTTATCTGCGGTATGGCGCTGACCTTTCTTTCGTCTGTGGTTTTTCGTTACCTGCTGGGATTTTCCATCACCTACAGCATGCTGCTGGCTTTGACCATCGGATTTTTGCTGATTGCTTCCCTGGAGCTGGCCAATGTGCTGCGGTACTTTCCGGCCAATAGCCGCAGATACCGGGAGGTGCTGCGTTACTACAGGGTTTATTGGAAGCTGATTGCCTCTAATTTTTTATATACCCTGGGATTGTTTATCCATAATTTTGTATTCTGGGCGCAGCCCTGGCATATGGTGGTCCGCAATACCTATGTCTGCAACCAGCCCTATGACATGGCTTCCTGCCTTGCTATGTTCACCAATATTTCAGCCAGTGTATTGTTTATCTCCAGAGTAGAGATGCATTTTCATGAGAGGTACCGGGATTATACGGATGCGGTGATCGGAGGTAAGCTGGACAGCATAGAGAAATCCAAAAAGAGAATGTTTCGCGGCCTTTCCTCCCAACTGTTCTCCCTGGTTCATATACAATTTATTATATCTGTGATTATTTATCTCATTACGATTATAGTTCTGCCGCTGACGGGGTTCTCCGGAATGGTGATGGAGATTTATCCGCAGCTGGCGGTGGGGTATTTTATTTCCTATCTGATGTATTCGGAGCTATTGTTTTTGTACTACTTTGACGATCTGTCCGGTGCGGTAATCAACGGAGTAATATTTGCCGGAGTCTCACTTGCGGGCTCCCTCCTGGCTGCAAGGCTATCCATTATCTGGTATGGTGCGGGCTTCACGGCGGCATCCTTTCTGGCCTTCACCTTCTCCTATTTCAGATTGCATTGGATTGAAAAGAATTTGGACAGCCACATATTCTGCCGGGGGACCGTATTAAAGCAGGTAAGCGCGGATATGCCGGAGGCGGATGTATATAATATATATAGAGGAAAAACCAAAATGATGGTACAAACAGATAAATAAGGAGGAAGCATATGTCGATTCTACTTCGAAGTTTGATTTGTATGGCAGGAATTATTCTGATTTATCTGGCCCAAAAGGCCAGTGTCGTCCGCAAGATGACGGAAAAGCAGAGCTTATTCTGGATCGTCGGCGGAATAATTATTATATTATTCGGATTGCTTCCCCAACTGGTATATTTTATCTCCGACCTGTTCTCAGTGGAGTATCCGCCGTCCATCATTTTTGCCTTAGCCATTATCCTGGCAACCTATGGGATCTTTAACTGCTACCAGACTAATGCCGAGCTGTCCGCCCGGGTACAGGAGCTGGCAATGCAGGTGTCTTTGCTGAACGAGGAGAACAGCCGCTTAAAGGAAGTGCTGGGAGGGGAGCAAAACATGGCCCGGGAAAATTCAACCCCGGAGAAGTTAAAGGAATAAGGATGAAAAAGAAAATATTATTTATTATTAATACCATGGGACGGGCCGGAGCGGAAACCGCTTTAATTGAGCTCCTGAAAAAATTGGCCTCCATGGGAAAATATCAGCTCTTCCTTTACGCTGTCATTCCCTGCGGGGAGCTGTTTGGTCAGGTGCCGGAGGGGGTTCATATTCTGAACAGGCATATCAGCAGTCATTCTGTACTTTCCTTCGCGGGACATTTGCGTATTGCGGGAGAGGTGTTTTATTCCTTTCTCTACAGGATGACCGGCTTTCGGCTGCTGGGCTATCTGTTGGACAACCTCCGGGAACAGATGGCCTCCGGCAAAAAGCTGCAATATGACAAGCTGCTGTGGAGGCTTCTCGCGGATGGGCGCCCGCAGGTTGCAGGGAATTATGATCTTGCGGTGGCCTATATTGAGGGTGCCTCGGCCTATTGTCTGGCTGATAAGGTAAAGGCACGGCACAAGGCGGCATTTATTCATATTGATTATGAGAAGGCGGGTTATACCCCGCGTATGGACCGGGACTGCTACCGCGCAGCGGGGAAGATATTCGTGGTGTCCAAAGAGGTGGGCGAGAGGTTCTGCGGCGTATATCCCCAATACAGGAATAAGATAAGATTATTCCGTAATTTGCTGGATGCGGAAGGGATACGGCAAAAGGCCTGTGAGGGGACCGGCTTCCAGGATAAATTTGATGGAATCCGGCTGCTGACCGTGGGCCGCTTACATTACCAGAAGGGGTATGATATTGCCGTAGAGGCATTGGCAAGGCTTCGCAGAGACGGTTATAACGTGCGCTGGTATGTGATAGGAGAAGGTATGGAGCGGGCGAGGCTGGAGCGGAGAATTAAAAAACACGGCGTGGAAGCTTCCTTTCTTTTGCTGGGAGCGAGGGATAATCCCTATCCTTATATGAAGGAGGCGGATATCTATGTCCATGCCACACGGTATGAAGGGAAAAGTATCGCCATTGAGGAGGCGCAGATTTTAGGAAAGGCCATTGTCGCGTCCGATTGTACCGGCAATGCGGAGCAGATCGTCTCCGGATATGACGGCACATTGCTGACCCTGAATGTGGAGAATTTGGTACACGGGCTGGAGCGGGTGATTGACGATCCTGAATTGCGAAAGAGGCATGCCAGGCATGTACTTGAGAAAAAACTGGAGTTTCCCGAGGATTTGGAAGAGCTGCTTTCGATGCTCGGGGAGGAGGAAGAGGGATGAGCTATGAATAAGGTATTAATAATCGTTCCTGCATTTAATGAAGAAGAAAATATGACGGCATTGTTTGAACAGCTGTGCCAGGAGGAGATTCAAAGCTTTGCGGATATTTTAGTGATTAATGACGCCTCCAGGGACCGGACCGGGGTGATTGCCAAGTCCTATCGTGTCTCGCTGGTCACACATGTATTTAACTTAGGCTATGGTTCGGCCCTTCAGGTAGGGTATAAATATGCGGTGCGCCATGGATATGAGTATGTGATTCAACTGGATGCGGACGGTCAGCATAATATCTCCAATATCGCTCACATTTACCGGAGTCTGACTACGGCGGATGCCCGGGGAAATGCACCGGATATCGTAATCGGCTCACGTTTTATGGAAGGAAGCCAGTCCTTTAAAATATCCTGGATCAAAAGGATCTCCATCAATCTATTTTCGTGGCTGATTAAAAGGACCACCGGCAAGCGGATCACCGACCCTACTTCGGGCCTCCAGGGTTTGAATAGAAAGGCCTTTACCTACTACTCTATTTTCGGGAATTTTGACTATTTTTATCCGGATGCAAACATGATTATTCAGATGCTTCTGCTGGGCTTTCGGGTGGAGGAGACGACGGCTGTCATGCATGAGAGAACAGCAGGTGTGAGCATGCATACGGGACTGCTAAAGCAGATAACCTATATGCTGATTATGCCTCTCAGTATTTTGACCGTGACTGCCCGGGTGAAAAGAGGTCTGCAAAAATAGCCATGGAGAAAGAGGGATTCTTTTATGCCAAGAAACCGTACTGCGACAAAGATAAAATGGATACCGCTTCCGCGGACGGAGAGGGCGGAGGCCCTGAATAATCCGTACTGCGGCTTCTATTCTATTTTCCGTTTTTATGCTGATTGCGAAAGAATGCTGCAGGAGGAGACAAAAATTGAAGAGGTGAGGATTGACCCGGCCCAGCGGCTCTGCCTGATAGAAATAAATCTGCTGCATTTTAATGAAACAGAGCTTTCCGAGGCAGCACTGGATTATACCCGCAGGATATTCCGGCACTTTTCCTGGCAGGAGAGACAAATGATGATCCGTTTTGTCTATGATTGGGAAGGAAAGGGGATATTAAGTGAACCCAGGGATATTACCCTGATCCTGAAGCATATGAGCCAGCTTTCCCCCCTTCTCAAGGAATATACCAGATCCATCTATCTATTGCAGGGACTTTTTATCGGGAGCTGGGGAGAGATGCATAATTCCCGTTACCTTAGCGAGCGGCATATTACCCGGCTGGCAAGGCAGCTGTATGAATGCTCCGGGGAGAGCACGCAGATTGCGCTTCGGTGCCCTAACTTCTGGAGAATGATATTTAAGACCTGCCAGCCGCTGGACAGGGCGACTGCTTTTACCGATATCCAAAAGGCCAGGTTTTCCCTGTTCAATGACGGAATCATGGCTTCCGAGACGGATTTTGGAACCTATGGGGACGCCCGAGGGAGGGATTCCAGATCCTACAGTGACAAATGGGTGCGCAAGGATGAGCTGGAATTTCAGAATCAATTATGCAGGTATGTTTCTAACGGAGGCGAGGTTATTAATGAGTGTTCTTATAATGACGCGCAGCCGGCTGTGGAGGCCCTGAAAAAGATGAGAATTTCCTACCTGCACAGCCAGTACGATAAAAAGGTGCTGGACAAGTGGAAGAACACGAAAGCAGGCGTTGCCAATGCTCTCTGGAAGGATAAAACCGCCTTTGAATATATCGCGGCACATCTGGGATACCGATTTACTCTGGAGGATGCAGGCTTATCCCTTGCCCCGGATGAAAGTGGTAATCTGAGAGTCTTTGCCCGGTTAAGCAATACCGGGTTTGCTCCCTGCTATCATAAATTTGACGTAAAGTTTGTGATACGTGATGCAGCCTTCTCAAAACTGGAAGAATACGCTGTGGACACAGATACCCGGATGTGGATGCCGAATGAGAGGGTGGAAGTGGAGGTTTGGATCCCATGGGCCAAGCCGGAGCGAAGATATTACACTTTGTGCTTCGGCATCTATGATCCGAGGAGTGGGAGGCAGATACAAATTGCTAATACCTTTTCTGCTGCGGATCATCTGGGCTATTACAGTCTTGGGAACTTTATTGTGAATACTTTATAGGGAACCCTGTCCCGGGAAAAATAAAGGAAAAATCATGGAAGATCAATTGCTTTATGTTATTTTAATTGCAAAAAGAAATACCTCCTTAAGCTTCATCCGTGCATTGCAAAGCATTCTGAAACAGGCCTATTCTCCCATTAAGATACTGGTTGTGGATGCAAATGAACCGGACAGCCTGTATAGCTTTGGACTGCAGGAGGATCTGACGGCATTCCCGGAGGCGGGATATCTCCGGTTGGATCAATCCTTCTCTGTTTCGGCAATCCGCAACTTTATTCTGGATTATGTGGAGGGGGATTATGTGGCGTTCCTGAGCAGTAATGATGTCTGGGACCCGTCCAAGGCACTGCTCCAGATGGAGCAGTTGAAAGCAAATCCGGATGCGGCCGCATCCTGCTGCAATGGAATACTGATGGATGAACGAAGGGCGGAGATGACGGCTGAGCCGCTGATTGAGCGGCTCAGCTTTGCACCTTCCCGATGGCTTTTGGATAATCCTGCGAAAATGCCGGCCCAGGTAATCTACCGGATGGAAGCCCTTAGAAAGGAAGGGGGATTTGATGAGAGGTACGTGAACTTTGGTGACGGCGATATGCTGCTGCGGCTCAGCAAGAAGAGCCGGGTTCTGTTGCTTCCTGTCTCCTTGTGTGAGTGTCATATTATACCGGATCATGAGGATTATGACCTGCATAATTTCCGGGATGGTCAGAACATTCTATATAAATACCTGGAGCTTTTTTTGCAGGACAAGCAAATGACACAACGCTTCTATGCACAAATGATCCATATGGCCGGGATCAACTATCTGTGGCTGAATTATTTTGCTTATTGCTGCCTCTATTTTATCAAGGGGCCGGGACATTCCATCCTGCTCCTTTTCAGGAAGACAGGGAAAGCACTATGGTATGTGCTTCAATGGATACGCCGGGAATTCTCCCAGGTGAAGGAGGATATCCGGATTGGCTGGAACCTTTACCGCATCCGTACAGGAAAACAGCACGGAATAAAGGCTCCGAGGCCAAATCCCGGAGGCCGGTATGCCGGGGAAGAGCCCATTGTATTTGCCTCATCCCGTCAGTTCAACGGGAAGAGGGATCTGGACTTTATTTTTTCCCGAAGGCTGAAGAGCATTGTAATTCCGAAGCATGTTACAGTGATTAAAAAGAATATGTTCTATAGCTGTGATCAGCTGGTCAGCGTGGAGATACCGGACAGCGTGCTGGAGATTGAGGCGCATGCGTTTCATAGGTGCAGGAATCTGCGCCATGTTATCTTTCGGGAGGGATGCCGCCTGGTCAAAATCGGCGCATATGCATTTGCAGGCTGCAGCGCGTTAGAGGCAATGAGTCTGCCCTCCGGTGTGGCAGGAATCGGAAGCTTTGCCTTTGCAGGGTGTGTCTCCCTGAAGCAGCTGTTTTTTACTTATCTGCATCATGGCGAGGAACGGAGTGAAGGCATATTCCCTACGGCAATTGCAACTCTTTCCCGTTATACCTTTGCGGGCTGCGCCAACCTGGCATCGGTGGAGTTCGGTGCGGGCAGCATACTGAACACAGTGGAGAACGGCGTATTCCTTGGCTGCGGCAAATTGCGGAAGGTGGTTCTGACCGGAGGAGTGAAGGCTTTGGGAAGTTATGCCTTTGCTTATTGCAGAGAGCTGGAGAATATTGCAATTCCACAGATCGATGGGCTGAAAAAAATCGGGACGGGTGCCTTCCTGCACTGTGAGGCATTGGATTATTTCCAGCTCCCAAATCAGATGGAGCACATCCAGATGCGGACCTTTTACGGCTGTTCCGGTTTAAAGCAGGTTAAGATACCGAAAAAGGTGCGGTCCATCAACCACCAGGCTTTTGTAAAATGTACCTCACTCACCAATGCGATGATATTGTCAGAAGATGTCTCGATCTCGCCTACAGCCTTTGATAAGCATACACAGGTGCAGATCCTGGGAAATGGGAATACGGGGATTTCTTCTGCAAACTAAAGGTGTCTTTCATGGGCTCGGAAGAGAAGAAAAATTATATCTATAATGTCATATACCGGCTTTCCATATGCATTCTGCCGCTGATTGTCACTCCGCATGTAGCCAGGGTGCTGGGGGCGGAGCAGGTGGGAATCTATGCGTTTTCCAGTACCATAGCCTGCTATTTTATCATGTTTGGCAAGCTGGGATTGGACAATTACGGAAACCGCAGCATTGCCTCCTGCCGGGATGACATAGAGAAAAGGAGCAGGGTGTTTTGGGGCATTTATCTTATGCAGCTGGTTACCTCGCTCCTTTCCATTCTGGTTTTTATACTCCTGGTATTGACCGTATTTGGGGAAAACAGGCTGATCTACTTAATGCAGCTGATGTATGTGGCCTCAATTCTTTTTGATGTAAGCTGGTTCTTCTACGGAATGGAGCGATTCCGTATCACAATGGTTCGGAGTCTGATCTCCAGGACCTTGATTATTATCCTGGTGTTCGCTTTTGTGCACTCAGAAAAGGATTTGTGGATCTATACCTGTGTAATGTCCGTATGCTTTTTGTTGGAGCAGCTTCAGCTGGTTCCGTTTATGATCCGGCAGGTGGTATGGGTGCCGTTGAAAAAGGAGGACGTTTTCTGCCACATTACGCCGAATATAAAGCTGTTTCTTCCGCTTCTGGCTTTAAGCAGCTATCATTGGATGGATAAAATAATGCTTGGCATGATGGTTAAGAGCACCGCAATTGTGGCATTTTATACTTATGCAGAGAACATAATCAATCTGCCCAAAGGGATCCTTTCGGCATTGGATACCGTGATGCTGCCAAGAATCTCTCATCTGGTGGCCAATCACCGGATTGAGGAGGGAATACAAAAGATGAGGGCCTCCATCCAATTCAACAGCTTCATCAGCTGCGCCCTGTGCTTTGGGATTGCCGGTGTGGCTCCCAGCTTTGTGCCCTGGTTTTTTGGACCCGAATATACCCCGGCAATTTTGCTGACCATGGAGCTTGCCATAGTCATGATACCCATGAGCCTGGCGGAGGTCGTCCAGACACAATACCTGATTCCCTTTCGCCGGGAGAATGTCTATATACGGTCGGTGGCGCTGGGAGCAGTCACAGATATTGTCCTGAATCTGATTCTGATTCCGTTTTATGGTGCCTCCGGAGCGGTAATCGGAACCTTTGGGGCAGAGATACTGGTATGCGTCTATCAGATGTATCATATCCGGGACGTCTACCAGTACCGCCAGCTATTTGGGATGCTGCTGCCCTTTATGATTTGCGGAGGAATGGAGTTTGCGGTAACCTATGCCCTGTGCGGGCTGCCGCTAAATCCGTTCCTGCTGCTTCCGCTGCAGATTTTTGCAGGGGGATGTGTATATCTTGCAGGGTGCGGATTCTATGTGATAGTGATCCGCAAGGAATATCGAAGTATCGGAGAGATGATGAACAGGCTGAAGTTATGATTCTATGAAAGCCCGGATCGGACTGAAAAACCAAAGCTGTGATTAAGCTGAAGCTGTGGTAGGAAAGAAAACGAAAGGGAAACAGGGAGAAAACGAAACGAAAAGAGGAGCGGATTAAGAATGATTGTCGATACTAACGCATATGTGCTGTCTCTGATACAGGTGTTGATTTGCTGTGTGATCCGAGATTTTATCATTCCGCTTTTGGTATGGAGAAATTATCTCAAAAAGAAAAGCTACAGCTATCGGTTCTGGTTCTGTGTAATTACACAGGCTAGTTTGCAGATCAACTTAGTGCTGCTCCTGGGCTTTTTTAATATCTTAAGCCGCTGGACACTTCTCGGATGCAATGCGGGGATCTATCTTCTGATTGCCTGGAATTTCTCGGACAAGAAATTCTTCCGCCGTTGCAGGGCGTTTGTTGGGATCCTATGGCAGGCGTATAAGGAGGAACGGCTGATCAATTATATGTTCAGGGAGAGGGCGGGCTTTAAGAAGAGAGCTGGCAGATGGGTCAGGAGCTGGCCGATCTGGAGCTATATATTAAAGCATTGGCTGGAAATGTTTCTTCTTGGAACATTGCTCCTATATAATATTTGGTTTCTGACATACAATGTTATGCTCTATCATAGCTATCAGTTTTCCGATATCCCGGTGCATCAGTCCTGGATCTATAGTTTGGAACATGGCATTCTGTTTTCTGACGGAATTTATCCCTTTGGAATGCATGCTATGGTGTATTTTATCCGTATCGTTTTTCGTTTAAATCTGCGGGAGATATTGCTTTATGCCGGAGCATACCAGACGCTTCTTCTCATGATCGGCCTATACTTACTTGCAAAAGAGATTTTCCAGGCAAAATATACCCCCATAACTGTGGTGCTGGTAATCAGTCTCATGCTTAACCAGGGAAGGTATGGAGCCTCTCTTCCCCAGGAAGCAGGAATGTATGCGGTTATTGGACTGGCATACTTTATGATAAGGTATATGCACAAAGACAGGAAGAAATTTGTAATCGCCGGAGATTCCTTTCTTCGAAGAATGTTTCGCATGAATTCTTATATCAATCGAAGATATATTAATTCAGAAGCAGTCCTTCTTATGCTCTGCGTAGCTCTGGTAATTGCCTACCATTTCTATACGGCGATTGCCGCAATCTTTTTGGTAATTGCAATTGGACTGTCTTATTTTCCTAAAATATTTAAAAAGCAGTATTTTGTTCCGCTGCTATTTTGCGGCGTTATGGGAGCAGTGATTGCCGTACTTCCCATGGGGGCCTGTCTGGCTAAGGGAATCCCCTTTCAGGAATCCATGGCTTGGGCTACCAGTGTTATTGCCGGTGAGGAGTGGAAAGGAAGTGATCCCGATTACCAATCGAAACTGGCCAAAGCGCTGGGCAGGGATGAGATGGGTAATGTTCCGGAAGATGAGGTTTCGCCGGAAACGGAGAAGAAGGAGAGGGTAAAGGTGGATCATGCCTCTATGCCTCCGAAAGAGATCATCAGGTTTTATTTTGAGGCATTATTCAATTTCGGTATTGTGTCCATGTTTCGCTATGAGGCAATTCAGCTGATGTTTGGCTGTATGCTGATTGGCTCCTGCTGTACGATTCTCATGCTGCTGTCAAAGAAGACCCGAAATTATGGGCATGATTATATGGCTTTGATTCTGAATATGATTCTTCTGAGTACCGTGGGAGCGGCACAACAGCTGGGGATGGTGGAACTGATTGCGGCGGCAAGAGCTTCCACCTTCGCAGAGCCGTTCATCGGTTTCATCTATATGCTGCCTGTGGATTTTGTCTTTCGCAGCTTCGGTGCCTGGAAGAAACGTTATGGTCAGGCGGTCATGAACTTGCTTTCAGCCGCAGTCTGCGGTGCTGCGGCTTATTTGATTGTAAGCCTTGGCTGGTATCATGAGCACTTTGATATTAACCAGGCCTACTATAATGAATCGGAATATCTGCTCCGGCATATTAAGAAGTCCTACGATAGGTTTCGCTATACCATTGTATCCCCGACAGAGGAATACTACGATGTGCTTGATTATGGCTATCATACGCAGCTTTCCAAGTTCATGGATATGGTAAATAAAAAGCAGGAGGCCTTCACCTTTCCAACAGAATATGTTTTCTTTTTTATTGAAAAAAAAGTGATGCAGGACTATTTTTACGGGCCGGTCAATGTGGATCTAAAATATGCGGCAATGGAGTTTACTTATTTTGAAAATACACAGGATTACTACTTTATGCGCGCGATTATCGAATCCCAGGCATATTTCTGGGCTAAAAAATTGCAGCAGATGTATCCCCGCAACTTTAAGGTCTATTACGAGGATGATATCTATATAGCCTATATTATGGAGCAGAACCCTTATAACCCCTATGATCTTCAGATTGATTATCTGGCGGATTATGCCGATGAAATTGAAGCAAACGGATGGAATAAGGAAGAAAATAGGAACTGACAAAAAAGAGGAGAAATGGGATGGAGGAAAATCAAAAATTATATGCTGCGTATGCAGCTGACGATAATTACGCAAAATATCTGGGAATCTCCATGCTGTCCTTATTGCAATCCAATGAAGGTTTCCTGGAAATAGAAGTATTTGTTCTGGACTGCGGTATTCGGGAGCCGAATAAGGAGAAGCTGAAATCGATTGCCGGCAGATATCATCGGGTGATCCGTTTCCTGTCCATGAAGGAGGCGGTATCTGCTCTGGATCTGCACATGGGAATAAGAAGGATCTCCATCGCCTCCTATGCAAGGCTTTTTCTGGCTTCCGTCCTGCCGGAAAGCTGTACAAAGCTTCTTTATCTGGATTGTGATACGGTGATACGTGATTCTCTGGAGGAATTCTGGAATGTAGATCTGGAAGGCTGTATGGTAGCCGGTGTACGTGATACGGTGGACCGCTTTTTTCTGAAAAAAATCGGTTTAAAGCCGGATGAATATTATGTGAATGCAGGAGTTCTGATGATCAACCTGAAGGGTTGGCGCGAAGCGAAGCTGGAGAAGCGTTTTTTGGAATTTATACAAAGGTTTGAAGGAAATGTACCGCATCATGATCAGGGAACCATCAACGGGGTCTGCATAAAACAAAAGCGTATTGTGTCACCCCGGTTTAATGCCATCTCAAATTTCTATTCCTTCTCTGCAAAGACGATTCAATCTATTTACTTTATGAACAGCTTTTATTCACAGGAGGAATTGGACGAGGCGAAACGTAACCCGGCGATTCTTCACTTTACAACCGGATTGGTGGGACGGCCTTGGGAGGAGCACTGTATCCATCCGATGAAAGAGGAGTATCAAAAGGCTGCGAAGGCATCTCCCTGGAAGGATAATTCTCTTTTGCCGGACAGCAGAAAAAAATCGGTAAAAGTCTTTTCCTTCTTCTATTATCATATGCCGCTGTTTTTATCAGAGGTATTGTACCGGTGCGCCTGCCGGCTGATCCATATCAGGGAATAGAAGTACGGGTTGCAAAAGAAAGGAAAACAATTATTCATTTGTTCAGTACTACTGCTGATTTCCTCTGCATACAATGTAACAACAACGATAATAAGGGGGAATGCGTTCTGCCCCGGGTTAGAACGCAGACACTATGAAAGGCTATATAGAGGAACGGGCGGTTGAGATCGCTAATTATATTATCGACAATAACGCAACTGTAAGGCAGACTGCGAAACAGTTCGGAATTTCGAAATCGACCGTACATACAGGTGTAACAAACCAGAACAGATTTGGTTTATCAGGATTAGGAAAAATGAATATGATCAAAGGTAATCGGCTTTGGATGCAAGAGTGTCTGAAGCCTTTTCTATGTGGTAATACTATTGAAAGTCAATTATACATCAGCAAAAAGCTGATTGCAAATCAGTTGAGTTTTTTATTTACAAATGTTATATTTATCATGTATATATTTTGAATGAGATATTTTGCATAGATATTAATAATATACGAGGAGAATAGCGATGATTAAAAATTTTTGTTGTACGAATTTTAAAAATATTACTACAGATAATTTAGAATTTGAGAAGATTAATATTTTAATTGGACCCAATAATGCGGGAAAGAGTAACTTTATTAAAGCAATATCCTTTTGTGCTAATATGGTGAATGGTGTCATGACGGAAAAAAGTGGTTTATTATCAGAGGTAAAACGAAATGGATGGGATGAGATGCTTGACAAGTCATCCAACGAGCCTTCAATTCAATTTCAATGGAAATTAGCTTTAAGCGATAAGAACGTAGATTATAAACTTAAGATACATGCTGGTGAGAATATGAATGATTTTTATATTTTACATGAAAGTCTGCATGATTTGAATAAACCAGATAAATATGATAGGCCGTTTAATTATTTTAACTGCCATTCTGAAAAACCAGGTGAGGGTATTTTTTCTTCTGCCGGTAAAAAGGGGCAGCCGAATAAGCGCTTTACAGCACAAATATCCAGAGACGAAACAATATTGTTACAATTTGAAAAAGTATTTTTTGAAAATCCTTCTATATTCTCATCATTGGATATCCGAAAAGGTACATTGGAAGTATTAAATGAGATGAGAGATTATTTTAAAAGTTTTTATTCTTATTCCAGTGCGGTATTTAATATTAGTGATATAAGGCAGTTGCGTGATAAGCAAGATAACGGAATGATGTTATTAAAAGATGGCTCCAACTTTGTAAATGTATATCAGCATTATTCAGAGATCGATTCGTCTTTTGAAGATAGATTTAATAAAAAATTGCATTATTTAATACCGGATATTGAAGAGGTCAAAGTAGAAAATGCATTGGGTAAACTAGGCTTTCAGATACAGAAAGATGGAAAGAAATTTATGCTTTCAGAAGTATCGGATGGGACAGTAAAAGCTTTAATCTTAATTATGCTTTTATGCGTTCCGGCGAGTGAAGGCTTATCTATGTTAGCTGTCGATGAACCAGAAATGAACCTGCATCCGGCATGGCAGAAGCTGGTTGCCAAGATGATACAGATATCGGGGAATTTCAAACAATGTTTTGTCAGTACTCATTCTCCAGACTTTTTAGATGAGTTTACGGAAGGATTCAGAGAGGGAAGGGTCGGAGTGTTTGTATTTGATTCAAAAAGCGGAAAGATTAAGAAGCTGAATCGAGATGATCTTATGCCTGATATTATGGATTGGACACTGGGGGATTTATATAGAGTGAGCGATCCCCTTGTGGGAGGGTGGCCATGGTAAAAAAGTTAGCATGTTTTTTTACTGGCGGTTATACAGAATCGGGTGCCTTAAGCAGTTTTTTGAAAAGAATTAATTCGGATGTGATTTACGATCAAAGATGTCCGAATAAAACCCGAAGAAGAAAAGGAAGTGCATTAACGCCGCTTAAGCCGGAGGTCAGTGGCCTGACAGGAGCTTCTCTAATAGCATATATGTTTGACCATTTGGAAAAGTATAAAGATGATCTAAAGGATTATGACGGGGTTCTTATAGAAGATGATCTAGATGGTAAATTCTATTCTTTGGCCAATGATGATAAAAGGGAAATTAAAATAGTATGCAGAAACTCAGAATATGAGGCGTATATTAATAATCTTGCAGCCAGAGTGCGTGGAATATTAGATAAGAAAGAAGATTTTCCAGTGATTCAATTTCATGCTTCTCCAGAGATTGAAGGTTGGTTTCTGGCGGACTGGAACAACAGTTTTGGAAGCATATATGGTCCAAAAGGAGCTAAGATATTGCAAAATAGTGAAAATGGGTTCTTTTCAAATCGATTCAAAATATTTGTTCAGGACAATATTCTGAGGGAGTATAAGGAGTGTATTGAACTATATGGGTATTTTGGAGGAGATTATAGAAAACTCAGTGATGAGGTTATTCATGGGTTGAGTGGGGATTTTAAGGTTAATCTATCAGAAGATACATCAAATAAATTGGCTTTAAGTATTGCCTATAATAAACAGCTATATTATTCAAAGAGCCTGCATGGAGATATGATGTTAAGAGAAATATTGCCTGGTGAAGTAATGAGGAGTTGTAATATCTTCTTCAAAGGAGCGTATGAGCAATTAAAGTTTTTATAAATACATATCGATCTATGTCTATAGTGTCAATCCGGATACGAACTGTCATGAGTGTACTTCTCTTGAATTGGTGGTGGAAGGGTTATTGATTTGAAGCGCCGTATAGATAGAAAAAATATAAAAATTTTCCCGTGGACCTGGAGGTGTCCTGCAATTTCAACTTTATCGTTTGTAACCCCACGGGTCTTTCAACAAAGGGTTGTTTTATTATGATGTCCTAAGCATGACATAAAAAGGCTTATTTTTTTATGCCTAATTTTATGAAAGTATTATGAAAGGGGTGATGCCTATGAGTGTAGGATGATTGTCTGAAAGGTGTGTTCTTTGCTGAGGAAAAGAAAACAAAAATCATATCAAAGGAGAGAAGATTAGGATGAAGTCAAATTTTACAGCACAGAAAATGTTCAATGAAGAGGTATTAACAGCAGTCCAGGCATATTTTGGTTCGGATTACCAAGTTAGTGTCAACGAAGCAATAAAGAATAACGATATGGTTCTTTTTGGACTAAACATTGTAAAGCAGAAATCGGTCTGGGCACCTACAATCTATTTGGAGGAATACTATGCTCAATATCAGAGCGGGATGCGGATATCGGAGATTGTCAAGGAGATTATTGCCGTATACGAGAGCAAGGAGGCATCCAATTTGAATATAGGGGCTGGTGAACTGATGGATTTTAAGAAGGTTAAGAATAAGGTGGTCTTTAAGCTTATCAACCTGGAACGAAACAAAAAGTTTCTTGCTGATGTACCATATCTCCAGCTCTTTGACCTGGCAATTGTCTTTTCTGTGATTGTATCAATGGATCGGGATGAAATAGCCAGTACAACAATCCGAAACAGCCTGCTTAATCTCTGGGGAGCGGACATTGACACTTTGCTTGAATTAGCCAGAAGAAATACGCCGAAGCTTCTACCGGCATCAATACGGGATATGAAGCAGGTTATGATGGATATTCTGGATAATGATATCAGTGATGAAGCTAAAGAGCAACTTGCTCAAATGGACACATCCGGAGCAGGACAGGAAATGTATGTTGCATCAAATTGTAGTGGAATAAACGGTGCCGCCGTTATGCTTTATGATGGATTAATCCGTAACTTTGCAAACGATATAGAAGCGAACCTGTTTATCATTCCATCATCAATACATGAACTGATTTTGCTTCCGGTAAAAGGGCACATGAGACCGGATGACATTAGAGAAATGATTGACGAGGTCAATATTACGAAAGTTCAGCCTAATGAGGTTCTGGGCGATAATGTTTATCTCTATAGCAGGAAAGCCGACAGGATCGGTATGATTGGATAATAAATGAATAATAAAGCAGACAGAAGCTCATGGAGATAGCAGCCATGAGATTTTTTATTTTGGAAGGGAAGTGAGTTAAATGAGACATTGTTTCATGGAGGGAAGAGCAATCACATGTGAGATGCCGTCACCGTGCCGGGAAGGATGCAAAGAGTATCTGATTAGTTGCATGCCGGTCATTGTAGCTGGTGCATGGATTTGTGGAGAGTGTTTTGAACAAAGCTATTGCCATTTTTGTGTTTTATGTGATGAATGTAGTTTGGATTGAGAAAGGAGAGAGGATTCATTTGGAACAAATGTTGATGAAACGATTATTTGATGAATACCAGGGGCTTGAAGAGACATTCTTGAACGGGAATATAGGTTGTCGGGAAATTCTCAATAAGGCTTATGAGCTGGTATGGAAGGAGCACATATTGGAAGTAATTCAGACGATTGACTTTAGCAGAGCGAAAGAGGGTGCGCTGGAGGCTCTGTTGAAGGAAGCACAGGCATTAGATTATCTGTACCGATTGTGGATAAGAAGTGAGTGTAATTTCTTAGAGGAGTTGAGAGAATGGATGATTACGGAAATGAATTATGGAAGGCGGGTGTAGGCATGGATTGTAAAAAGAAAAAATACAAGCCGCTCTGGACAGAACCGGCACTACAGACGGTAGCATTTGGGTTAGTGAAGAGGGGCCTGTATAATTTATACTTCGCAATATAAATTTTACACCTCTTTACTGCCCAATGCAATCATTATTTCATTGCTCAAGGAGGGATATTAATGGATAGTAGTAATACAGCTGAAAAAGAAACAACAAAGGCTAGGGTAGATAGTAAAGCACCGAGTAGTAAAGATAAGAAAGGGGGTCGACAGCAAACAGATTCATTTTCCCCACTAGTGGAGAAACAAAAACATAGTGGTTCTGAGATTATATCGAATGAACAGGACAGCAAGAGAAATGATAATATCGAACTGCTGCCATTATGGGAGCATTCTGCCGTTAATGAAGCGGATATTATACCGTTTGGAGTTATCCATAAGAAAAGCTCAGAGAATGGGGGTGAAAAGGTATACCAATCGGTAGAAGATGCACTGACACAAGCATATGAACTACAGCAATTTGTGGAAAAGGTTCTTACGGAAGGGATAGACTATGGAATGATAAAAGGATATTCAAAACCGTCATTGTTTAAGTCAGGAGCGGAACGCTTATGCAGATTCTTTGGGGTTGTACCGGTTGTCGAAATAAAAAATCGCCTGGAGAATTACAGTCGTCCTTTATTCTGCTATGAGGCTAGGATGGAGTTAATCAGTAGATCCGCAGGAGCAATACAGGCTACCGGCATAGGCTTGTCCAATAGCCGGGAAGGATGCTATAAAATGAGCGATGTATTTGCTATACAGAATACGATCTTGAAGATGGCTAAAAAGCGGGCTTTGATTGATGCTGTGTTAAATCTGAGCGGACTATCTTCAAGGTTTACTCAGGATGTAGAAGATTTTAGATACGATGGACCGGGATATCTCAGTGGCATGGTAAAGTCTGTAACCAGGCAGCAATATACAGCACTTTGCGCTATCATTAAAGAAAAGCAACTGTCAGAGGATGGGTTTAAAGAGCTGCTAATGGAATTGTTCCATGTTGCTTCATGGAAAGCTTTGAATTATGAACAAATGGAGACCTTTATCGCTGTCTTAAACAAGTACCAATAGTTTACCCTATAATATAACAATAGGATTAAGGCCGTCTGACGGGAATGTTGACTGTTAGGCGGCCTTCTTCATGTTCATGGAAGGAGTCACTTATGATAAATGATTATATTAAATATGCCTTGATTAAAGAAGAGAGCCGGAATACATATGAGGATCTGGAGGCTGTTATCAGAGAGAAGGTAAAAGGAGGAGAGTTCAAGAAACTTAGTGCTTCAGAAGCATTCTCCTATTTCACAGGGATCAGCGTCCCGATTATGGAGAAAGCTATTAATCAATTTGGAATTACTGAATTGGAAAAGCATATTTATAGCCTGCATATCAGCCTCGCCAAACGAAAAAAGTTGGAAGTGCTTCTCTCGTTATACAATGAAATATATTCTACAGAGACAATAAAAAGATTTAACGTGAATTCACCGGATAAGATAGCCGATTTTCTTTATTCAAAAATAGGAACGTCACAAAATGAGAATTTCTATGTAATATATTTGGACGCAAAATGTAATATGTTAGGAACGGAGCTATTGTTCACAGGAGGTTGTAATCAATGTGTCGTTGATCTTCCTGCTTTATTTAAAAAGGCGCTGGTAAATGGAGCAGTCAATATAATCATTGCGCATAACCATCCCTCAGGGGATCCATCACCCTCACATGAAGACACCAATATCACAAAGACGATTAAAACAGCCGGAGATTTGCTGAAGGTTAATCTTCTGGATCATGTGATTATTGGTTCATATCGGAGCTATTACAGCTTTAAAGAAAATGGTGTAATATAAATGAAACAGATATCTCCTGGAATATTATGTGGTGCATTGGTACAAAAGTGCAGAAAATAGCCAGGTGTGTGAACAGGTACATACGAAGCTACAAGAAAGAGAGGCAAACTTATGAATGAGTTGTTTAGAAAAATCTATGACGAGGTTATCAGCCGGGAGCCGGATGCCTTAGAAGCCAGAAAACGAATTGAAATGAAAGTACAAACACTGGTAGAGCCGTATCAGGACAGGTTAACGGACAGTGAAATGGAGACTCTGAAAGACCTCATGTATTCAATAGCGCCGACGGCTGAACAGGAGGGAGTTCAATTAGGTATACAATTTGCATTCAAAATATTGCTGGAACTATTGTCGTTCAAGTCATAAAATCTCAATCATCTTCAAAATCTGTTCTTTCTTTTTATTATCGCAGTCTTTCAGCACCTTTAATATCTCATTATCGAGAGCCAGTGAAGAGTTTTTATATTGATCGGTCAGAAGGCGGTCAATGGTTGTGTTAAGAGCATTTGAGATGGCCAACAAGACGTTGAGGCTGACTTTTGTGTGAGCATTTTCAATATTTGAAATGTGGGAAATATTGCAATTAACCTTCTCGGCAAGATTTTCCTGTGTAAATCCCTTAGCTAGACGGAGTTCCTTAATTTTTAGACCCAGTTTTGCATAGTCAATCTCTTGTTGCAATTGAAACACCCCTTCCTTGTCTGTGTAAATAATTTCATGCTCTAATTGTAATGTCTATATTCCTGTGATAGAATACTCGGTATAAGTGAAATATACCTATATAAACAAATGAATAGTACAGAGAGGATTGATATCATGGGCATGAGTACCAATGAGGGCAAGGAAAGCCTAAAAGAGATATTGGAAACAACAGTACGGGATCCATCCATCTATAAAGAGGATAAAGCAAAAATCATTATACAGGCGACTTCTTTACTTTGTGGAATTGTCGCTGCGCAGCCGATTCCATTTGCGGATATCTTTGTTCTAACACCGATTCAACTGGTTATGGTTACCTACTTGAACAAGATAAAAGGAAATCCATATAAAAAGGCAGAAGTAAATGAGGTGCTGGTCTCGCTCCTGGGTGTAGTGGGGTGGGGAACATTGGCTCAACATGTAATACTGGGGCTATACAAGTCGGTCTTGCCATTTCTGGGTGCGGTAACTACAATTCCGTTAGTTTATGGTGCGACCTATGCGTTGGGAAAATGTACAGAAGTCATGATTGAGGCGAAGGTAAAAGACCAGAAGATAAGTGACAGTGAGCTGAAAAAACTTGCTGAAAAAGCGAAAGCAGCAGCAAAATCCGAAAGAGGAAATATGGGGTTAGCTGAGGCGATGAACCTGTTGAGCAATTTGAAAAATACCAGCAAGGAATATAATCAGTATGTAGATATGATAAAGAAAAGTGATTTATATCACTTACTGAAGGAGAATGAAACAGCATATGAAGATATCTTTGACGAGGATAGTGAAATAAGCAATATATTTGAGAAAAGACAGAACCGTTTTGAGCAACGCCTAAAGAGTAAATATCCTAATATACAGTGTAGCCGGACCGCTCTCTTTACTTTAATGATGCTGCCCTCACAGGTATGGCTACAAGAGGGGGAACCATTCATCGCTCAAATATATCATGACATTTCAAAGTTGAATATTCTCACGATGAGAGAGATAGGGAGAACCTCATTTATGAAAGTGAGTGGAACAATCGGAAAAATGGATTTGATTGTCAATGACGAGATATTTATTCAGAAAGTAGATTTGAGTGACCAGTATAGGAAGGATGCTTTCTGGAGACCCATAGAGGAGATGACGGTGGCCAATAACGAAAATCTATATGATGGTGAAGTAAAATATAGATTTTATCAAATGCTGGAGGAGGCCGAAAAGGAAATCTGTATTATTTCACCATGGGCAAACAAACATGTGGCAGAAATCGTAATTCCTATACTACAGCAGATATCGAAACGAGGCGTCAAGGTTAAAATCATCTATGGCTATTCAGATAGCTCCGACGCTTCCACCGATAATAGCAGGGAAAGGAGTACGGATGAAGCAATTGCGATGTATAAAGAAAAATTAGGGGATGCGCTGGTAACAAAAAAGGACAATACTCATGTAAAACTATGCGTGGTGGATGATTATCGATACCTTTTTGGAAGTTATAATTTCTTATCATTTTCCGGAGATTATTATAAAAAGAAAAACGTGAGGAAGGAATATTCGACCTATGGTGAGAACCGGCAGAAGGTTCAGGAGCTTAAAGAAGAGTATTTCAAAGATATGTGATTGATCGGATCCGGAAAGTACAAATAGGGTGCAGATAAGACGATAGCAGCAGATATTAATCGTGAAAGGAAATAACGTATGATAAAAATTATTGTTATCCTTATAATAATTGGCCTTGTGTATAGAGTAGTAAAATCTTCTGCAAATAATTCAAAGAATGATTATTATGTAGGGGATGGAAGTACAGAGCAAGCTCCGGCACGAACAATAAAGGGGGTGAATACTTCCCGTTTTCAAACAGAAGGGATGGAGAAGAATGTATGGGAAAAAAAGAAGCTGAGGATAGCTACTACAAGAGGATCAATGACGGTAGTTGACCTTTTTGGTAATGAGAGTAGAAATGTCGGTATCATGGCAGGCGAGACTCCGACCAGTGTATCCAATCCAGTCATAGGAAACTTCTATGAAAGCAATTATGCTTGTCCTGATTGCGGATTGCCTATGCATAAGACGGTTTTTCCGGTAGGGATGGAGTATCCCATCAAGGTGATGCATACCAATACAAAAGCATATATGAAAAGAGTCTTTACCTGTACAAAATGCAGAAACTTTTTCTCGGCTGCTGGTGAGTATCTTTCTGACGGTGAAGTGTATGAATTACGAACCAATGATTTCACGGAATATAGGGAACTGTTTAAAGATATGAATAGAATGGGAACGACACAGGGCAGAAGTGATTAAAGAGAAACAAAGCCTGGGTGAAGTTGATTATTGATAAGGAGAATAGCGAATGACAAAGAAAGTGAAGACGATTATTATAAGTTTAATAGTAATATCAATATTGATGTCCGGATCTCAAGGGTTTGGAGTTAATAAGGCATATGCAGCAACGACGGTAACATCAACATATTTAGCTAAGGTCAAAAAAGCTTATTATAATACCATACAGAAATTAGTAGGAGTAGATTCCTTTGCCTTAAAGGATCTGAATGGAGATGATATACCGGAATTAATCGTTGATGATTATAATATTTATACTTATATTGATGGCAAGGTCAGGGTAATGAAAGAATACGATGCAGGTGAGTACATCGTGGCATATTATTCTTATCGCAATACGCTCCAAATTCAATATGAGCATATGGGCCTGGGGTGTGTAAATTACTATGAGTGTGAGGCTGAATCGTTGCAGTTGACGGCGACCTATTATTATTACAATGGATCACCGGATTTTTATGATATGGATGTTCCGAGTTATGAACTAAATGGTAAAAAAGTGACAGAAAAGAAGTTTGTCGATTACTATAATAAGCTGGGAAAGGGTCAGGCGATTAAGTTTTATGAAGCCTCTAAAAGCAATCTGGCTAAGTACCTATATAAAGCAAAAACCTATACATATAAAGATTTGGGAATCAGCACAAATGAAGCGTCTCATAAGTTAATCTATATTACCAGCGTGTCGAGCAAAGGTTTCAAATACAAGAGCGCAAAGATTGTCGGGGACGATATTAAGGAATCCGGGAAAACATATAGCATTGATTTTGAGAAAAAGCTTAAGTTGTATATTATCAATAAGGAATTGATAAATTATAAAACGGCGACATTCAGTAAAACGAATGTTAAAAAAGGAACCTATTGGATACCGCTGTATGACGGAGAAACAATGGTTGGATTGGCGGAGCAGTACTTGCCTTAAACAAAGATGATAACGATTATAGAGAGGTGGACATTATGATAAAGAGAATGAAATGCGGACTTATTTGCGTTGTAATGTTGGTGTTCCTTGCCAGCTTGTCGACAAAGGTTATGGCAGAAGAGTTTGAGTATCTTGAAGAAGAAAATCAATACGATTCACAATTTAACATATACCAGGGTCATGAATTACAGCAGTATTTTGGTACGGATAAGAATGTTATAATACCGGATAGTGTAAGCAGGATAATGAATTACGCATTTTCAGACAGCTCCTTTGTAGAAAATATTACAATACCGGACAGCGTGATTAATGTAGGTTATAGAGCATTTGACAACACGGAATGGTATAAGGGCTTGCGTAGAAAAAGTGAATATGTATCGGCAGCCGGTATATTGTTTGAGTATACCGGCAGTGACACTAGAGTCATTGTTCCGGATGGAATTCGTTTTATTGGAGAGGACTTTTGCGCCTATAACAGAAATATTACTGAAGCAGTCATTCCGGAAGGGGTTATAGGAATTGGCGGAGGAGCATTTTCCGGTTGCAGCAATCTTAAGAAGGTAAGCTTACCCTCCTCGCTTAGATTTATTGATTCAAATGCTTTTGGTAATAATTCAGTGGATGTACTGACGTTAGGTGCTAATATTGAAGGAATAGGCTGGGATATATTTAGTGGTTTTTATGCTAGGGAGTATAACACTGAGAAGGAAACGGGTACAGGGACACAGGTAGTCTTTTTTGATGGTCTGGCACAAAGCACGAAGTTTGGTATAGTTCGTGAGGATGGCCTGCGCAGACACCCTTTTTGGGGAGTTCCATTTATAATTGTCCCAAAAGGAACAGATTTATCCAGCAGCATTTTTCATGAATCATATGCAACCCGGTATAGCAATGTTTATGGGGAGAGCGTCGGGGGAGAATCGGAAAATCTATGCGAGTTGGTAACGAAAGCGACAAAATCGAAAAAGGGTGTCCTTAATCTTATTCGTCATGCAGGAGAAGATAGCACAACGCTTCCTGACAAAGTACTCGTTGATGGAAAGACCTATGTCTTTAAGGAGATAAAAAATGAGGCAATGTCATATGAAGCATATTATGAGAACTATACTTCAATTCGGATACCAGAGGGATATACATCAATCGGAAAGAAAGCATTCTACAAGCAAGAGAAACTTAAGTACGTGACTATTCCGAAATCAGTTAAAACAATAGCATCCGACGCGTTTAAAGGGTGCAAAAAGGTTACGATTGTTGGCTATAAAAATTCATATGCGCAGAAATATGCGAATAAATATAACATTAAGTTTATGGAGTTAAATCCTACAGCATTATTAAAAAGACTCAAGGCATCGTCAACTATCAATATGATAGAGATGGATAATACTAGAGAGGGATCCCCCATAACGTATGGATTGATTCAAGTTGATAAGTTTACAGGAAATGATAATGAGGTTATTCTGTCTTTTAAATCTAGCAATAAGGATGTGGCTAGAGTAGATCGTAGAGGGTATATTAATTCATACAAAGAAGGAAAGGCAATAGTGACAGTAACAGCTAAGCTTGCCAATGGAACGAAGAAAACCTTTAAGATTACTGTAAATGTAAAGAGGCCATATCATGATGAGACGCTATAAATAAGAGTCTGCCTATTGAATGTCGGTTTTGGCTCAAAATGATAAAACTGTCGGGCAGTACCTAGTTAAAGACCAGATTATTGTGATGAGGGAAGCATTTCAATAGTCTGGTCTATTTATAATGTTTATTGGTATGATTTATACAAAGAAAGTGGAGCTATTATACCCCGATATAATCAACCATAGACGTTTGCGTGATGGAATATACAGGTAAAAAATTAATTTTGTAAAGTGACGATAAGCAGGTGATGTGGAATATATGCGTAAAAGAGGGGTAGAGGAATTTTGCTTTAATAAATGTAGTCTTCTCTATCAACTGGATGCTGTACCATGATATATTATGCAGAGTCTTGAAACGGTATCTATGTAACACGGACTTAGGATCCTGTTATTAACCTGCATGATAATATGTCAGGTGAAAAATCTGTAACAATATGTTACACTAACATTACGATGGAGAGGAGGGTGTATATGGAGTTCGGATTTAACAAGCAAAAAAGTATATGGGAGTTTTTAATAGAATATGAAAAGTTTAGAAGCCAGAAAGAAAAGGAAGGTTTTGATAAAACATACATTGAAGAGAAATGTGAGCTATTTTCTGGCTATGAGTTCACCAATGAAAAATATGAGAAATATTGGGGCGGCGATAAGGACTATATTGACAAGCATCTGGGAATAGCTAAGTATGTTGAGCCTATCTTTAGAGAGATCAGAAGACGTCCCCATGATAGAGAACTGTATCTTTCCAGGATGCCGTCGTATGCTTTGGTCCAGATTGTTGGGGCCTGTAAAAATAAGTTTGAAGATGGAAAGGTATCATTCACAGAAGCTGATATGGCACAGTCATTTATAGCTTCGGCAGATAATATTGCGGATCACTATTTTAAGGAGCCGGAATTTACGGATAGCTCTGATACGATAGATGTAGGTAAACTAATAAGTAAATATCCAGATGTCATTGTGACACTCGGTAGCAAGGTTGTAAAAACATTAACGACTCCCATTCCGGTAAATGCAAAACACATCGCTGTAATGGAACCGGCCAGCAAGCAGATTAGTGTAGTGCAGATTCATAAGAATATCGTTGGAAATGGATTGGATAGGGAGCATTTGTCGTATTTTGATATTCATGTCTTTGAAGCGGTAATGAGTCTATATGAAAATGGCAATAAGAAAATAACATTACCAATGATCTATAAAATGGTGATGGGCAGACCGGATCAGAGAATGACGAGCAGTAAAATCCACGATTATAAAAACTCTGAGATATTTGAAGCAGTAATAAAATTATTGAACTATAGAGTGCTTCATCAAGGAACGAGTGAATATTATTCTGGACATATTTTGAATGGAAGTGTCCATCTTATAAATGGGCAAGTAGTATTTACAATTGCCGGAGAATCTGATTGCTATAAGGAGATGCTGCAAAGTAGTGAAGTTACCAAAATACCATTAGATGAGGTCATGATTGAGGATATGAGCTACTCAAGGATTCGGATAGCGCTTAAAAGTTATCTTCTTCATGAAATTGTGAACGTTAAGGACTTAGGAAAGAGAAGCATATCCATCAACATTGAAGCAATACTAGATGCAACGATGTTAGAGGAAAAAAAGCATCTGTCTTCCTTTAGAAAAACACAGAGAGAAAATACCATTTTAATATTGAATAATTTTATCAAGAACGGGTTTATTTCGGAATATGAGATAAAGGGTAAATTGTGGACATCGGCCAAGATTAAATGGTAGGGTGTAATATTGAGCACAGTGTGATATGGATTGGGCTCTGACCTGTAATATTGAGAACACCTTGCTATGTAATATTGAGAACATTAATGTATATCAGAAACACCTTTGTATGCTTGTAAATAGAGCGTATAGGGTGTTTTTTTATATGCTGACTGTGCGGAATATAACAACTGCCTGCTTGTGAAAGTATACTGTATGATCAAATGCAGAAGGTTATAGACGACGAATATCCCGTTGATCGTACTGAAGAGGAACGGCGCCGCCATTTCTGTTACGAATGACTTTCTTTAGGTAAATACTCCGTGTTGGTACTGACTGGCTGATTATTCATATGCCGACGGGCATATTCATGATCAGCCAGCAGGTAGAAGCAACAAATTTACACGGGTTCCTATGATACTATAAGTAATTTTAGAGGAGGTTGATATTAATGCACACATTTGAAATAAAACTTCAAATTTCGCACTCTATTTATCATGATCTGCTGGGAATTCCTGCAATGCAGAAGGTGAAAACAATTTACCGGAGCAATTATTATCAGAAAAAAGGCATATTGCAGATTGAACTGCATCATCATTCTTATACTGATAGAAGAACAGGACTTCAAGGGAATTCCTATTATTTGGTGTTGCAAATCAATGCCAATGTACTTCTGGGTTCTGATAGAGTATTTGCTTTGAAACTAAATCAATTTAGTAGGCAGCAGATTTGCAATGCCTTAAGACATCGGCTTTATGAAATTAACGAATTTAGAAAAATCAGATTGGACAAGCTTGACCAAAAGATATGGATTACAGAAAGGGTTGACCTTGCAAGAGATTTGAACGTAACGAATCCGGAGTTGACATCGTTGCTATGTAACTTAGGAATGCCCTATGGTTATCACAATATGCAGCGAGTTCCTATCAATAAACCATGGGAAATCCTATACGGTGAATCGTGTTATTTTGGAAGTAAGTCAAGACGGCTAAACTTCTATGTTAAGCAGAAGGCACTAATTAATACGAAACGAAAATGTGATGTTGATATGACCGATCTTGAGCACATCTTTAGAATTGAAATTCAAGTGCTCAAGCCGGGGGTGATTTATGCTGGACGGAGAACTGCGACGAAAAGATCGATTGGGTTGTATCTGGATGAAGATTATGTGAATAATTATTTTTTATCTGAGCTCGAGATGGCATTTGGGAAAGAAAGGTATGTGAGTCATTCTATTGCTATAAAGCTGATTGACGAGTGCTCGGAAAGCCTAAAAGAAAAGAAAAAAATGAAGGAGGTTATTGATTTGATACATAAAATGCATGGGTTATATGAACTAGGAAAAGCGTTGAAAGAGGGTGATCCGGCGCTTGTTAGTAAATTTGGGAATTATTATACGTTTAAGAGGAGACATTTAAAGAAAATCAGACAATTAGGAATTAATCCTGCAACGATACCGGACACTTATGGAATTAGCGAATTACCGAGTTTATATGATTTGCTGAATGCTGAGATTCTGTGTGAAAAGGATCAACAGATGTTATTGGGAGTAGATACCGGGAGGATTAAAATTGGATAACACTGATAGCTATCGACAATAAAAAAGTCGGATTTATAGGAGTGATGTTTAATTATTGCTAGTGATTTATGTAATAATCATTATTAAGCGCTTCATATACTAGACCAAGATAAAACTGAAAGGGTGATGGTATGGACGTGCCAGACTGTGAAATAATTTTTATTGATGACAATGAGATATCGTTACGGGAACAGGTGTTATCTAAAATAATTGCAGCTGCGTTACTGGACAAGGTTTGGTTACATATTAAAGAGGATAAAGTACAAGATGCAAAAGAGTCCTGAACAGGGGCTCTTTATGCTTACAAAGGAAGGAGATTGTTTATGATTAAGGCAGTTGCTTATTGCCGGGTTTCGACGGAAAAGGAGGATCAGTTAAATTCATTAGCTGCACAGGAAGAGTTCTTCAAAGGCTATTGTAAGCAGCAAGGATATGTGTTAGTTAAAATATACTCTGACGAAGGGATATCCGGTACAAAGAAAAAAAATCGAAAAGCATTTTTACAGATGCTGAGTGATGCTCAGGAGAAAAAATTTGATTATCTTCTTGTGAAGGATGTTAGCAGGCTGGCAAGAAATATCGTCGATAGTATCGAGTCAATCCGGTTACTAAAAAAGCATATTCAAAAGGTTGTCTTTGTAAATCAGCCTAGCATAACGGATGAGGAATTCTACCTCGGTATGATGAGTTTGTTAGCCCAGCAGGAAAGTGAAAACATGAGCAAACGAGTGAAGTTCGGTAAGAAGATCAATATGAAGAAAGGGAAAGTGCCGAACCTTGTTTATGGTTACGATAAGATCCCCGGAGATTATTTCAACCTTCTTATCAATGAAAAAGAAGCTGAAGTCGTGAGGAGGATATTCAGTTACTATACACAAGGAGGATATGGATGCAGTTCCATAGCGAATCTTCTAAATGAGGAAGGAACCACAACAAAAAAGGGTGCAATGTGGAAACAAATTTCTGTGTCCCGAATATTAAAAAACCCTCTTTATACCGGTAAAATCATTAACGGCAAACAGGAAATGGTTGAAATATATTCCTATGACAGAAAAATCAATCCGGAGGACGAATGGTTCATAGTAGAGAAGCCGGACCTGGCAATCATTACGGAAGATATCTTCAATGATGCGCAAAGGATACTGGATGGCCGCCATGATGCCTTTATCAATAACAAGGAACGCAACAGCAACAGGCACTTATTTAGTACTTTGATTAAGTGTGGTGAATGCGGTAGCTCCTTCCGTAGGTTACAGGTGAGGAATAAAGATAAGACGGTTAATTGGGGGTGTAATAACCGTAATTATTATGGCATCGACACCTGTCCCAATGCCAAATATGTAAAGGAAGACGAATTAATCGGAGCGATTAAAAATTATCTATGTGACCTATACCGGCAAAGAACCGGTATGATCAAATGGACTACAGATGAATTCAAAAAGCTATACTCGCAGAATATTTTGTCAGAGAGATCAAAGAAAAGCATTGAAAAGGAACTGACGGAGCTAAAGACAAAGTACGAGAGGCAGGTAGCCATGTGTGAAAAGGGCTTAATTACTTTCGAAGAATTTGAAAAGCGTTCTTATGAAGTAAAAGCCGATATTGAGCAGTTAGAATATGACCTGCGGTATTCAGAGAATACGGTTGATATGGAAAATACGCTTAATTCATTACTTCATAATCTGTTCCGGGATGTCGATGCTACCTTGTCGGCAGATGTATTTACAAACCAGATGCTAAAGAGAATTATTGATTTTATTGAGGTTTCTTCGGATGGGAAGGTGAGAGTATATATGAAAATACTGAGTAATTTCAACGGTAAGATAGACATACCTGTTCCGAATCGTAACACCGGTACATAAGGACGTAACAGAACGTCTCGCTCAGATTAACCCCTCCCTGGCCGAGAGAGCCAGGGTAGTCTTGGACCTTAATAAGTCAGAGCGCCATATCAGAGGCGGATTAGCAACAAAGGAAAAATACCTTCATAAGACGAGATATAACACAGCATTCTAATTCGGCTGTAAACAAAGTTAATAAAAGAGATCGGGCGCCGCACAGAACAGTGCGATGAAAAGCGCCGATCTCTTTTTGTATTAACATATGAACGGCTCGCAAAGCGTGCTGTTCGTTGTTAACATAAGAGAAGTGGTTTTCCACTTCTTGTTGTTTATGATGCAAGGTCCCTACTGGTCGCTCACACTGTATTTGTCAATAACCTCGGTTCTTGTGTATGTAACCTTTTCCGGTGTTTCCTTTGCTACCAGATAATTGTAAAGGTAGATGATGGGGTCATGTCCCTGTCCGAAATAATCCTGTTTGAATACCATGTGGACAATACCCTTTCGGATTAGGCTGATAATCTCTTCACTGTAATCAAAACTGAACAGCTTGATCTTACCGATGGAATCCAACTCCTCGATGGCTTTTGCCGCGCCCTGCGCGCCGCCGCCGATGACCAGAACACCGCTCACATCCGGCGAATAGTAGAGCACTTCCTTCAGCTTCTTATATACCTGGGAATTGTCCTCGATATCATCGATTTGCGATGCGATCTTGATATCGGGATATCTGGACAGCTTGGCTGCGGCCGCATCCCTTCGCAATCCGTTAATAGAGGAATTCGTATTGCCTCTGAAGATGACAACCTTCCCTTCTTCTTCAATGCTTCGGGCAAGAATTTCGGCGGCCAGGGCTCCCTCCGCCTGAATATTCGGGCCGAAATAGGACAGACGTTTTGAGGTGTCCGTAAAATCACCATTATAGGTCATGATGGGAATTTGTTTTGAAACAGCCTTTTGGGCACATTCCTCAAATTCTTTCACAAAGCCCGGAAGGATTAATCCGTCACAGCCTTCTTCAATCACTCTGTCCAGAGTGTCGGTTATACTGCTGTCGACCTTGTCAAAGCTGATGAACTCAACCTCAGCATTCTTATCCTTTAATTCGGTCTGGGCATACATGGCGCCCTGTCTTACAGATTGCCAGAAGGCTTCATTGCTCGGGGTCAGCATCACGAATCTAAGCATTCGGGAACTGGACTGGCTTGCCGGAAGAACCGAGGTCCGATAGCGCTTCAGCAGATTTTCGATGCCGGAGAGCATCTTCTTAAGAGAGATAGCCTGTTCATTGATCTCCTCATTCTCGGCGAGCTCTTCCTGTGTTACGGCCGCAACATCCTGAGTGATGTTGGAAATCTCGTTGGAAGCATCATGGAGCACGGAGCTTTGTTCAATGATTACTTTCGTGCTTTCACTGATCATGACAGATTCTTCATATACCTTTTTAATATCTGAATTCAAAATATTTGCATTATTATTGATGGTATAGAAGGAATCTTTCATAGAATCAAAGACTTCCTTGCTCGTGGTAAAGGTGCTGGTAACATTTTGGATGCTTTCGCTTACCTTTGCATTGCTCTTGAGGATGCTGGTGAGCAGGTTATTAATCTGTGTTACACTCTCCTTGGTGGCATCGGAGAGATTGTTCATCTCCATGGCAACTACCGCAAAGCCCTTTCCGGCTTCCCCTGCACGGGCCGCTTCCACACGGGAGTTCAGGGAAAGAAGATTTAACTGGCCTGCAATATTCATGATTAGATTACCGAATTCGTTAATCTCGGTAAGATTGGCATTCAGGGTCTTAATAAAGCTGGAGGTTTCATTAAGATTGGAGGAAATCAGCTGCATCTGGCCCGAATACTGATCTAGATGCCTGGCTCCATCCGAGGTCAGCTTTACTGTATTTTCTACAAAGTCCTCAATGCTTCCAAGAGTCGAGGTGATACGGTCGGCGCCGCTGCTTACCTTTCCGACCCCATCCAGAGTCTGCTTGGCGATGGTAAGCTGTTCCTGGGCCTTCTCCGCGACAACTCCGATATTTGACGCGATCTGCTCATTGCCCTTGTAGGTCATGTCTATGCTTTTGGTAACTTTATCGACGGCATCGGACAGAATGATGACATTGCCCTTTGTAGATTCGATGTAGCTTAGCAGATTACGCTTCATATCATTGAAGGAAGAGGTAAGGATTTCCAGGCCTCTTGTTTTCTCGGATATGATATCATCGATGTTCAGATTTCCTTGAGACAGTTTGACGGCATTTTTATCGATCAGCCGTATTGCCTGAATGAATTGCATCAGCATCAGCAGGAGAACCGCCGATAGTACAATCAGAATAACAAGAACAACGGGAATTGCGTAACGGAAAACCGTCTGATTGATGAGACCCAGAATTGATACAATAACCAGCAGACCCAGCATAATTGCTGTAAGGCGAAGAATGAACGCTTGCGTATTCCTTCGATTGAATAAGAATTTCTTGATAGCTTTAATGATTCCCATAGTAAACCCTCCCAATAGTATTTGGTATTCAGCACTTGCGGACTCTTTCCTGCTCCCTCTGGATAATAAAAATCAATTGAACTTAATAAAAATGCATATGAGCCTTTGCGAGTGCTCTCGATTTATCTTGTTTTTTGGAGCTTCCGACACTGTAATCCTCGCTCATTTTTGAGATAAACCGTGATAAACAGAATAAATTACATATTGCGACGCTGCCTTCTATATTTTAACATTATGCATACTAAAGTACAATGTTGAAAAAGTAAAAAATATGAAGCATTTTATAGTCAAAATGTCAGGGTATTGGGGCAGAAGGGTATTTAATGCAACCCTTCCATTGTTAATTTAATAACTATTCTGTCATATTTTTATTTCTTGTGCTATACTCATTAGGGTGCGCTTAAGAACAGGCACATCGTCTTATTTTTATCAAAGTTAGTTTTATGCTTAACAAAGGCTGTCTATTATTTAACAAAAATTGCCTTTGTTCAATAATATCATTAGAAGAAAGAAGGAAGTAGCTTTATGGGCAGGTTGACATTCCCGGGTGGTATCCATACATATGACGGCAAAGAGCTGACTATGGATAAACCCACAACTGTTCTATTACCTAAGGGGGAACTGGTATTTCCGTTGGTTCAGCACATCGGTGCTCCTGCGAAGCCATTGGTGGCAAAAGGGGACAAGATTTTGACAGGCCAGCGGATTGCTGAAGCGGGAGGCTTTATTTCTGCGCACGTGATCAGCTCGGTATCGGGAACCGTAAAAAGTATAGAAAAGAGGCTGACGGTATCTGGGAATATGGTGGAATCCATCATAGTGGAGAATGATAACGAATATCAGAAGTCAGAGGGCTTCGGCGAAACACGCGATTATAATAAGCTGACCAAGGAGGAAATCCGCGGCTATGTTAAGGATGCGGGTATCGTAGGTCTCGGAGGAGCAGGATTTCCGACTCATGTGAAGCTGGCTCCCAAGGACGACAGTAAGATTGATTATATCATAGTAAACGGGGCGGAATGCGAGCCTTATCTCACCTCGGATTATCGCATGATGCTGGAGGAGCCGGAGAAGATTGTAGGCGGCCTCAGGATTATGCAGAAGCTCTTTGAACATGCCAAAGGTGTCATCGCCATCGAGGATAATAAGCCCGAGGCCATCCGGCGGCTGAAGGAGCTGACGGCAAAGGAAAGCGGCATAGAGGTCATGGAGATCAAGACCAAATATCCCCAGGGCGGCGAGCGTCAGCTGGTGTATGCAGTGACGAAGAGAAAGTTGAATTCCAAGAAGCTTCCTGCCGATGTGGGATGTGTTGTGGATAATATAGATACAGTGATTGCAATCTATAATGCGGTTGCCATGGGGATTCCCCTGATTCGCAGAATAGTCACTGTCTCTGGTGATGCCGTCAAAGAGCCGCAGAACTTCCATGTTCTTATCGGCACCAGCTATGAGGAGGTATTGGAGGCAGCAGGTGGATTTACGGATGGTCCGCAGAAGATGATATCCGGCGGGCCGATGATGGGTATGGCTCTTTATGACTGCAGGGTTCCGGTGGTAAAGACCTCCTCGGCACTTTTGGGCTTTCTAAAGGATAGTGCGGCAGTGGAAGAAACCCCCTGTATCCGCTGCGGAAGATGTTCGGAGAAATGTCCGCTGCAGTTGATGCCTTTCCAGCTGGCAGCTTTGGCTAATCGCAATGACGAGGATGGATTTGTGAGAGCCGACGGAATGGAATGCTGCGGCTGCGGCTGCTGTTCCTATATCTGTCCGGCGAAAAGAAGCTTGTCCCAGTCTATCATGCAGACACGTAATTCCGTGTTGGGCAAGCGTAAAAAGGCATAAATCCTACCATACAATATGAAAGAGGTGTAAAAGTTGAGCGATTTATTACATGTATCGGCAGCTCCCCACTCCAGAAGCCCGATTACAACGAAGAAGATTATGCTGGATGTTATCCTGGCCCTGGTGCCTGCCGGAATATTCGGTGTTTATAGTTTTGGTATTAATGCACTTTCACTGATTGTAGTTACCGTCGCAGCCTGTGTGCTGACGGAATACCTTTATTGCAGGTTTATGAAACTGCCGACTACGGTTGGCGATTACAGCGCTGCGGTCACCGGTTTGCTGCTGGCTTACAATCTACCGGCCAATTTTCCTTTTTGGATGGCAATTATCGGCGGCGTGTTTGCCATATTGATTGTTAAGATGTTATTTGGCGGTCTGGGACAGAATTTTATGAATCCGGCACTGGCGGCCCGGGCATTTTTACTAATCAGTTTCCCGGTGCGTATGACTGGTTTTGCAGTAGAGAGGATGGCATCACCGGAAGCAATCGATTATTTGAAACACGGTGCTGCTGTTCTGGACGGAGTGTCCGGAGCAACTCCTTTGGCAGCGATGAAAGCAGGGGAATCAGTCGATCTATTTCGGCTGCTTTATGGAAATATGGGCGGTACCATCGGAGAGACCAGCGCTATTGCGATTTTGCTTGGTGTTGTTTATCTGGTGGCAAAAAAGGTGATTTCATTAAGAATCCCCTTTGCTTACATCATTTCCCTCGCGGTGTATGTTCTGATTTTCGGAGGCAGGGGCTTTGATTCAGCCTATGTTCTTGGACATATGCTGGGCGGCGGTCTGCTGCTGGGAGCATTCTTCATGGCTACGGACTATGTTACCAGTCCGATTACTCCTCTGGGACAGATTATATTCGGTATCAGCTTAGGTATACTGACCGGGCTCTTCCGTCTTCAAGGAGGAACGGCAGAAGGAGTATCCTATGCCATTATCTTCTGCAACCTTCTTGTTCCGCTAATCGAGAAGTTCACCAGACAAAAATCCTTTGGAAAGGAGCGTACCGTCCGTGAAAAATAAGAAGCCTTTCATAAAAACCGAATTAATCGGGAACGCTCTGGCCCTCTTTTTAATTACCTTGGTATCTGGTCTGGGACTCAGCTATGTATATGAGATAACGAAGCAACCGATTGCGGTACAGGCGATACAGAAGACTCTGGAGGCAAACCGGGAGGTATTTTCTGAGGCCGCTTCCTTTGAAGAAGATAAAGAGCTATCCGTTCTGGCACAAAGCGCTGATTTAACCGGTATCAGTGCCGATTACGCAGGAGCGGCCATCGAGAGTATCAGCAAAGCCTACGGCAGCAACGGGGAAATGCTCGGCTATAATATTACAGTCTCAACCTCCGCCGGATACAAAAATGGGATTAAATTTGTATTTGGCTATTCTCTGGATGGCGGTGTCAAAGGTATCGCCTTCCTCACAATTAATGAAACGGCAGGTCTTGGCATGAAGGCGCAGGAACCCGCATTTTTAAATCAGTTTATAAATAAAAAAGCAGCTCAGTTCATTATAACAAAGACCGGCGCAGTCTCGGAGGAAGAAGTGGATTCCATCAGCGGCGCTACCATCACCTCCAAGGCGGTGGCCAACGCGGTGAATGCCGGAATCCGGTTTATAACGGAGCATGCACCGGAGACAGGAGGCGGACAGTAATGAAGACGAATAAATACATTGAACGTATTTATAATGGTGTGATTAAGGAGAATCCCATCTTTATAATGATGCTGGGAATGTGCCCGACCCTGGCGGTCACAACCTCCGGCAACAACGGTTTATATATGGGGCTTACTACAACTGTGGTGTTATCGATGTCCAATCTGTTAATTTCAGCACTGCGTAAATCCATCCCGGATAAGGTTCGTATTCCGGCATACATCGTAGTAGTAGCATCCCTGGTTACTGCGGTGCAATTATTATTGGAGGCCTATGTTCCCGTGGTAAATGAGCTTCTGGGGATATATATTCCGCTGATCGTGGTTAACTGTATCATTCTTGGCAGGGCGGAAGCCTATGCTGCAAAGAATTCCATGGGAATGTCCCTGCTTGACGGAATTGGAATGGGACTGGGATTTACCGTGGCCTTAAGTATCATGGGAGCCTTCCGTGAGCTTCTGGGAGCAGGAACCATCTTCAGCTTCAGGATCACTCCTGAAAGCTTTGAACCTGTCACCATATTTATCCTGGCCCCTGGTGCACTCTTCACCCTGGCGATTCTGACGGCGATTCAGAATAAGCTGAAGCTGCCTTCCGCGACCAACGGAGAGGCGAAGAACAGTATCGGCTGCGGCGGTGACTGCTCCCATTGCGGAGGAGGTACCTGCACCACCAACCGGGAAGAGATTGCCGGAGTTGGGAATCAAAAGAAGGAGGATTGATTTTAGATGAAGGAACTTGTAATGATTATTGTCGGCTCTGCCCTTGTAAATAATGTTGTCTTGAGTCAATTCCTTGGCTTGTGTCCGTTTTTGGGCGTATCAAAGAAGACCAATACGGCAGCGGGCATGGGAGCGGCTGTAATCTTTGTTATGACGGCTGCCTCTGTATTATGCAGCCTGATTTACACGAAGCTTTTGGCACCCCTGGATATGGGATATCTTCAGACGATTGTCTTTATTTTGGTAATCGCATGTCTTGTACAGTTTGTGGAGCTGGTACTGAAGAAATACAGCCGTGCGCTTTACAGTGCCCTGGGTGTGTATCTTCCTTTGATTACCACTAACTGTGCGGTGCTTGGTGTGGCGCTGATTAATGTTACGGAGAAATATGATCTGCTTTCCAGTATCATTAACGGCATTGGAACCAGCGTCGGCTTCACCATTGCCATTATAATTATGGCAGGAATTCGTGAGAGGATTGAGTATAATGATGTTACCAAATCCTTTCAGGGTTCACCCATCGTATTAATCACAGCAGGTCTGATGGCTATGGCATTCTTCGGATTTGCAGGTCTATAGAGCAGAGGGGGAAAATGATATGTTAATTCAGAATATAATACAGAATGCTTTCCTTCCTGAGATAACGAAGGTATATGCCGTGTTCAGCCTTCAGGGAGTAATGGTTGCCACCGCAATTGTTGCCGGTGTCGGCTTATTTATCGGACTGTTTCTTGGCTTTGCGGCCAAGACCTTCGCGGTAAAGCAGGATGAGAGAGAGCTTCTTGTGCGGGAGCTGCTGCCCGGGGCCAATTGCGGGGGCTGCGGATATCCCGGCTGTGACGGATTAGCCGCAGCCATAGCCAAGGGAGAAGCTCCGGCCAATGCCTGCCCGGTAGCCAGCCGGGAGGCCCACGGCCAGATTGCTGAAGTCATGGGAACTTCCGTCGAAGAGACCGAGCAAAAGGTCGCTTATGTAAAATGTGCGGGAACCTGTGATAAAACCCAGGTTAAGTATGAATATTACGGTGTTAATGATTGCAATAAGGCTGCTGCGGTTCCCGGTAAGGGCAATAAGAAGTGTTCTTATGGCTGTATGGGCTTTGGCTCCTGTGTCAGGGTTTGTGCCTTTGATGCGATCCATATCAAGGATGGCATTGCAGTAGTGGATAAGGAAAAGTGCACCGGCTGCAGCACCTGCGTGGCCCAGTGTCCGAACCGGTTGATTGAGCTGGTTCCCGCAGCGGCAAGGCACCTGGTGACCTGCAGCTCCCCGGAGAAGGGCAAGGATGTAAAGGCGGCCTGCTCTGCCGGCTGTATCGGCTGCAAGCTCTGTGTAAAGGCCTGCGAGTTTGATGCAATCCATGTGGAGGATAATCTGGCCTATATCGATTACAGCAAGTGTACCAATTGCGGCAAATGTGCGGTGGTATGTCCGGTAAAGGTGATCGAGGTAAAGTCGGCATAGTAAGCTGAGAGATAATAGAATGCATACAGGAAGGCTGTTGGTACAAAAGACTTCCTGTATGCATTTTTTATGCCAAATGCAACATTATTTGTCTAAATACGGTCCTACGTCCTACTTGATTGTTAGTAATAAATGCTATAAAATGGATTCAATTGATACATAGGATAAGATAAAGGAATGGGTGGAAAATTCATGGCTACAATTCAGGAACTGTCTGAGCGCTGCGGGGTATCGGTCTCAACTGTGAGTAAGGCATTGAACGGGTATTCGGATATCAGCGACAGAACTAGGAATTTAATCATTAAGGCGGCCAATGAGATGGGGTATTTCCCTAATGCCAATGCCAGGGCGCTCAAGCTGAAAAGGACGTATAATATCGGTGTCCTTTTTCATACATTAACTGATTTAGGGCTGAAGAATGAATATTTTGCACATGTTTTAGACGCCTTCAGGGAGGAAGCAGCCCTGAACGGTTATAATATCACCTTTATCGAAAACAATATCGGTAAAAGAAAGATGACCTACCTGGAACATTGCCGATACCGGCATTTTGACGGAATATGCGTCGTTTGCGCGGATTACGAACAGGACGGGGAAGCAGTGAAGCTGGTAAACAGCGGGTTTCCGGCGGTGACCATAGATTATTCCTTTCAGAAGGCTTATTCCATAATCTCGGATAATTACGGAGGAATGAAGCAGCTCACTAATTTTATCCTTAGCCAGGGGCACAGGAAGGTAGCGTTTATCTACGGAGTTCCCTGCCTGGTCACCAGAAACCGGATTGACGGTTTTGTGGATGCAATGGAAGAGGCAGGTACCAAGGTTCCGGTAGGATTTTTGAGGGAGAGCAGATACCGCAGCAGCCTGTCGGCACAGGATCAGGCGATGAAGCTTCTTCGGCTGCCGGACCGGCCAACCTGTATCATAGCTCCGGATGATGTGTCGGCGGCGGGAGTGGTAAGCGCTATCCGGCGCAATGGATTGCATCCGGTGAAGGATATTTCCGTAGCAGGGTATGACGGAATGGATTTGCGGCAATTCATCGGTATGAGATTAACCACGGTAAAGCAGGACATGGAGAACATCGGCAGGGAGGCGGCCAAAAACCTGATCCGGCTGATTGAGCGGCAGCCGCAAGCGGCTCCGGATACCGTATTTATAAAGCAGACCCTGCTTATCGGCAATTCAGTAAGAAAGATAAATTAAGCCGCAGCTTTTTCTGCCTGACCGGATGCCGGTCAGACATGGGAGCGAAACGGCTCGGGGGGAGGTGCTTGTTTGGCATCGGTTTATAATTATCTGCTGGAAAGCTACCCGATTAAAAGGGAAGTAATGTATCCGGCTCATAAAAGAAGCGAATTAAAAAGGGTATATCATAGTATCGTGGATCTAAGCAAGCGCTCTCCTCTCTATAAGGTGAATCTGTCGAAAGAAAATCAGGAGTACACCATTGGGATTAAGGAGGCAGCTCTTGAGATGAAGAACAGGCTGACAGGAATGTCCCGTGAGGAGAACTATGTCTGGGAAGTCAAAGCGGTCAGCATCAGTGATGAAGGGGTGCTGTGGGCCAGGCTGCTGGAGGATGATACACAGGGCCTGCCGGATACTATGACCTTTGAGGTAGATTCTCTTGCATCTTCCCAGACCAATTCCGGGAAGGAGCTATTGCTGGTGTCCCAGGGGTTGCCCCCGGGAAGCTATGAATTCTATGCAAAGGTGGGGGATGAAACCAGAAAGCTTGTTTATCAGCATGAGAGACGCATGGAGAACCAGGAAGCCCTGGAAGAGATGGAAAAGTATCTGAATCTGACGGTACCGGGCATCAGGGCGGAGGTAGAAGCAGGCAGCAGGGAAGGCTATGGCAGGCTTGTGCTCATATCGGAGCAGGCGGGAAATAATAAAGCCGGGACTTTTCAATTCTCAGATGCGGAGAGTTACCGGACCGGAGTCGTGGATTACTTTGGGATGGACCGGATAGAAAAGAAGGCTTCCCAGGCTCAGTTCAGTATTAATGGGGTCAGCCGGCAGACGGCCACCAATGCCTTTAACCTGGAAGGGAAGCTTCAAATTACTCTGAACACCACCAGCCGCGGGCCGGTAACCGTTGAAATTATCCCTGACGATAGAAAAATATTATCAGAGGTGGAAGCCGTATTAGATACCTATAACGGCTTAATCCGTCTTGCCCATAACCGTACCAGGGAGAATTGGGATCATTACCGTGCTTCAAAGCTATTGGGTGAGATGAAAAGCCTGGAGAAGTTCTCTCATGAGGAATTGGAGGCTTGCGGGATAGAGGCAGATGAGAATGGCTACCTGTCCCTGAAGGATCCTTTGGCAGTTATGGCGGCCCGGGATGGTGGGATGAAGAGCCTTTTTACAAGAGAAAACGGATTTATCGCAAGGCTTGCAGATAAAGCAGAGGCCATTGCAATAAATCCGATGGAATATTTGGATAAAATCATAGTTACCTATCCCAATACGGAGGGTAAGAACTATGCTAACCCTTATGTGACATCAATGTACAGCGGATTATTCTTCAGCTCTTATTGTTAAAATAAGAGCTGGTTTTTACATACTCACTGGGAGTGATGCCGATCCGCTTCTTGAAGATTCGGCTGAAGTAATTGGGATCCTTGTATCCCACCATAAAGCATACTTCTTTTACTGTTAAATTGGAATTGGTCAGCAGTTCCTTTGCTTTCTTTACGCGCAGCATGGAGAGCCAGTCAATAAAGTTAAAGCCCGTGGTCTTCTTAATCAGCTTGCTGAAATACTGGGGACTGATATTCACCTGTTCCGCCACGTCCTCCAGGGAGATATCCTCGCAGTAATGCTGTTCCAGGTATTCCCTTGTAGCCTTGACAATATGGTTGGAATAATCAATATTGCTTTGAGGTTTTACATGGTTTGTGATGAGAATAAAGTTCTTATAGGCACACTCGATGAGCGCATCTCCCTCCAACTCCATGAGTTCCTTGGCAAATCCGGTATAATTTATGAACTTCATCTCAGCCTGGCTGTCCAACCTCATAGAATGATTGGATAATATCAAAATCTCAAGGATCTTGTCTCTCTTCATATCATCGCTGAAATTACGCACCCAATCCATAATCAAACCGAAGTAATCATAGGCATCCGCCTTGCGCAGGCGGATTGCCTCTACCAAATGCTTTTCGGCCAGCAAATAGTCAAAATGGGGGTCGGAGGAGGTAAGCTCCGTGTCCTGATAATAAATGATCTGCTCCAAATGCCGGAAGTACAGGGCTGAGAGCGCATCAATAAAGGATGTATAGATTGCGCTGATATTTTGCTGGCTCCCGATACCGATGGAGGAGCTGCGCTGGAATCTCCGCTTTAAGGCTGCCTGCAGTTCTTCGCTTAATGCAAGGCTTTGTATCCGGTGATCCGGAAGAGGGGCATCCGTGGTCACCAGAATGCAGATGCGGTTGGTAATCAGGGGGCCGATATACAGGCGGTGGTCAGGAAACAGACTATGTATATAATGATAGATTTCCAATTCATCCGCAGCTTCCTCATTCATGCCGGATTGCTGGGATTCAGGCAGATCCAGTATGAGGCAGTAGCCGTTCTCGCGGATTTCTAAAAAGTTGCGGAAACCGAGAAGCTCCAGAGGATGGCAGCCTCGAAAGAACATGGAAAATACAAAGCTTCTTTCAATAAAAGAACGATAATCATTCCGGGAGAGTTTCTGACTGGAAGCCAGAATATCCAAATGCAGGCTATCCCAGAAATCCTTTGGATCTGCAAATCCTAATTGATTGTTGGAATTGTTCATAAGCACACCTCCATTTAACTGTGACAATAGAGTGCTTCCTAAAGGTATTTCTATCAGAACGGCACCCTTGGTACCCCTGATACATGAATCATTTATATAAGTATAGCACGTATTAGTAAAAAATGCACCACCAACGGTAATATAATATTAATTAATAATTATAACAAATTTGTTATAATTCTGCCACAGAAATGCCAATAACAGGGCATAGGATTAAACTAACAAAAGGTTATGTATGGCAGTGGAGATAATATTATGAAAAGAATAAAGTTCAAATTACATAAACAGAATAAAAAAGATAGATGCAATCCGCTGCGCTGCTTGCTCATAACCTCATCAGGCAAGTCCATTCGTCCGCATAAAGAATCGGGAGACTTCCTTGATAAGGTTATATTCACCGTGCTGCTGGCAGTATCAGCGGTTGCTGTCTTCTATCTGAGCCTTAAGGATCAAAGAGAGCTCCGGGCATATAACGAAGCAGGCGGAGAAATTGTTGCGATATTTGAGCAGGAGATATCCCCGCAGGAGCTGGATGGATATGCGGCGCGGTATGAGGGGCGGATACAAGTTATAAAGCATATTGATGATTATGCTCTTTTCCGTGTGAAGGACAGTTCCTATTTTAATGATATATTAAATAGCCTGAGGCAGGAGGACAAAGTTGCCCAGGTACAGGGAAATGTATCGGTTTCTTCTCTTGGCTTCAGCAATGACACCTATGCGGATGCCCAATGGGCAATTAGTAATCCCGGACATTACATCTATGTATCGGAGATCGGACGGATGAATAAGCCGGCGGTTAAGGGTATGGACATGGATGTGATACAAGCCTGGGAGCTGTTGGAAAACAACCCGCCGGAGCGGAAAGAGGTAATTGTCGCGGTTATCGATACCGGTGTGGATTATAACCATCCTGATCTTGCCGGGCACATGTGGATTAACCCGGGTGAAATTCCAGGAGATAACATTGATAATGACAATAACGGATATGTGGATGATGTCTATGGCTGGGATTTCTACAATGATGATGCCACAGTCTGTCATTACAGCTACTCGGATAAATTAAAGATGAATATTGCCTCCAATGAAGATAATGATGATCATGGAACGCATGTGGCAGGAATCATTGGTGCTACCCTGGATAACGGAATAGGTATTGCGGGTGTGGCATCGAAAGTTGACGTTAAAATAATGTCCCTGAAAATCAACGGAGGGCCGAAAGGCACCGGTAATCTGGCATCGGCAGTGGAAGCTGTGAAGTATGCCACCAGGATGGGAGCGGATATCTGCAATTTGAGCTGGGGAACTTCCTCTTATACGGCTTCTCTGGAGCAGGTAATGAAGGAGTCGGATATGCTGTTTATTGCCGCCGCCGGCAATACAGGGGATGATAACAATAATGCACCGGTGTATCCGGCAAGTCTGAAACTTGATAATCTGATCTCTGTCACCTTTGTTGATTCAGCGGGAGAACTGACCGGATTGTCCAATTACGGTTCGAACACGGTGGATCTGGCCGCGCCGGGCGAGGATATCTTAAGTACGATTGTAGGCAATTACAGCTCCATGAGCGGATCATCCATGGCGGCACCCCAGGTGTCGGCAGTAGCCGCATTGCTCTATGCCTACAGCGATCATATCTATCCCTCTGAGGTCAGGAATACCATACTGGAGAACATTAAGCCCCTGCCAAAGCTGGAGAAGCAGCTCAGATATGCCGGAATACCCAGCGCATACCAGGCCCTGCTGGCGGCAGGCTCCCTGGAGCAGGATACACAGGCACCGCTTCTCTCCATTAATACAAGCTATGAGGGCAGCGATATGCTGGTATTGGTAGGTGCAGAAGATGCAGGCGGCTCAGGTGTCCGGGTGGTGCGTTGGAGCTCGGGAGAGAAGTCGGCAGAGGATTTTGCCAGAGGTATGAGCGGCTCTGTGCTGGAAGAGAGCAGACTTAGGTTATCCAAGGCTGGAAAATATACCTTCTATGCCTCCGATTATGCGGGCAATGAGATGGTTCAGGTATATGAGGTTCTGGAGGATATCACCGGGCCGAAGCTTAGTGTGGCTTATACCGTCGCAGATAATTATTCTGCCAGAACGGTAACGGTACGAATCAGCGACCCGCAAAGCGGTATCAGAAGGCTGAAGTATATGCCGGGGAAGAGAAAGGCGCAGGAATTCCTTCCGGAAAAGGCGGGAATTGAGTTGAAGACAGAAAAGGGCAAGGCATCTTTCAAGGTGGCAAAGGATGGCGTATATACTATTTTCGGAATTGATAACCGGGGCAATATGTCAGTCAAAACCATAACTGTCCAGACCGTGAAATCCACAGCGATGAAACCGGCCAAAACCAAAAGGACAATGCATGTAGACGATACATACACCCTTTTAGCCTATCTTACGCCAAGCTATTCCACTGACCGGATCACCTATACTTCTTCGGATGAGAAGGTAGCGTCCGTAACGACGGGCGGCAAAATAACGGCACTCAAGGAGGGAACCGCAACGATTATCTTGCGCACCTCCAGCGGACGTAAGGCGACATGTAAGATCACTGTGCTGTTATAATCCCTGGGATAGCGCAGTATCAATATTTCAAGAGAGGCTCGCTGTAAAACGGACGCATTTATAAAACTGAATAGAACAGCAGATATATTTTATCAGGTGTTTTATGGGCGGGACGCAGAAAAAGCGGTATCCCGCCCAATAAATTTTCAGATAGGCTTGCATTTTTAAATCTTTCGTTATATAATATACAAGTTCGGAAAACGACGAAAAAAAATATTGACGTACCATCATGGGTATGATATAGTAAAAAAGCAAAGTAAGAGGGCTTTTTTTTTATGCCTAAAAAAGCTTTTCTTAAAGTATAAGCGATCATGCGCTACAAGAGAAATCGGAGGTGGATATTGTGCGCGTAAAAATCACATTGGCATGTACGGATTGCAAACAACGCAATTACAACACAACCAAGGAAAAGAAGCTACACCCGGACAGAATGGAAACAAAGAAGTATTGTAAGTTCTGCAGATCTCACACAATGCACAAAGAGACAAAATAATTAATCTGAAAGGAAAAGAAAACATGGGAGAGATGACAAATACTACAACCGAAAAAGCTCCAAAGAAAAGCTGGTTTAAAGGCTTGAAATCCGAGTTTAAGAAAATTATATGGCCGGATAAAGAAGCACTTTCAAAGCAGGCAGTGGCTGTCATTAGTGTTACCGTTATCTTGGGATTAATTATTTACGTACTGGATTATGTTATTGAACTCGGTATTGGAATCTTTTTAGGATAAGGGTGAGGATATGTCAGAGGCTAATTGGTACGTTGTTCACACCTATTCGGGGTATGAGAACAAAGTAAAAGCGAACATCGAAAAGACAATCGAAAACAGAAAGCTCCAAGATCAGATCTTAGAAGTGTCTGTTCCGATGCAGGACGTCATTGAAATGAAAAACGGCGTTAAGAAACGTGTACAAAAGAAGATGTTTCCGGGTTATGTACTACTCCATATGGTTATGAATGATGACGTATGGTATGTGGTTCGTAATACCAGAGGAGTAACAGGCTTCGTTGGACCCGATTCCAAACAGCCGGTTCCGTTGACTGATGCAGAGATGCACAGCATGGGAATTAAAAATGAAAATGATGAAGTCTCTGTTGGTTTTGAAATGGGTGATACCGTTACGGTTATCTCCGGAGTTTGGGAGAATACTACCGGTGTTATCAAACAAATCAACTTACACAAGCAAATCGTTACAATCAGCGTGGATATGTTTGGACGTGAAACGCCGGTTGAGATCGGTTTTAGCGAAATCAAGGTTCGCAATTAATGCGAGACAGGATAATTCACAGCAGATGAGCCGGTATACGGATTCATATTGCAGATCTTCAAGTTATCTTGTATAGGAC